>NZ_JBVAYE010000003.1:0-365442 GCF_055413545.1 Lactiplantibacillus sp. 3062
TAACTTCATCTCAATTAACCTTGTTTTTCAATCTTCGTCTTACCGTGCATATATGGAACTAATACATCCGGAATCGTAACCGTCCCATCTTCATTTTGATAGTTTTCCAAAATGGCCGCAACGGTCCGACCGACAGCTAAGCCACTCCCGTTCAAAGTATGAACGAATTGCAATTTGCCATCGTCATCGCGATATTGAATGTGCGCCCGCCGAGCTTGGAAATCAGTACAATTTGAACAACTCGAGATTTCCCGGTACTTGTCTTGTTCTGGGAACCAAACTTCCAAGTCATGTGTCATGGCAGCTGTGAAGCTCATGTCACCAGTCGTTAACGTAATAACGTGATATGGTAACCCAAGTTTCTTTAGCAATGATTCGGCATTGTTGGTCAACTTCTCTAATTCATCCCATGAATCTTCTGGTTTCGTGAACTTAACCATTTCAACCTTATTGAATTGGTGTAAGCGAATCAAGCCTTTCGTATCACGACCAGCACTACCAGCTTCTTCACGGAAGGCTGGTGATAAGGCCGTAAAGTAAACTGGTAATTTTTCAGCGGGAATAACTTCATCACGATAATAGTTGACTAATGGCACCTCGGCCGTTGGAATCAACGTCAAATCTTGCGTCGTAATCCGGAAAGCGTCTTCCTTGAACTTAGGAAATTGGCCGGTACCGTACATAGATTCATCAGTGACCATGTATGGCGGCAAAACTTCCGTATACCCTTCAGCTTCGTGCTGGTCTAAGAAAAAGTTGTAAACGGCGCGTTCCAGTTTAGCACCATCGCCCACGTAGTATAAGAAACGACTACCAGAAACCTTAGCACCGCGCTCAAAGTCTAAGATGCCTAAATCTTCACCGATATCCCAATGTGCTTTCGGCGTAAAGTCAAAATGCCGTGGTGTCCCGATTCGACGTAATTCAACGGCATCTTCTTCTTTCAAGCTAACTGGTACGTCGGGATGGGGCATGTTTGGTAAATGTGCAGCCATATCCTGAACTTGGGCATCGACTGTCCGCCGTTCTTCATCCAACGTCTTCACATCGGCGCTAACCTTTTGCATTTCTGCAATTTCGGCACTAGCGTCTTCCTTGTTCCGCTTCTTCTGTGAAATTTCGCCTGAAACTTGGTTACGCGTCGACTTCAATTGTTCGCTCTTGGCGATCAATTCACGACGCTTTTCATCAGCGGCCAATAAATCATCGATGTCACTCGCAGCAACGCCCCGATGACCAAGCTGTTCTTTTACAAAATCTGGATTTTGACGAATCATTTTAACATCTAACATAACGACGTCTCCTTTTCACTTTTAATCGTAAATAAAAACAGTCTCTCCTCCCAATTGGGACGAAGAGACTGCGATTCGCGGTACCACCCAAGTTCAGGATCATGATTAATCCCACCCTTAAACGGATAACGGCCGTGCCGTGCAGTATTACCTGCCCACATTGTCGCGCCGGAGTTTCGACTACCGATTCACACCACCCACCGATTCTCTGAACGTCTACTTAAAAACGCGCCGTGTTTAATATTCACTGTCTACTATAAAACATTGATTCTAAAAAGGCAACTAGCCTAAACTAGCCACTTTTTCGTCGATCAACCGAATGACTTCCTTACGCGCATCCGCATCGGCGACAAAGTCCAGCTGATCCCCGTCGATCTGCATCTTCGGGCTATGATCATAATTAGCGTACCAGTCGTCATAGCGTTCATTCAAAGTCTGATAATATTTATATAAATCAGGATCTTGATCAATTTGTTCGTAAGAACGGCCCCGCTTTTGGATTCGTTTGAGCATCGTATCAAAAGAAATATTGATATGAATAAGTAAATCAGGACTCTTTTGATGAGACGCTTCTGGCAATTCCTGCATCATGTTATCTAATAATGAATCATAAATGTCAACTTCGGTATTCGTCGCCCGGCCAAGATCACCATTCAAATGAAATAATAATGAATCTTCAAAAATCGACCGGTCTAAGACGTCCAGATCGTTAGCAAAAGCTGATTTAATACTGTCTAACCGTTTATTTAAAAAATAGATTTGTAATAAGAAGGCGTACTTCTTAGGATCCTTATAAAATAACGGCAAAATGGGATTATCATCAACTGACTCGTAAAACGCTTTAGAACCAAAGTGGTTAGCCACTAACTGCGTTAAACTCGTCTTGCCGGCACCGATTGTTCCTGACATTACAAGCATGGGGCGTCTCTCCTTTTAATCACGTCAAAATTTTGATTATCTCTAAAAGCAACACTACATATTGTACGCACCCACGTCTTAAAATGCAATATCTGGTGAGTCAATTCAGTGAAAAACTTCGCACCAGCCACAACTGCGACGCACTAGTCAGCGATCCAAGCAACTCACTAACACACACTGGGTTACTACCCAAGCCGGCGCTGGTGGCACTTCAGCTTTGAGTGCGGCCTCTGACCAGCATAATCTGTCGTGACCAAATAATACTCAGTTGAGACGAACCCACATTGCTAAACCGAAGACAATTTAAAAGCGCACGCTAGCTAATTCCTAACGTACGCCATAAATGGTATTAATTGGGGCCATCAATAATACGGCTAGCTTATTACTTGGCCGCCTTTTCTCGAGCTTGCAGCAAACTGACGTACTGTTCGAGAGTCAAATTGTGCTTAGTCATGAATTCCGCACTCGCCTTACCAACGTAACGGAAATGCCAAGATTCATAGTCAATCCCGGTCGACTGCTTACCATCTTTAGTAAAGCGCAACACAAATCCATAGTCCGCCGCGTGATTAATCAACCACTGCTGACCCTTGTTCTTGTCGGATGATGACAATAATTGATTACCATGAGTGCTGTACCAGTGCGTGTTCATGATATCTGCTGCGAGACCAGTTTCATGCTCACTACCACTAGGAACTGCGACATATTCTTTAGTCAGCTTTAAGGCTTCCTTGGCTGATTTTCCTTGATTCTCATAGGTTTGAATCGACTGATCCCAAACCTCTTTTTGATAAGCGACTGAACGATACCCAGACACGATTGTTGCTGGATAGCCGGCTTTTTTTGCCCCCGCTAGAAAGGCTTCCAATGGTTTGACGATAGAACTACGGACTTCAATACCATCCACGCTCGACTTATTAAATGTCATCTCAGCGCGCTTATGCCACTTATTGACGACCACTAAGTCGCTATCGGTCGATTTAACGTCTTTCGGTAAGGCACTAATCAGTCGTTGCCGCTTGGTCTGCGTCTTCGTCGACTTAGCACTCGTAGAACTACTAGTCGCTTTAGACGTCGACTGGCTAGCACCACAGCCAGCCAGGACACCTGCTAATGACACTAATGCTAGACCTCTTAACAAATTTCTCTTTAACATCTCTCTCGCTGCCTTTCTCATTTCAGCTTAGCATAGTCATAGCCGACTAGCCTATTCCTAAGGATAAGTTTGCGAATTTTTAATGATTCCATATTCTCATTCTATCAAATTACCATAGATATCAGATTAGCGCACCCTCAATTTGCCGCTTGCTATCATTACAATCGTGCAAGCCCCCACTCATAACGACCCGCCGTGACCATCTGTTGCGAGCAGTGTTATCAGCATAAATCAGGACACCTAAAAATACGACCGCGCCTTGAGTTGACAGGTCCAACTCTCGCCGTCAAAAAATGCGATTGACCCAGTGTCAACCGCATTTAATCAAACTATCAAAGTGCGTGCTTAATCTTGATGGTGTCGTTTGCGTGTCAAATCAACCTTGTCTAGCGGAATCATCTTAGTATGATAGCGAATCTTATAATAGACATACAAGATGATGAATAACGGGATGCTCATATAGGTCACCCCAATAGCCTGCCAATCAAGCGTTGCAAATGAATGTAAGTCTTGACCAATAATGACCACGACACACAAGATAAAGGCGAACCACGGGCCAAATGGGAACCACTTGGCATGGTACCGCAATTCACTCAATTGATGCCCCTGCTTAACAAACGCGCGACGGAAACGCAGATGCGAAATAGCGATTCCTAGCCAAGCGATAAAACCCGTTAACCCACTGGCCGAAACGAGGAAAATATAAATCCGTTCACCGAATAGACTCGACAAGAACGTGAGTAATCCAATCACCGTCGTTCCTAATAATGCCATGATTGGAATCCCACGACGATTGACCCGACCAAATGTCTTGGGGGCATAACCCTGTAATGACAAAGAATATAACATCCGTGTCGAGGCGTACATCCCCGAATTAGCAGCTGACAATACGGACGTCAAGATCACTGCGTTCATCACACTGGCCGCAGCCGCCAACCCAGCCCGTTTAAAGACTAACGTGAACGGACTGATGGCAATATCGCTCGCTGATGACCCTAGAAGATCTTTCGACGTATAAGGAATAATCGCCGCAATCACGAAAATGGCTAAAATGTAAAATAACAAAATACGCCAGAAAACTTGTTTAATAGCCGCCGGAATACTTTTCTCCGGTGTTGCTGACTCCCCGGCCGTGATCCCAATTAATTCGGTTCCTTGAAACGAAAAACCAGCGACCACGAAGACACTCAAAATCGTTGGAATTCCACCGACAAATGGTGCCTTTTTATAAGTAAAGTTACTGAGGCCAGTGGCATGACCGCCCATGATTCCCACGATCGTCAAGACACCGATAACCAAGAATACGAGCACGGTCACCACTTTAATTAGCGAAAGCCAGTACTCAGTTTCTCCAAACGACCGGACTGACAGCGCGTTGATCGTAAAAATCAAAACGAGCGCAATCAGACTAAAAACCCACCCCGGCACGGATGGCAACCAGAACTGCATGACAATCGCCGCCGTACTAATATCGACCGCTAAAGTGATTGCCCAGTTGAACCAGTAATTCCAGCCCATCGCAAACCCAAGTGCCGGGTCAACAAACTTCGTGGCATACGTGGAAAACGAACCTGAAACGGGCAAATAAGTTGCCATTTCGCCCAGACTAGTCATTAAAAAGTAAACCATCACTCCAATACCAACGTAGGCCAGTAATGCTCCCCCTGGCCCAGCCGTTGAAATTGCCGAACCGGACGCGACAAACAGCCCGGTCCCGATACTACCACCTAATGCAATCATGGATAAATGCCGCGTCTGTAAGGAACGATGCACTTCCTGATGTTGTTTTTCTGCCATTGCAGAACCTCCAAAAATCGATTTATATCTAAAAGTGTTCACACCGATTCAGGTTAGCACAATCAAAATAAAAAGCCTCTTTGCCTCACGATAACGTGCGCAAAAAGACTTTAATCAGATTGATTGACATAATTGCTGATTTCATCGTCGATAGCGCCCCGCAACTATTCTAGCTGCGACAGTCCTTGATTTATTCAACCAAGGCCCAACGGATGAATCGGTCACTGATCCATCGATTTCGGCGGTTGCCCCGTTCACTGACCTTCATAAGTGGTGACCCACTTCCAGCCGGCTACTATTGTTAACCGCATCCTCTTCTTTCGATATACTCAACCATTATATCTGACCGACCATCTTTTGACAACCGGTCACTAATGTTAATTTTAATAAAACTGGTCTGGTAACATTGTCTTACCTAACGCCTTGTTATCAGAATAATCAATTGGAATATCCACCACAACTGGACCATCCGTGGCAAAGGCCTGATCAAGCACTTTTTCCAAATCAGCAGGTTGGTTTACCCGCAAGCCAGTCGCACCAAAGCTTTCAGCATACTTCACAAAATCAACTGGGCCAAAGTGGACCGCTGCATCCTCGCCATACTTCATTTCTTCTTGGAATTTAACCATATCGTAGGTGCCATCATTCCAGATCAAATGAACGATATTTTGCTTCAGTCGAACAGCCGTTTCCAGCTCTTGGGCGGAAAATAGGAAACCACCATCACCAGAGACAGATACGATTTGCGTATCTGGACGAACCAAAGCCGCTGCGATTGCCCAAGGTAAGGCCACCCCTAGCGTTTGCATCCCATTACTGAACAACAAGTGCCGTGGTTCATAGCTCCGAAAGTGACGCGCCATCCAGATATAATGACTGCCGACATCGACCGTCACTGTCATGTCATCACTGACCCGTTGTTGTAAGGCTGCAATTACTGACAGCGGATGATTTAACTTGGACTGCTTATCAATATTAGGTACGAAATCACGCGTCTGAAGCCGTTCTTGTAATTCACCCAAGTAAGCTCGCGCACTATCGCTAATATCATAGCCCTTCATGTACGGCAACAAAAAGTCTAACGTCTGGGCAATATCACCGATCAATTCGGTTTCCGGTTGAAAATTATGATCAATTTCAGCGCGCATTGCATCGATAACCACGATACGGGATTTGCCTTCCGCATTCCAGTTGCGGGGTTCATATTCAATCGGGTCATAACCGACCGCAATCACTAAGTCGGACTTCTTTAGTAACATGTCCCCCGGTTGGTTACGGAATAACCCGACCCGACCGAAGAAATGGTTGGCTTCCAAATCACGTGAAATCACGCCGGCCGCTTGGAAAGTCTCGACAACTGGTAGATTAGCAGCAGCCACCAAGTTCCGAATTGCTTTCGTCACTTCTGGTGAAGAAGCCCGCATCCCAACTAGCAAGACCGGCAACTTAGCTGCTTTGATTTTTTGTGCTAATAACGTGGCTTCGACCGGGCTAGCAGGCCCTAACTTAGGTGCTTGGATTGGTGTAATAACAGGTGTGCGCACAATCGAATCAGTGACATCTTGTGGCACACTAACAAAGCTGGCACCCTGCTTAGCAGCTGTGGCTTCTTGGTAGGCGTTTGCGAGCACTTCCGAAATATTTTCCGGTTCTTGAACTTCCGCACTGTACTTTGTAATCGGCTTAAATAGTGCCGCGTTATTCATACTTTGGTGGGTCAACCGTAACAAGTCAGCACGCTGAACTTGACCAGAAATTGCCAAGACTGGGTCACCTTCAGCAGTTGCCGTTACGAGCCCCGTGGCTAAATTGCTGGCACCGGGGCCAGATGTTGTCATCACTACACCAGGTTTCCCAGTAATCCGACCGATTCCGGCAGCGATAAACGCGGCATTCTGTTCATGCCGCGTCACGATCAACCGCGGACTTTTCGGGTTGACTGGGTGCTCCAAGCGCTCAAAGACCCGATCGATCTTAGCGCCTGGAATCCCGAATACGTACTTAACGTCGTGGTTTACAAGGCTGTCGACGATCGCATCGGCCCCGTAATATTTCTTATCTGGCATGTTGTTCCCCTCTATCTTGTGAAATTCATTGTTAGAATACCATAAAAAACGCTTTAATAACAGCATTTTCAGCCTTGTGAAATAAAGTGTATCATTTTGAAAATGATCCCCGATTGGCAAAAGCGCGTCAATATTGGTTTACCAAGCGAAACCGCTCCCAATTTTTATCGAGTTTGTACGACGTCTCACTTATGTGCCCGCATCCGACTAAGCAACGCATTTAATTGGGCCATTTTATCATCTGAGTAATTCGTCCAATCCAACACTGGGATTTGAGTAACAACTAATAATTCCTTGATCAACGTCGCCAGTTTTTGCTGGTCTAAAAAATCTAACCATAATTGATCCGCTCGCGAAAAAATCCCGTTGACCACTTTCGTCCCTTCATGAGCGACCGGTTCAACGTCCTTAAATACTCGGTCAAAATAACCATAATTCGGAAAGGTCTGCAACGTCCCCTCGATGGCCGCGACCACATCTGTAATTGAAATGTCCTCAGGTGAGCGTGCCAAGTGGACACCCCCGTTATTTCCACTGGTGGACGTGACCAGTCCTGCCACTACTAATTTACGAATAATCTTACGAATATACGAAGCGGAACCACCAATTCGCTCGTGCAAGACATCCGCAGTCAACGGAATCTCCGGTTGCTGTGTAGCCAACAATACCAACACGCAGGCGGCCTGTTCAAACGATTTTGCGAGTTGCATTAACTCACCTCCTAAAGGTTTAATTCCACACAATCAAAGAATAACTCCGTCTGACCAGCGCCAAACGGGGCGTAATCTGGATGGCGAACAGCATCATACTGTCGAAAATTAGCATGCTCTAAGATTCGCTTAGACGCCGGATTATTAGCTAGACAACTGGCTGTGATCCGCCGCAAATGAAGCGTTTCAAACCCGTATCGTAAAATACGTGCAACTGCTGCCGTCATAATGCCCCGCCCCCAATATCGAGCGTTCAACATATACCCGAGATCCATCTCTAAAGTTGCTGGTTCGCCCGTATTCGTCATGCGCTCATACAACCCCACACTGCCAATCACGCGGTGGATCGCTGTTAGTTCAATCGCAAAAATCTGTGGTAACTTCGCTTGCTGTTTCAATAAGAATTCGGCTTCCACTAAGCTGTGCGCTGGCGTAAAGCCCGCCGATGCCGCAATTGACGGATCACGAACTAAGTCATAATAATCCTCTGTATCTGCCAACGTAAATGGCCGTAACTCGAGTTGCTCATTCCGAGTTGTAACCGTAACCATGCCCATATCTGTTCCACCTGACTTGCGTTATAATAGTTATGTTAACCATATCAAATTGAGGTGATTGCATGCAAGTTATTAAGCAAAAATTAACAGCGACGTGCGCGCAATTGACCGGTTATTTGCATCAACCGGATACGAACGCACACCAAACGAACTTACCCGCCATTATTATCGTTCCGGGCGGCTCATACACGCATATTCCAGTGGCGCAAGCAGAGAGTCTCGCCATGGCTTTCGCTGGGCACGGTTACCAGGCCTTTTACTTGGAATATACGCTACTCACTGATCAACAACCACTCGGATTAGCACCCGTATTAGATTTAGGACGAGCAGTCAACTTGCTTCGTCAACACGCGGCCGAATGGCATATTGATCCGCAACAGATCACGCCTGCTGGTTTTAGCGTGGGTGGTCACATTGTGGCACTGTATAACGATTACTGGGCGACCCGCGTGGCAACTGAATTAAACGTAACGCCCGCCATGTTAAAGCCGAATAACGTGGTACTCGGCTATCCAGTCATCAGTCCATTGCTAGGTTTCCCCAAGGATGACGCGACCTTGGCTACCTGGACACCAACGCCGAACGAACTGGCCGCTGACCAACACGTCAATTCAGATAATCAGCCGACTTTTATCTGGACAACGGCTGACGACCCAATTGTTCCAGCAACCAATACGCTTGCCTACGCGACTGCGTTAGCAACTGCTAAGATTCCTTATGAACTACACGTCTTTAAACATGGCCCACACGGACTAGCCCTTGCGAATGCACAAACAGCATGGAAACCAGACGCCAATCAGCCGCACGTCGCCCACTGGTTAACGTTAGCACTTGAATGGCTAGCTGATAATCGTTAGTTCATTACCAGTCGTTGCTAGTTAATATTTTATAGCTGTAAACAAAAAATCGTTTGCTTCGATCAATTTCTCGCAATCAGCCGAGTAGTGTCGATTAAAGCAAACAATTTTTTATTTTGAGTCTATTATTTAGTGACACGGTTGCCTGCTAAATAATAGATTAGTTTAAGTTTGTTAATTGTCTTTATAAATATGAGCGATAAAACAACGGCCATTTCAATAATCCTGGTGCCCAGAAAACGTAGAACCATTGCATGATTTGACTCCAAGACCATGCCAACAACACGGCCCCAATCGTATCAGTTGGATAATGTGCATTCAAGTAAATACGTGAGAAAATGACCAATACTAACCATACGACACTCACCCACTTGACGATCATTGCCATTCGATAACTTGGCAACTCAGGAACAATCAACATGATAATCACGCTGACCAACACAAAGGTTCCTAAAACGTGACCACTGGGATAACTATATCCGGTATCCTGCGCTAAATGACCAATTGGTCGCGCTCGGCCGATGATGTGCTTGACAATAAAGCCTAACGCCATTGCACCAACCATATATGCTAGCGTCCAGAACGCTTGAATCTTATATTTAAATCCGTACATTAGAAACGCCAGGATGACGATCCACAAAATGTCCATTCCGGGTGACGCCAACCAAGCAATCACCTTATAAAATACCGTCCAAATACCGCTATTACTAATTTGGACCAGCGACGTTAAGGCCACATCTAGTAAATCAATACCAACCGCGCCGTCACTAATAAAATAGCTTAAGTAGGCAAATAAAATTACCCCAATGACAAACTTGATCGGCCGACTACGCGACTTATCGATCATCAAAACAAGAACCCCCATTTAATATTAAAATTAACAAAATTATACCATAGTCTATTAATCGACTGAACGAATCATTAATATCTCTCAGGGAACCTTAAAAAAAAACAAAGAATTCCCATTTTAATCACGTTTTATTAACAAAAAGGTTATGATTTATCTGACAGTCATCGGTAATCAAGCTAAATCTTACGTGGATTCAGTTCCCGCTGACCCGAAAAAATGCTAAACTATGAATAACTATTACCATTGGAGGAAGAGTTCATGGAAGACATGCCAAGTCGCTCAGAAATGCATCGTGAGAAATCACAAGGAAACAATTCACAGGGGAACGGCAACGGGCCCAAGAAGAAGCACCCCGTTCGCAATACCGTTTTAATCATTATTGCCGTGTTATTAGTTGGGACCGGGGCCTTTGCCGCGCGAACTTATTTTAACGCCAAGAATGCGGCCGACACCGTCTTCAAGAGTAGTGGTATTAAAAAGAGTCGGAATACGAGCGCCGTATTGAATGGTAAGAAACCCGTCTCGATCCTATTACTCGGAACTGATACCGGGGCCCTCGGGCGGAACTATAAAGGCCGGACCGATACGATCATCTTAGCAACGATCAACCCCAAGACTAAGACAACGACCCTGATGAGTTTACCACGTGATTCTGAAGTAGCTGTCTCCGGCTTCGAACAGGACTTCCCGACTAAGTTAAACGCTGCCTACGCTTATGGTAGTGCCGGAACGACCATCAAGACCGTTCAAAAATGGTTGAACGTTCCAATCGACTATTACGCCCTGATCAACATGGGTGGCATGAAAAAAGTTGTGGATGAAATCGGTGGCGTTGACATTACTCCAATTCGGACATTTACCTACGAAGGCTACACCTTTACTAAGGGCCAAAAAGAACATATGAATGGTGCCAAAGCCTTGGCTTACTCCCGGATGCGTTATGATGATCCACTCGGCGACTATGGTCGGCAACAGCGGCAACGGCAATTAATTACCGCCATTATCGGAGAAAGCGCCAGTGCTTCCAACTTGCTTAAACAAGATTTCTTAAATTCACTTGCTAAACAAACACGGACTGACTTAACATTCGGTAATTTAACTAGTATCGTCACTAATTACCGTAGTGCAACCAAGAATATCGTCTCTGATCACGCCCAGGGTACTGGTAAGATGATTGATGGTCAGTCTTTCGAAGTTGTTTCGCAATCTGAAAAGCAACGGGTCACGAACGTCTTACGTAAGTCCCTTAATTTAAAGGCTGCGACAACCGGCGAAAAATTTGCTAACCAAAACTAACCATCTGATTTGATGATAAGAGTCGTGACTACTTGTTGCGATGTCTCAGCTAACTAATTAAAAAGGCGCCAACTGAACTGCTTAGTAGAGCAGTTCAGTTGGCGCCTTTTTCTGTATTGAATGCGAGTCGTAATAACTAATCTAAGCGCGTAACTATTCAGAACGCTGGCACACGGCAAATTAGTCGCACTAACCCACCACTTTTGGCGGAATTTATTTATGGCGCTTAGTCTTAGCGTCCGCAAACTTTGTTCACGATTCACAACTAATCAGCCAACAGTTAGGTTACGACTCCAATCGGTGCAACCGCCACTGGCGAATACAAAATGCGATAAGCCGGTTGAGTAATTCAGCTAATAAGAATCCCAATGCAATCGCACCAGTAATCATAATCACTTGCAACGTGAATGAAACCGCCTCACGATAATTACCCAGCGCAAAGTTACGCACCATCTGATAAGCCTGACTGCCGGGCACGAATGAAACTAAACTCGGAATATTGAAGATAATAGCGGGCATCTTCTTGTAGCGAGCTGCTAAGCTGCTGAGGACGCCAATACCGACCGAGCCAATTAAGCTTCCTAAGACGACCCCACCATCAAAAGCCTGAACAATCAAATAGCCACCCCACGTTAGGGTACCAATCCAGCCCGCAACGTTTAACGCTTGATGTGGAATATTAATAATCAGGCCAAACCCCAGTACCGCAATGTAAGCCAGCACTAATTGTCCAATTGTGCCCATCATGATCCCTCCGAATACCCAGGCTAGTGCCCGTACTTAAAATAATGTAATGACAACGGCGATCCCAAAGCCTAGTGCTGCCGCACTCAGCATCGCTTCCACGCCACGTGCAGGCCCACTGACGAAATTACCAGCCAGAGTATCTCGTACGGCGTTTGTTAATGGCACTCCGGGCACTAGTGGCATCAACGACCCGATAATAATATCATTGACATTGGTTCCCCACCCAATCTGACACACCCATTCCGCGCCAAACCCAATTAGAAGTGCCGCCGTTAACTCGCTCAAAAATTTAATTTTAAGATACCGGTTAAGCAGATAAAAGACCAAGTAACCTAATGTTCCAATAATAACAGTTGGCCACGTATTAACAATTTCCTGACGAAACATAATCATCAAGGGGCCACTGACTAAGGCTGCACCGACCAACTGCAACCACAACGGAAATGAGCGCGAAGCTGCATCTAACTGATTAAGCCGTTGATATAAAGTTGGTAAATCAATGGTCGTAGCCGCAAATTCACGGGATAACTGATTGACCTGTGCCACTTTTTCAAGATCGATCGTTCGCTGGTTAACCGCGGCAATCTGCGTTGCATTACGTCCTTGAATCGACATCATGACACCCGTAATCGTCACGTAGGTATTGGCAGCAACAACCCCCGCATTCTGAGCAATCCGCATCATCGTATCATCTACTCGCGAAATCTCCGAACCATTCTCGACCATGATTTTACCAGCCTTCAAGCAAGTCGCAATAATCATCTCATCGGTTGTCACTGTCATCCCACCCTTTAATAATCAGAATTACATTCTCTAATAATTCTTACTTTAGCCAATGTCTGGCTGTTAGTAAAGCTTTATTTATGATAATTAAGCATCCGCTGCAAAACGACAAAAAACCGGTGATGAGAATTAATTCTCATCACCGGTTTAAGCCATTTAAGCTGTTAATTATGCTTTTGTAACGTTAACTGCTTGTGGGCCACGATCGCTTTCTTCAACGTCGAAGTTTACAGCTTGGCCTTCATCAAGACTCTTGAAGCCGTCTTCTTGGATAGCTGAGAAATGTACGAATACATCGCTACCGTTTTCGCGAGTGATAAAACCAAAACCCTTATCAGCGTTGAACCATTTAACTGTTCCGTGTTCCATAATAAAAAATCCTCCTAGTGCATTTTGCACGTATAAAATAATGTAAATCATGATTCGGTACAAATGGGGATAGTTTATTGAAACGATCTGACCAAAATTACCTAACCAAGCTACAAGAACAATTGTAGCATATTGTTTCTAAAAAGGGTAGCCAAACACCATGATTTCCATGAAATGTTTATGTGATGATAAATGAAACAGAATAACTAACTAACAATTAACAGGTTTGTTCGGAAATAGGTGCCGCATGCTTACTTTACAAAGACATTGTGCGCCGCTTTATAGCTAACTGGGATTTCCTCGCCCGTTTTCTGAATGGAAACGGTAACAGGGCCTTCAAATGGATCGTGCTTTAAAACCGTGACCTGCTGTCCAATCTTGAGCGGTGTATCATGCAAATAAACTAATAAATCATGATTATCAATAAATCGCTCAATCGTAACCGTTGTGCCATCCTGCGTATCTGCTAAACTCACATGACTGTCTTCCTGATAATGACCATCCTTATCGGGAATCGCGCCACCATGCGGACAATGCGTCGGATTGCCTAAAAAGGCTTCCAAAGAATCCACTAGTCGTTCACTGGTCACATGCTCCAGCACTTCCGCTTCCGTATGCACGTCTGGCAAATCATAATCCAATTTATCAACTAAGAAATCTTCCCAGATTCGGTGCTTGCGAACTAACGTTTCAGCGTAGCGAATGCCTTTCTTTGTTAACGAAATCCCAGCATACGGGGTATGCTTAGCCAAGCCTTCCTGAACTAATTTACCGACCATCTCCGTTACAGAGCCGGCCGCGATGTCTAAACTTAAGGCAATTTGCTTATTCGACACCTTTTTTTTCGTACCACCAAGCTCGAAAATAATTTTTAAGTAATCTTCCTTCATGGGGGTCATGAATATTCTTCACCTCAACTAAATAGTTACTTCTGATTCTCTCTAATATAATTCTAACATCTTACTACAATTGAGACACCAGTTCTAGTCTCTAATAACGACAAAGCTTTGAAATAATTGCCTAATCGTGACATAATTAATTGTAGCGCAAAATAACCAATTTGGTTACTAATTTAGAAACGTGCTTGTTCAACTAAGGAGGAACCGCATCGTGAATGATGATGCTCAATTATCAATTACGCAATTGGATAGTTCTTTGCAGCACAAGGCAGTTGAAGACTTTGCCGCATTCTACTTACCACTTTTTGACGCTAACAACCTTGAAATGATGTCCAACTATGATGTTGCCAGCTATATGACAGACATCAATGAACACCTTACTTACGGCCGCTACATGACCAAGGCTCAGCGCTTGAGTGACACCGTTAGTTTTTCATTTACCGCCTACGTCAACTTGATTGATCGACTCGATCAACAATACTTTACTAGTGGTAATCCAGCACTACCATGGAATGAATGGTTAGCCGCCAAGTTTGCTCAAACTGCGACATCTTAACAATTCCTACTTAATTAACGCGCGCTACTCGTGATTATTTCATATAGAAGTAGAATTAATACTAAATGAAAGACAAGCACCACGCGTACTTATAGATTATTTAAAGAGATTGAGTTGATACTCGGTCTCTTTTTTGTTGATAACCACACTGATAGATTACGTTTTAACGTACGAAAGTACAAAAAAGCCCCAAGCTTTCCCGCAGCACTTGGGACCTCTGGTAAATATCATCACCGGGCGATTGAAGACTACTACTAGTTTCAATTACACGTTGTTTTATGCACGATTACTACCTAGTTCTAGCTAGGCATCTCTCAGCGCTTATTCGCGCTCCGTTGTAAATCCTTTTGCAAAGTTAAACTTCAAAACACGACCAACATGACAACGGTCAACCCAGCCATAAGATCGGTTGACGAACGGGAAACTTAAATGCCCAAGTGACTTACCGACATTTACCAACTTAAATTTAACATTAATTAATCGGTTACACAAGCTGAAGGTTGCTAGCGCTCTGACTTAACGGGATAAAGTCGATAATGTGGCGTCTCATCTTGAATATAACAATAAAGCTGTTGTGTCTTCGCTTCGTCAAAATATCCCAACTTGACCATGTGGTGACCATCCCGTTCTTCGATTCCTTGAAAAGCCGTCATCATAAAGATGCGCATCATTTCCATTTGGTTATTATACCCATCGGCCCGCTCGACAGCCGCTGCCAGTGTAAAACCCTCGTCTAACATCATCTTGATAAAATGAACACGCATCAGCATACCATACGAATAACGATGCGTGGTATTCTTCTCACTCACTTTAAGACTATGAATATAATTTTTCTGTTCCCAGTAACGTAGCTGTGTCTGAGAGACGCCGGTCATCTTCGCCAAATCGCTAATTCCGATTGTGAATTGATGCTTACCCAGCTGTTCTTTAAATTTCTTAAAAAATACACCGTCTTCTTGCTTATCCACGGGTCAACCTCTTTTCTAACATTTTCAATACTCAGTATATTATTTTTAATATTAATGTCAAGCTTGTTGACAAAGTCGATAAATCCGATTATATTAGACAACGTACTTTTTTAGAGAGAAGGGATTTACTTGTCAACTCCTGTTGATACGCATGGGAAGCCTTATAACCGTGGCTTGCTCATTGCAGTTTTATTAGTTGGTACTTTTTGTACCGTTCTTAATCAAACGATTTTAACCACTGCCTTCCCAACGTTGATGAAAGATTTCGACATCACAACGTCGACCGTGCAATGGTTAACAACCGGGTTTATGTTAGTCAACGGGATTATGATTCCCGTTAGTGCGTGGTTAAGTTCACGGATTTCCACTAAATGGTTATATCTTTCCGCAATGGCCATTTTCGAAGTGGGTACTATTATCTGTTGGACAGCACCAAACTTTGGCTTCTTATTGGCTGGGCGTTTGATCCAAGCCGTTGGGGTCGGGGTCACCATGCCATTACTTCAAACGATTATGCTATCTATCTTCCCTGCTGATAAGCGTGGGGCTGCCATGGGGACTGCCGGAATTGTTATCGGTTTGGCCCCAGCCATCGGTCCAACCTTATCTGGGTGGGTTATCGACAACTTATCATGGCGTGATTTATTTGGTTTGATCGTTCCAATCGTCGCAATCGTTCTAATCGCTGGCTTCTTCTTCATGGCCAACGTCTTGGAAACGTCTAAGCCAAAATTAGACTTTGCATCCTTGGTACTTTCTACCATTGGTTTTGGGAGCTTACTATACGGCTTTTCATCCGTTGGTGACAATGGCTGGACGTCAACCGTGGTTCTCTCAACTTTAATTATTGGTGTTATCTTCATCATTGGTTTTATTTGGCGTCAATTGACGATGGAAAATCCATTCCTCCAATTACGGGTCTTCAAGCATGCCGAGTTCACAATTGCAGCTATTTTGAGCTCAGTTGCTAACATGGCCATGGTAGGGGCCGAAATGGTTATTCCACTTTACCTGCAAATTATTCATGGTTTCTCCGCCTTTGAATCTGGGCTATCACTATTAGCTGGTGCCCTAATGATGGGGGTTATGAGTCCAATTACCGGCCGGGCCTTTGACCGTTTTGGTGCCAAACGCTTGGCAATTTTAGGGATGTTTTTACTGACAATCGGGACCATTCCATTTGCCTTCATTACTCGTAATACCGCAACGGTTTACATCGTGGTTCTCTATGCCGTTCGGATGTTTGGGATTGCCATGGTCATGATGCCGGCAACTACCGCTGGGATGAACGCCCTTCCCGTTGAACTAATGGGTCATGGGACTGCCGTTAACAACACGACGCGTCAAATCGCTAGTTCCATTGGGACTGCCATCTTGACTTCCGTCTTATCAAACGTTACGGACGCCACAAAACCAGCTCATAGCTTGATTAAGAGCAATCCACTTGGTTATCAGAACAGCTATTTCAACGCAACCTTAAATGGTTACCACGCGGCTTTCTGGGTTGCCGTGGGCTTCTCAGTTGTCGGGCTCGTCGTCGCGTTCTTCATGAAAGGCAAGCAGCATTCCGTTAAGCCAGTAATGAACACTAAGGAGGTGAACGACTAATGATTCTCGTACTACTCGTTGTTAGCGCAATCGCGCTCTTCTTATCATTTATCTACGTTCACCAAAACACGTTACGAATCAGCCTATCCGTTATCTTTGCGGCACTCTTAGTGACCTCGATCGTCTTCGTCTCCAAGAATGATGGTCAACATTACGGGATGGTCAAAACAACGACGACCACCACGCAATCATTAAAGTCTGCTGGTAGTAGCAAGCAACTTGATTTATTGCTCTATCAAAGTGTGGGTACCGCTGACAAGCACCGGGTCTATATTTATAAAAAGACCACTAATCAGAAAAAAGTTAGCCATACGACAGCCAGCGTCAAGACTGCTAACCAAGTTAAGACGACGACCGCGACACCTAAGTTAGTTACTAAGACGACACGGTGGACTTATAAGAGTAACGCCATGAAGTTCTGGTTTGGCTTAGCCAACAATGACAAACAGTTGATCAAGCGAACCAACTACTTCTATATCAATAAGAACTGGGTCGTACTTAGCACAACCCAAGCTAAACAATTCAGTAAATTGATGAAGCAACAGCAAGCGACATTAAAAGCGCGTGCTAAAGTCTACGTGACTAATCAGGTCAAGGCCGCAATGGTCAAGAACCCGACAATGAGCAAAGCGCAACTCGCAAAAGTTCAAAAAGCAGCGGCTGCTCAATATCAAGCCAATGCCATTCAGAGCATGCTTAAAACCGTTAAAGCTAGCAAATAACTTGAACTAACAATTAAAAATAGCTGACAAGACCCCGGCATGCCGGGGTCTTTGTTGTCTAAAGATCATCATGGCTTGTCCCCCCCTTTCACTAACGTCTTGCCAAAACTAGCGCCGGCGCCCCAGCGTCAAGACCACACTTATTCAAAATCGATGCGCCGGTTAATTATGCCGGTGGTTTACAAAAAATTCACGTTTCTTTTCTGAAAATGTACACTATCTTTACTAAAACATGATTTTGATGCTTTCGAGCAAATGATACGATTATCACGTACCAAGTTGATTGTTACGATGTCATTAGAAAGTCAGACGTCTAAAGGAATGATTACGTGTACTATCACTCAACATCAGGATTGTTTTGGATCATCATCGCCCTTTTACTTTATATGCTTAGTAAAACAGACCCTAAAAATTTTATAATTAAGCAAATAAGACGATTTGGTTGGCTGATCAACTTGGCTATTCTGACTTACATTATCGTCAGGCAAATTCAGCAACCCACTGGCGTATTACAAATCATGGTCTTAATAGTCATCGGATTTTCAACAATGAGCTCGATTTACGCTCGCTTTAAACATCAGCCTTAATCAACGCTAAGATAAAGGCTTGCCCGTGAGCAACTGGTACTCAGACATGTTCGGCAACAAACTCCACGTAAGAAAACAAGCGTCCGCGTTGATCTAATCAACGCGGACGCTTGTTTTTATGTCGCCCATAACTGCATTATTAAAACTGTCAGACGATCTTTGGTGATTTTACCGCTGAACGACTAACAACTAGCCGACGCAAACAGCCGGTCGGCCACTGACGGTTGAACAGGTGCCGGGTTGAGTAGACTCTCGGCGTCATCGTAGTCATCATCATCGTCATATTGATCATCAGTATCATAATCGTCGTCATCAGACTCACTATCAGTATCATCATCGTAATCGTCATCGGATTGGGTTTCGCTGTCATCGGCGTCATCACGATTCGAATCTTCATCGTCATCATCTTCTGAGTAATCCGAATCGCTGTCAGCATCGCTATTAGTATCGGAATCATCGTCGGTATCGTCATTCGAATCCGTATCTTGATCACTCCAATCGTCATCAGCCGAATCCGCGTCGGTGTCGTTCGTGTCATCATTCGAATCAGTCGTTTGCTCATCCCGATCCGAATAATCGTCATTATCGTCGGCCTGATCGGCATATTCGTCATCTAATTCTTCAGCAGCATCATCCACATCACTATCGTCGGCAAAAAGTGCCAAAATGAACCAATCGGGCACATCGTCTAATGCGGCCATGTTCCACTTGTTTTTAGCGGCAGCAATCTTCCGACGTAAAGCCGCTGCTCGTTTCGCTTCAGCCGCACTAACTTTCATATTCGTCTTGGCCTTTTTTGCCGCAGTCAATAACTGTTTTACCTTAGCCTTCAACGGTTTCAAATATGGCTTTTTATCCCAGTTGATGGCTGCGCAACGTTTGAGCACGTCCGCTGAATAGTTGCCGTTCTTCACCTTTAACTGTGCTTTAACATCATCTGACAATTGCTGATATTCCTGATAATCACTGGTTACGGTGACTTTCAACTGTTTCAGCTTATTCATCAAACTTGTTGCCCCGTTCGTAATCTTGACACCCTTATCAACCGTCGTCAGCGCCGTTTTAACTTTTCCGGCCTTCAACTCCGATGTGGTCGTCAAGTAGGCCTGCGTTTGATCCCGGTACGCCTGTGCCTTTTCATCCTTGGGCTTCTCGCTAGCGCGTTATCAAAATACGTCAGCGCTTTTTGGTATTTATTCTCAGCAACCGCATTTAACCCCTTCTCGATTGACTGCGAATACGCCTTGTTATGGCAGCCAGCTAAACCGACCACCATCAAACATAACAGTATCAATAATGATACCCGGTGCTTCCCCGATTTCATCCCTGCTTCACTATCCTTTTTGGTTGGTATTTATGCTTCAATAAGTATACCGTTAGTCCCTCAATCCTGCTAGCCCATATAAATTAATTTATATTCCGATTGAACATTTAAAAAATAGTGTCCGCTCCAAAACACCAATCAGGACTAATTATGATTAACCCGTGCCGATTAGGTGGATTCCTGTTCGTCAGCCGGTGCGCGTCCTATGTCGACCTCCGGGGCTGGGTGACAATTGCTGGAACGTAAGCCGACGTCGATTTGAGCTAACGCATAACCCGCGTCATCTCAAATACGAGTCTTATTCTAAGCCGGAAGCAACCCACTTCCGACTAAGAATAATTTGGCTACTGAGCATTGTCACCCAGCCCCTACGGTCGGGAAACCGCTCGAATGGCTGATGAACGACCACCTAATTTGGTACAATTAGTCGCTGACTATTTTGATGCTGGAAGTTTAAACAAAGCGCTAGGTGCATTAAGCACTCTGTCAAGAGATTAAATCCTACTACACCGATTCAGGATTAGTGAGCCATCTCAATATTATTTTTAGTCTGACAGTTGATTGACAAAATTACCGTTTATGAAAAGCAACGACCAATTCATCAAAAGTTGGGTACCTCACCGTCTGCCATTCGAATACTATCCCGACTGGAAGGCGTTTTTGACAATGCCCAGTGGTGAAAGTTCACTTAGCAAGCGTTCTGTGCTTGGTTAGTGAAAGGCCAGTATTTGAGACGTGGTTTTTCGGCTCAAATCTGTGCCCACCACGTTCCGGCAATTGGCAGAAATGCCTGGAGGTCGATGTAGGACGAACCAATCTAAGCATATTTACGCTAACTTGAACTTTTCCCAGTGGGTCTAAGCTGGCTGCTTTTGAACTTAAGAATCGGCACGTTTTAATCATGATTGTTTAATAACGATGAGTAATAAAAAACAATCGCACCAATTCTAGTAGAATCGGTGCGATTGTCTTAACTTACTTATTTATTGAGCTGCACACTGTTCACAAAGTGGCATTAAATCTTTCAAATCCTCGACGGATGAGCCATTTTCTAAGAAGCAATTGACCATATCTAGCCAATATTCATCATCGGCGCTAAAATGCGCGTTGACATCCTTGCAAGGTAATAACCCGGCATTGGTATAGGCGACGATTTTATCAGCAGCGACCCCGCTATGGGCTGCTAATTGTTCCAGAGTCATTTTCTCTCACCATTTGTCCTTTCAAAAAATCAATGTGATTATGTTACGCCCCCAGCTTTTGAAATGCAAGCAACAATTTCGTAACGCCACGATTAAAAGTTAATGATAATTTTCTTCATTATTTCCACCGAAAGTAGTAAACTAACTCTTAACCCGCCTTTGCCTCATTCGTCACCTTACTATTGGCGGATATCAAGCGTGCTTTTTCATCATAACACGCACTCAAACTTAACCTACATAGTTATCCTGTTTCATGAACCACACTAATTGTCAGATAATCCCATTTAGTGCTGGTTAACGCATACTTATTGAATCGGAGGTCGTACATTTATGGATTCTAATTTAACCTTTCGCGCGGGCATCAAAGATGTCATTCCCACCGTCTTTGGATACATTGGCGTTGGCCTAGCAATGGGCATTGTCGCCAACACGAGTCACCTATCAGTTTGGGCCGTTCTACTCATGTCACTAATCGTCTATGCTGGTTCCGCACAATTTATTATCGTCAGTATGCTCCTAGCAGGTAGTCCGATTTCGGCAATCGTCTTATCCACTTTTTTGATTAATTCACGCATGATTTTAATGAGCATGTCAGTCGCTCAATATTTCAAAAAAGAGTCGTTATTGCAAAATATCGGACTGGGATCGTTACTAACTGATGAGACCTTCGCGCTCAGCATGAACAAGCTCAATCAGACCAATCAACAATTAAAAACGAGTTGGTTACACGCTGCTAACATTGTGGCTTACTTGGTTTGGGCAGCCGCGACAGTGGTGGGGTGCCTTTTAGGTAACTTGATTACTGACCCTAACCAATTCGGCTTGGATTTCGCCGTTGTTGGTATGTTCATTGGTTTACTTTACTTGCAGATCATCACGGATCGCAGTAAATCATTGCCGACCCAGTTGTGGGTCGTACTATTTGTGGCCCTCGCCATGTATTTTCTCATGCGTTGGGTTCCGGGCAACTTGGCTTTGATCTTTGCGACGCTACTCGGTTGCGGTTTTGGAATGGTGGTGGACCATAAATGAGTACTTACATTTTTGTGACCATCTTACTCTGCGGCCTCGTGACTTGGCTATCACGCATTGTCCCGTTTGCCATCATTAAAAATCTGTCAGTCCCCCAATGGCTAATCAGCTTTTTATCATTTGTGCCAATTGCCATTATGACCGCTATTTTTGTTGAAAGTCTGCTCACCTACCATGCGGGACACTGGCCAGAATTTAATCTCCCAAATATTTATGCCTCAATTCCTGCCATTCTTGCAGGAGTGCTCACCAAAAGTTTACTAGCCGTCGTTATAACAGGCATCGTTGCCATGGCCGTATTGCGCCTAGTTGGCTGGGCTTAGAGCGCAAGGGCACATCTAATTTAATATTCCCACTTAAACGTCCCGCAAATTTGTGCATGAGTTTGCGGGATTTTTCTGTGACTTTTTCAGCCATAAGGCCGGCAATCAGCATCTAAATGTGTCATGTCAATAACGGTCAATTCGAACTAACCAAATAGTCAGTAGAAATCCGCTCCGCCAAGGAACCGGCATCTAACTGATTGGACGTTTCGCGCAACATGAAATTTTTATCAATGAAAGCGTTCCATCTGCGCGCTCCGCTTTATCTTATGAATTAAAGCAAGTATAATAGTCAAAGTGTACGTCGCGGATTGTCAAGCATAATTATGACAGACATTGGTAAGAAACCGTTATAATTGTTCAGAGTGCTTTACATCCGTGAATGAAACGGGTAAATTAACAACGAACCATCTGTACACATATAGTAGATAAGAACTGTCTAAACTTTAAAGATTGAGAGATGAACAGACATGTGCGGTTTTGCTGGTTGCTTAACTGATCGGACTAAAGCGGATAACGCAGCTTACGATCAGACCATCCACGAAATGACTAAAATGATTGTCCATCGGGGACCCGATGATGACGGTTATTTTGCTGATGACAACATTACCATGGGTTTTCGGCGCTTAAGTATCATTGACTTAGCCGGTGGTCACCAACCACTATCTTATGATAATGAACGTTACTGGATGACATTTAACGGGGAAATTTATAACTACGTTGAATTACGTGAACAACTCAAACAAGAAGGCTATGAATTCAAAACAAGCTCCGATTCTGAAGTAATTCTTGCGATGTACGCCAAGTACCACGCTGACGCAACGAAGTACTTACGGGGAATGTTTGCTTTCGTCATCTGGGATAAACAAGAAAAAACGTTATTTGCCGCGCGCGATCAGTTCGGGATCAAGCCGTTCTATTACGCTATCAGTGGCGATGACTTCTATTATGCTTCTGAAAGCAAGGCCATTTACAAGATTTTAAAGGATAAAACCTTCGATAAAAATGCCTTACAAGATTACATGACGTTCCAATTTGTTCCTGAACCAGAAACACTCACAAAAGAAATCAAAATGCTCGCCCCTGGTTGCTCCTTGACGAAAAAGTTGGGGTCTGCGCCACGGATCGATCGGTATTATCACCGTGAATTCCATCCGGTCCAACGTTCTGAAGACGAGTATGCCCAAAAAATCAAAGATGCCTTAATTGACTCCGTTAAGATTCACATGCGTTCCGATGTACCAGTTGGTTCTTTCCTTTCAGGCGGGATCGACTCATCAATCATCGTCGCGATTGCAAAAAACTTCAACCCAAACCTTGAAACGATCTCCGTTGGTTTCGAACGTGAAGGGTATAGTGAACTTGACGTTGCTCAAGAGACCGCTGAAAAGCTTGGTGTTAAGAATTACAGCATGACGATTACGCCTGAAGCCTTCATGAAGGCCTTCCCGCACTTTGTGTGGAGCATGGATGATCCGTTGGCTGACCCGGCCGCTGTGCCGCAGTATTTCTTAGCCAAAGAAGCGGTCAAACACGTTAAGGTTTGTTTGACTGGTGAAGGCGCTGACGAACTCTTCGGTGGCTACACCATCTATCATGTACCAGAATCATTGAAACCGTTCCGCTACACGAAACCGATTAATGGTGCCTTGAAGCGTATCGCACTCATGATGCCAGAGGGAATGCGTGGTCGGTCATTCTTACTACGAGGGACCACCCCATTAGAAAATCGCTATGTTGGGAACGCCTTTATCTTTGGTGAACAAGAAAAACAAGCCTTCTTCAAGAATTACAATCAGAACCATCCGTTCCAGTCCATCACGCAACCGCTCTATGATGAATCCGTCGACTATGATCCAATCAGTCGGATGCAATTCATCGATATGCACACGTGGTTAAACGGTGACTTGTTGCATAACGCCGACCGGACAACGATGGCGCACAGTTTGGAACTGCGGACCCCGTTTGTTGACCGTGAAGTGTATAACTTAGCAGCCGAAATTCCAGCTGATCTTCGAATTAGTCACGGCACAACAAAGTACATTCTTCGTAAAGCGGTCGAAGACATCGTGCCAGCGCACGTCCTTCACCGTAAAAAGCTTGGTTTCCCAGTACCAATTCGGTTCTGGCTCAAAGATGAAATGTACGACTGGGCTAAGCAGATCATTAACGATTCGCAAACTGACCAATACTTCAATAAGGACTACTTCTTGAAACTCTTAGATGACCACAAGGCCGGCGTTCGGGATAATTCTCGGAAACTCTGGACGGTCCTCACCTTCATGATGTGGCACCGACTCTATGTCGAATCTGACCACTTGATGGATAGCCCCGAAGCTAACGCCGTTGCGGAAAAAGTCGAGGAGTTTTAGATCAATGGAAATTATTGTTCAAAAGTTCGGCGGCACGTCAGTCAAGGACGAAGCCGCCCGTATTCAAGCTTTAAAGCACGTTCAATACGCCGTCGATCAGGGCGATAAAGTCATTGTCGTTGTCTCAGCAATTGGCCGGAAAGGTGCCCCTTACGCCACCGACTCATTACTCGGATTAGTTGGGGCCGAGCACTCCCGCTTAACCAATCGAGAACTCGACATGTTGGTCTCAGTTGGGGAAACCATCTCGACCGCTGTCTTTACCGAGTTAGCGCGTAAGCAAGGCCTAAACGTCACGGCCATGACTGGTCATGATGCTGGCATCGTGACTAACGACGATTTTCAAAATGCGAAGATTCTCCGCGTTGATCCGAAACCAATCACGGACGCCTTTATTGACGCCGACGTGGTAGTCGTAACTGGTTTTCAAGGTGCTACTGAGAGCGGCCACATTACTACGATTGGCCGTGGTGGTTCCGATACATCAGCAGCCATCCTCGGCGCCGCTTTAAAAGCAAAACGTGTTGATATTTTTACTGATGTCAACGGCATGATGACTGCCGATCCACGACTCGTCACCCACGCCCGCTTCATTAAGGCCATCAGCTACGAAGAACTTGCTAACATGGCCCATGAAGGTGCTAAGGTCATTCATCCGCGTGCTGTTGAAATTGCAGAACAAGCTCACGTGCCGATGCGGATTCGGTCAACTTATCAGGAACCCGACGAATTAGGGACTTTAGTCACTGACCGGACCACGACCCAAATCGAACATTATCGTACCGTGACAGGGATTGCACACCAAACTGATTTGACGCAATTTACTGTTCCTACCGATACGTTAAGTTCAAGTGCCATTTTCCAATTGATGGCACAGCACGGTTTGAGTGTTGACTTTATTAACATTACACCACACCAAGTTGTCTTCAACCTGGTTGATGGTGACGCGGACGTTGCCAAGCAACTACTGACTGACGCGCACGTCCATTGTCAGTCAATTGCGAACTGTGCTAAAGTTTCCGTTGTCGGTGCTGGTATCACTGGGACACCCGGCGTCACTGCTCGGATCGTCTCGGCATTAGCTGCACAACATATCGATATTTTACAATCGACCGATAGTTATACGACCATCTGGGTGCTCGTTAAGGAAGCCGATTTAAAAGCGGCCATGAACGCCTTACATGATGAGTTCTTAGGAATCGAATAACCATCCCTGCAAGTCCGGCTTAATTGCCGGGCTTTTTTGTTGACCTAGATTGGCCTGGAGATGGCACGTTCAACCAGCAGTACACCATGTACCGAGCGATTACAAGCTTAATTTCAATTCTCATTTGGGGTGACAATTATCCGGTTTGCATGTATTCTAGAAACAGTAACTTTATTGAAAAGGACGCTAATATTATGCAAGCAAGTCAATTAATTAATAGTTTAAAATTCAAGCAGGTTCAGCCCGCCTTGACCACGGACTTTGATGTCACCATGCTGACGCAGGATACCCGCGAAGTTCAGCCCGGCGCCATGTTTATTGCCGTCGTTGGTTATCACGTCGACGGTCACGACCTCGTTGATCAGGCCATCGGAAAAGGGGCCAAGATCATCGTGGCGTCAAAACCTTTAGACGTCAACGTACCGGTCATCTACGTTGAAAACACCGAACGCGCTATGGCAATTCTTGCCGACGTTTTCTACGGTGCGCCTAGTCAAAAGATGCGGATGATTGGGGTGACGGGTACCAATGGTAAGACCACTGTCACCCACCTGATCGAACAAATCTATCGTGATCAGCAGCAAGCCACCGGCCTGATTGGGACCATGTATCGCAAAATCAAGGATGAAAAACTGCCAACTGCCAACACCACCCCCGACGCCATCACAACGCAACGGACTCTAGCGGCCATGCGGGATGCCGGTGTTGAAACTGTCGCCATGGAAGTTTCTTCAATTGCCCTCGTACTCGGACGGGTCTGGGGGATTGATTACGACATCGCCGTTTTCACGAACTTGACGCAAGACCATTTGGATTTCCACAAAACAATGGCTAAGTACACGGAAGCCAAGGCCATGCTCTTTGCACAACTGGGCAATAAGTACAGCGCCGACGGAACTAATAAGGTCGCTGTTCTGAACACCGATGATCCCGTTGGCCGTGAATTTGAACAGTATACGGCAGCGCACGTACTAACATTTGGACTCAAACCAGATGCCATGATCAACGCACAAAATGTTGAAATCAAGAGCCACGGGACTGAATTTGACCTCTCCGTCTTCGGCCACGTAACCCACGTGACGATGCAACTGATTGGCCAGTTCAACGTGTACAACATGCTGGCGGCCTTCGCCGCAGCTTACGCTAGTGGCATCCCCGAAGACCAAATCATTAAGTCACTGGAGAAGGTTACCGGCGTTAAGGGCCGCTTCCAATCCGTTCCTTCCCACACGGGTGTCAGTGTCATCGTTGACTACTCACACACTCCGGACGGCTTATTGAATGCCCTAGAAACGATTCAAGATTTCGCGACTAAGGATATTTATTGCGTCGTCGGCTGTGGTGGTGATCGCGACAAGACGAAACGGCCAAAGATGGCTAAAATTGCTGTCGAACACAGTACTAAGCCAATCTTTACTTCTGACAATCCTCGGACGGAAGACCCAACCATGATTCTAAATGACATGGTTGCCGGCGTGCCAAACGCCGACGTGCCCGTCTACGAAGACCGCCACGTTGCCATCGCCAAGGCCATTGAAGCAGCACAACCCGGCGACGTTGTTTTAATCGCTGGTAAAGGCCACGAAGATTATCAAATCATCGGCCGGACTAAGCATCACTTTGATGACAGTGAAGAAGCCGCTAAAGCACTAGCTCTGAAACCAACCATTGATTAATGGTCAAAACAGAACTGACCGACAAGGCTATTTTCAATTCTATTTCTGTTAACAATTGGTGACATCCGCGACACGCGTCTTTAACCATTAACACCCCCAGCAACAGCTAATTTGATTGGCCGTTGCTGGGGGTGTTTTTTGCTTGTTTGGCTTTCTCCCAACCAGCGCTACAAAACAGGCATCAGTCGTGTTTGTACAAAAGATGCACCCACCTTTCGATTATTAACCAGCCAAACTATCGCCTATCTTTGATAATTCACCTAATTTGGAAATATAATTATGTTGATAAAAGGGGTTAATTATCATTGTTAGTTTAAGTTTAATTCGTTTGGGGGGATTTATAATGTCAATTTTTCAAACTTGGAAACGCCGAATTGCATACGGTTCCACTGACATGGCCGGTAATATTATTTGGCAAATGGTCAGCACTTACTTACTGTTCTATTACACAACGGTCGCGGGCATCTCAGCTGCTTTTGCAGGAATGCTGTTCTTCGTCGTGCGCTTCATTGATGCGTTTGATGCATTGATTTATGGTTATTTGATTGATCATACACACACGAAGTATGGACAATCGCGCCCCTACTTTGTGTGGTTTGGCATTCCGTTAGGGTTGCTGGCCATGTCGCTATTCATGATTCCATCATTTGGCGGCAATACCACAATGCGACTCGTCTACATTTCAATCACTTACACTTTCTTTAGCCTGATTTATTCTGGTGCCAACACGCCCATTACTTCGATTTTACCAAGCTTGACTGATGATAGCGTTGAGCGGACCAAGTTAGCGAGTGCTCGGATGGTCATGACAACCATCGGGACCAGTGCAGTGGCGGCCATCACTTTGCCAATGGTTAAATTACTCGGCAAAGGCAATCAGTCGAAAGGTTTCACCCTCTGGGCTATTATCTTAGGCCTCGTTATCATGGGACTCTTCATCTTTGCTTTTCTCAATCTCAAGGAAACTAACGGTGCACAAAATCCAGACGGTACCACTGAGTCAGCCGAATCACTCTCAATCTGGCAAAGCTTGAAGGGTGCGGCTAGCAACAAACCATGGCTATTATTAGCCTGCTCATTCATTCTGCTACAAACCTTCTGGATGCTACGGGGAAATTCAGCGATCTTCTTTATCAAATACGTCTACGGTCGGCCTGAATTAGCGCCAATTTTCCTGGGGATTGGCTTTGTTTCCGTCATCGGGAACCTGTCCGTACCATTCCTATCACAACGCTTTAAGAACCGTAACGTTTTGCAGTTTTCACTCGTACTGGGCGTTATCGGCCAACTACTGATGCCAATCGCTGAAAAGATGCGTAGTGTGAGCCTACTAATTGCTGGCTCCGTCATTTTCTTGATTGCGATGGGGATCACGTTCACGATTGTCTTCGCGATGCTATCAGATACCGTTGACTACTCAACGAAAGTACTGGGCCTAAATGAAACCGGATTCTTATCTGCCGTACCAATGATTGGCGCCAAATTAGGAATGGGAATTGGCGGTTTTCTAGCCGGTCAATTTCTCGCATGGGGACAATTCAATGCCAAGGCAGCTGTACAGTCCGGACGAACCATTACATTTATTAATCTCGCTTTTATTTGGATGCCGATTATTTTATTAGCCGCGATGATTTTCATGATGCAATTCTATCGGTTAGACGAAAAAGAATTACAAGCCAACAAGGCCGAGGCAGCGGCTAAAGTTGAACCTAAGGAGGATGTTGAATATGATGCCAACAATTAATTCGATTCAAACAACCGTCAACGGCGTCGTCAAAATCGTTAAACCATTTAACAACGACATCGCCGGTGAACAATTTGACCCGCACGTCCTTCAAACACTAACGGCCTTCAAACAACCAGCCATCCTTGAAAATGATCTAGCGGCGCTCCGCAGTGGTAGTTTAACCCCCGCCATCGCGGACCCTGTTGGTGATGCGGTTACAGTTCAAAGTCGAAATATTACGGCTCTGAATCGCACGGTCAGCGTTGAATGGCTGACACCACAAAATGTCATTAATCACACAGTACTGGTCTACTTCCACGGTGGTGCCTTTTACGGCGGTGTTCCCGGCAATAATACGGTCCTTTTAAAGCTGGTCGCAGCTAAAAGTCACTGCGAGATTCTTAATGTCGATTACAGCTTAGCGCCAGAAGCACCAGCACCCGCTGGTATTTTAGACGGGCTCGCGATTTTCCAATATTTGGAACAACGTGACGCTGAAACAATGATTACCGTTGCTGGCGATTCGGCTGGCGCTAACGTCATCATGGCTGCAACAAATCTGAATCAACAACTCGGTAGCAATCGTATCAATCAACAACTGCTGTTGTACCCAGTTACCGCCCCAAATGCTGACCACGCCGGTCCACTCTGGGATTTGGCCGCCTTTCCGATTATTGACTCACAGCGTGCCATTCTCACCAACTATCACGACCTCTTTCGGCAACTTGACAGCATCATGACGGATTATTATGTTCCAGAGAACTTTGATTCACATTCTCCACTCATCTCACCGCTACACCAGGAAAACTTCACAATGACACCACCAACCACGATCATGGTCGGCGAGTTTGATCCCTTCCGACCACAAGCTTGGGCTTATGCACAACGCCTGGCCGCTGCCGATACTGCGACCACGTTTATTCAGTATCAGGGCTTGAACCACGCTTTCGCACCATTAGTGGATCAGTATTGGCAAAGCCAAGATGTGGCCCAAGTGATGGCGGCCGCGTTAATTTAGCGACCAGGGCATATCAAAAATCACCAGTATCACGTTGCAGAAATCACATGTAAAAAACAAGCGGACTGATAAAAACCGCCCCGCATTTTACTATCCGAAATGCGGGCGGTTTCCCGTTAAGCTAACATTTAAGTCTGAGACTTGTGCTATACTCTTGGCATGGGGGGATTAACGTGAACAAAAATGATAAAGCCAAGCGTTTGATGTAACAAATCGACGTTGCCTATAATGATCCTGAAGTTAAACAAGACGCACAAGTTCGTGCTGACTTACTTCGCTATGCTATGGAACTTGACAAGAACGGTAACTATTTATTAATTGCCACTAAAGTTAACGGCATGGCAATGCGCGTCATGCGTGATCACATGCACCAACCACTCCAAGCAATTAACACACTCTACACCCAAACCGCCCGCACCTCCGAATATTATTGGGGCGTGGCGGCAGCTAGTATTTTTAGTGGGCTGTGGTAAAGCACTATCACGTGCGAGCGCTCACTATAAATCATATTAACAACAGTTTTGAACCGGAACACAGACAAATAACTTGAATCAACCGTTAATTTCAAAGGGACGCTCCTGACAAACCATGCCAGAAGCGTCCCTTTACTAACTACTTAAAATTTTATCGATCAGAGTCAAGTTAACAGCTAAAGTAAGGCGTTGTACTTGGCTCAGCCATTTACTTCAAGTACCCGGTTTCATTCCAAGTCGTCAGTTCAAAATGCTGATTATCCGTCGTCGATAACACTGTCAGGCTATCATTATCCACGATTCCGTGGCCGACTGTCTTCATAACTTGCCCATCGACCACAAAAGGTGCTCGTAATTCTGCTACGGGGACACCCATTAACGCCTTGACAGTCATCGTCGTCACCAGGCCGTGCGATACAATTAATAGTGGTTGCGTGCTAGCTACCCCAACTTGATCAATCAAACGATGTAGCGTCGAAGTCGTTCGGGTGACAAAATCCGCATAACTTTCGCCACCGCCAGCTAGTTCCGGTCGGTATTCGGCGGGTTTAGTAAAAATAACTTGGGCGTAGGACTGCGGCTGTACTTCCGCTTCCTGTTTGCCGTCCCAATCACCAAAATCAAACTCACGCAAGCCATCGTCGCTTTGAATCGACGGTTGCCACTGATTGGCAGCCACAATGTATTTCGCCGTATCCAGCGCTCGTTGCTGCGGACTGCTATATACTGCTGAAAATTGGGTGGTTCTTAAGTAATCACCAGCGGCCTTTGCCCCATCGATTCCGCTAGCAACCAGCGGGGAATCTGCTCGTCCACCTTGAAATCGGTGTTCTAAGTTATATTGTGTTCGACCGTGACGAATGAAATAAATCTGCATGGCACGTTCACCTTCCTAATCCGTTCAATAGTTTAATTCTAACTGTGTCATGCTCAATAGAAAAGTCTTCAGTGCCATAATGACGTAAAAAAATACCGTGGTCTAAGAAACACACCACGATATTTCAGTTATTATGATAAAGGCTTAACCAAGTGCTGGTACGGATGTGTGCCAATCATGAGCTGACCATCCGGGACAAAACCATGCCGGTGGTATAACTTAGCTGCTCGGGGATTGCCATCATCAACGTTTAAACTCAGTTTCGTGGCCCCCAGTTGACCAACGAGTCCTGGTAATGCTTCTAGTAAGGCACTACCAACTCCGTGGCCCTGAGCTTGCGGATCAACTACCAACATGCTTAAATACCACTCATTCGGCCGGGTCTCACCACCTAATTCCAGTGGTGCCTCAAACCCCGCATGATGACCTGAAGTCGTCCGCAACAAATCGTTTACAGCGGCTTCATTCTTCGCTAAGTGCCCGAACGCGACACCGACGATTTTGTGAGCCATGACCGCCACAAAAGTCTGCGCTAACCCATCTAAATTGGCCGGTCGCTGATACAACTCAGTCAACATTGCCAATAGGTCGGCCTCGCTAACATTTTTTAAGACTGGCATTTCCATATCACGGTAAATCATCGCAATCAATGGTGCAATTTGAGCACTATCTTGCGGTTGTGCCGTTCGAATTTCCATCATCACAACGCTCCCAACTGTTTTCTCAACCGTAGCAAATCCCGCGGTCATCGTCAATCGTTGTGCTTAATTTGTTGCCGATGTTGAATCGTCATCACCCACGTCGTGACGGGAACTACCAGGATAACGCCAATTAACGAGAATAATACCATTAATACTTCCGCAACAAATATTTTATTATTGATAACACTCCCGAAGGAATAATGTAAGCCCGCAAACCAGATAAATAGCGCCAAGAAGCCACCAAAAAAGCCGAAAAACAAGGTATTAAAAGTCGTCCCGATAATCTGCTTACCAATACTGATACCATCGATATAGAGTCGCTTAGTTGGCAACTGCGGATGCTGCGCCAGAATTTCACTCAGACCAGCCGCAATCGCAATAGCAGCTTCCGCAATGGCCCCTAGTGTACTTAAAATTGCTTCAGTTACTGCTACGCCAATAAAGGAGACCCCAATGGCTAACGACATACCTTCCAGATCTTCACTATCTTCTAAACTAAAGCCCTGCGCCATGATCCAATTTTCAACGGGAAAAATAATCAGCACTAAAATGACCATAACAATCAATGCTGCAATATAAGCTGGCTTGGCCGCCACTTCGTTGTCCTCCCCAAAGAAAATCGTGAAGGCCAAGATGATTGTCCCAATGACCAACGACACCCCCATTGCTGGAAAGCCCCATGAAATCAAAACAACGGCTAAAAACAACAATCCAAAGTTAAATAACAAACTCAAAAAGGCCGTCGCTCCAGTCTTACCACCAATTAATGTCATCAATCCTAGTAAGATCAATCCTAAAACGGTAATCGTGTTCATGCCATCACCGCCTTAGGCATCAATCGACTGGCTAACCAACTGGCTACTGGAATCGCTAAAACGATACCGATACCAGAAATCAAACTTTGGACCATCCCCAACGACATATTCATTGTAAAAGTGTAACCCCAGCTATTGCCGTTACGGAAATAGAGCAAAGTCATCGCGAAAGTATCCGCCATGAAAATCAAAAATAGCACGTTGATCAAGGGTCCCATAATAGACCGGCCAATTTGAATACCCGACTTAAATACTTGTCGTGGTGCAATGTCCGGGCGCTCCGTTTTCAATTGAAACAATGAAGCAACAATATCTGTTGATTCATCCATGACTGCTCCGAGTGAACCGAGGACTGTTTCGACTAAAAATAACGGTCGGGGAACCTGCGTCACGTACTGCATCGATTCATAAGTCACACCACGCTCATGGGTCACCGCAAAGACGATCAGACTAATAATGACAGCCAGTCCCGTGCCAACCACAGTCGCACCCAATGTTACTAACATTTGACGACTAAAACCGAGAACTAGCAACAGTGTGAGCACGGCGAAGATTACGGCCAATACGCCAAAGAGCAGGTAAATGTGACCACCATTAGTAGCTAAATCGATCTGAATGGCGGCATAAAATAGTACAGCGTTGAGCGCGACACTCAAAAAGGCCATCAGACCGCTGAAACGCATAATTAACAAGAGCAGTGCTAGGGCTAACCACGCGACAAACGCCAATGCGGTATCTCGTTTTAACCCCTGAATCGTCACTGCACTACTATGATCGCTAGGAATCCGTAAGAAGACTTGATTACGGACGTGATACGGCTGATCCATTGCGCCTGAGCGCGTATACGTATTCTTGATCTGGTAAGTTCGACCACGATGTGCCTTATTGAGCACCCGGACCGTTACCAACTGTGTCACTGTCGCATCCTTATTCTCAAATTCATCCGTCGTCGTGCTTCGACTCTTAGTCTGCACGTGGGTCACTTGTGCAACTGTCTGCTGATAAAGTCCCGCATTAACTCGGGTCAATCCAACCCCGATTAGTCCTAAAATAATCACCAGCAGTGTTAACCACAACCCCCACCGTTGCTTGATTCGCTGTTTCACATTTTCACCTTTTTTCACTTCAATGGTCACCAGTTTACCACCCATTTTCCAATACAAACTTCGATTCTGGCAATCTTTAACAGAATCTAAGTTTCTACGGTAATCTAGGCCGTTACTTGAACGCGTAAAGCTTTCAGCCAAGCAATTTCTTCCTCATCGTGGAGGCGCTGAGCAATTTTTAGTCCCTTTTCAATCAATGCCAGGGCCTGTTCAGGTTGCTGATGGACCCGCCATTCATAAACGGCAGTTAACTTATAATGAGCCAAAGGTTGGTAACGACGTAATAACTGTTGAACACCATCATCTTGATACCAGGCTATGATCTGGGGGTCACGATGATTGGTGACCAAGTTCCAGTACAATGTCGCATCTAAATACTTCGCCAAATCAGCTGGCGGCAACGTATTGAAACTTGGCTCCAAGCGACTCAACCCCGCTAACAGTTCGGGGGTGTCCAGCCCATGTTGAAGTCCCCATTCCAGAATCAACCAGGCTTGCCGGACGACTAAATAATTCCGATTGCCACCATCGCGCGGCATAACAATCATACTCGCATCAAGGTCACGGACACTACCAGTCTGAACCTTAACGGCCGCAGCACACGCAGTGACATACGCGGCGGTCATCGCCGCCGTTGATTCGCGTGCCTGCCGAAATTCCTGGCCCGCCGTGGGATAACCGTGCAAGTTCATTGGTAATAATTGGGCGGCTTTCAACGTATTGACCCAGATCCAAATAATGAACGAAAACAACCATAAATCGAAACTAAACTTAAATTGATTCAGAGTTATTAAACTGAGCATGACCGTCAGTAAGTTGAACAGGCCACCGCCAAAACAATAAATGGCGTGATTGAACCGTTTGGCATCCGCCGGGGGTGCTGCCACGATATGTGGATGACGCGTCAGCGGTCGTTCTAATTTCCAATGACCACGAACCCGACTTAATTGAAGTCGAAAACCGGTAATCCGGACAATTCGAGCACCAATTAATCGAAATCCGACCCACTGACCGAGCCAATGGATTAACGTCGCACCTAGTTCGCTGGCGACTAGTGCCAATCCTAGCCAACCGACTGTTGCAATAAATTGTCCAAAAACTTGCATGCTATTCCTCCTCGTACCTTGATTGACAGCCTTTATTTAACAAAATTAATTTTGAAATCAATAATACGTTTTTGGGCATGACCCATGATTAGTTTTTGACAAAGTTAGATTCAAAAACCGGCAGCTTGGATGCGCCAAAACCGAAACCAATCACAGCATGCTGCCAAATAAAAATTCATCTAATTTAACATGTTTTAATTATGGTTCATACGCCTGGCAACCAGTACCAAGTGTCCTCATTTTCTAATTCGACGATACCATATTAATTATACGCGTAGACACTGAAATAATCGCTGGTACTTCGTAATTGTTCTTATTATAGCAAAACAAGCTGACCTCCGGCGATTAAGACGCCAAGCCCAGCTTGCTAATCAATTGAATTTTAATGTCGTTGTTGCTGAATGCACATGCCGTATCCCTTAACGACGCCGGTGTTTAACAACAGTGAAGAAATGTAAAATCATTGCTAAAAGAACATAAAAGACGACGACAAAGACGCCGTAGTAGGCCCAAAAATTGTTCAGCGGAATCAATTGTTGAATCCCCGCTTCGATTCCCATGGTTAGTAGTGCCATCACCGCAATCATGAAGAATAATTGAATATACCGTTTCACCGTACTGTCATCCCTTTCCTTTTTATGTGCAGCCCGCGCGCCGACCCGTTCACATTCTGCTTGCTTAGCAGCTGTGATGGTTTGCATACCCCACGTTTTAGTTACGACAATCTCCCGTAATTTGATGAGACCACCCATCGTCAAAAATTTATCAAGTGTTTTAAACGTTGCGTCAGTCACGCCGGTCAAATAATTTTCAATACCACCCGCGTAACAATCCGTGATCGTCACATAATGCTTGTTCTTAAAGCGATCAGGTACTGCTTCACCCACGGAATTAAACCGTGCGATCCGCCCCCGAAAACAGTCACAGAAGTTTTTCATTACCCCCGATAAGCTCCCCAAATAGGTTGGTGCAGCTAATACCCAGACATCCGCCGCCATTAATTTTGCTTCCAGCGCGTCTAAGTCAGCATTCGGTTGACTATCGTGATCTGGTCGCAACTCATAATCGTTGAGGTTGACTAGTTCCGTGTCAGCGCTGGCCGCGGCCCCCTTTAAGACGGCTTGCAGTAGCTGGGCAGTCACGCCATCAGCGCGATGCGAACCTAATATTCCTAAGACTTTCACATTTTCCACTCCCATCATTCATTCAAAAGCTATTTTTATTTTAACGCATTTCAACATAAAAATATGGTTATCAAACGAACAGCAATTGTTAAACCCGCTAATAGTACTTACTTTTAACAAAAAGGTTTGACAATCGATTAACGACTTGCTTTAATTATACATAAGTACGAACGTTCCAATAACAATTAGTCTAACTGACAACTTGTAGACTTAAAGTTTTCTTGGCTGCAACTATTTCACCAGAACTTGAACAATCGAGCTGTCATACCAACACTTAACAACTAATTCAGCGTACTGCCGATGGGGGGAGTTAGTCCTTAAGTGTAAATTGAATTTGAAAGGACGCAGTCACCATGGCTAATTTTCAACAATCCGAAACGGCACTTATTGAAAGTGCCACACTAATTAATATCTTCGCCGAAAAAATTCGGCGTCAGATTATCATTGCTCTGGGGAACAGTGATAATGGTCTCAACGTTACTGATATTACCGCCTTGGTCAATATTTCACGCCCCGCCGTTTCACATCATCTACGCTTAATGCGTGAAGCTGGGGTCATTGATATGCGCAGTAACGGAGTCGAGCATATTTATTTTCTCACGTTAACCGCACCATTACAGCAATTACAGGCAACTTTTGCGACGCTAACGGCTGATAACGCGCCACTTAGTCAGTCGTAAGCACTAGCGCCTCATTCAATAGTCACCGCAACCTTCAGGATAACGCGGGCCTGCAACTTACCCGCTAAACGTTAGCTTGATTTTAGACGGTTGCCAACCAAAAATCGGCACTGCCAGAATGTTCAACGCATTCTAGCAGTGCCGATTTTTATTAACCATTCATCCGGATGGTCACTGGTCCTAAACTGAACTCAGTCGTGATTCAAGGCTTGCAGATCAGCTGGCAATGCCGCCTCAAAGTGTAAAATCTGTTCCGAAAAGGGGTCAAAGAACTGTAAACTAGCGGCGTGTAAGGCTTGCCGTTGAATCCACGCCAAGTTACCGCCATACAGCGCATCACCTAATAAGGGGTGCCCAAGCGCGGTTAGATGAACCCGAATTTGATGCGTCCGTCCAGTCACAAGTTCCAACCGTAACCGACTCACGTTATGCTGCAATTGGTCCGCCTCCACTTGATACGTCGTAATGGCGCGTTGGCCCGCCGTGGTGACCACTCGCCGAGGACTGTCAGCCACCCGGCCAATCGGGCGATCAATTGTGCCACTAGCCGGCGTAATGGTCCCTTCGATCCAAGCTTGATACGTCTTCACTAATTGCGCCGCAATTCGGGGCTCTGTCAACATCCCCTGCGCCACCCGATGTTTAGCAACTAACACAAGGCCACTCGTATCCCGGTCCAACCGCGTGACCAGGTGCGGTCGTTGATTACTGGCATGACTGGCTATCAAATAACCCTTGATTCGATTGACCAACGTATCGGTCCGATTACTAGGCCCCGGCACGCTGGTTAACCCGGCTGATTTATTAAGAACGAGCCAATTAGCATCTTCATACTCAATTTGGATTGGTTGTTCGCTGACGACTACCGCTGTATCCGGTGCCTCGTCTGGTAGTTGAATTCCCGCAATATCGCCATCATGAATGGTAATAACGCCCGTTTGAACTTGATTATTGACAAGAAACGCGCCGGTGCCATGCTTGATTGCCTTGATTGTTCGCATACTGATGGCATGCGTCGTCAAGAATCGTTTCATTGCCATTGGTTGTCCCTGGTGTTGCCAAGTAAATTCCATACGTGTTACTCCATTTCATCTCGTAGTTTACCAATCAGCCATCTAATCGGTTTCCTCATCGGTGCTAGTTGCTGATTCCGCATGAGCTGCCGCTCGAATCGTCGCCATAAAGGTTTCACCATACTTTTCAAGTTTGCTGGTCCCGACCCCTTTGACCGTTAAGAAAGCTGCATCGTCTTCTGGCATCAGGTCACACATCGAATGAAGCGTCCGGTCAGAAAAAATCACAAATGGTGGTACGCCCTGTTCTTCCGCCAATTGGCGCCGAAGTGTCCGCAATTGTTCGAAGAGGGCACTGTTCTCTGGCACCGTCTGCTGCACCTTTTGGGCCGTCTTTCGGTGTACCGTGGTCGTTCCTTTAAGCACGGCCACTCCACTCGCTGAGACTGTCAGCGTTGGATACTGACCACCCACCGACTGCAAATAACCGCTCGCAGTCAAAAAATCGATCAGTTCCACGACACTCTTCTGTCGCTGCCCGGACATCAACCCGTACGTCGACAACGTATTGAGGTTCGATTCGCGGACCCGTTGATTATTAGCGCCCGTCAACACCTGGGCCACGACCCCTTTACCGAACCGGGAATGAAGCCTAACGACGCACGATAAGACTTGTTGAGCTGCCGTGGTGATATCCTGTGATTCTCGCTGATCAGTACAATTACTACACCGACCACACGGCGCGGATTTTTCACCAAAGTATTTCAAGATAAACTGTTGTAAACAGCCCTGGGTATTCGCATACCGTGTCATCACCTGTAGCTTCTGATACGCCAGGTGTCGGTGCTCCGTATCCATCTCCGACTCATCAATAAAGAAGTGCTGAAGTTGAATATCAACCGGTCGAAAAATCAAAATCGCTTCACTAGGTAACCCATCCCGGCCAGCCCGACCGGCTTCCTGATAATAAGCTTCCAAAGTTCCGGGGACCTGCGCGTGAATCACAAAACGCACGTTACTCTTATCAATGCCCATTCCAAACGCGTTGGTTGCCACCATGACGTCAACACGGTCGTACAAGAAATCCTCTTGGTTTTGCCGCCGAACCGCATCATCTAGCCCAGCGTGGTACGGCGTGGCCTTAATATCATGCTTTTGCAACAAACTCGTCAGACGCATCACTTCTTTACGGGTGCTGGCGTAAATAATCCCGGCTTCACCATGATTAACTTTCAAATAATCTAAAATGTAACGGTCCGTGTCTTGGTCCTTGACCACCGTCAAATCCAAGTTATCGCGGGCAAAACCAGTATTCACTTCATGTTGTGGATCGATCGCTAAGCGGCCGCAAATATCCGCAGCAACTTGCTCAGTTGCCGTCGCCGTTAAAGCTAGAACTTGCGGATGGGTCGGCAATTGTTCAATCGCCGTGCTGAGCGCTAAATAACTGGGACGAAAATCGTGCCCCCACTGTGAAATACAGTGGGCCTCATCAATTGCTAACAGTTGAATGGGCAACCGGCCCAGCGCTTGAATAAAGTAATCCGAATCTAACCGCTCGGGTGCCACGTAAAGTAAGGTATAATCCCCCGCCCGTAGTTCTTGGAGCCGTTCGTTAATCTCTTGGAAATCCAGTGAACTGTTAATAAAAGTCGCCGCGATGCCATTATCATTTAACGCGTCTACCTGATCTTTCATTAAAGAAATCAATGGTGAGACAACGACGGTCAGCCCCTGAAAAAGTAACGCTGGGATTTGGTAACATAATGACTTACCACCCCCAGTCGGCATAATCGCTAGGGTGTTTTCACCGGCCAACACTTGTTCAATCACTGCTTTTTGCCCCGGTCGGAATTCATCATATCCGAACGTGGTCTTTAATACTTGCTGTGCCGCCGCTAAGTCAATCATCACACGTAAACTCCCTCTTTGAATTAATACTCTCATTCTACCGAGAATACCGGCCCATGACAAGAACGCGCCCCGGTAATCACTAGGTACGTTAAGTCGCACTTGCGCCACGAAAACTATCAAAATACCGAAAAGTGCCCGTCCCTATTGATTTTATAGGAACGGACACTTTAAAGAGACCGATATCGATTAAACGACCATGTCAGATTGGCCATCAAAGGGCACTCGCCCACACAGTTTATATGTACAATGCTGACTTAGCCTTGCTTGGGTCGGCCACGGTGATCCACCAAACCTTCCATGCCGTGTTGTCGATATTTTCGTACCCATGTATAGACTTGTGGATACGAAACATTAAAATGCTTAGCGGCTTCTCGATAATCGTTGCAATGGTCCAGCGTATACTTTACGATCGCAATTCGTTCTTCCAGCGTTGCGCGTCGTCCTCGATCCATGACTCGGCCTCCTCTCATTCACTACTATTCATCATACCAAGAGTTCTCAATTTTTTGTAGCTTTTTCCCCGTGACTTGCCTGATTCGTTGCGATTTTTAATAAATTATTTCGAATCAGTCCAGTGCACCTAGCGCTCATCTTAAAATAAATTTGTTAACGCAGTTATTTTGCTTGCATTTAAGAACGTATGTTCGTATACTCGTATTGAGGTGATTAGCATGCAGTCAAAAAATCTAACCGTTAAGTATTTAAATAAAAGCAAGATATTAAAGTTGGACCCCTTTATGTTGTACTTACAAGTCACGCCATTAAAGGCGACCGAGCCTATGCCCATCAACTGCATCATCGTCAAGCATGCATTGACTTTATTTTACCAACTCCAACCTGACGCACAACTAGCACTCTACGGTCACTATAACACCAGGCACCAATTCGTGATTACCAAATTCATGGTTCGATCTGCAGTGCAAACACTAGCCAGCTAATGTACAAAGCCGCTAAAATATAAGTACTTAGATCAGAGGAGCTGTTGTCGATGATGCCAACGAACCTAACCTTACTTGAGCGTAAGATCTCAAATAACTTGAATTGTCTATACTTTGTCAACCATCCCGTTTACCGTATTCAAAAGGACCATCAATTAGCACTCGCTTCAGAATACAGCCTTGCCGGCAACGTGACCGAAATTATCTGTGATGAACAGCAGCGCTATCATATTTTATTCGTGGCGCGTAAAGAAATTGTCTTAACTGAAAAGAAGGTCGCTAAAGTAACCAATAACCAGCTCGGGCAGGATACCGTTCAATTTCTGGCGACGCTGGGATACCAGTTTCCCCCTGCGCAGCCGGCCGGTGAACTAAGCCAACCCACGATCCTACCTTCACCAACGGAATTGAGTGAATGTCCGACCGCTTACGTAATCATCGACTGCGAGTTCGGCACTCGCTTTCGTCGTAATGGCTCCGCTAAAGCCGTCAGTTGGCACGTCATCGAATCACCCGAATTACGGGCTAGTATCTTCCAGCTCAGTGCCATCGGTTTTTCCCATCATACGCAGACAGCGCCTTTTTTCAATCGTTACTTCGATGATCCTAACTTTTTACCTGACAAAAAGTTGGCCGGTTTATTAGCAACTGGCTTAACGACCGTCGCTTACGAGGCGCAAGGCGACCCCCTGACGATTCTAAAAGCATTTATCCAGCAAGTTATCCAGCCACAACTCCCCCTCGTTTTTTGGGATCAGACACAGGACATGAAACACATTCGATTATTACTAACTCAGTATTATCAGCAATTGACCCCCACCGAACAGCAGCTAGTCAGTCGCCCGGTCACGATTTTTGATGCCCAAGCCTATACGAATACCTTGATCAATCGTGGCAACCATAAGGTCGGTAGCCATGATCTGCCATTAAATGGCTTAGCCGCACTCTTTAATATCAGCAATCCACACCAGCATAACGCCATTTGGGATGTTCAGACAACTGAATTAGTCATGGTTAAGCTTGCTGAACTAACTCACCAAACGCCGGTAATCACTACACCGCCTGCACCGATCGCACTACCAGCTACGGTGCCAGCGGTGGTTCCGTCAATCCAGACGCCTAGCCCCACACCACAACATGCCAGCCACGCGCAAGTTCACCAGTTACGGGCACGTGGCAAGACTTACCGTGAAATTGCGGCGGTCACCGGTTTTAGTATTAGCGGGATTAATTATATTCTCAAAAAAGCCCGTTCTATCCCGACCCGCTCAGAAAGCGTATAATGATATTAATAGCTTAAAAGGAGTGTTTTAATATCATGGAAAAACGTATTAAAGGTTCATGTACCACGATTCTCGTCGGTAAAAAAGCCTCAATCGATGGCTCGACCATTATTTCACGAAACGATGATGGTCACGAAGCCCTAGACCCCGAACGATTAGTTGTGGTCAATCCCGCAGATCAACCCCGGCACTATCAGTCCGTCATTAGTAAGGTCGAAGTCGACTTACCTGACAATCCCTTACGGTATACTTCAATTCCCAACTCAATCTTGACCAATGGGACCTGGCCAGCAGCAGGGATCAACAGTGAGAACATCGCCATGTCCGCAACCGAAACCATCACCACGAACTCGCGTATCTTGGGAATCGATCCCTTCGTTGCCGGCGGAATTGGTGAAGAAGACCTTTGCACCCTAGTATTACCATACATTCACAGCGCCAAGGAAGGCGTTACTCGTCTAGGTGCCCTGCTTGAACAATACGGGACTTACGAACCAAACGGTATCGCTTTTTCTGATCAAGACGAAATCTGGTGGTTAGAAACCATTGGTGGTCACCACTGGGCTGCTAAACGTATTCCTGACGATGCTTACGTGGTTGCTCCGAACCGCATGAATATTGACGATTTCGATTTTAACGCTGATGATACCTTAGCTTCAGCTGACCTTGAACAATTAATTGAAGATTACCACTTGAATCCTGACTTTGACCGTGTCAACTTGCGGCACATCTTTGGAAGTGCTTCAATCAAAGATACGGTTTACAACAACCCCCGGGCTTGGTTCGGTCAGAAATACTTCACGCCGGACGTTGTGCAAGATCCAATGGAACAAGACTTACCATTCATCTGCCATGCTAACCGTAAGATTTCTATCGAAGACGTCAAGTTCGTTTTGAGTTCTCACTTTGAAAACACGAAATACGATGTTTACGGGAGTGGCTCTGAAGCTGACAAAACCCTTTTCCGGCCAATCGGGATCAACCGTAACCACGATGTGCACATCTTACAGATTCGCAACAACGTCCCCGCTGCTGTTGCCGGTATTCACTGGTTAGCCTTTGGTGCCAATACCTTCAACACGGTCGTACCATTCTATGCAAATGTCAATGACACGCCAGCTAGCTACAAAGATGCGGACGGCACCTTTAATCTCAACCACATGTACTGGTTAAGCTGTACAACCGCCCTTTTGGGTGACACCGACTACGACTTTTACGTGGATATGCGGAATAGTTACGAACTCGAAGCCATGAGTGCTTACCGTAAAATCGAGAATGATACCGACGCTGACTTGGCTAACCACCAAGACGTCACGGCCTATCTTGAAACGGCTAACCAACAATTGGCCGATACCGCGATGAAGTTACAAACTAAATTACTCGGCGATATGGTCATTGCCGGTTCTGAAAAAATGAAATTACGTTATAATTTGAACGATTAATTAAGCCCGGTAGCTTGCGGTTTTAGCTAAGATTTTTATGGTGAATTCATGAGACTAAACTAATTTATTTTTAATTTAGTGGTTTACAAATACCAGAATCGTGCTAATATAAATGTCACAAGATAAAAAACGGAGGAAAGAGGAGTACGATTAGTCAACCTGCCAGTGAATCGGGAGTGAGTGGAAACCCGACCAGAACTTGACTAATCCGAAAAACACTTTCTTAGTTGCTAACTGAAATAACCTCGTTAAAGTAGGATTAGCCGTTAACCGGTACGTTACCATCGGTGGTGTATGTTTGTACACTATTTTAAAGCTGGTTTACTGTAAGGTAAACAACTTGGGTGGTACCGCGAAAGAGTCTTTCGTCCCTTGATAATTCAAGGGATGGAAGGCTCTTTTCTTTTATCCTGTAACTAAAATCTGAACTTATTTTAAAGGAGACCACGCATATGCATTTAATTATTCCAAAGGATTACGATCCTAAATTATCCGTTAAAGAAACCCAACAGGCCATTCGTTACATTCGTGAAACGTTCCAAGATGAATTTGGGAAGCAACTAAACTTATCTCGGCTTTCAGCACCGATGTTCGTTGAAAAGAAAACTGGTCTGAACGATAACTTAAACGGTGTCGAAAAACCTGTCTCCTTCACTATGCAAGACATGGGTGATGAACAAATCGAAATCGTTCACTCACTTGCTAAGTGGAAACGGGTCGCTTTAAAGCGCTACGGTTTTGATATGCATGAAGGTCTCTACACGAACATGAACGCTATTCGTAAGGATGAAGATTTAGACAATTACCACTCCGCCTACGTTGATCAATGGGATTGGGAAAAAGTGATCAGTAAGGAAGAACGAACCGTTGAAACTTTGAAAGCCACGGTACGTCAAATATTTAAAGTGATCAAGCACATGGAACACGAAGTTTGGTACAAGTTCCCACAAGCCGTTCACCACTTACCAGACGAAATTCACTTCTTAACCACACAAGAGCTCGAAGACATGTACCCTGACATGACGCCGCGCGAACGCGAAAACGCCATTTGCAAGAAACTCGGCTGTGTCTTCTTAATGCAAATTGGCTGGAAGCTTGATTCCGGCGAACGTCACGATGGCCGCGCCCCCGACTATGATGACTGGAAGTTGAACGGCGATATCCTCTTCTGGTATGAACCATTAGACCAAGCTATCGAAATCTCAAGTATGGGAATCCGGGTCGATGCTGAATCAATGAAGAAACAACTTAAAGACGTGGACGCCGAAGACCGGCTTAGCTTGCCATACCACCAAATGATCTTGAACGCGGACGTCCCTTACACGATCGGTGGCGGGATTGGTCAATCACGGCTCTGCATGTTATTACTTGGCAAAGCCCATGTCGGTGAAGTACAAGCTGCCTTGTGGCCACAAGCCATGATCGACCAATGTGCCGAACATAACATTCATTTACTTTAATCTGATTTAAAATCCAACAAGAAGGAGTGATCAATATCATGGAAACCATTAGTATTATCAACGCCGCTGACCATGTCAATGAACAAGTTAAAATTGGGGTGTGGCTCAGTAATAAGCGTTCTAGCGGCAAAATTGCCTTTCTTCAATTACGCGATGGCACAGCAACTTTTCAAGGGGTAGCTCTCAAAAACGAGCTCGGTGAAACAGCTTTTGCACAACTGACCGACCTCGCGCAAGAAACTAGCCTCTGGGTCACCGGCACGATTCATGCAGATACCCGTTCCCCCTTTGGCTACGAGCTTGCCATCTCACAATTTGAAGTGGTTGGGACTAGTCACGACTACCCGATCACGCCCAAGGACCATGGTATTGATTTCCTGTTGGATCATCGCCATCTTTGGCTACGGTCATCGCGTCCCAACGCAATTATGCGAATTCGCAATGAGGTCATTCGAGCCGTTTATGAGTTCTTCAATGACCGCGGTTTTATTAAGATTGACGCGCCGATTTTGACCGGTTCCGCTCCTGAAGGGACGACTGAATTATTCAAAACTGATTACTTTGGTCAGGACGCCTATTTATCACAATCCGGACAGTTATACGGTGAAGCTGGCGCAATGGCGTTCGGCAAAATCTTCACGTTTGGACCAACTTTTCGGGCCGAAAAATCCAAGACTCGTCGCCACTTAACAGAATTCTGGCAACTTGAGCCTGAAATGGCCTGGATGCATCAAGATGAAAGTCTGGAAGTCCAAGAACAATTGGTGGCCTACCTCGTTCAAGCCGTGATTGACCATTGCCCCCACGAACTGGCCGTTTTGGACCGCGATGTTGCGACGTTGCAAAAGTACACCAAGCTCCCATTTCCGCGAGTTTCGTACGACGATGCTATTACACTACTCCAAGCGAACGGCTTTGACGTCGACTGGGGTGTCGACTTTGGCTCACCGGAAGAGACATTTTTGGCAGAACACTTTGACCAACCGGTCTTTGTCTTAAACTATCCCAAAGCAATCAAGGCCTTTTACATGCAGGCACACCCGACGCGCGATGATGTCGTCATTGCAGCTGACCTGTTAGCACCTGAAGGTTACGGCGAAATCATCGGCGGTTCCGAACGCTCAACGGATTATGACTACTTGAAGGAACGGTTACTAGCCAGCGGTCAAGACTTGCAGGATTACGAGTGGTATCTCGATTTACGCAAATATGGTTCGGTGCCGCACTCCGGTTTCGGTATGGGTCTGGAACGTTTTCTGGCTTGGATCACTTTGCAAGATCACGTTCGCGAAACCATTCCGTTTCCACGTATGTTGCACCGTATTTACCCGTAAAGTCGCTCCAACCTAGTGCTAGTAGCATTGGTTAATCAAAATTAATCGTGCATCCTTTAAATTCCCCACGCATTTTCGAATGTGTGGGGAATTTTTTATCTTATTTGTTGACAAGCAACAATATTCAAGATAAAATGTTGCTTGTCAACAAAATTAAGGAGCTGTTTAAAATGACAAAATTATTAATGATTAATGCTCATCCACACACGACCGTCCCCAGTGCCTCACTGACCGTTGCAGCGAGTTTTAAAACTGCGTATCAGCAAACCCATCCGAACGATGAGATTACGACACGCGATCTTTATCAGGACGGCGTTCCCGCTTTGAACGACACAACCTTCGAAGCTTGGCGTAAACAAAAATACGGTGAAGAACTAACGTCAGTGGAAGCTGAACTACTTAGCCGTCACGCCGCCTGGCTAGCTGAATTTCTAGCAGCCGACAAGATCGTCTTCGTTAATCCAATGTACAATCACTTTCTTCCAGCCGAACTCAAACAATACTTAGACTTAACCGCAGTCGCCCGTAAAACTTTTAAGTACACGGTCAACGGCCCGGTCGGCTTATTACCCGACAAACACGTCTTACACATTCAGGCTGCGGGTGGCTACTATCACCAACCTGATCAACACAACCAGGTTGAAGCAGGCGACCCCTACCTCCGTGGCATGATGCAACTGTATGGGATTCAGGATTACCGAACCATCTTCATTGAAGGATTGGACCAATTTCCAGAACAGCGAGAACAGGCCATCACTGCCGCACAGGTAGCAGCAGAAAAACTCGCCGGTGAATTTTAAAACCGGTATAATAATAGTAATAAAAGCTAATGATTAATTGATAATTGCGCGCTAACCAACACGAGAACCAATCGCCGTGACGCACAACTATCTAAGGGGGATCAATCGATGTCAATATCCACGGAACAGACAATTCTAACGCAGCTCAAAACGATTCGAACCAAGCGTGCTTCCACTACTGGTGAACAGAAATGGTTACAGCAGCATATCACCGAAGCCAATCTACGCCGCCTGTTGCCGGATATTTCCATCGTTGGCCTACATTTATTATCTGAACTAGAGGCCGGCCCACAAACGGGCATCGACTTAGCCACTAACCTCGGCGTCACTCGAGGTGGTGTGACCCGGGCAGCCAAACGACTCGTAACGCAGGGCTTAATTGGCTCATTCCAGCAACCCGATGATCACAAAAAGATCTTCTACCGCTTAACGCCGAGTGGTCGTAAGCTGGCCCGCTATCATGATAAGATGCATGCAACCCGCAATTATCAAGCAATCACGCTCCTCCATGAACACTACTCACCAGCAGAACTTGCGGTGATTCAACGCTTCTTGGCTGATTTGACGGATTATGAAGCTTAATAAAACCAAAAACACCGCTACGACTAATGCGTTCGTTAGTCACAGCGGTGTTTTTGAATTTCTAATGATTAGTGATTTTGTAACCGATACTTGCGAATTGCCATAATCAATGACAACGTGTTGAGTACCAATGATAAACTGCTGAGGAGCAAACTCGTTTTTGTAATACGCATGAGCGGCCTCCATTGATTGAATTTGTTAATTCTAGTTTACCGGTATTACGCACTAAAAGATACTAAAAGCACTAGGTGATTCGTGGGTTGTGCGATCAGTGGTTAATCATTTGACACAGTCTGTTCGGCCTGGGATAGCGCGTCCTTGACTGCGGCCTTGATGGCACGGCTCGATACAGAAGCGCCGGAAACTGCATCCACATCATAAGTGTTAGCAGCCACCATTTTTGCCGGCAATTCGGCAACTGCCTGACCACCAACTTCACCAGTCTCATGTTGTTCAACTACTTCAACATGAGTTAATTGTTGGTCAACATACGTGATACGAACCACAACTTGCCCACCAATGCCATCATCTGAGCGCCCTAAGTATTGGTGTTCACCAACTGTGATGTCCGGTGATGCTTCAGCTAGCAAATCATTGGCACCAGTCTGATGCACCGAAGCACTAGTATTCGCATCCGGCTTAGCCACTGCTTTTTCATCGACTAATTGTGTCGTTTCTTCCTTAGGTTTAGCTGCATTTTCACCAGCGATTTTTCCAAAAATCAGGCATTCAGCTAAATTACCGCCACCTTGATACTGATTTGCACAAATACCGCCCAATTCACCTGCACCATACAAGTGCGGAATAGGTTGCTGATTTGCATCTAAAATCTCTGCCCGGTCATTACGACGTGGTCCCCCTTGGGTATTAAGTACGTTGTTTGTTAACTTAAGCGCATAATATGGCCCACCATCAAATGCCCGCATCGTATCAACCTGCCGATTAAACGCGTAGTCAGTACCAGACTCGACAAAATAATTGAAATCATGAACGGTCTTGGTAAGTACCGTACCATCAACTTCCATAACTCGTGCTAAGTCGTTTAGAGTAGTGGCCTTCACAACTAAATCGGTGAGATTATTAATCGGCGTATATTGACTTGCTAACATCTGTTGATACTGAGTCTCATCAAAAACCAGGTATGGATGGACATTTGTCCGCGGTACTCGCCACATTCCATGATCATAAATGTGACCGTGCCGGTTGGCTTCACTCTCATCAAAATACCGACTACCGTCATCAGCCACCGTAATAACGCTACCATGGTTAACTTCCGGCCAGCCTAAAATCAAGCGACCACGTTCACCTTGTGGTACGGCAATCGAAAGACCATGTAAAAATCCGAGTGATTCATAATTTTGCATGTGCCAAAAGTCCGCGCCAACTTCTTGGGCCATCTTAATACCAGCACCCTTATTAAACAGCGTGCCTAATGGTGCCAAGTGCTCAGCACCAAGGTAGTCCTGGATGGCTTGTTGATTATTTTCAAAACCACCACAAGCTAGGACTACGCCATTGGTAGCTCGAACATTAACTAAACGATGCTGACGTTCGATTTGGACACCGATAATTGTATTCGTAGTGGGATCTTGAATCAGATGTTGTGCCGGAGCACTAAGCCAGACATCAATCTGTTGGTGCCGATCTAACACTTTTTGTCGAAGAATTTTCCACAAAGCTGCATCAAAAATGCCATGATGGACAGTTGTAAAGTCATAGGATTGGACTCCATCAAATTCAGGAAACTCATGAACTGCACTGTCTAATGAAATTGGAGAATCAGCAGCTGTAAAATCATTTTTGACACTCACCGGTTCAACATTGAGATACTTTTGAACATAGTCGCGCATATTCGCCATGCCCGCTACGAAAGTATCAACCATACTATCGTCTAATTGCATGGGTGCCGTTAAGTTTTGATAATATTTTTTACCCTCATCGAAACTATCTACCGTTCCTAAGAGTTGGGCAGAATAACGGGTATTGCCTCCTTCATGACCATTCGGCGCTGCATCCGTGAGCAATACCTTCGCATGTGCATCCGCCGCAAACCGCGCTGCTGTCGCCCCGGCACCACCAAAGCCAATAACTACCGTATCATATTGATAATCCCATTTAACCTGATTCATTTTTTGGAGCATGCTGACCACCCTTTCAAAATCCATTTAACGTATTCTAAAGCACAATTGAAATTGATATTTAAATCACAAACAGAATCATTTTTTAACTACATCTGTATTATATAACCGCTTTCATTTTTATAGAAATAACAATCTGATTATCTGTTATTACAAATGAGTAATGGGTTATACTTGATTTTAATAAGATTAAGCATTAAAGGTGGCGATTTCATGGAAAATAAATTGTTAGTATTTTTAGAAGCTATTCAACAGCACAATAGTATGACGAAAGCTGCACAAAGTTTATTCATCAGTCAGCCGTACATTAGCCGCACAATTAAAAGTGCGGAAACTCATTTTGGGACCCCCTTAATCGACCGCGGCCATCATCCACTTGAATTAACTTATGCTGGAGAAAGATTACTGACCTATTTGCAAAGTGACGCCCGTCTCCATCAGCGAATGAACACTGAACTTAAAGAAATCAGTCAAAATAAGTATCAAAGTATGACGATTGGGATTACACCACCAATGGCTAATGCTTGGTTTAGTCAAACACTACCTGCTTTTTATCAACGTTTTCCGAACATTCGCACTAAAATACTAGAAATCACAACATCAAAAGCAGAAACGTTGCTAGCTAGTCATCAGCTAGACTTTTTTATTGGCAAAACAATTCATCAAACTAACGTCAAAACCATCCCTTTGCAGACAATTTCTTTGTCTTTAGTCATTCCAAAAACAGCCGGAATATATCAGTCCAATCAATTTTGGCGACCGTTCACCCCCACCATTCTTACAGGAATGACTGGTGAGCCTGTCATCCGTGCAGTCGGTGAAGCTCGCTTTCAAGAACTGGTTGACCATTACTTTGCCGATAAAGGCATTCAAACGATTCCACTCATTGAAGTCGATAACTCTCGCTTTGCACTAAGCTTGACACTTCAAGGACTTGGTAGCATTGTTCTAGCCACTGCAATGTTGGCAAAACTAGCCACTCAACCAGCCAAGTACCCTATCAATGCGTTCAAATTACCAACAAGCGAGCTCAGCCTTGATTTTAGTATTGCCTACTTACCAAGTCACGTGCTAGCTAAACCGATTGCTTATCTAGTCGAACAAGCTTGTCAAACCTTTAATCCTGCGATTGATTTTTAACATAAAACGCAAACTGTCAGCATCTATTAAGCTAGATGATTGACAGTTTGCGTTTTACTTTCAAAATAAATCACCGGTAGTAAATCATGTTCAACCCCACCAGCTGTTGCATTAGTTGCTCATTTTCTGGTGATAGTTTGATTTGTTGCTGCCGCAGACATTTGGAGATGTCTAAGTTCATTCTGTCGAATACTCCCAGTACTGAACCAGTTCGTTGTTCCAATAGTTCCTGATAATAAGTTGCCAGCAGCTGTCGTAACGGTTGCTCATTCGTGGTATTTAGATTAGCAACTAAATCACTAATTATGCCCACAGCAACACGTGCCCGATCCTGCCCCCCGCTGTACCATTTCACCGTCATATCTGTTCGACTCCTTTTACGCAATAACAACTGCCACCATGGTCGCTGAACAGGTCTTCTGCTCAAACCTAATAACTCATCCGTTGAGACAGCAAATAGTTTGCTCAGTGCTACCAATAACTCTAAATCTGGATAACTTTTTCCTAATTCCCACTTGGAAATAGTTTGCCGTGAGACGTGTAACCGCTCCGCCACCGTCTGCTGGGACCATTCATGCTGTTGTCGTTGCTCTTTTATTTTACTGCCAATCACAATTTTCATCCTACCCGCTCCTCTATTACAATACTAGACTATTGAGTGCACCAATTCATTGCAACACACTTAAGCGCTACCGCAACGGTTGGTTGCAACCGCTCAAGATCAAGTCTCGGTATGAAAATGCTGATACAACGACTTTCCTGAAACTAACAATTCCACAACTTGTTGAGGATCATCAACCGTCACACCTTGTCGTTGCAAATAACTGACAAATTGCGGTAAATAGTCGCTGGCCTTCAACGCACATTCCAGCTGATAAGTTTGGGCATTAGTCTTTAAAATCAATTGAAAATAATCCGGATTGAAATCAAATGGTGAAAGTCGTTTGCGACACCGATAACTGATGGTAACTCGCTGCAGATCTGTATAGTGGATTAGTTGGCACCGTGGACAATTGAACACAATTTGGCGAAACTTCGTCAATGTCGATGCAGCATACGTATGCAATTCAATGGTAGCAGGCTGAATCACCCAGTAACTATTGATTCCCACTGGAACGACCACAATCAATCCAACAATATAAAGTGATAAAAAGAGCCACCACGGCTGATAACCAAAACCAGTAAATAATAGACAAACAAATAGCCAAAATAATCCGAGACCCAGAAGTCGCCCAAAGCTTAGTCGCCGACCAACAATATATGGCTTTGGAAAGAAAGCACTACCACGCACTAATTCATCCAAGGATAGATTATACAGATCCGACAGTGCCAGTAAATTATCGATTGACGGAATCGCCTTTCCGCGTTCCCACTTAGACACCGCCTGAGTCGTAACAAATAACTTGGACGCTAATTGTGCCTGTGTCAATCCATACTGACAGCGACGCGTTTTCAATAATGCTGCGAGTAACATTGGCTCGCCCCCCTTTATGATTTCAGCTTAATCCTCAACCACGATCAAACCAATCAACTCATGGTTGTTTAGTCACAATCATGTATGGTAGTCATAATTTGTTGAACTTCCGTGGTTAAATCTTGTTGCTCGCCAATTAAGACTTCGTTAGCAACGCCCAACGTATCATGTGGAAGCCACCACCGACGCATGTCTTCCACACCAAAATCACGATGACGCTTTTGATGACGCGCCAAGGTCGTGGCAAAGCTCACTTCAAAATAATAAGTAAGGACGCGTGGAAACGATTGACTAAGCCGCGCCAACATTTTTCCATACCGATCACGTGCTAAGATGCCTTCCACAATGACTACAGGCACACGTCCCAGCCCATAACACGCAATTTGTTCAATCAGACCAATTGAAATATTTCCCGGGTAATCATGACTCATCAGCATGTCGCGACGAACGACATCTTGGGACACTAGCAACGTATGATGGCCCACGCGTCGTTGCAACGCCTGCGCTAGCGTCGTCTTGCCACTCCCAGAATTTCCCCGAATAATCACCAAAGTTGTTTCCATCCACATGTCCTCCACTCATTCCTGTATCTTAATCATACCGCACAGCTAACAAAAAACGTTAGCCAAATTGGCTAACGTTCGCTGATACTATTTGGCTTTACTGGCGTTACGTCGGGCATCATGTAAAATCTTCAATGCGCGTTTCCGCGATTTTAAGTTGGTCCCCCGTAGACGCCTGCGCGCACTTGCTAAATCTTGTTTTTCCATCATGGGTGCCTCCTGATAAATAGTAATTATTACCATTTAAATTATAATCAATCTTATGCTTACGTCAACTATTATGCAGCCAGCTGACATTGACAGATACAATTAGCTCCCAATAATTAAATTATCATTTATTAGACTAACGGCAATGACAATGTTACCCTTAAATTGTCAACGACATTATATAAGTATTTTGAAGGAGTGGGGATCTTTGAAACCAAACAATGTTAATAATCAGAATAAACGTCACCAATCGCGATGGGTAATCACGAGCGCAACCGCCATGATACTGACAACGTTAACGATTGCCAGTCAGGCGGCGGCTGCCGACGATACAGTCACGACCACAACCAACGAACCGACCAACAGTCAGTTGAATACGAATACTCAAGTTAACGCTACTCAGGTCAATTTGAAAGCGGATACTTCTACATCAGTATCCACGATAAAATCCGACCAGTCAGCAGTCGCAGCCACGTCACCCACCACATCAACCGGAAGTCCCTCTGAGCACTCGTCGTCAGTGAACACCAACCCACAACAACAATCAGCAAATCCAGCATCACAATCTCAAGCAACTACCACGTCAGAATCAACACCGACCACAGATATTAAGCACCCAACTCAAACCGCACCAGCTCAAACAACCTCCGCATCAACTACTGAACCAACTACCGAATCAAACACTGAATCAGCGACTGATAGTCAAGCTAAAGCAACGACAACCGATAATCAAGCTTCCAAGCAACCAAGCCAGCAAGCCGCAACCGCGCCGTCCAACTCAACTACCACCGGGGTGAATACTCAGTCCACGACTAGCTCAGCGTCAACCAATGATAAAATTATTACCAGTGCAAACCAGGAAAAACTGGTTTTGAAAACTAACCAACCAGCCGTCCGTGCCACTAGCCGCACCGCGTCAGAAAATATTAACGATTGGATGCCGAACACGTTATTGCAACAAGAGGTACTCAGTCAACTGCGCAAACAGAACCCAGATCGTACCTGGAACTCAGCTGCAGACATCACTAAGGCAGATATGCTACTACTGACCACCTACTATGGCAAGGACACTTATATCGACGGCAAGACTTCCTACTCATTAGAAGGACTGCAATATGCCACTAACCTTACGACAGTCTGGCTCAACAACAACTTGAACGCACCGTCTGGCAGTTACTATAGTGATGTCACTGATATTTCACCATTAGCCAACTTACAAAAACTCCAAGTGGTCAATATTCAGCAAAACCGGATCACGGACATTTCACCGCTCGCAAACTTAAAGAATTTAACGGAGGTCGATGCCGCCTATAACCACATTTCAGATTTTTCGCCACTTAAAGGATTTAAAAATCTGAAAGGCACATTCAGTAACCAATTTATCACCTTACCACCCGCCTATATTAGTGCAGATAATAATATTGCGACGCTGGCGATTGATTGCTATTTGCCAGATGGCTCTAAAGTTCAACTGAAGCCCAATAATGGCGTCGGTGAAACTGTTTTCTACAAAAACGGTCAGCTTTACGTTCGCTGGTACTTTAACGGTGCGGGCGGTGGTAATTACGACAGCAACGGTCATATCTACTACACGAATATGAAGCCCCAGCAACCCGGACTAACAGGTCCGACCTTTAACGGTACCACGGTTATTCCCATGGACGATTATTATTTCATGACCGCCGCTTCTGACGGTAACAACTTTGTCGTCGTCCGCCCGTATGTCTTAGCTGCCACTGCTACGCCCATCACGGTCAAATACGTCGACGCGCTTACTGGTGAATCCTTAGTCACCACTGACCTCACCTTAAACGGAATCGTCGGTCAGCCTTACACGACTCAGCGCATTGATGACGAGCTACCAAATTATGACTTTACGAACATTGTCGGCAATGCCAGTGGTGTCTTCACGGCGGATGCCCAGACCGTCACTTATTACTATACTCGTAAGGACGCCGGCGACATTACGATTCACATGGTCGATACTAACGGGAACTTAATCCACGATTCTGCGACTCTAACTGGAAAAAACAATCTTGGCAACAATTACGATTTAGCTGCGCCAACATTTAATCATTTTAAGTTGCAAGACACTGTCGGCAATGTAGCAGGCGTTTTTACGACTGACCCGCAAAGTGTCACGTTCATCTATGTTCGCTTGGACGCCGGTAATATCACAGTCAAGTATCAAGATAAGAATGGTCAGCAATTAAAGCCCGCTAAGACAATTGCCGGCTCCCAATCACTCGGCCAAACTTATCAGACTGAACCATTGGACATTGAAAATTACACGCTTACGACCACGCCAGCAAACGCCACGGGCACCTTCACAGACCAGGAACAGACGGTTATTTACGTCTATGTACGCCGTGATGCTGGCCAGATCGTTGTTAAGTATCAAGACAGTGCTGGTAACCAACTTGCACCCGACAAGATTTTAGACGGGAAAGCGCAGTTAGGATCAGTCTATCAAACGGAAGCCATTTTAGTCCCTAACTTTTACCTTGTCGCCACACCCGAAAATGCTACCGGCGCCTTTGCAACCGACACGCAAACTGTGATTTACCAATATGCACGCTCGGACGCGGGCAATATCACAGTAAAGTATCAAGACGCTAATGGCACGACTTTAGCTCTCGACGACGTTCTAAACGGTAACCATCAGCTTGGTCGCCCCTACCAGACGAGCGCCAAGACAATTGAAAACTACCGCTTAATTCAAACGCCAGCGAACGCTACTGGGCAATTCAGCGACCAAGCGCAAACTGTCATCTACGTCTATACTCGAGCGGATGCGGGCAATATCACGGTTCAGTATTTAGACGAAAACGGCAAGCAACTAGCCGCCGACAGCGTATTAAGCGGCCAAGGTCAATTAGGACTGCCCTATGAAACGTCACCGCTGAACATTAACGGCTATACGGTAAAATCGACACAGGGTAACACGACTGGGACCTATACTGTACAGCCGCAACGCGTCGTTTACATTTACGAGCGGACAGCTGGACAGCCGGTCACTGCCAAGTATCAGGACCAAGATGGTAAATCTATCCATCCTGACGTTGTTCACAGTGGTTATTTAGGTGACAACTACTCGACTGAACAACTTGTTATCGATGGCTACACCTTCAAGGCTGTGCAGGGTGACGTCAGTGGGACGTTCGGAACTTCCGCGAAGACTGTCACCTACGTCTATGAACGGACGGCTGGGTTACCCGTCACTGCCAAGTATCTGGATGAGCATGGTAAGTCTATCCATCCTGACGTTGTTCTCAGTGGTTATTTGGGTGACAGCTACTCGACTGAACAGCTGGTTATCGATGGTTACACCTTCAAGGCTGTGCAGGGTGACGTCAGTGGGACGTTCGGAACTACCGCGAAGACTGTGATCTACGTTTACACTGAAAGCACCCCCACGATTCCAGATACCCAAGGAACCGTTACGGTGCATTACGTGACCAAGGACGGCATTAAACTAAACGAACCAACCGTGCTGAGCGGCAAGACGGGAACCACTTATCAAACCGTGCCCCTGACGTTCACTGATCATGAACTCGTTGGTCAGCCGGAAAATGCCACGGGTCTCTTCACTGCTGATAACGTGGACGTCACGTACGTCTACCAAGCAACTGACACGACTGGTACCGACGATATTATTGATCCCGAAGAACCGGAACAACCGACTAAGCCGGTTGAGCCAACCACACCCGAGACGCCTAACGAACCAGGAACGACCGTAACGCAGCCGGATCGCATTAAGCCGACTCAACCAGCGGTAGCTGTAAAACCAGCAGCGACCGTGAAACCAACGCTTAAACCCGCGGCCGCCCAGGCAAGTTTGGTCAAAACAACGAGTCCCGTCACTGAACACTCAGCCCAGTTACCACAAACCAACGAACAGACTGGCAAATTAGCGGTCATCCTAGGACTGTTATTATCCATCGTCACGTTCGGGTTCTATGGTAAACATCGGCAATCATAACGTCATCAGGTCTAACGAAAACGACACTTCATTTTTCGAAGTGTCGTTTTTTCTGATCAAAGGTGCCTATAATGAAATTAATAATTATAATTCCGATGAAGGAAGTCCTAATCGATGAAAGTCTATCTCATTCGTCACTCCGAACCAACTTATCAACAGGTCACTACAGCTGGATTAACTGGTTTCGGCCGTGAACTCGGCGGCTTAACCGACCGTGGTATTATGCTGGCACAACAATGCGCCCAGCAGCCGTTATTTGCACAAGTCCAATTAATTCTGTCGTCCCCCTACACACGCGCCTTACAAACGGCACTGGAAATTGTGCGTTTTAATGATATCCCACTAAAGGTCGAACTTGGATTACACGAGTGGCTACCCGATAACACGGGTAGTCGGACTGATACCGATGAACAAGCGACCACGGCCTACAAGCTCTATCGACAACACGCCGGCAAGCGCACCACCGCTAGTCCCCTCCCCTACGAATCAGCAGCTGAAATGAAGGCCCGAGTTTTGGCAACTTTGAATAAGTATGCCGCATCTTACGATTGCATCGCCTGCGTCACGCACGGCGAGGTCATGCAGCAGTTTGGCGATCAGAAAGACGTGGATTATTGTGGTGTGCGTGTTATTGCGGTTAATTGACAATTCATAAGCAGTCGCCAAACAATGGTCGCCTATAATGAACTATCAACCACTGTCAATCTAATAATAATCAGGCTTAAAAACTGCGAAACAAGTGCCGACATTCGCTACCACGCCATACAGTCTTTGGCAAGTACTAGTATATCGCCTATATCACTCATAATGAAGTCATATGTCAATTTAATGGCTGAACACAACTTAAATACTGTGAAGTAGAAACGATTAATCATTTGACATGTTTACCCTGGCCTCACAATAATAATATTCATTTAATAATTATCATAAACATCTAGCAACTACCGTCTCAATACAACTTAACTTTTGGCACTTAATAAATTAAATTGTAAGTTAGCCTCTTCATTACTATTGTGTTTTCCTCTCCGTATCCCAATGTCTTGATTGATTGATTTTCATTTTTTGAGCAACAATCTCAAATGGATCAACCTGTAGCTTTTCACACATATAAAATATATAAATTAACGTGTCAGCTAATTCTTCTTGCAAATGTTGATTTTCTCTATTATCCAACTTCTGATTAGCATTATGCCACTGAAAAATTTCCAAAACTTCACTAGACTCAATGTTTAGAGAAATTGCCAAATCCTTCAAGTTATGATACTTCTGCCAGCCTTTTTTATTACGGAATTCGATTAATGCTTGTTCTATCTCCGAATAATTCAATTAAATCACCTCAAAATATGTTGATTTCCAGCTGCCCTTAGTAAGGCCTGTTGTAGTTCCTCATCGACAGCAAAAATATATAACCCATGGACACCACGAGTTAATAAAACATTTAGTTCGTTACGTAACAATTCTTCGGAAACGTCAATTTTTTGATGTTTCCATGTTCGTTGATTCGTGGCTTTTTTATTCTTACTAGCTTGTTTATCAAAAATTAACTTTCCGTCTCGATACTTCACTGATGGGCCGATAATCACACCAGCATAATTCAAATCAAAACCTTGGATTGTAAATGTTGAGCCGACCTCATTAATTGTTTGAAACTGTTCGGCCCAAGCTAGCCCTTTGTTTCTTCGCTTTTCTTGGCGAGAAATAGGAATCTGCAAATTCCATGGCAAACTCCACGTCCCAATCTTTACTCGCCAACAGTCACCATCTTTTGGTTTTCGTTTCTCAACATATGGCCAATCAAACGTTGCCAACATTCTGGCAAGACTAGCACCGTTACTATTTTTCAATCGATCTAGTGCCTTGATTTTAGCGTGTAGTTTTTCCGGAGATGTCGCGATTTTAAGTTGATATTGTGCATCATCTGGAATTACATTAATGCGCCCATCAATTGCAAAATTTCGTAACCAGTCAATAGTACGCTGCTCGGCAATCATTCGTTCCTGATGTGTTAGCTCAATTCGATTGCCTTCACGTTCAGCATCATCTTCCAATTTTCGAACAGCCATGTCGTCCAAGTATCCCTCGGTAGTTAGTATTTGATACTTATCAAACACAATAACTACCACTTTGGCTAACTTTAATAAATCCTCTAGCTGATTATGTCCCCGATATGCCATCTTTCCCTGAGTCAGGAGTAAATGAGCTTCATCAACTAGTACAACATCAACTTTTGCCGCACCAGTATGTTTCTGAATAAAATGAGTAGGTTTGGAGACGATGTCTTTATGTTCGTGATCCAAACCTAATTTATGTGCAATCGTTTTATAAACTGTTTTTTGTTGATCGTGATTAACTAATAAATATACTGAATCTTTCCGCACTAAACTACTATTCGTTAAGTCGTAAAACAAATTACTCAACAACACGGTTTTACCAGTTCCTGCCTGACCGGCAATAAAGATTGTCTTACCGCGTTCCGTAGATGATTCCTTCAGTGCAGACTCGATTTTACCAAAAATCTCATTCTTACTTTCATGCTGTTCAGCATTTAAAGAGTGGAAAGGTGACGCTTTGAACACAGCAGAATTTTCAATTTCTGATTTTTCCGGAAAAATCTCAGGCTTTTTTTTCCTAAGCGTTTGCCAGACTCCTTCAAACACATTCTCAAACTGATCCGACATAAAGTATTTTCGCTGCGGATTTGAGCGTCGATTATTCAATTGAGTAACACTCTCCGCACTTAATAAATACATCATCAATTTATTTTCAATGTCGAGCGTTAGGGATTTGTTAAAATAATAGTCCCCAATTACAATCATCTGTGAATTATGACTCTCATTTAATGCTTTCCAATCCATCCGTGACTTTCCAGTATCTTTTAAATGCTGTCGTGTTCTTCTACTTATGTCGTTAGTTTCTCCAACATAAACTTTGAACTTAGGGTCATTACTACTGCGGCCAGAACCTAATTTATCATAAATTAAATAGACTGTCGGATATTCAAATATCAGCTCTCTATTCTGCATATCTCTATGTAGGCTAACATTATAACCAGTATTATATGGAACAATTTCTACAACCGGCTCAATGTCGCCAATGTTTTCTTCAATTTTGTTGTATCGCATGTCTTCATCCTCGTGTTAAAAAATCTATCTGGCTTTATTATACATGAAAGATCAAGGGACAAAAGAGCTTACCGCACAAACTAAAAAGGTAGCCCGCGCTGAAACGTCCAGCACCGAACTACCTTTATAACGAATATTAACTTATTTTACAACTTCCGCGACCGCCGCATTCACCGCATCACGTTCATCTTCAACTAAGGCAACGCGACTGGCGATTACCTTAGTATCCATCTTAATTTCACGCGTTAAACCGGGCGTATTGATTTTTGGTTCAAAGAACGCCTTGAATTCTGCTAAACGTTCAGCCGTATGGAAGACCCGGGAAATGACGGTGATGTAAGTGGTAAATTCCATGTCACCACCAACCGTGGCTTCCAACCATGACCATTCGTCGCGAATCCAATCCCAAGCTGCTTGTTCACCAGCTGGATTAGCCAAGACGCCGCGGAACCAGGCCCGCAAGTCTTGTGGCTTAATCGTATCAGCATCTTCAAACTTCACAACTAACTGTTTGATTAATTCGGGGTCCGTAGTTGCGGTCAATGCGTCACAAATGTCAGCCTTGTAACTAGCATCGGCTGTTTGCCGTGACGCCGTCAATAAACTATCGAATAAGTCCTTGCTACCAAAGTTCTTGACTTCATTCCGTAAAATGAAGACCCGCACATCGGCTGGTAAGGTCGCTAACTTATCACGATTACCTTCGAATAACTCATGGGCAGCTAATACGGCCGCGCTATTCTTGGCGTACAAAGCCGCGCTCAAGACGTATGGCCGCGTCAACTGATCATCGTTAGATTCACCAGCTTGTGGCAACCACCCTAACCGTTTAACCTGAGCGGCACTCAATTGGTCAAATAACGTTTGTAAATGCTTTTCTTCATCAGAATCTGGCGTAACAAACTTACGTAAGTTACCCGCAACTTGGTACAACGCTGCGTTAACGACCGTTGAATGGCTGGCTGCAAACCGGCTTAATAATGGCACAACGGCTGCGTATGAGATTTGACGACCTTCAGCTAATAAGCGTAAGTCTTGTAACAACTGTAACTGGTCAATGGCCGTTAAGTCATCAACGTGCGCTAGAATATCATCCAATAACGTTTGGTCATACTTGACGATGAAGTGGGAGTTATTCCCAACGTTCAAGCGAAATGGTTGCCCACTCGCATCACGTAATTTAGCATAATCGCCGACCGTCACAGCTTGGTCCTTCATAATCGCTGGTGCCGCCTCATAGTTGCTATTCAACGGAATCTGCCATTGACGACCGACTTCTTCACCTTCACCGATGAAGAACTGTTGTTGTGACAAGGTCAACTGACCGTCAACAACCGCTGCCGTGACCACTGGATAGCCAGGTTGTTCCAGCCATGAATGCATGATGTCTCCAACTTGCATCCCAGAAGCATCCGCTAAGGCGTTCCACAAGTCATCACCCTTGGCATTACCATATTTATGATTGATAAAGTACTGCTTCAAGCCTGCTCGTAAGGCATCATCACCAACTAAGGCCCGCGCCATTACTAACATCCGCGCACCCTTAGCGTAGACAATCGCACCGTCAAAAATCGAGTCGATTTCGGCCGGATCTTCCACCTGAACGTGGACTGACTGAACCCCATCCGTGGCATCCCGTTGAAGCGCCATTGATGCTTCGGACGTTTGGAAAGTTTCCCAAATATGCCAGTCTGGTTCTAAGGCGTCCGTCGCCACATATTCCATCATGTTGGCGAAACTTTCATTTAACCAGAGGTCATCCCACCACTTCATCGTAACCAAATCACCGAACCATTGATGGGCAAGTTCATGGGCAATCACCGTGGCGACCCGTTGTTTCGTTTCGAGGGCCGTGTTGTCAGGATCTAATAGTAAGTAGGCTTCCCGATAAGTAACTAAGCCCCAGTTTTCCATCGCACCAGCTGAGAAGTCTGGTAAGGCCAATTGCCATGAGTGTGGCAATGGATATGGCGTCTGATAAAAATCTTCATAAAATTCGATTGAGCGCTTGGCAATGTCCAAAGCAAAGTCGAGCTCGTTAGCCTTGTGGGCCTTAGTACCGAAAACACCGATGGTCACGCCACTCTTGGTCTTCGTCTGCTTGCCTTGTAATTCACCAAAGGCAAACGCAATCAAGTAAGTCGACATCCGCACCGTGGTTTCAAAGTAATGCACTCCATCGGCTTCATGATCTTCGGGCATGTTGCTTAAGATCGTTTCACCATCATGTTCATCGTACTTGATGGCAAGATCAAAAGTCGCTTTAGCTTCTGGTTCATCGACACACGGAAAGGCTTGCCGGGCCGCGGTCGTTTCAAACTGCGTCCCGATTAGTTCTTTCTTCACACCGTTGACTTCGTAATATGATGGGTAGATACCCATCATCGTATCCGTCAATTTGGCACTGTACGTAATCGTCAAAGTTGTTTGACCGGCCTTGGCAAGTTCAATTCGAATTCCTTGAATCGCATTATCCACAGTAAAGGGCACGTCCGCACCATCGGCTTGGACACCAGCAATGGTCAAACCATTCTGATGAATCAGCACTTCCTGCGCCTTAGCATCCCCGGTAATCGTTGATTTCCCCGAAATCAGCTTATCCGCCCGGTTAATATTGATATAAAGATCGTAATGTTCTGGTTGAAATGTTTCGTAAAAATGAGTTGTGGTTGCCATATTATTCTCCTCGTTTTTTAAGAATATATTCATTATACGACAATTACGGGTGGAATGCGTCCTCTGCCGCCCATGAATTTGTCACGCGACTAGCAACTAATTCTCGACAACCCCCATCACTAATGATGACACGGTTCCTTGCACCGTACGATATCGATAATCATTAGTGCGAACGACGATATTACGCCGCTTGTCTAAAGTCATCGATAATTTCTTCAAACTCCGCATCCGCCAACACCGGCTGCCACTTCAGCGACTGACCCACCGGCTCCAACATGATGTAGCGACAGCTGTAGCGGCGTTCGAACTGGACCGTGGTCGGCAATAATTCAACGTGGCGCGTGTCGTCTTGAATCCAGGCTGTGGGCAACCAACTGGTCACGCGACTAGCATCGACACTTAACTCTTGCAACTGTTCGGCAAACCTTGTCCGCATCAGTAACGGCGCGTCCATTGGCGAACCGGCCACGTCAATGGCAACTTGAAAATGGCCGACGTATAGCGCTCCCAAATCATAAATCAAACGTTCATGCTTATGTAGCGCAATTGCACCGGTGACTGGTTGCCACGTAGCTGTCGCTAAGGTAGCCTGATTGATCTTGGTGACCACCAAATAACGGCGTGGCTGAATGGTACGGGTAGTTAGTGGTACTGATATACTTGCCTTTGTCAGTAATTTAGGATTGGCAGTAAAACATTGGTCAGTAAGCTTATGAAACTTGTGATCATCTTCATTACTAAAAGTAACTGTCATTTTTTAACCCCATCTCTATCCGTCTAAGTTGCTACCGAATACCATCTTCCAAAATCTAATCATGAACCAGTACCACGACCTTTCACTCGTCAGCTTCACGTTCGTATTAAGCCGCTTCTGGCTCCCAGCGTTCAAAAGCGCCAATCAGATTCTCAGTCATCTGTAACTCGCCCATCACGTTGACTAGTGCCGACTGGGCATTCATAAAGAGTGTCGAGTGCACAAACCGTTGAGCCTTGGCATTCTCGATCAGTCGGCGTACCTGTAACCGCTGGGCCGTCAGCAATTCAGTTTCGGCCTGACGTAATTTTTCACGCGCCGCCTCGTAGCGATAGGCCGCAATCTCGGCTAAGGCAGCCGCAATCATTGACCGGGCGCTGCCGATTTTCAAAATCATCGTCATCGTAAGGTTGAGCGTGTGTTCCATATTTTTCTGCATGTCTACACCTTTTTTCTTTAGATTTCCTACTCTTTGACCAATCGTACACACTTGTGTTGACGGTAATCTTCATCGTCGCGCCATTCCCCCAAATGACAGCAATCATGATCGACAATCAGCTTTAAAATGTCGTGCCGTTCACATGAATGCGCCGGCCGTTAGATGTCTTGACACCGTTAACTTATGTCATAGTATAGCATTATTTTCAGAAAACAATTCCGACTTTTTCAATATATACATAAACTTTACAAAATGAAAACCGGGGCAATTTACGTGCATTTGTCCCGGCTTTTATATTAATATTATATTTTCACAGTGATTAATTTATCCCTGCCCGCACTACCGATCATGACACCCTCGATTAATCTAATGAGTCAGCGGCCGGACTGGTCTTTGATTCATCCCCATATTGCCAGTCACGCATTTGATTTGCCGCGGCTGCTGAAGGATAGGCGTTATTATCGAACCAGGCCCCCGCACCACTAGCATTCATTAATACTGGAATTTGGCGGCCATCAAAATAATGATAACGCACGTATTCAAAGTTACCGGCCCCAGCAGTCTGCTCGGCCCCCATAATATGAATCCATTTTTGTCCCTCAGCTGCCACATAAGATAGCTTCAACCCGTCGGTATCACTTTGCGTCATCGAATTAATCTTGTGATCGTACTTATTATAGTAATACCAAGTCCCCTGATAACCTTGAGGCCATTGATTAGCCTTCGCATCACGACTCATGTTCACGTTCAGTGAACTATCTGTCAGCGTCGTCGGTCGACTGCCCGTAATGATCTTAGCAAAGCCGGCTTGCAAAGCACTGTTCTGCGTATCATGAATGATCAACTCGTCCCCGTTGGTCGTCTGAGTCACAAAGACGACTGGTCGCCGATGATGGAGGCAAAAGAAGTACGTGTTTGGATATTGTGCTTCCGCCTTACCACCCGTTGCGACCGCCACCACTTGAAATTCACTACGGTCTTCGCCGTCCTTGGACCACTTGAGATCCACTGACTGCGAGCCCCACTTGATTCGGCCTGCTAAGCTACCATTAAGCAAAGCATTGGGAAAACGAAAGCCTAAATGATCCGGGACCTTGTCATCATACGTCCCGACATAGGTCTGGCCCATCTCGCGTTGCCAAGCGGCCATAAACGTTGATAAAGCCGCTTGCTTGCCCGTATTCCACAAGGTTGCCTCAGCCTGTGATGAAGAATCACTGCTAGCGGTATTTTTTTGGCTAGCGGCCTGCTTTGCCGCTACCTTGGTTGACGTTGCTTTTTGACTCGTCTTGGGCGCTGACGACTTGGGCGACGTCGTGCATCCCGCTAATAATAAACTTCCTAATAATAATCCGACCCACACTTTTTCATGTTGCTCCTCACCGGTCCCGTACCGGTATCCCCCTATTCAATAATTACTTTTATGGTACCAAAAAAAGTCGGCATTGTGCTGGGCGTTACAATATAAATCTTCACCCATCTCACTTACCGACTATGGCTATTTACTTAATCGTGATATTTAACGTCCCTAAATGTGTAATCTGACCGCACAGTTGATCGCCGGCTTGCAAAAAGACTTGGGGATTGCGACCAACGCCGGTCCCACTAGGCGTCCCGGTAAAAATCAAATCACCTGGTTGTAACTCACAGACCGTCGACAAGTAGTGCACCAAATCCGGTACCTTGAAGATCAGTTGGCTCAACGGCGCTTGCTGCATCGTCTGACCATTGACGGTGGTCGTGATCACCTCATCGTCTAAGTTAGCTAATTCATCGACGGTCGTTAACCACGGCCCAACTGGTGCGTAATTTTCAAACGATTTACCCATTGAAAACTGGGGATTATCATTCTCGAACTGAACGGCTCGATCAGATAAGTCTTCACCAACCATCACTCCGGCCACGTGCGCCATTGCATCAGCCGTCGCAATATCGCGCCCACCCTTGCCAATCATCACGACTAGCTCGGTTTCCCAGTCGGTCTCAGGGCCATGCGTCACCACGGTCACATTCGCTGGTGCCAGTGAACTACTAAACTTCGTAAAAATACTTGGAACCTTCGGCAGCGTAATGTGGATCTCCGCCGAATGGTCGCGGTAGTTCATCCCCACCGCAAAAATCTGTTGCGGGGCCGTGATTGGTGCCGCTAATTCTTGCGGCGCAAACGTTTCAAGCGAGCCAAGTTTCCGGTCCGCTGCTGGCATATGTAGCGCTTCCAAAACTGTCTTCGCATTTAAAACTATTTGTCCATGCTGTTCATCCGTAATGATAAACGGTCGGTTGGCCCGCATGCCAATTTTCATATTAATCACCTCATTGATATTATTGTACACTCATCTCATGAATCATAACAATAATGATAGTTGCGTGACGGTCATTCCGGACAATCTTTATGAACGTTCAAACGCAATTACGAACTTAGCTCAGGATATTTCTTCATGTAACGCTCATCACTAAAAAAGGTACCCGCCTAATTTGCGAGTACCTTTAACCATTACGGCTGCCATTAATGTGGGCCGTCATCCTTTGGTTCTGGGTGTTTCTTTTCTGGTGCTTTTTCTTGCTTGTCATTTTGTTGCCGCCACTCTTCTGTCGTTAACATGTCTTTAACGACTAATTTTAACTTAGTCACTTGATAACCAGTCATTGATTTAACGGCCTTGGCAACCTTATCCGCCACCCGTGCTAGAATCTCCTGACCATTCTTACCATAAGCTAGAATGGCCGTCAATTCGATTCCAACCGTCTGGTCATCGTCATCGGTATCCACTGAAACACCGGTCTGCGGGCGATCCTTATCCGTAAAGCGATTGGAAATATCATCAATCAGATTTCCCTGTAAGCTCAATACTCCTTCAACTTCTTGGGCCGTGTTACTAGCAATCTTTGCCAATACCGTATCGTCAAAAACAACTTCTGGTTTTAAAGATGTCGCTGTTGCTTCCATCAAAATTCCTCCTTGTTTTGTCAAAAATCGTCTTACCAATGACTACTCTAAACGACCGTGCTATTCAACTTGCCGCTTATCTGTTGATTGATCCGTATTTGGTTTGCCAGTGGCCTGATCTTGCCAATCACGCTTGCTCATGACGTCACTGACATGTACCTTAATTTCAATGACCTTCAAGCCAGTATACCGTTCAACATCTTGCTGAACACGTTGACAAATTTGATTGAAGATTTGTCGCATGTCCTTACCATATTCAACGATCATCGTCATATCTAAAGCAACTTGTTTCTTACCAACTTGGGCGTCAACCCCCTGTGTCGGGTCAGCTTCATCACGAAAGCGGTTCGTTAAATTGCTTAACATGCCGCCTTCTAGGGATAACACGCCGTCAACATTGCGTGAAGCTAGACCGGCGATTTTTTCAATCACACCGTCATCAAACGTCAATTGAGTCTGTAATTGTTGTTCTGGTTGTGCCATTGTAATTCCTCCCATTATTTAGATAAATACTCACTCAACTTCTGACTAACTGCAGCCAAATCGACGTGGACAAACCGTCCAATCGCCCAGCCGATCAGCCCTAAAACTGCGACTAATAAGACTGCCGAAAAACTGGTTAATACCCAGACGATACCTAAAAGCAGTCCAATCAGAAAACCATACTGTGCGTTACTCATCAGGACCCTCCTTTACACCACGGTTAACTTACGCTGGTGATTTGCTGGCTTAACTTGCACTACTGGTTGTTCGACCGTCAATCCCAATTGATTCTTCAAATAGTCCTGTGCCAAGGTTGCCGCCTGTTGGGCCGTGGTTTCTAACGATGCGTCAGTATTAACCATCGCATCAATTTTTACTCGTACCCGGCGACGACGCCGTAATTTCAAGTGAACCTCAGGATCAATCAGATTCAACTGATTAACGAGTCGGTACTGCAAATCACGTTCCAAAGCCCGTTGCGGAATCGTTAACTGGCCAACCTTGCCATCATACGTCAACGTGCTGACTTTAACTGGTCGAAACAAGCCGACAATTACCAATAAGATACCAACGATTCCGGCAATAATGGCAAAGACCATCAATAAGATACTCCAAACCATTGGGTAGTTAATCGTCAGATCAGCTAACCAGGACGTCAACCACGGGATCGGGTACAACTGACCCAGTTCAAAAACCGCTAATAACACCAATACAATTCCGACTAACGTCACCGTAAACTTAGCTAAGCGGCTCATCTAATCACCGCCTAACGTTTTTTACGCATGCCGAAGATTGCAGAAACGATTAATACTAAGATAATAGCGCCTAAGATTGAGGGTACCAATGCCATACCAGCTAACGAAGGTCCCCAAGTTCCAAGCAATGCTTGACCAATCCAGGCACCAACTAAACCGGCAATAATATTGCCAATGATCCCCATTGGAACGTCACGGCTGGTAATCGTACCTGCTAACGCACCAATGACACCACCAACAATTAATGACCATAGCCATCCTAACATTCTAATCACTCCTTACAGTTATATTTGAGTACATGCTTATGATAACCATAATTTAATTTTGGGACAATTAATATGCACACTGGTCGAATTGTCACTTAAAATCTGAACAATTACCATCAACGAATCCCGCCGCTTCGCAATTTAACCACAAACATAAAAAAATCAGCCTGCCAATTGTTACATCGCAAGCTGATTATTTCTATTAAATTGACTACTAATAACTGCTCTGACTTAGCTAGATTAGGCTGGTTTAGCCGGAGTCTGTTTGGCTGCCGTCAATGCTTGATTGATTACCTTGGCGTATAAAATATCACCAGCCCGAATGCCACCGAAATGTACGCCATCCGTCCCTTTGAAAACTTCTGGATGTTGCGCCGCAATCTTGCCCCAGTCGGCAACCGTAATGAACTTATACTTAGCTGGCAGACGCCGTTCCAAAACGGCCAACTTTGATGAATTCCAGTCAGCATCGGCCCGGGCATTATAAGGTGTCATCAGAATCAACTTGTGCCCCGGCTCCAAGTCATGAATGATCTTCATGGTTTGTTCTTCGTAATCATCCAGCGCGTTGGTCCCAATACAAATCACCACGTACTGCCGTAACGTATGGCTTCGCTGCTGGTTCATCATGACTTTATATGCCAGGTTCATCGTCCGATCGCCCTCCGCATCAATATTGCTGTTCGCGACGTGATCGCCCAGGTAGCTCCGCGTCCCCAGCGTGACACTGTCACCAATAATGGAAACGCCTGGTGCCTTTTCTTGGTCACCTTTAGGCGTTGCCTGCTTCTTCTTGGGCGTCACGGCCGCGAGCACAGCTTCATGAGTCGTTCCGATTTTATCAATATCTTGGTAAATCCCGCTCACCCATAAATTCTGTTCCAGTGTCGAAAGTTGCGGCGCATTTTTGACTACGACCCCGGTATTAACTGCCAACAACACTCCTGCGGTGATAACGGGTAACTGCAACTGTCGCCACGTCACTGTATGACCGAAAACGTGGGCGCGTTTGCCCGCAATCACTGGTTCTAACACGTAGTATGACAACGCGGATAGGATAATCGACAGTACCGTCGTGAGCAGCGCCGCCAACCAGTTGACCATCATGTGTGAAAAAATCACGTACAACGGCCAGTGATAGAGATACACGCTATAGCTCACATCCGCTAAGAACGTCATCCACCGCGGTTCCTTGAGGTTCGGCGTGTGGTCATGCAACAATCGGGCGCCATAGATCATGATGCCAGCGAGTACAGTAGCCAGTAACAGCCCACCCTGATACGTTTGTAGCGCATCGAACTTCATCCGGTCGCCTAAAGCAACTAACAAGATAAAACTAATAAGCATCACCGCGCCCGCAATGATCGGATTGCAGTGCGCCGTGGTCCAACGATAGATTGGCCCTTGAGCTTTGATGCCGCTCAGGACACCGATAAGCCCGCCGACAAAGAACGGAAAACAGTGGGTCAGACTTGAAAAGTAGACTGGTGAAAAGTCCTTTAAGCCGACCGCACCAAAGTACATCATGACAAAGCTTTCAATCGCAAAGGCAGTGGTCAACAGCCCTAAGCCCCAGCGAAAACGGGTCAATGCGCGCCGACCACTCGCCAACCGCCGACTAATTTTAGCGACCAACCACGCAATCAGGCCCCATAAAATATAAAAGTGCATTTCAACCGCTAATGACCACGTATGGACAAATAAGTGCGGAATAAACTTGTTTTCATAACTGCCACCCGTCGCAATTTCAAAATAATTAGTCGTAAATCCGAGAGCCGCCGCGACCTGCTTACCAATGTCGGTCACAAAATCGTGGTCAATCAAGTAAGTTAGCGGTAGCACCAATAACACCGCAATAAATAATGGTGGCACAATTCGATAAAACCGGCGACCATAGAAAGCCATTAGTTTAAAGTTATCCGAACGAGCAAACTCGTCCACCATTAATGACGTAATCAAAAACCCTGAGAAGGTAAAGAAGATGTCCACCCCGATAAAGCCACCAGTAAACTGGGTTTGGAAAAAGTGATACGTCAATACCAGCACGAGTCCCGTTATCCGTACTAAACTAAACCATTTAATCCGCATTTTCTAACTTACCGTCCCCCGTAATTTTTTTGGCATAAGTCTTGTTGCCGACCCGCAGTTTGACCACACCATTCAACGCACCCTTGCTGAAGTTGCCTTGCAAACGCCACCCGTTCGGTGCAATGAATTCGCCTGGGCCTTCAAACCGGCCATTGGTAAAATTACCCACGTAGCGCCCCTGTTTGTTAACCTGCAACGTACCCTGACCGTCAAACTTGTGCTTCAAAACGGCTCCGCTGTAGCTCATCCGTCCGTGATCCAATTGCACACTTTGCTGCTTCGCCGTTGATGGTGTTAGACTGATAACGGCAAAAGTGACAATACCGATAATCGTGATAATTTCAAAGACCATTCTGCTACTGATTTTTCCCATACCTCTATTCCTTTCACAACCTTAATTCCCCTTAAAGCAATCGGCAGTTAGCCACCCTGGATTTCCCAATCATCCACGGGATTATACGGACACATTATGTACCATGGCTGTCAATTGCAACTCTGCATTTAATAACGGATCATTTTTCATTCCGTTAATTATCCATTAATTTAATTCGTTTATTTAAATAATCAAAAAAACTTCAATGGCCGTATTACTTAATATATTACTAAATATTAGCCTTGCCGTGTACAAAATATCAAAAATGAGTTGTCTTTTATTGTTAATACCGGTTATGTTTAATTCACTAAACTTAATATCTAACCACTAAAAAAACCAGTCAGGCCAAGGATTTCGGCTGATTGACAACCATAGGTAAGCATTCATTGCCTATCTATCATTCCCGGTATCCATCGGCTATCCTAGTCCAACTGTTTTTATTATTTCATATGATCAATAATTCTAAAAAGCTTTGAGCTCAGAAATTAAGCGCGTTTGCGTAACTTTGTTAAACCCAATAATGAGAACCCTGCCGCTAGTAATCCCACCACAGTCAAACTCGCTGACTGTTTTTCATCCGTTTGTGGTAACGCCGTGGCCTGTGCGGCAACTGGCTGTTGTTTAGCTCCCGCAACCAGCTTAGTTGTTGCATCGCCATCTGAAACATCTACGCTAGTACTCGTGGCATTAATGGTACCATTGTTATTCGCTACGGTTTTAGTAGCTGTCGCATGTGGTGCGGTAACACCAGTCGATTGAGCAACATTTGTTGTTTCAGCAATTCTATCAGCCGCAGCAGCCGTCGTCGTTGTAAATTTGTTAGCTTCGACGCGTGCCAAGAAGGCTTTAGTAGCCGTTAAATCACCTTGTGCAACGGCGAGATCAACTCTGGCAGCGCCGAGCACCTGCTTAAGTTGTGCTAAATCGGTCTTTTTACGATCCAGTTGCGCTTTTCCAGCAGCAAGTTGCTCGTTTGCTGTATCGACTTGAGCCTGCCCCTGCGCGAGCATGGCCTTGGCAACAGCGATTTGTTGTTCAGCCGTAGCAATTTGGGCCTTCATGCTTGCAATCCGCGCGGGCAGGGCCGCGATTTCGGCCGCCAATCGGGCGTTTTCAGCGGTCAAATCGGCTACCAATGTCTTGGCACTGGCTAAGTTTTTAGCGGCTTGCGTGGCAGTTACTTGCGCCGCAGCCGTCTTCGCGATTGCTGTCTTCAAATTACGAACGGGCGATAGTTGTTGCTGTTGCGCCATTGCTAATTGCCCTTGAGCTTGCGTCAAAGCAACATTAGCCGCTTTCAAACTAGTTGCAGCGACTTGAACTTGGGCCTGTTTAGTCGTAACAGTCGCTTGTAAGCCACTTGTCTGGTTTTGTAAAGCTTGTAAACTGGCATTTTGGTTAGCCAGCGTGGTTGCTAATGTCTTCCCGGTATTTTGTAAACCATTTAAACTAGCCGTTGCAGCAATCAACGTTGCGTTAGCCGCCGCAATCTTCTTCGGATCAGCGGGGGCCGTCTGGACGTAATTGAACGTGACAGCTGGTAAGGCCTTAGTCCCAGTAGCGGCATTCGCATGGGCATTGTCGAACAAATCAACATACTTGTCTTGCTGTGCTTCCGTCATCCCGGCATTATCGACTTCAAATGCCGCCACGTGTTTGGCCAAGTTGATGGCTACTCCGGCATCACCAGTCGAGTATATTAGGTTGACGCGGTGACCAAAGGAACCGGACTCAATGTTATTGGATTCATCATACCAACCCATCACAGCATTATAGGCCGTTTCTTGATCGCTCATGAACCATTGCGGATAAACTTGTGTTAAATTTTCTGCATAACTTGAGCCAGTATGATCCAAGCCACCGTCGACTTGGGCAGCTGCTCGCGCAATCGCATTATTTTGCAACGTCGCCGTCTGTTTCAATGCTGGTTGACCATTCAGCGCCCGTAGCTGATTGATATATTCAAACATATACTGATTGATTTTATCCGCATTAGGCACATACTTGCCATTACTTGGATAGGCGACGCTGACTGTTTCGGCCCCAGTCAATTGAGATTGTGGGAATTCGGCAGCGTCATACTTATTTTGCGATTCTGTCGTGGTCGTTGGCCGTTCTGCTGCCGCTAAAGCTGCTTGAGCTGCGGTCACTTTGGCTTGCGCTGTGGAAACAGCTTGATTATTCGCATTAATTTGACTGGTCGTATTTTGAATCGCTGTCTTGGCAGAATTGATTGCCTGGGTATTTTTATTAACCGCATCTTGCGCTGATGCTACGGCCACTTTAGCTTGATTTGCTTGGGTGGCCGCTTTTTGCTGGGCGGCAGATGCTTGGTCAACCGTCGCCTGTTTAGCGGCAGTGACGGCACTGGCTGCATCGGCATCAGATTGGGCCGTGGCCTGTTCAGTTTTAGCTTGCGTCAAGGCCGTGTCAGCCGCGTCCTTAGCCGTTTGTGCTTTCTTCTCGGTAGCTGGCTGGTTGGCGATAGCGACTTTGTTGGCCGCAATTTGCTGTTGGTCAGCTGGAATTTGTGTTTCAGCTGCTGCCATTTGCGACTTAGCAGCGTCGACTTTATTCTCAGCCTCAGCGAGGACCTGATTGTTAGCATCCAGTGTTTGTTGTGCACGGTCAACTTGGGCTTTACCAGCATCATACTGGGACTGTCCAATCGCAACTAATTGACTTTGATTAGTCACTTGCCCCTGCGCAGTCGCCACTTTAGTTTGTGTTGTATTGACTTGGTTTTGAGCCGTGGCTACGTTCCCCTTGGCAGTCTGCACGTTGGCTTGATACTGTTGCTGACTAGTCGGTTTGACCGTTGCTAACTTTTCGTTAGTTGCCGTCTGAGCGCTCCCCTGCGTGGCACTCGTCTGATTCGTCGTATCGCTGTTATCAGTTGCCGTGTCGGCCTGCGCATTGTTAACACCCAATTGGGTCCCCACGAATAATGCCGCAGTGGTAATACTGGTATACAATAATTTCTTATTCATAAACTCACTCCAATAAGCTAATATAAATATCATTATAAACCAATGATGCCATAATGCTAGATGGTGTTTACACCCTTATGTCCTGATTGAACATTGGAAAACCTTATTTAATCGGGACTATTATGAATTTTAGTCGTTGAAGAAGTCGCAAATCAGGAAGTACCATTGTTCCAATTTTACAGTATAAAGTTATTTTGATAATCAACAATTGCTAATCAAACATTACCTAGTTATCATTAATAGCCACTGTTTTCAAAAACAAACGAAACTAGGGTGGTATATTTCTATCCGATTAACGACAGTCGCTGGTATACTTTTATTCACTTGTTTCTCTATTGTAAGGCCCTTAAACTCCTAGTTGTACCTAATTCAAAAGGAGTGAGTCCTATTTTCAATCAAATCACTATCCATAACCAACATACTGAAAATTGGCTTATTATTGGCCTTTTCTGTGGGGCTTTTGTGACTGGTGCTGACGCATTTATTATTTCAGCACTACTCCCCGCTATCGCTACTAGTCTGCATGTGCCGACTAACACCGCGGCATACGGAGTCACCGTTTACGCACTATGTTATGCCATCGGTGCACCTTTATTCGGCCCATTAGGTGACCGCTTTAATAAACGTTTTTTGCTAATCAGTGGCTGTGGCATCTTCTTACTAGGAACACTACTCTGTGGATTAGCAAACTCATTGCTAACATTCTATCTTTACCGTGCCATCGCTGGCATCGGTGCAGCTTTATTTGTCCCAAACATTTGGGCTTTTATCGGTACTTACTTCAATGGTCAACGACTTAACCAAGTCATGGGCATCGTTATGTCGGCACTTTCATTATCAATTGCTACCGGTGTACCACTCGGTGCTTTACTAGCACAACTCAGTAGTTGGCATATGGCTTTCTGGGGTTCAGCCATGCTAACCTTGATTGCATTATCGATTTTAACCATTGCCATACCTTCATTACCGAGTCAGAATGCCCAGCCTGACGGTTATTTTACAAGTTTTAAGACATTAGTCCACACTCCTCACGCCATCGCTGCTCTACTGATTACATTAACTTGGATGACTGGGTTCTATGGCGTTTATACCTTTTTGGGTGTTTTTGCAACCGCGACCTTTCATTTCAACACAATGCAAACTGGTCTCATCTTTATCACTTATGGAAGTGCTAATTTTGTTGCGAGTTTCTTTGCCGGTAAACTTATATCATCGCTTGGTAAAAAACAGAGCGTTACAATTAATGGCTTAGTTTCAGCTACATTAGTCTTATCCTTAGGCATCTGGGGACAACATTTAGCAGTATTGCTGATTATTCTGGTTGTGCTCGCCTTATCTCAAGGCTGGGGTGTCACTGCATTAACTGCGACAATCGTTAATATTGTGCCATCTAATCGTTCAACCATCATGTCATTTAATAGTGCTTTTTTATACTATGGCTTAACGTTAGGATCTGCCGCTGGCGGCCTGCTTTTAACTAAAATTGGCTTTTACGCAGTGACGATTGCAGCGGCCACGGCCTTATTAGTCGCAGTATTGATTGCAAATGCACTTAGCCACTATTCGGATTAGCTTTGAGACAATCAGCTTTTAATGCGTATTAAAAAAACTGCTCCGAAGATTCCTGCGAGCAATTTTTATGATTGTTAAAAATAGTGGCTAATAATGACGTCCTATACTTAGTCTAAGCGTTGACCAATCGACTACGCCAACTGTAACGTTTCAAGGTAAGCCTCCCCCCATCGATCCATTGCTTTAACGATTGGAACTAGTGATATTCCAATGTTCGTTAACTCATAAACTGAATGATTAGCGACCGTTTGTTGACTCACAATCTGATCCGCAACTAATTCCTTTAGTTGCATCGCCAACATTCGACTGGTACAGCCCGGCATGCCTTTTAATAAGGACGAAAAGCGCTGCGAACTCCCCATTAATCGACAGATAATAATTGATTTCCATTTACCCGACAAGATACTCAAAGTTGTATCCAATGGACAAAATTCTTCATGTCGCCGACTGTTCTCAATTGGTGTAATTGTACGCATCTCGCCACCTCCATCGAAAATTGTATCATAATAATATTCTTGGTATAACTGAACTGTTTAATATTATTAAGTGACCAAACAATGATTACCACTACATCAACCACACCGCTATTAATAAAACAGGCAGCGCCCAAAATTTGGACGTTGCCTGTTTTAATCATTACACATCACGCAACTAATACGCGAATGTCAACCGCTATGTCGGTAGGATAACCTGTGTTAACGTGAAAGCAAAGTCAACATGCCAACCATGGCTAATGAATTATTGATAATGTGCAAGGCGACACTATAGCGAATATCGTTGAACCACACGTACGTAAAAGTCAGCACGACGGCGATCGGTAAGTAGGCTAGTAGCGCAGGGCTAAATGATAACGTATGGGCAAGGGCAAATACTAAACTCGCAAAAACTAATGCAACCGTGAAACTCACCCAATTTGTGACCCGCGGAAATAACCAACGATACATCAGCCCACGAAAAATCAGTTCTTCGACAATCGGTGCCAGTACTGCCATCATGACAACATTAATGACTGGACTAGTAGTAAATACCTTATCCAAAATCACTTGGTTTTCAGGGGTTTGTTTCACGATAAGTCCCGCCAACACGTTACCTAACTCAACCAGGATAAATAGGCCCACTATCGTTAACACCGGACGTGTCGGTCGTGATAAACTGGTCACGATTGGCGCTTGACGACGATAAATCGTTACCAGCCACCAAATGAGTAATCCGAGCAAGACTAAACTTGCCACTCCGGCAATTAGTGTTGCCGTGGCCGAGAACCCGTGTCGAATTGCTGGCATCATCGTAGGAATCATAGCGAGTTGATATAGTGCGAATAGACCAATTAGTTTAACGATATTGAGGAGCCAGGTGACAATAGAACGATTCGACTTCAAAATTTTCCAACCTCCTTATGTGTTTGCATCAGCTTTTCAGCTCGTTTTGGGATTAGTCCGCCAAGCTGACTAAACATCCACTAGTGTCCTTGTCATAATACCATAATGAAGACCATTTGATTGTGAACAATCACCTCTTCAGAGTGAAATTATGATTGCACTATTTGACCAGTCTATCTTAAGAAACCATAATCATCGGAAAACAGTGATCGTTTTAAGTCTAACCACCTATTTTTAATTATTTATCTGTTTGGAGAACTCTGCCGATATTCCAAATCATACTAATTCTCAAATCATTATCTCCGTATATATTAAAGTGAGAAAAATCGTATCTAAATCTAGTAGCATCCTAGGAATAAAACCATCATCTAGATAACACTTGATACTAATCTATTTTGTTCCAACAACCTGAATGCATTATAATTAACAAGCGATTAATTTATATCGATAAATCATGTTTTATATTAAATAGTTTATTTAAATAAGTTATTTCTTAAATTTTTTATTTAAAAATATAAATTTTACGTTTAAATATTATACAATACGTTCATTGGGAGACTATAACATGCCAGCAAAAACACAAAACAACTTCATTCGAAGACTAATTAACCTTCGTGACAGTCGGAACTGGTCAAAAACTGAGGTGGCCAGGAAATTAGGGTTGAGCAGTATGCAGCGATATGCTAACTATGAATATGGCACGAATGAGCCAGATTTGAACATGCTTAAACAGATTGCAGATCTATATGATGTGACAACCGACTACCTGCTGGGTGAAGATAGCGCATCTAAATGGATTGCTAGAAAAGATACCACTGACTTAAAAGACTTTCTCACAGCTCATGTGGATTCGATGACATACGGAGGCGAAGCACTTACGGAAGAAGAACGCCAACAAGTACGAGTAGCAATGGCCGTCATCTTCTGGGAATAGGGCTAAACGCGACTAACGCCCCTTACGATGAAGTATCTTAATGTTCGAACCAAGTTACTTCGGGCACGCTTATGGAAAGCTTATTTATCGGCTAGAATATTGGTCACCTTTGTTTATTTATACGAAAAATAAGCCTATCAATACGGGGATTAATGGTTTGGGTAGGCTTCAACAACTTATGTCCAATAAACTGATCGACACGAAAAGCTGTTAATAAAGGGAGGAGCTTCAACATGAAGTCAAAAAATTTAGCACTTACTAACGGGATTGTAGGGCTAGTCGGCGGCATTATTTTATTATTCGGGGGCTGGTTTATTGCTGGTGGTATTGTTAGCGATGCTGCCACTGGATCAGTATCTAATACATCAGGTGCGGCCGCTTTCCTAAACATTTTGAAAATTGCTATTTTAGCATTAGGAATTATTGCATTAATTTATTATAAAGGTGATAAGCGTGTCGGTACTGCATCAGGCGTTTTACTAATTGTCGGCGGCGCAATCGCGCTTATTCCATTCTTGGGTTGGATTGGCGGAATTCTCGCAATTATTGGTGGATCTTTATATTTAGCTTCATTAAAGCATTTTAGTCAACCACAAGCATAGTCTAATCTGCAATCAGTTAGTAATATCAGCCCTTAACTGGGCTTTTATTCAGGCCCAAAAAGAACGTACGTTCCAATTGTGCAAACCATTTATAAAAGGCCGTTACAATTAACGAATTCTGACAAGTCTTTTGCAATTGCAAAGCAAACCAAATTTACTCAGTGCTATGCACACATTTCTCAATACTGACATTCGAATGCCCGTTGGCTAACAAAGTTACCAACAATTTGTTAACACTTCAAAGTTCATAGCGACTACTATCACCGGGTTTATCGCTACTGCTCTTAGAAACGCCCGTGGAACGTTAACTGATGAATATAGAATAACTATCCTTACCGGATGGATTCGATATGCTATTTAATTCTGATTTGACATACTTGCGATAAATGCCGATAAGTACACTTGTCAGCCAGCGTTTAAGCTGAATCAATCCTTCAACTATCATAAATTCTGACAATGCTTGAAAAAATTTTAAATGAAATTTTTATTGATATGATGTATGTATAAAAGCAAGAAAAATGTATGCTTACTAAAACTTGAGAGAAGATGAAAACATTTTGAAAACTCACTTTTTTACAGTTCACTCTGTCGACAGTAATACTTACGATTTAAGTAATATCAAAATATATTTTAGCTTCAATGGTATAACAGTTGAATCAATTAGTCGTGATAAAAGCACTGTAATTGCAGTTCGTGGTGAATTGAATATAGACCCAATTTATTCACAAGTAGAAACTTCAAGACTAATGAGACCATGGTTACTTGTCATTCAAGGGATAATTTCTCTATTTCTTGAATGTCCCATCACTATTTATGACATTACTGAATCAGGATCCTCTTTCGTGGTTAAAAATGGTATCGACAATCCCCCAAAAACTATTTTTCAAACCGAAATGAATGACTATTCAAAAGATTTAGAAAAAGTATTATTTAAAATCAATGATTCAAAGTAGAAAAACCTTTCTATTTCTCTACTCGACCGATGGCGCAAAAATCTCAACCTAGAGAATGAGGATTTAGAAAGCAATTTATATCGTGATGAAGCTTTACTTGGACTCTTTCAAATTTTAGAACTATTGAGTAACAGCCGCGAAGATGAATTAAAGAAAATTGCGGAAAGCAAAATAAAGTCAAGTTTGAAAGAATATGCTTCACTTATGCTAACAAGGAATGACGAACTTGATAACTATGTTAACGATAATTATAAGATTGTATCAACAGCTCTAGGCGCAAAGAGCCCTAACTTTAGCACAAAAATAAAATATTTACTATCAAAAAATGGTATAGATTCAGAAAATGATATGTATTTCGTTGAATCAGTAATTAAACTTAGAAATGCGATTGCACACGGCAGATTTTTATTTCAGCCAATATTCCGGTGGCCGCTGACTCCATTTTTTAACATTTCTCAAAACGTATCTGAATTTGACGTGCTACGTTCTCTAGTAAAAAGATTGATTGGAAACTTTTTTGAAATAAGTACTTGGAACTCTGACTATACAGAAGTTTCTAAAGCACTCTTGAAACCTCCCATTAAGACAATACAGAAGTTTATGAAGGAACCTGAGACCTTCAAACAGGTTACGTTTGATACTTTAGAATCCTCAATAGGAAACGAAACTGGAATCACCTGGGCAAATATTTACCTCAGCTATATTGAAAATCCCAAAAAACTCAATCTAGATGATCTTGCTAATTCATTAAAGCGTTATTTCTTTAATTTGAAAAAAACTGAAGATAATATTGACGATATTTTTGTCACTTCAGTGATTTTTATGGAATGTAGTAATGATGAAGTAGTTGCTGAATGTTACAGAAAGATAGAATGGCTATTGAATAACACGCATTTTCACGACAGTTCCCTAATCAATATTATGCCTGAGCTAGATTTTCATCACATTCAATATCCTAGATATAAAAAATTCATTGAAATGAGACGGAACATTGATGGTGAGTTTTAAAATCAAGTTAGCCACTAGTATTTTTACAAAATAAAAACACCAAGACGAAAACCTCTTTCATTGGAGTTCCTACTGTACGAGTATCTGTCAAGTTGTCATTTGAAATAATATAAGTTTTGCTCTACTTAAACGGCCTCATTCCAGTATTCCGCTGGGGTGAGGTCGTTTCTTGCTGATGAACGGTCTAGCTGATTAAAGTAGTTGCTGCCTTCTTCAACCAAGGCCACTAATTCTTTATAGGTAGCTGGTTTGGCATGTCGGTCCATCCAACGTAATTTGAAATCGTTCCATTGGTGCGTTATCATATGGCGTTCCTGGTCGTGACATGCTACGAGTACCTCATGTTGCGCCAAAAATTATTGAATACTCCTGATATGTATGCCGAACCTCGGTCAGTATGCACTACAGGGTGGACGTCACCCGCAAAATTAAAGGCCCGTTGAAAAACCTGAACTTCCGCATTCGTAGTTTCAGTTTCACTTAGTTTATGGGCAATTAGATGCCGACCGCAAAGACCCAGTAGCCACTCAAGCGTACTTTATACTGACCATTAACACCATAAATTAATTCAGTTGAATCGGCCAACCAGACCTGATTTGGTTGGTTAACGCTAAAATGCTGATTTAAAACATTATCTTGTAAGTATTGCTCCTGTTGTTTGATCCGTGAATGCTTTTTCTGACGAACCTGGCAACGAATTCCAAGCTTGATCATAATTCGCTTAACTTGCTTTAACGTCACCTGTTCGGTAACGGTCGGGTCTTTTCTGAGATTAGATAGCTGCCAATACTTTGATGATGTTGGTTATACCAGTATTGAACCCGTTCAGTTAAGAAGTTATCTCGAATTTCCCAAGTCGTTACGTCACGATGGAGCCCCTTATAATATGCCTGGCGGCTAACTTTGAGTATTGATAATAACTTAGTGACCGTACCGTGATTATTTTGACTAACTTCCTTGATTGCGTGGTAAGCCAGTCGACGTTGTGAATTCACCCTTGCGCTAAAGTTCCTGATATTTTTTTATGAAAGCCTCTAATAACTGCTGATCCTTGCTTTGTGATTCTAATTATCTAATCCACAGATTGGCTTTGTCCAAATCGGTTAATTCTGATTCGGGTTTACGATGTCCTCGGTTATCGACCAAAACTTCAAAACCTTTAGCTTGGTCCTTTAAGGCCCAATAACGGGCTTGCTGATAAGAAACGTTGAAATGTTCGGCGGCCTCACTGTATGAATGATTACCTTTATTAATCCATTCCAAAATCGTTACTCGCTCATTAAAAGTCGTTTTACGGCTCATTTTAGGACCTGCTTTCTAGACGGTGAAGCCGTCACAGTTTGTCCCTATTATACTTGATTGGCCAGTTTCTTAGCTGTGAAGTTGAACGTAATCCATATTTATTAGTTAATCCTTGAATTGTTCCCTCGCCATTCAAATATGCTCGAATGATCTTCTGCTTGAAAGTCTGACTGTAGTGCTGATTCTTAGTGGCCTCTGCTAGTCCATCAATACCGTCACGTTGATAGCATAACATCCCATTATCTAATGGAATAACAACTCAATTCATGTTGCTTGCTAAATGCGCTAATAGAAAGGCCAGAGCTCTGAAAATCAGTAATTAAAGCCAATTTTTCGGCCGGTGTATGTCTAGACCTTGGCATATAAAAAATCCCTCCATGGTTGTCAGATGAATTATATTATTTCATCTGACAACCATAAAGGGATCATAGCACTGCAACAGGTTCTAGATCCACTTACTTATTATTAATAATATTCTATTCAAAATCTTTTGCGTCACCAATGATTATATTTTTTCGTCGGCAACGACGTAATGTTATTGGTCCAGCAATCGGTGCCAAAAGACCTGCAATCAAAATGCCACCAATCAGTGTGACAATAATTTTTCCAATAACAGCCCAGAAGCCACCAAAGTACCACATGCCATTTAAAATGCGTCCTATCAAACTTTCACGATACCAGTACAAACTAAATGGATAGAAATAAGCACTTATTGCCGTCAGAACAATATGCAATACACTCATCGTTACTCCTAATAAGCTAACAGTAACTCCAATTCCTGATTGCATACCTGGATAAAAGATGGCCAGTAGAATCATACCATAAATGGTCCACACAACTGGTATTACTAGTAATAAGTGAGCTAACTTTCGCTTCCAATAATCGGGATGTAAATAATTATATGCGTCTAATTTATGGCTAAGTTTTTTCCTAGATACCGTAGGCTTTATCTTTACTGGCTTGGGCGGCCGAACATACTGTTTCTTTTCTGTCATTCTTCACTACTCCTCTGTTGTCACTATAACATTGCAGCATCAATATCCTGCTGCTTAATTGCAGAAAGGTCTTCTCCTTGCTGGCCGGCGACACGAACAGCAAATTTCCTGATTAACCTTTCATTAAGATTACGAACCCAGCGGCCATTACTATGATCGTGAGAAACATTAAAATTATGCATAACTAAGTCCGTGTATGCAGTTTTATCCACAATATAATTTTTAGCCTTTAAGTCATTCCAGCCAATTTCAATTAATTCCTGGGGTGTATAATCTTCAAACATAAAGTGATTAGGAATCCGGCTTCGCAGTCCCTCATTCATTTTTAAGAACTTTTCCATACGATCGGTATACCCAGCGAAAATAACAACAACATCCGCACGATGATCCTCTATGAATTTTAAAATCTCATCGATGGCTTCCCGTCCAAAGTCTTTCTCATCCCCGTTAGCTAGCGTATATGCCTCATCAATAAATAGGACTCCGCCAAGAGCAGACTCTAGAACTTTACGAGTTTTTATCGCAGTTTCGCCAATATAACGTCCTACAATGTCCGAACGTGAAACCTCGACAAATTTCTGATCGTTAATGATTCCTTTGTCAAATAAAATTTCACCTAAAATACGTGCAACGGTTGTTTTTCCTGTCCCCGGATTACCTAGGAATAGTGAATGTAGTGTCATGGCATCACTACTTATCCCTTGCTCCTTACGCTGCTTATTCATTTGGGCTATAGCAATAAATTCATTAATCTCCGATTTAACTCCACTAATCCCTATCATTTCATTGAGACGATCCAACGCAGGCTTTTTACCAAAATAACTCACTTGACCCTGCTTGTCCGCGGAAATGTAATGATTTGTTTGATCCACCACAAACGTCCCATTGTTTAAATTATATTGGTAGTAATCTAATGCTGTCTTACCGATATCTACATTCCGTTCAAGTTTCAAATTTGGATTTGAGATTTGTCCAAAAATAATATGGCAGACCTGAATATTAGAGCGGCCCGCAATATACAAATTTACTTTGCCGTTGTCACGCCCTAGAATAAAAAAGCGATTTCCAGTGACTTGTGTTCCATTTTCGATTGCAAAGCTTTCCCGAATCAGTGTTTCGTTAATATTAGCCGTGGTGTGATCTAAACTAACTGAATCCACTTGACCACCTTTAAGTGTCATTTGACTGTTTAACACCAATAGAGCCATGTCAAACTTGGGCTGATTAATAGAACAATCTTGACAGGTTAATTTGGAATCACATATATGAACGCATGGATACACTTCTTTAGACAGAATTTTTCCACCCGTTAAAGTTGACGATATTAATTGGATAGTACTTTGTTCATTTCCGTTAAGCACACAACCGTCCGTGTATTCTAGTTGACTTTTATGACATAAAAATTGAGCATGCTTCAAATACACCTTTGCACAAATCCATGAATTACGAATAGTCAGCTCAGAATTCTCGACGTAAATACGATGCTTTCCATCTGAAATTTTGCTAGCTCCGACTGTTACATTCTTTAATTGTACATGTGAATTTCCACTAATATACACAATTGGATAGTTTGTTCCAGTCGTTGATTTGTTAATTAAGTAAACATCTTCAGCAATTACAGTTGAACCCATACGCACAGTAATTGCATTACTCTTATCAGTATTTTTCTGAATACAAATATTTTGCAACGTTACTGTAGCTCCATCCTTCACTACAATACCATCGATTGTATTGGTATAGATATGTTCATTCTCTCTATTTTCAACGTGACCCTGAATTGTAATACTTTTAGTAATAACTATAGATTGGTTATTTTGACCGTTGAACGGATCAAATCCCGCCTCAATCTCAATGACATCTCCATCACTGGACGCTTCAATTGCCTGATCAAAATCCCACGTTGACCGCCGACCAAACAGATTTTTCTTATCAGGACCCACTAGATAATTACTCATGACCCCTCCTCACTCCTTTTCACTCACTATTCTATACTAACTACACTATCACCTTTGTATCGTGCACTGCAATATCACTAGTCACAAATGTCAAAAAATGTCCTACTAATGATAAAAAATAAAATTATCACTCAGAATTTAACCTTGATTGCACTAACTTCTGAAAACAAACCATTCATAATCCTATTACACCATCGATATTACGCCTGCATTAAATCTGAATTAGTACGCTTAAATAAAAGTTTGTTTTTTAATAAGCTTCATTCAATTCTTTGTAAAAATCATTACCACTTTCATAACTTAGAAATTATTTTCTGGGTTCTCTTTGATTCACTCTTCAAAAGTGCTAACAAACTCTTTGTGATTTGGTTCATCAATTATCAATTAGATTTAGTCTTAAACTTCTGTAATTGCCATAACAGTTCTTCCACACTCTATATGATACATCTCTACTTACTTACATTATCCGCAATGTTTTGTGAACAAACAAGAATCCAATAAAAAAAGAATCGTGCAAATCCTTAATCACTCCTAAGTGACTAAAGACCTCCACGATTCTTAGTGAGACTGTTGATAGGAAATCTTTCAGATTCGCCACCAATTCATCCATTTTATAAGCTCACAAATACTGTTAAATCAATATTACGATTTCATTTTTATATGATTTTCTATTCCCATTCAATTGTCGAAGGTGGCTTACTCGTAACATCGTACACGATGCGGTTAACGTGATCGACTTCATTGACGATCCGCACTGAGATCTTTTGTAAGACATCCCATGGAATACGTGCAAAGTCGGCGGTCATACCGTCGATTGATGTCACGGCCCGAATACCAACGGTGTAATCGTAGGTCCGGCCGTCACCCATGACACCGACTGACTTGATGCCTGGTAATACGGTGAAGTATTGCCAGATTTCACGGTCCAAGCCGGCTTTTTTGATTTCATCACGTAAGATAAAGTCACTATCGCGCACGATTTCTAACTTATCTTCCGTAATCTCACCAATAACCCGAATTCCGAGACCAGGGCCGGGGAATGGTTGACGCCAAACAAGGTCAGACGGCATCCCTAGCTTTTCACCGAGTTCCCGTGCTTCGTCCTTAAATAACGTCCGTAGCGGTTCAATCAACTTGAACTGCATGTCTTCTGGCAAACCACCAACATTATGATGTGACTTGATTGTTTGGGCCGTTGAAGTCCCACTTTCAATCACATCGGTGTAGAGGGTCCCCTGTGCGAGGAATTCCATCCCGTTTAACTTCGTGGCTTCTTCATCAAACACTTGGATAAATTCGTTACCAATAATCTTACGTTTCCGTTCAGGATCACTGACACCAGCCAACTTGCTTAAGAAGCGGTCCTTAGCATCAACTTTGATGATGTTCAAGCCGAACTTACCTTCTAGGCTCGCCATAACTTGATCAGCTTCGCCCTTCCGTAACAAACCATGGTCAACGAAAATACTTGTTAATTGCGTGCCAATGGCCTTGTGCAATAACACACCGACGACACTGGAATCAACCCCACCGGAAAGTCCCAGTAAGACCTTTTTGTCGCCAACTTCAGCGCGGATCTTTTCAATCTGCATATCAATGAAATCATCCATTGACCAGTTAGCTTCAGCTTGGCAAACGTCAAATGCAAAGTGCCGTAGAATATCATTACCGTAGTCCGTATTCCGAACTTCAGCATGGAATTGAATCCCATATAACTTCCGGTCAACATCTTGAATTGCCGCAATCGGGCAGTTCTTAGAAGTGGCCACCACGTCAAAACCATCAGGTGCTTGAGTAACCAAGTCACCATGACTCATCCACACTGACTGTTCAGCTGGCGTGTCCTTAAATAGGGTCGCCGAGTCACTCGTCACGTCAATGTTCGCCTTGCCGTATTCACGGTTATCAGCTGATTCGACCTTCCCGCCCGCAAGCGTGTAGGTCATCAGTTGCATGCCGTAACAAATCCCCAAGATTGGTAAGCCCAACTTGAAAATCTCCGGGTCAACCCGAAAGGCGCCATCATCGTAAACACTGTTGGGGCCACCAGAAAAGATAATACCTTTCGGGTGACGGGCCTTGATTTCTTCAGCGGTGATCGTGTTCGGAAGTAGTTCCGAATAAACGCCGAAATCACGAATGCGCCGGGTAATCAATTGATTATACTGACTACCGAAATCCAATACCAAAATGGAATCGAAAGACGCGGTATCCGTTTTTGCCAAGTTGTTCACTCCTTTGGATTAATTAATGCTCAATAGGTCTATCATACTGATTTCTAAACGTTCGGTCAACCAGTATGAGAAATTTCTTAGGTGCTAATATTTGCGGAAATACACGGCATCAATCACATGATGCGCAACTTTGTGCAAAATTAAATCCGCACGATTACGGGTTGGCAAGATATAATCATTCAAGTTTTTCAAGTTAACCTCTTCCCAAACACGCTCGGCCATCGCCATCGCGTCCTTCGGATCACCGATCGCCCAAGGATAGAAATAATTCGTCGGATCCTGGAAAGCCGTTTTCATCAGGGCCTTGAAGCGTTCTAAGTACCAATCTTCAATTAAATCGGCATCCGCATCCACATACACTGAGAAGTCCGTAAAATCACTAATGTAGATCGCCTGATTGCTTGGCAATTGCAACACGTTAATCCCTTCAATAATCAAAATGTCAGGATGCGTGATCACGTCAAAGCGGTTTGGCACAATATCATAAGTCTGATGAGAGTATACCGGGGCCTTCGCTAACGGCTTTCCGCTCTTCACATCGTTCAAGAATTGGATCAGCCGCGTCATATCATAGCTTTCCGGAAACCCTTTACGTTCCATCAATTGCATCTTTTTGAGCTCGGCATTCGGGTATAAGAAACCATCCGTCGTAATCAATTGCGTCCGCCGGTCTGGATATAAATATTTAAATAGAATCTCTAATAACCGTGCTGTGGTGGTCTTGCCAACTGCCACACTTCCAGACACTCCAATAATAAAGGGTGATTGGCGGTTCTGGCGGTGTAAAAAAACGGACTCCGTTTCCCGCCATGACAAGTAGTGTTCATACTTGGCCTGCAACAAATGCGCAAACGGCATATAAATATCACGGACATCGTCGAGACTAATCCGGTCATTAAACGCCTCAATTTCGTGCAAATTGGCTGCGGTCAATGGTACTTGATGCTGATTGTTACGATAAAATTGCTTCCACTGTTCACGTGAGAAGCGATAATAGTTCATCTGATCTTCCATGATTTCTGTCTGCCACCATTACTAAATTAATGGGTTGATTATAACATGAAACCCTTATCAAACGCTGATTAAAATTCAAATTAACCGGATTCCTAATTGATAGCCAATAACCATTAATAGCTCGATACTAGTTAACGCTGACCTAGTACCGAGCTATGCTACTGTATCTTATTCGATTTTCAGTTGTGCCGCGACCTCACGAGCCTGACCAAATAACGTCGTAATAATTTCCTTGACTGGCCGAATTGTCGTCATCATCCCCGCCACTTCGCCAGCCATGGGCGTACCATGTTCCATATCGCCATCTTCAACGGCTTTCGCAAATGAACCGTCCGCTAACGCGTGTAATTCTGCTACCGGCGCGTTAGTTTGCTCCAATTGCAAGTATTGCGCCAACATCGGGTTAACTAGCGCCCGTACCGGATCGCGCTGGCTGCGGCCAGTCACGATTGTATCCGTGTCACTGGCAGCCAATACCCGTTGCTTATAACTAGCTGGAACCGGGCACTCCTCAGCTGTCAAAAAGATCGTGCCACACTGCACACCCTGGGCGCCCAGCGCAAACATCGCCGCAATCGAGCGGCCATCACCGACACCACCAGCACCAATCACCGGAATATCAACAGCGTCCACGACTTGAGGTAATAATGCCATCGTTGACGTTTGACCGATATGTCCGCCTGATTCTTGACCTTCAGCAACCACCGCATCCGCACCGGCCGCCACCATCTTATGGGCATGGTGGACCGAAGCAATCACTGGAATCACTTTAATACCGGCCGCGTGTAGCGGCGGAATATATGAAGTCGGGTTACCCGCACCAGTCGTCACGACCTTGACCCCCTCATCAATGATGACTTGGGCCAGTTCTGGACAGTTCTTCATCTGTAACATTAAATTGACACCAAACGGCTTATCCGTCAGCTTGCGGGTTGCTTGGATCTCTGCTCGCAACTGTTCGGCAGATAACCCCGCTGAACCTAAAACACCGAGTCCCCCGGCTTCCGAAACCGCCCCGACTAATTCATGGGTCGCAATTCGCATCATGGCACCAGAAAAAATGGGATATTGAATACCTAACATTTCAGTGATTGACATCGTCGTTTCCTCCTCAGGTCACTAACAACCGTTCTAACTAGTTGTTAGTATTTTCACGATATTGTGTGCCTAGTCAGTATTAAGGCCATTGTCTCTCACCGACTACTGCACTTGATGAGTTAATTTTAACGCTTATTCCATCGCTATGATAGCGTTTTCTCAGCTATTCCGACACACTTCCCCAACTGTTCCACCACTGATCATCCTGACACACCTTAAGATTTCCTTCACAAGTAAAACTAAAAAAATACCACTCCAGGTGAATGGAGCGGTACTCACTGTCTTAAACTGACTTAAACTTTTGCTTCATTTAATGTATACAAGGCGTGGTTCACCCGCGCTAGTAACGGTGACAAGCTACCCACCGCGACTAACGTTAACTCGTGCATGGCCCGTGAACAGATTGTATATAATAGTTGCCGTTCATCTTCACGTTGGTAATTTTCCTGATTAGCGTTCCACACGATGACCGCGTCAAACTCCAACCCTTTTGCTAAGAAAGACGGGACTACAATGACACCGGGAGCCAAGCGTTGATTTTCAGTTTGAATCAACGTAACCTGCTCACCACGAGCTTTCAGGGCCTTCGTGAGCGCCTCGCATTCTGCTAAGGATTTCCCGATAATTGCCGTCGTATCACGTTCAGAATCGTTCATCGCTAGCTGATCAACGACTTGATCAACCCCCGCTTCAAAGTTAGGCGTCACAACAACATTTGGCAAGTCGCCCTGACGATCAAAAGCCGTGACGGCTTCACCATTGACTAAAATTTCCTTGGTGAAATCAGTAATCTGTTGCGTTGACCGGTACGATTTAGTCAATTGCACGACCCGCGTCTTTTCAGGGTCAAATAACGTGGCCAATTCATTGATCAGCGAATGGCTGTTTTCCTTGGTAAAAATCGCCTGGTTCAAGTCACCGAGCATTGTGAAGCGAGCTTGGGGGAAGCTAAACTTCAAGAAAGCTAACTGAAAGGCATTGTAATCTTGAATTTCATCCAAGAAGACAAACCGGATGTCACGCTGCCCGTGCTTTCCGGTCATTAGGTCATGCAGGTACATGTAAGCTGAGACCGTTGTTAACGAGATATGACGTTCCTTAATCTCGGCTAGTTTCCGTTCAACCGTAGCATCCCAGTCAGCAGCTGAGATACCGTGATCAGCCAACTTGATGATCTTCGGTACTTCGCGTAAGAAATGCGCGTACTGCATGTTGATGCTCAAGAAACGGTTACGCACGATTTGCGTCCGGGCTTTTCCTAAGCGTTGCATCACAATTTTACGTGCTAAGAATTTAAACTCTTTATCGCCATTCTTAAATTCCCGCGGCTGATTGCCATATAATTGATTGATCTCTTCGCGTGATAAGTCTTGAACCGCTTCTTCGACCCACTTGGAACGCATCTCCGATTCAACCTTGCGATTCAAAATCTTGATTAATTCTTCCTTAGTTGCTGATAACCGGTTCGCTAAGTGGTAGTTTTCGTTGAAAGAGTAGTAAATCGATTTAATCTTTTCCCGGGAAATAATCACTTCATCGTTCAACGTAATGTTACGGAAACGCATGTCCGCTTGTTCCAAATGTCGGCCATACGTGGTAACCGCGTTGAAGAATGCGAGGCTACCTTCCAACTTCGTAATCTTTGCCATCTGCGGTGTATTTTCAGTTTCAAACCGCTGCTGTAAAGTTTCAACTTGCATGTGTGGTAACCGGTACGATGCGTATTGGAAATAGGTCATCTGAACCATGTTTTGTTCACCCAGTTCGGGCAATACTTGGTTAATATAATCATTAAAGAGTTGATTTGGTGAGAACAAGATGACTTGTCCGGCCGTCAAATTACCCCGGTAACGATACAACAAGTATGCGACCCGTTGTAAAACGGACGAGGTCTTCCCGGAACCGGCCGCCCCCTGCACAAACAGGAGGTCAGAACTCGTATCCCGAATAATGGTATTTTGTTCCTTTTGAATCGTCGTCACGATACTCTTCATCTTCACATCGGACTTTTCATCCAACACTTCTAGTAGCATCGAGTCACCAACGGCTTCATCAGTATCGTAGACTGTCACGATCTGGCCATTCTCAACCATCAACTGCCGCTTCAACTTCACATTAACGGTCTGCTCACCATCCGGAGTCTGGTACGTCACGTGCCCTAACCCACCGTCATAATAAATACTGGAAATAGGCGCTCGCCAGTCGTAGATCAAAAAGTGATCCGGCGTGTCAGAAAATGAACTGAGTCCGATATAAATCGTCTCAGGCTTAGGCTCACCAGTCTCATGAAAATCGATCCGCGCAAAATAAGCATTCTTTTCCAACTTTTTTAACGTCGATAATTGCTTAGTCGCGTGCTTCCAACTATTCTGCCGCTCATCCATCATCTGTTGTTGCTGCCGCACGGATAATCCGGTCTCCATCATGCCTTCGTAACTATCCGTTTTAATATTGATGTTATTCAGCAAGTCACGTTTAATATCGGCCTGATCTTTTTCCGAGCGCGTAATGGTTTGGCTTTGTTGTTCTTCAGCCACCTTAATTTTCGCAACCACATGATCTAAGTGTTCCTGTTCTGCAGCTTTAATTGACTTAGCCATTGAACGCCCTCCATTCCTAAATATCGAACAATAATTTTATCACTATCGGCGGCCCGACTCAATTAATAACCCATGGCAGCCGCCAGTTTTTGATTTTTTATGCAAATTTGTTTGAACATTGGTCTATCAAAGTTACGATTGTGTTAAACTGAAAGAAATGTAATCGGTTACATCTGTTTTTCAACCCGCAGACGCTTATAATAAATGCAACTTAAATTGGAGGTGGCGCCGTTGGTCAATTTAATAACCATTTTAACCCATTTAGAACAAAGTATCGTCCCACTATTAACCACGCTTGGTAGTTGGTCTTACATCTTATTATTCGCCGTTATCTTTCTTGAAACGGGCATGGTCGTTTTCCCATTTCTTCCCGGCGAATCATTGATCTTTCTCGCCAGCACGATGGCTGCAACTCACAGCGACGCCCTCAGTATTCAGATTCTGGTGCCAGTATTCTTTGTGGCTGCTGTAATTGGCGACACTGTCAATTTCGAAATTGGCCGCCACCTGATTCGCTTACCGTGGTTGCAACGCCACCTCCCCCAATCCAAGCAACAACGCGCACAACAATTTTTTGCTAAGTATGGCGCGAAAGCTGTCATGTTTGGCCGCTTTGTTCCACTCGTGCGGACCTTTGTCCCGCTGAGTGCCGGGGCCGCTAAAATGCCGCAACCGACCTTCGCTATCTGGAACTTAGTTGGCGTTGGTATCTGGGTCAGTGTCGGCTGTTCACTTGGTTACTTCTTTGGCTCGATCAGCTTCGTACAGAACCACCTCTCGCTCTGTTTTCTAGGAATTATGGCCGCCGCGCTCATTCCAGCCACAGTGGTTGCGCTGATTAAGACCTGGCGACAACGGACAACACTCAATCTCAAATAAGCGCCACACACAACACGGTTGATCTGCAATCGTGTTTTTTTTATTGCTTCTCGCTTTGAAAGGCACGTCTTTCCTTTTCAAAACCACTCAAAAAGTGTATCCTTTCAATGACTTATTCGAGTGGAGGGATTCTATGCAACCAATTCAATTAACTGCCTATCAATCTGACTGGCAAAAGCAAGCAATCGAGTATCAAACCTTGTTACGCCAGCAATTACAGGCGAATCTATTAAAAAGTAGTCACGTGGGTAGTACGGCCATGCCCCAATTATTAGCGCGTCCAACAATTGACTTGGCGTTGCTTGTTAAAGATCAGGCGGCTGCCGTAGCTACGTTACACGCACGACCGGTCGCTGGAACAACGCATACTTACGCAACGCAATTAGCTGCTAACGACATCCACGTGATCATTACAACTGATGAACAGCATTATCAGCAATTGCTCACTTTCCGGGATTATCTCAATGCACACCGGACAGACGGCCGCAAGTATACTGCCATTCGCGAAAAAGGTGTGCGCAATGGGCAAGCCGATCTCGCAGCCTACCTACAAACGAAAGCAGCATTCATGGCAAGCATCAATGACAAGGCCCAAGACTGGTTAGCCACTAAGGATCAGCATGAACACCACGACCGGACCGTCCGTGCAGAACTCGTCAACATGTGCCTCATCACCAATCCAGCGACCGGCGATGTCCTGGTTGAAAATAAGATTGACGCGCAGTGGTCGGGGTTAACTTTTCCCGGCGGCCATGTTGATCGCGGTGAATCACAAGTAACCGCGATGAAGCGTGAAGTATTAGAAGAAACCGGCTTGCACGTCGATCAATTGAAATTAGTCGGCACCGTAACGTGGGTCGAAAATGCGGACGGCGACGTGTCACTTGGCACCTTATACACCACTAGTCACTATCACGGTGATTTGCTAGCCGGTTCATACGAGGGGGCCATTAGTTGGCAACCATTGAGCCAACTGACGCCTGACAAATTAGCCCCTGGTGTCGACCAAATCCTGAAAGTTTTCACCGATGCACATGCTAGCGAAGCTTTCTGGGGCTTTGATGATGATCAGCTCCGTGTGTACTAAAACGAATCGAGGTATTTATTCATGGATCAAGTTTCCTTAGTCATTATTTTATTAGCCGCATTATTAATTCCGCTTATCATGGCTAAATTCAAAATCAACAGTTTGCCAACGGCCGTCATGGAAATCATTGTCGGTATCGTAATTGGCCCCAGCGTGTTTAACTTTGTGAACACCTCTGACCTTATCTCACAACTCTCAACGATTGGCGTCATCGTCCTGCTGTTCTTAAGTGGACTTGAAATTGACTTTAGCCTATTTAAGAAGCGGCGCACGGCATTAACACCTTTAGAACAAAAAAACGCGGTCAACACACCGAAATATTCGCCAGTTCGACTTTCGGTGTACGCCTACAGCACAATTATTGTTCTATCGCTGTTACTCGCCGCTGCTTTTAAAGTCAGCGGCCTCTTCAGTGATTTCTGGCTTGCCGCGATTTTATTTGGCACGATTTCACTTGGTATTGTAATTGCAGCTTTAAAAGAACAGGAATTGCTTAGTAAGGCTTTCGGACAAACGATTCTGCTCATCTCGGTCTTTGGTGAACTTGTACCGATGATGGGACTGACGCTCTATGCATCCGTCTACGGCAGTAACTCACAAAGTCTCTGGTTACTATTACTCATTTTAGCCGTTGCCGCACTATTACTCTTACGGTTCAAACCATTCTTCCGCTTCTATCAAAATATTAACAAATCGACGACACAACTAGATATTCGGTTAGCCTTCTTCTTGATTGTAACGATGGTCACGGTGGCCGAATCCGTCGGTGCTGAAAACATCCTGGGCGCTTTTGTGGCCGGAATCGTCTTGAAACTCTTGAACCCTAGTGAAACGACCCGCGAACGCTTGGATGCTATTGGTTACGGCTTCTTCATCCCGATTTTCTTCATTACGACTGGCGTCGATTTGAACTTACGGACCTTATTAACAAGTGGCAAAACCTTACTATTAATTCCACTATTTTTCTTAGCATACATGGTTGCCAAGATTGGCGGCTACTGGGTCCTAAAGTTACGGTTCAAGCAAGCCAATGCTTTAGCCGGTACCGCGCTGACTGCAACGACAATGACAATGGTATTAGCCGTTCTTCGAGTTGCCAAGTCAATGAAGACAATTACTAGTGACCAGTCCGGCGCTTTCTTACTCGCAGCGCTACTCACTTGTGTCATCTCACCCCTGATTTTTAACAAGTTTTATTCAGCTGAAAAAGAAGACCTGGTCAAAACAGCGGTCCACTTTATCGGCGCTAACTTAAGCACCGTACCCGTTGCACAACAGCTACGAAAAGGCTGGTACGACGTGTCAATGTACACGAATCATCCTGAGAATTATCAAACCTACCACGCGCAAGTGCCAGTGACCTTAATGGAAAACTTCACAGCCCAGGACTTACAGGATCACGGCGTCTTTGACACGGATATTTTGGTACTCGGCCATATTGATGCCGAACGTAACTACGAGCTTGCTAAAGCCGCCAAAGCATACGGTGTACGGCGGATCATCGTTCGGTTTGAAGACCGCAATGTGCTCAACGAACATGAAGATGAACTCCGAGAGCTAGGCGTCGAAGTCTACAATACACCAGAGGCCAACATTACTTTACTGCGCGCCTTAATTGAATCACCGTCAACCTTGCTATTGCTCAATGATACTGAAAACAGCATCTACGAAGTCCGGGTCCTCAACCATCTCTATACTGATGTTCAAATTAAGAACTTACAGTTTGCTCAGGATATTACCATTAGTCAAGTCATCCGTAATCGGAAACTGATCGCGCCCAATGGAAATACGACGATTATGTACGGTGACCGCTTAATCTTTACCGGGAATAAGCAAACGGCCGCTCAGATTCGACAAGCCTTAGCAACTGCTAATTAATCGCAGTGCATTTTATGGTAAACTAAACACATTATGGCTTAGTTTTGAACACCAAGTAGAGGAGTAAATAATGGCAACTTTTTCCGTTTACATGATTCGTCATGGTCAAACTTACTTTAACAAGTACCGCCGAATGCAGGGCTGGTGTGATTCCCCCCTCACAGCTGTCGGCGAACAGGACGCTCGCAATGCAGGTAAAATGCTCAACGGTATTGATTTCGATGCCGTTTACGCCAGTGACATGACGCGGGCAATGCGCACCGCAGAATTAATTCTTCCTGCCAGTGGCAATACCGATTTGACGGTTCAACCAATGGCCGCCTTCCGTGAAGCCTTTTATGGCTATTTTGAAGGTGATGACACGTCGCAGACCTGGTTCATGGTTGGTGCGCCCCATCAAGCACCTAGTTTGTCCGCAATTATTGAACAATACGGCATCGAAAAAGCCAAAGATTTCTGTAAAGAAGCTGACCCGTTCCATCGCGCCGAAAATAACGCCGAATTCTGGCAACGGGTCAATGGCGGTCTCGATACGTTACGTGCTCACCATCACGACGGGGACAAAGTTTTGGTCGTCAGCCACGGCAATACGATTTACAGTATTGCTGCTCGTTTTGCCGCACTGACCTCACCAGCACGGCCCCAAAATGGGAGCGTCACGAAATTCACAATTAGCGACAACGATGTGACGTTAGACTACTTTGGCCGCAAAGACCATCTCGACTAAATAAGGAGAAACACATGGCTCAATTTTCAATTTCCTTTGTTCGACACGGACAGACTTTTTTCAACTTATATAATCGCATGCAAGGCTGGTCTGACTCGCCGTTAACTGAATACGGACAAGCCACCGCAACCAAGGTCGGTCAAGCACTAGCGAACACGGCTTTTGACTACTACTACAGCAGTGATTCTAAGCGGGCAATCGACACCGCTCAGCTCATTCGACAAGCGGCGGGTGCTACCGCCCAGCCCTTTAAAACACTGATGAACTTTCGTGAAGTTTTCTATGGTTATTTCGAAGGTGACGATTCAAGTCGGACCTGGTCACTAGTTGGCCGCCAATACGGGGTCACCAGCATGCACGAACTTCTTGAACACGTGCCTATCGATCAGACTCGCGACCTGATGCGTGAAATCGACCCTTGGCATGAAGCTGAAGACAACTCGATGTACTGGGAACGGATCAACCAGGGCTTTGACTACTTGAAAGCTCACCACGATCACCATCAAAAAGTCCTCGTGGTTACCCACGGCACGACAATCCGCAGTATGGTCGCACATTTTGCTCCTGAAATCGACATCACGAACGGCCCCAAAAACGGGAGCGTCACTCGCATCGACATCAATGGCGATCAAATTCGCGTCGTCGATTATGCGCAAGACTTAGCTGACGTGAAAGTCAATCAACACTTATAATTTTGCTCATCAAACAAAACGCTCGCAACCACTGACTGGTCGCGAGCGTTTTTATATTGGCTCTGAAATAACTGTTGTTGGTAATTAACTAAATACGTGATTACTGGCGACAGATATCTTTATTTGTATTTTAATCATGGGCTATTGAACAATTCGAATTGAAAAAGGTGCTTGCCATTGTTTGACTAAGCACCCGTAGCACTATTCGCAACATCAATTGACAGAGAACCAACTCGGCTATCTTATCAATGATGTCCTTAAACTTTGCTGGTTAAAGACGTGTTTGAAGAATTCAGGTATGCTACCCCAATTCAAACTATTTTTTCAAAAAAGCAAGCACGTTCTTCTTAGACGGTTTCATGCTTCCTGCTAAGAACGCAATTACGACTGCCACAACAGCAAACAAAAGTTCCCAGACTGACCAATTAAAAACTACCGTTAAAGCTAACATAATAGCAGCTGCAATTATCAAGACGCCATCTCTGGGGCCTAAATTCAGATACGGATACATCATCATCAGACGTCACTTCTTTCACTATTTGTTGTACTCAACCAAGACTATACACAGAATTACTGACGAAATTAAGAAACCCCTCCGAGAGGTAGTGCGTTGACCGGGTGTAACAAGAAAATTTTGTAAAGTCTTGGCAACAGTGCGTCTATCTCAGGTCGGAAGAAGTCTAAGAATAACCCAAATATTCATTTAACTTCTAAAGTTATTATAACACCGCTTTCATGCTTGTGGTCATTCTTTTATAAAAATATTGAAAAGCTGTTGGGGCTTCACTGATGAATCACAAACCCACTAACCCCCCCAATCCTAACTCGTGACTTTGATACCAATAATGCCAATGACCAGCATTGCAATGAAGATCCACGTGATGGGTGCAATTGTATCTTTGAAGAAAACCAGGCCAACAATTATCGCACCGACCGCACCGATACCGGTCCAAATTGGATATGCAATACTCAACGGTAAGTGTTTGGTTGCTAATGCTAAGAAGCCAAAACTCAAGACCATGCCAACTACTGTGGCCGCAGCATAGCCAAAGTGACTGAACCCATTACTTAATTTCATCATCGTAGCCCATACCACTTCAAATAATCCAGCAATAATTAAATAAATCCACGTCATTATCAATTCCTCCTCAAAATAAAAAGGACAACGTCCACCCAACTTCCACAATGACCTAAGGAAGTTGGGTTAACGTTGTCCGGTGACAATTCATCTTAATATTTCAGTCCACTATAGCAAACCTCATCTGCATGGTCAAGCTTACTCACCGCAAAGCATCCACTTTGTCAGTGGGGTCAACGGTGTCGGCAAAGCATCTAAAGCAAAGAAAGCCGCAGTACTCGTCTCATCGGTGGCTTGAATCAATTCACCACCCGTTGTATTGGCGCGATATAACGTGGTGACACTGTCAATAATGTCCCCGTTAGGATACTGATAGTGCATCTTGGGCCCACTATAGACATCGATCAGCGTTAACTCACCCACCGTCAGCCCAGTCTCTTCTTTCAATTCCCGTCGCGCCGTTTGCTGGACCGTCTCTCCCGGTTCAGTCGATCCAGCTGGCAAGCCCCAACAGTGGTTATCGGTTCGATAAATCAAGACAATTTTGCCAATCGAATTTTGGGCCATTAAAGCCGCACCGGCCACTACTAGCGGTTGGTAACCAACTTGCCGCCGCAAATCAAGCACGTAACCCATTTTTGATTCCTCCCTAATACCCGAAGTCGTAATATTTTGATTAGACATGTTATACTTAATGCAATCATAACACGTTAGGAGTGAGTGTATGTCTGAAACCAACGCTCAAAAAGTACAAGAAGTCATCATTGCCGGCATGTCTAAAACGGTCGCCAATTACGACTACGCCATGTCCGAGCTAGAAGCGCTCGTTGCAGCCAATAATATGCACGCGGCCCTGCGAATTGACCAAGGATTGGAAAAACCCAACCCGGCCACCTTCTTCGGCAAAGGTAAAGTTGTCGAAATCAAAGAAGTCGCAGCCGCCAACGATTTGCACATTATGGTCATCAACGCGGATCTGACCCCTAGTCAGGTGCGTAACTTAGAGGAACAAACGGACATTCAGATCATCGACCGTACTGGTCTGATCTTAGAAATTTTTGGTAACCGTGCGCGGAGCAAGGAAGCCAAATTGCAAGTTAAGATTGCCCAATTACAATACCAACTTCCCCGATTACGAACGAGTATCTCCAATCGCCTTGACCAACAGGCTGGGGCCGCTGCTGGTGGTGGCGGGGGCTTTACCAACCGTGGTGCTGGTGAAACGCAACTGGAATTAAATCGCCGGACAATTCAAGACCGGATCAGTCACGCGAAGCACGAACTTAAGGAACTCAATAAAGACGAAGTAGTGCGACGTTCACAACGCGATAAAGCTGGGCTCCCCAACGTCGCTTTAGTCGGTTATACCAACGCTGGTAAATCAACGACTATGAATGGTTTAGTGAAACTGTTCGGTAAGGGTGAAGATAAGCAAGTCTTCGAAAAAGACATGCTTTTCGCAACGTTAGATACAAGTATTCGTCAGTTAACCTTCCCTGACAATAAGCAGTTACTGCTCAGTGATACAGTCGGGTTTGTCAGCGACTTGCCGCATAACTTGATCAACGCCTTCCGTTCAACGCTAGCCGAAGCTGCCAATGCTGACTTACTCATTCAAGTCATCGACTACGCCGATCCCCATTACAAGGAAATGATGGCGACCACTGAAAAGACGCTCAAAGAAATCGGTGTGCACGATGTTCCTATGATTTATGCCTTCAATAAAGCTGATTTAACCGAAGCCGACTACCCGAACCAGCAAGATGATCAACTCATCTATACGGCGCGTGATGAGGCCTCACTACAAGCTTTGACCAGTATGATCAAAGCCAAAGTCTTTAAGAATTACGTGACAACAACGTTATTAATCCCGTTCAATGATGGTGAAGTAGTGGCTTACTTGAATGACCACGCCAACATTCTCAAAACGGATTACTTAGCTGATGGCACCCAATTAACAGTCGAACTCAACACTGTCGATGCCCAACGTTATGAAAAATACGTGGTGACACCTGCTTAAACGACTCATTCAAAAAGATGGCTCTAGGATTAACCGCCTAGAACCATCTTTTTTGATTTAACAATCAACCCACTCTGTTAATCGCCAAACCACTAGTGCCAATAGTGAACATCATTCAGTCACCATTAACGCGTGCAATTGCGCCAATAGTTCGGACTGCGACCGTCCTCGCCATTGACGTTGAAAAGCATAACTAGTCCCCTTCAGCATGGCAATTAACATATCAGCTTGAAACTCACATGCCGGTTTCGAAAGCGTTGGCTTCAAATCACGAACCAGTTGCGTTAATAGGTCACATAATTGTTGATAAAGTTCGCTCTGATAAAATTGACGGCGACCAGGTTCACCGGCCTCGACATTCATTAATAACGCCATGTTGTGCTCACGAATCGCTAAATATTCCCCAATAACATGATCAAAACGTGCCGCTGCACCTACCGAGGTCGTGGTCAAGTAGACTTGATTGGTTTTAATAAAAGTTGCGACTCGGTCCGTTACCAATGCCAAACATAGTGTACTTTTATGGGCATAGTGACGATACAACGTTCCGGGACCGATACCAGCGGCCGTCGCAATATCTTTCATACTAACGGTTTCGATTGAACGCGCGGCAAAGAGTTGTCGCGCAGCAGTCAAAATTTTCTGTTGGTTAATTTGTGCATCCTTTCGCATTCGACACACCCTCCTATTTACTTAAGTTCACCATACACTTTTACGCATCACTTGACAAACGGAGTGTACTCCGTTTAAGGCATAATTATACAATCTAAGGGGGAATTCACTACGTTTGTCTTTTTATCCGGATTACTAATCGGCATCTTCGTTAGTCTGATTGGTGGCGGAGGTGCTGCCCTATACCTAGGTGTCTTAACCAGTCAAGTAGGCCTTGCAACCGCGGTAGCCGTACCAACCTCCCTAATCGTCGCCTTACCAGCCTTATTCTTTGGTTTTATAACACAGTTGAAAATCAAAAATGTCAATTTCAAGATTGGCAATCAAATGATCATTGCGGCCGTTCCCGGTATCATCGTCGGGACATTCAGCGCACAATTTATTCCCCAACAACTGTATAACTGGATTGTCGGGACAATTTTTTTGATTATGGGTGCGATGGTACTAATCAAGTATGTGCACCATTCTAAACAAACTACAGCCGGTCACCAACCTTGGCAAGCTGCCTTCTTTGGCCTTTTAAGTGGATTGATGGTCGGCATTGGCGGCTTAAGCGGTGGTGCGACCACGGCTGCCGGGTTAGCAATTCTTGGGCTAACGGCCGTTGAAGCCGCTGGTACTGCCACCTATGTGTTAACTGTTATGTCCACAATCAGTTTAATCGGCCATCTCTTTACTAGTACTTTTGCTTGGCAATCAGGATTGGTCCTCATGATTGGCGCAATTATCGGCGCAATCATTACACCACTCGTGATTCGCCATTTAAATTTAGATAAGGTCAACCGCGTATTAACGCCATTTCTTGGTCTTATTATTATTTATTTTGGCATCAAAATGTTTATATAAAGGCAGATAAAAAGTCACTTCAGGCAGTCGTAAACTTGAAGTGACTTTTTGATATCCCCTACTGAAAAAATTCATAATCATGTGTATACCAAGAACAACCTTCTCCAGCATGTTGGTGGCTAAGCTAACTGCCGACGACTGACTAGGTAAACAACGATAATCAATGGCAGCGTCACCATCATCACGGGATAAAACCACGCCATTGGTAATTGACTGCTAATCAGCCCGCCAATGATGGGGCCAAGTGACATTCCGAGATCAACACCAATATAAAACGTACTATTGGCTAGCCCATGATCAGCTTTCGGCACGAGCATCAATGCTTTAGCTTGGCAAATTGAAAACATCAAACCGTATCCGGCAGCCAGTCCTGCTGCACCCAGCAGTAGCATCGCCCAATTGTTCATGTCAGTTAAGCCAATCAATCCTAATAGATTAAAAATTAAGCATAACCAGATGAACCGTTTAAATGGCACCCGGTCGAACCAATCGCGGAGAATAATTCGCAATACTAATAAAATACCCGCGTACACCGGGAAAAATACCCCCGCTGCCACATGAAAATGCCGTGCAGCGACGTAGCTGACAATATAGGTTTGGGTGGAAAAATATGGTAATGAAAATAAAAGCAAAATCAAGGCCACGGGGATTACTCGTGGTTGTACGATGCGAATATGGTGCTTAGTCGTAGCCGTTTGAGGCGTCACAATTGGTTCACCATGATCACCGACGAATTGAATCATGATGATGAGCAGTAAACTACTGCCCGCTGCTAACCAAAAAACACTCTGGTAACTGTAATGTTGATACAAGAAGACACTGATTGCCGGCCCGCACGCCATTCCAAGCGCATTCGCTAGCCCATAAATGCCCATTCCAGAGCCAATTCGATCGGGTGGCAATAAACTAGCCATCCAGGTTGCCATGCAAACTGAACACAAGGTATATCCCAACCCATTCAAAATTCGCAATAACATGATTAACGTCACGTTGGTTGTCAAACTATAACCTAAACTAGCTAGTAGCAACAAACAGCCCCCCACGAAGGTCAAACGGTACTTAGAGACCCGGTCGGTTAAATTCCCAGCAAGTGGCCGGAGCACTAGCGATGTCAAATTCGTTAACCCGGCAATCGTACCGGCAAGCACACTACTAGCGCCAATACCGTGCGCAAATCCTGCAATCACGGGATTGATTAACATTGGACTCATTAAAAAGAAGAAACTAGCCATTAACACTAACTTTACATCCGGCGTATATAAACGCGTCTTCATCAATTCTCATCACTTTCTAAATTCTGATTAACTTGCCGTAACAAATCTAAAAATACCTGTTGTTGTTCGGCATCCAAATGGGCAAACATTTGCGCACTCGTCTGCCAGCCATGTTGACGGAGCTGCTCGCGTTTAGCACGCCCACTCGGGGTCACTACCACTTGCTTGGCACGCGCATCCGTTGGACTGACCACTAATTGGACATATCCGCGCGTCTGCAAGCGTTGCACGATCATCCTGGCCGTCTGATGGGTGATTTCCTGGTACGTCTTAAACGCGGTTACCGTGCGACCTGGCTGATCCGTAAAAAAGGTCAGTGCATCCGCTTGCTCAGTCGTTAACCCCACCGTCCGCAAATGTTGGTTGCGACGCCGCTTGATTTGACGAGCTAAAATCAGAACTTGCCGCGCCACCATTTCATCATGATTCATCTTAATCACCTGCCCTTTCATTTATACAGCCAGCTGTATAAATTGTCAACCAGCGACCGCTATTTTTTCTAGCAGCCTGAAGATCATTTTAAACAACGACAAAAAGTGGCTAGGCTTGGTTAGCCTAACCACTCATACCGTTGACTATAACACATTTTTCCGGCGTTGCGCGGCACGCCATAACGAAAAGGCCGTCCAACAGCTCACTAAGACGATCAACCAACTCAGGGCTGTTAAGGACAGTGACTTAACTAAGGTCGCTGCCACCACCACGCCAATAATACCGCCTAAAATAATGCCGAATAAGCCGCGATAATCGACGCGGTCATGGCGAATAAAATTCACTGCCGAAATCGGCATCAACAATGCGCACGACAGCATCATAATTGGGAAGGCGGCAATCGGGGTCAATCCCAGAAAATACACCATTACCATACACGGTGCGTACAGTCCGACTCCGGCTGACATCAGTAACCCTAGGATAAAGTTGCCACCAATGCCGACCAATAATTTCCAACCGGATAGCCCCGTCGCCTGATTAGCAACTCCCAGCAAACTGATCCAACCTAATAACTTCGCTGCCATCAGTAAAGCAGTGATGACTAACGCACCGGCCATGATTAACTGAATCCACCGCTGATTAAGCTTCGTCATGACTTCACTACCCAGTAATGCGCCGAGCGTTGCTGCTAAAACTAAACTAATCAGTGTCACTGGCTCGACCGCAACTGCTGTAACAAAGAAAAACGCCTCAAACGCGGTCGGAATCGCATGCATCGTGTTCAAAGTTCCAGGTAGCTTACGTTCATCCTTTAAATAATGGCTCGCTTGAAAAATTGCCGTGGACACGACGAAACTTCCGATACCAAGTGTGTCAAGAAAATCCGTCACGGCCCCGATAACCATGCCGAAACCAAAACTGTGGTCAAAAAATGGCGCTGCTTGCCGTCTGGCACCGGCTAACAGCAACCCAAATAAGCCGATGCTGAGCAGCATCAACAACACCACAATTGCAATTACCATCAATCTAACCCCACTCTCTTACCTACTCGTAGCATTATACTGTATTTTTAGGAAGGAACCAAAAATTATTACCATGACGTCACTGCAAGTGGTACCCACAATCATCAGTTTGCATACTGAACGTGACCACCAGACCATAAGATCCCACCGGCACTAGGGCAACTATGCCCACAGATTGTCAGAATGTGCTATAATCCAGTCAATCGATTGTGCACAATCATTATTAGAACGTCTCCGCACTTAATACTTAATACTCATCGCATGAAAGGCGGTAATTATCATGAAGACAACCACAATTCGCCCCCTTGAAGACCACGTCTGTTTTTCAACCTACACAACAGTCCATGCTATTCAACGCCTCTACCAACCAACTTTGACAGCACACCGACTCACTTATCCACAATACTTGGTTCTAGTCGCACTCTATGCGACACCGCCGCGCGCTGTCACGGTCAAAACGTTGAGCACCCAGCTAAATTTAAGTACGGGAACGCTGACGCCCGTGCTACAGCGAATGACCCAAGCTGGTTTAATTACACGTCATCGGAATCCCCAAGATGAACGGAGCATCTTGCTCACTCTGACACCTCAAGGAACCGCAACACGACTTGCTTTAAATGATTTGCCGGATTTATTGACTGCTAAGGGTGGTCTCAATCAATCCGAGTGGGCACAACTAACTCAATTAATGACTAAGTTAATGACTAACCTGACCCGTTAAATAACCCTGCTAATATTAGGAAGATAAATAAATTAATTTAAAGCCACCACGCCGCCCAATCCTATTTTGTCGAAACTCGAATCACCAACCGAATAACACTGATCATTTTGAGCCTTGTCGAACTTTATTATTAAAATATCGTTATTAGTTCGGATTTTGGGCAAAAAGCCGGCCACAACCAACGATATTTGATTGTCATCACCATTAATCTCTGGTATGCTAAGTGCAATCATTTAGAATTTGGTTGTTTCAAGGGAGGATTTCAGGTTAATGCAGGAAACAAAGCAAGCAACGACCCTGAACCGTTCACTCGGTTTTTGGTCAGCACTTTCACTCGTCGTTGGTACGGTTATTGGGTCAGGAATCTTCTTCAAGCAATCATCAGTCCTTGATAGTGCGGGCTCACCGAGCGCTGCGTTACTCGCCTGGTTACTAGGTGGACTGATTACGTTGACCGCGGGCTTAACAATCGCCGAGGTCGGTGCCCAAATGCCGCATACGGGCGGGCTCTATGTCTACATGGAACAAATCTATGGTAAATTGTGGGGCTTTCTCTCTGGTTGGATGCAAATCGCCGTCTACGGTCCCGCTATCATCGCTTCAATTAGCGCTTACCTTGGTATATTACTAGTTGGTTTCTTCAACCTGCGGGCGGGTTGGCAGGCGCCACTCTCGATTGGCGTCATCGTCCTGATTGGAATCCTCAACATGTTCGAAAACCGTTGGGGCGCCGCATTTCAAATTGCGACCACGTTGGGCAAATTATTACCGATTGCGGCTATTATTATTTTTGGACTCTTCTATGGTAATCAGAATGCGCTGGGACAGTCTTTACATACAATTACCCAATCAACGGGTAGTTTCGGGGTTGCCGTCCTCGCAACACTTTTTGCCTATGATGGCTGGATCTTAGTCGCTAACTTGGGTGGCGAAATCAAGAACCCGCAGAAGTTATTACCACAAGCCATTATTTTAGGGATTTCAATGGTCTTGATTGCGTATACCTTAGTCAGCTATGGGATTCTCCACTTCGTACCCGCGGCAACGATCCACAAACTCGGGCAACAAACGACGCTGTACTTTGCCCAAGCGGCGTTTGGCACAATTGGCGGGCGCCTACTGAACATTGGGATTATCATCTCGATGGTGGGCTGTTTAAACGGCAAGATTATGACCTTCCCCCGCATCGTGTACGCCATGGCTGCTCAGAATCAGTTGCCATTCGCTAAACAACTCAGTTACTTGCACAAAAAATCACACGAGCCGATCGCCGCAACCATTGCCATTCTCGTTTATGCTAGTATTATGATCCTGTTCTTCAATCCAGATCGCTTATCGGACCTCTGTATCTTCACGGTCTACTGCTTCTACGTGGCAACCTTCGTTGGTGTCTTTATTTTAAGAAAACGACGTCCAGCTTCTGAGCGAACATTCTCGACACCTGGATTTCCGATCACACCGCTGATTGCGATTCTGGGCGCGCTGTTCGTGATTATCAGTGAAATTGGCTCAGACTTATCGGGTGTACTGATTTCCTTGGTTATCGTGGCCGTTGGGTTCCCAATCTATTATTGGAAGCAGCAGCAAAATCAAAATGCTTAATTTAAATTCTTGATAACTTGTAAAAGAGCGTTGTTACTGAAGATATTTTCAGTAGCAACGCTCTTTTTATGCTTTTCAACGCGCATTGAAATAAGTGATTTAATTTGCTTACCGATTACCTTAACGCTTAGTAACTAAACCTCACTATATTTGATTAATTTGATCTGCTGTCGTTCTAACCATTCCTGCATTTGAGAATCTGTTAACATTGCGACTTCTTGCGTCCGGGGAACTGTCAGGCTTGAATGTTGTAATAAGTAGTCATCCAAATAGCCAGGATGACAAACCATCATAGCATAGCCGTCATTATATTGGGCTAGTGCCGCACGTTTCAACGTTTCATAAGGGTTATAGTTTTTGCCCATACTTTCCATAAAAACATGTAATACTTTTCCCTTAAATAGCACACTCGGACTATCTGGGCCTGCTGCAAAGCGTAAAAGATTTAAGCGATGACGTTCACCCACAATTTCCAATCCCTTAACAAAGTTATCACTAACTACCGCATGACCCTCAAAATAATCAGGCTGGCGACCAACTAACGCTACAAATTTTTGATATTGCGCTTCGATTTCCAAAACAACTTCATTAAGATCGACAAAATCATGAATAGCCGCCCGATAATCCGAGGAATGACGAAAGGTACCATCTGGATTAGTGATGCTCGGAATCAATTTTGGATTTGTTAATGGCCGGCCAGCAGATATAACAGTATGCAACCCTAAGCAAACCCCTGCATCTTTAATCATGGCTAATCCTGACATCGTCGTTGGCATATTGACCATAACACCCACATTATTAATTAACCCGTTGTGAACTGTTCGTGCAATCCCAACATTAACTGCATCGGAATAACCTAAATCATCAGCTCGAACGATTACTTTTCTTTCCATTAGCTTTTAAGCCTCCACTAGTTTAAATTCTTTAGTCCCCTGTTTGTTTGTATTGGCTTCAACACCAATCGCATAAGTTGCAATAGCAGCTGCTACAAACGCAATCACGCCACTAACCACACCGTTAATCACATTAGATGTTTGCCCGCCAACATACGCAGTTAAAGATAAAAAGTTTGCAACAGGTACCATGACATAAGCTGTAACTGTTGTCAGGCCAGCATATAAGCCACCGCAAAATCCACCAATCATCATGCCAATAAACGGTCGTTTATAACGAATTGCTAGTCCATATAATCCTGGTTCAGTCACACCTCCGATAATACTAGCGATTAAATAACCCCAAGCAAGTGTCTTTTGATCTTGGTCCTTAATTCGTAAGGCCGCACCCAAACACATGCCCGCGACCGACATACTAGCGGCAACTGCGCCAAGTGTGACAAAGTTTTCATGACCCGATTGCGCAAAAATCATCATCATCGTCGTAAGCATTAAGAGATGCATCCCGGTCATAACCAAGATTTCCCATAAGGCACCAACCACTCCAACCGCGATAATCGTTGGCAAGCCACCTAATTTCCCAAAAGCTAATATTCCTGTACAAATGTAATTGCCGATAAAGTTTCCCGCTGGGCCTAAAATACATAACGAAATCGGCAACATGATTGCAATCGTCAACGTTGGGATAACAATCGTACTAATTGACTCTGGTACATAACGCTTAAAGAACCGTTCAATATACGACATTACCCAAACCGACAAAATAATTGGAATGACCGTACTTGAATAATTAACTAATGGCATTGCGATACCGAAGATATTAAATGCCTTTCCAGCAGTCACAATTTTAATTAAATTAGGATCAATCAAAATTGCACCTAAAAACATTGAAATAATCCGTGACGTATTAAATTGCTTAGCAGCTGTATATCCTAAGATGATTGGAAAAAAGTAGAATCCAGCATCACCAACCAACGTAAATAACTGATACAACGATGTTTTAGTACCAAGAATATTGAACATACTTGGTCCTAAAATGGCCGCAAACATTTTAAACATTGATGCAGCAATCAACATCGGAATCAATGGTGTTAAACATCCAGCCAATTTATTTAGAATCATATTTCCCGCAGACTTAAACGTTAACTTTTCTTTAGGTCGATTATCTAAATCTTCATTAATTGGCGCGTTTCTAGTTAAATTTCCCACCGTAAGTAACGCATCATAAACTTTGCTAACTGCTTGTCCAATAATGATTTGATACTGGCCACCAGCGCGATTGACACCAATCACACCTGGAATATTCTGTACCTCACCATCATTAGGAATACTTTCATCCTTCAAATTAAAACGTAATCGGGTCATACAATGTGTCACCGAAGAAATATTCGCACTACCACCAACTGCTTCCAGTACACCATTCGCCACTTTTTCATACTGTTTATCCTTATTTTTCATGTCGCATACACCTCCATTAATTAACGGTTACGCTTGAGTATTCATTTTATTAACGATCCTTTTAACATATATCATTAGGTAGAAAAGTTCATCATCATTACTATTAGTATCAAGTTGACTATCAACGTAGTCTGCAATTCGCTTTGCTACCAAGTAAATTTCAGGCTCATCATGCCTCATCGTATTAAATAATTTAGAATTATCATTTTCAGAAATTTGCTCATGTTTCTTCATCCGTTTAATGTAATACCGTAAATGCATGACAAACCGGTTGTATGTGAATTCGGTTTGATTGATTCTAAGCTCATATTCTTGTTCAATAATTTTTGTGATGATTTTTATCATTTCATCGTCGCTATTTACACTTGAATTGGTCGCTAAATCATTAGTCTGAGAATTGACAAAATGCATGGCAATTGCTGTGACCTCGGAAACTGGTAATTGAATATTTAGCCGTCGATTAATTAACCTGACGGCGTAATACCCAACATCCGTTTCTTGTGGGTATAATTGCTCCACATCATATGAAAATGGTAACTGGGCGCTTTTATAATGGGTTAGTCGCGTTATTGCAAAGTTAATATGATCAGCTAAGCTAAAAATCATATTTGGATTCAAAATTCTTGGAATTAGTGCCTGCGCTCGCTCAACAATTGCCGCACTCAAATCAAAGATTTCAGTGGGTATTTCTTTTAGTAATTGATAATATTGATAGTTTAATTTATAAAATGTCATCGTCACTTTAGTCATATCAGTAAGCTCATACGGGACTTTTTGAAATCCTAGTCCCTTACCAAAGGCGACCAATTCTTCACCATGTTGATCAAGACAAACGACCACGTTGTTATTAATTTTCTTCACCACCCGCATTTTAATTCGCACTCCTTTACATAGTTTATGCTTGCTTTAAAACTGGTGTGCCGGCTGCTAATTGTTGATGAAGCTTACTGCCAAGTGGCACTTCGCCCGTATAACCTTCTGTAAAGACAACTATGGTGGTCATATCTAATCCCGCGGTCGCCATCGTTTGGCGATCGAGCGTCACTAATAGGGTCCCTGCTTTAACTTCTTGATTTAATTTGACGTGTGCCGTAAAGCCTCTACCATTTAAGCCAACTGTATCTAGGCCAATGTGAACCAATACAGACACGCCCCTAGTCTCATCCATGATGCCAATAGCGTGTTTACTTTCAGGTAATGCAACGATTTTCCCACTAATCGGTGCCACAACTTGATTAGTGTCCTCACTCGGCCTAATAGCAAATCCATCACCCATCATTTTCTTTGCAAACACTTCATCCATAACGGCCGTGATCGGTATATAAATACCTTCAATTGGTGTAACCACCTCGAAGACATCAACTTTCTTTCTTTTAATTCCAAACATCACTGAACCTCCTTCAATACAAAAAAACTCCTTGAGGCACCCACTTCACCCGTATATTTCAACAAGTAAAAGGTAATGCCTCAAAGAGTATGAGTTACAATCCTTAATTTCAGTTTTATAGAAAACGTTTTCATTAACTATATTATCACGCCTTCTATTTTTTGCAAGACATTTAAATATTTTTTATAAAAAAGGCCAAACAAAGCATTATTGCTTGTTTGGTCTTTTCATTAAGGAATTTCAGCCATCATCCCACCAGTTTAATTACGCTAACTTCTTATCCAACACACGTGACAGAATTGACAAGGCGTAACAAATAATGAAGTACATGACTGCGATCATTAAGAACATCGGTAAAATATACGCTGAGTTCTGACCATAAATAATTTGCGCATGGTTTAATAATTCAGGTAAGACAATAATGGTTGCCAGCGACGTATCCTTAATCAGTGAGATAAATTGACTCACAATCGTTGGGATCGTCTTCTTGATTGCTTGTGGAAAGACAATGTGCCATAACGCTTGTACATAGCTCATCCCGTTAGCCCGGGCGCCTTCCATCTGACCGTAATCAACCGCCAAAATCCCTGAACGAATGATTTCGGCTAACATGGCCGATTCAAAAATCGTCATAGCGAGGATGGCTGCGAAAATGATACCAGGCTTGAATCCCAAGTGTGGCAAGCCAAAGTAAGTAAAGAAGATAATTAAGATCAATGGCAAGTTTCGAATAATGTCAACAACAAACCCAACCACTGCCGATAAATATTTAATCTTGACGTACCGAAGCACCCCTAGGACTGAACCGATAATAAAACTGGCAATGATGGAAACGACGGACACTTCCACCGTTACCCAGAGTCCTTCGAGCAAGAACCGGATATTTATCCACGAATACGCTTGAATAAAGTTTTGCATGAATCGTCGCCCCCTTCTAGTTTGCTAATTTTTTCTCTAAGTGCCGCATGTAATAACTCAGTGGCAACGTAATGATTAAGTAAAAGACCCCTACGACCACGTAGCTATTGATCGTATCAAGCGATAGTGACGCAATTGAATTTGCTTGGTACATCAAGTCGAACCCAGCCACGAAAGCTAGGACAGAAGAGTTCTTCACCAGATTAATAAACTGGTTGCCCAACGGTGGAATGATGATTTTAAATGCCTGTGGTAAGACAATTTTACTCATTGCCTGCCAGTACGTCATCCCATTAGCACGGGCGCCTTCCATTTGTCCAGGATCAACAGATTGAATTCCGGCCCGAACCGTTTCCGCAATGAATGACGAGGTATAGATTGTTAGCCCAATTGTCCCCGCGGTAAAACCATCAATCTTGGCAACATACATTGGAATGATCACGTAGAAGAACATCGCAATAACTAACAATGGAATGTTCCGGAAAATTTCAATATAAACTCGACCAATGATGCGCATCGTACGACTTGGCAAAACTTCAAAGATAGCAAACATTGTTCCGATGATCGTACTGAATACCAAAGCAATCACACTGGATAACAACGTATATCCGAGTCCTTGAATCAGCTCTGACCAATAGTGCGTTAGAATGTATTCCATTAGCGTGACGCCTCCTTATAGTCGAAGCCGGCCACGTTACCAAACCACTTCTTCAAGATGCGGTTGTACGTCCCGTCCGCTTCAATTTCTTTGAGCGCTTTATTCAGAGCCTTTTTTAACGGTTCCTGACCCTTATTAACAGCGATCCCGTATGGTTCTTTCGTGAAGGTACCCCCAACCACTTCGTACCCTGGGTTTTGCGACGCCATCCCGTAAAGAATCCCGTTATCAGTAGTCAACGCGACCCCCTGACCAGATTTCAACGCCGTCATTGCCTGAGCATAGTCGGATAATTCCAACACCTTAGCCTTAGGCGCTGCTTTCTTAATGTTCTCAACGGAGTTTGCACCGGTCACACCAAGGACCTTGGTGCCCGACTTATTCAAATCCTTAACTGATTTAATGGCACTGCCCTTTTTAACCAACAGTGATTGCCCCGCATCAAAGTATGAATTCGTAAAATCAACCTGTTTTTCACGTTCCGGCGTGATAGTCATCGTGGCGATAATGGCATCAATGTTCCCATTCTTCAACAATGGAATCCGCGTTTGACTCGTTACTTGGACAAACTTGGCGGTAGCATTCTTACCGAGCACCCGCTTTGTTAATGCCGTCGCAATGTCGGCGTCAAACCCCTTGATTTGATTATCTTTAACGTCCATCAACCCAAATAATTTCGTATCAGCTTTAACACCCCACGTAATCGTCTTACTAGCTTTATCATTGGTCAAAACATCCTGTTTTGCTAATGATTGCCGTGAACCGCAAGCGGTTAAGACCACCACTAGCATGGCAAGCATGCCGAGTGCGCCAATTAGTCGTTTCAGCTTCTTCATTCGTGGTCCTCCCCTACAAATTAGTGTGTAATAATTTTACTCAAGAATTGACGGGCCCGTTCATTAGACGGCTGACCATCAAAGAACTTTTCTTTAGCATCATCTTCTAAGATTTCCCCATCAGCCATGAAAATAACCCGATCGGCCACTTCACGAGCAAAGCCCATTTCGTGGGTCACAACTAACATGGTCATACTGGAGTCTTCGGCAACACTCTTCATCACGTTCAACACATCATCGATCATTTCGGGATCTAGTGCTGAGGTGGGTTCATCAAACAAGAGACACTTCGGCTTCATAGCTAAAGAACGTGCAATCGCGATTCGTTGTGATTGCCCACCAGATAATTGGCTCGGTAAGCTATTGGCCTTGTCAGCCAGACCGACACTATCTAATAAGTCCATCGCTAATTTTTTATTCTCATCTTCCGGCCGTTTCAAGACTAACCGGGGAGCAATCATGATATTTTCAAGCACCGTCTTGTTAGCGTACAAATTAAAGTGTTGGAACACCATCCCAACGTTTTTGCGAATTTTATTCATATCCGTTTTGCGGTCGGCTAAATCAAACCCATTGACTAACAATTGACCTGACTGGACACGTTCCAAACCGTTAACGGTTCGAATCAAGGTACTCTTACCTGAGCCAGATGGTCCGATCAAAACAACTTTTTCACCTTCATTAATCGTTAAATTAATATTTTTGAGGGCGTGAAAATCACCATAATACTTTTCGACGTCGTGAAATTCGATCATTGACATTGCAGTCACCTTCGCTTTCTCTATCAGCCTGTTGACTGACGGTCTAGAATTATTGCATTAATAATTAGAGTTAAGAAATCCTTATTCTTCGTTAATGCTATTTAAATAGTTTAATACATAATTAGTGATTTTGTCAAAAAGTAGCTAAATATTGTTCGATATCCATAAAATAGTGAGAAACAGCTACACTGTTTTCAGTTAAAATAGCTGAATAACAGCTCCAATATTGAACATTATTCGTGAAAAGCCAATAATAATTCGCCTTTCTTTTTGGAACTGCCACGGCCGAATAATTTTTAGACAATGATTTCAATAAAATTTATATTATTCTAACAACTAAACTTAACCCGCTTTTAATCATACCACTACTGAAAGCCACCGAAGCGTCCGGCGCATAATTTTCACAATTAGTGGTTTTAACTAACTGAACTTTAAAAATTGTTAACGCTTCCGCAATCATTTCTTTAATAATCACTGCTAACCTAGAACTATTAAGAAATTAATCATCTGCATTGTAACGGGAGACGATAATATGTTACTTGACCAAGCAGCTAACATGACTAACATTATAGCGGCCCAGATTATCAAAGTCTTTTATCCCTTTGTGATTGCCAAGACTGAGACGGGGGCCTACTTAAAATTAAATTTATCCACCAATGAACAACGCGATCCACTCTTCTGGGATGAGCTCCGTAGCATTCTGCAAGCTAAACTGTGGGTGCCAATCGGTAAGCACTATCACCAGTTATTAGATAATGGCTGGTTAGCCGAATCTACTAGCTAGTTAGTCACGACCAGTCAGCTGACTCAAGAGACAAATAAGCCCTCCAAGCAATATGCTTGGAAGGCTTATTTCATTGCCAGTACACCTGAAGCCCAGTCGCGGACGCACCACCAAATTAGTCCCGCTATAAGCTAGTTATCGAACAGCGAGTCGCCGAACAAGTTAACCGGTGGGGCACTTTGACCAGCCACCGTCTCCTACAGCCATACTGGTAGTAGCGACTGACGCCATCATTAAAAGGCGTGGGCCGTCGTTTCACCATTCAGAATTGCTAAGACGTCATCTAGGCTAATATCGACCATATTTTTGACCGCTAGATTCGTATAGAAACCCACGTGTGGCGTGATGATGACGTTGGGCATCTGCATTAATTGTGCCACGTTGGTATCTTGAAGCACCTCACCCTGATGATTTTGATTAAATAACGCATTTTCACCCTCAACCGTATCAAGTGCACAACCGGCGATTTCACCGGCCTTTAACGCTGCCACAAGATCATCGGTGACAATCACTGGTCCGCGTGAGGCGTTGATAATGTAGGCATCCGTCTTCATTAACTTCAGGGCCGCCGCATCGATCAACCCCGCAGAGGTCTCATTCAAATCCACGTGTAAATCAACGACATCCGCCTGCCGCAATAGGTCTTCCTTAGTGTCAACGTAGGTTAAAACGTCTTCGAGTTCAGGATGGCGTACCACGTCATAGGCAATCACCTTGGCACCTAACCCGTGGAAAAGTCGAGCGGCCGTGCCACCAATACGACCCGCACCAATAATACCAACGGTTAATGATCGAATTTCTCGTGCTTGCAGTCCCGCCCACTGAAAATTCTGTTGGCTGATTCGTTGATCAAACATTTCCAAGTTGCGAATCAAGCGCATGGTTTGTGCCACCGACATCTCAGCAACTGAATTAGGCGAATAGGCTGGGACGTTCGTGACCACAAGACCAGCCGCCTTGGCTGCCGGAATATCGATTGTATCCACACCAGCCGTACGGCTCGTTAGTTGTTTTAACCCGGCCGCAGCTAATGATTGGTATAAGCTAGCATCACCACCAATTGGACTGCGTTGCTGAATGACCAAGCCGTCATAACCCTTGACCAGGTCGGCAGTTTCTGGATGGAATTCCAGATCATTCGTATCTACTTGAATTTGATGAGCCGCAGCCCACGCTTGAATCGCATCCTGTTCATCATCGCGAACACTATACATTAAAATTTTCATCTTTAAGCCCCCTGCTTCTTGCTGGCAACGTACGTCCTGAGCCGCGTGACCGCCGTCTTAAGATCGGCCATCGAAGCGGCATAACTAATTCGAACATAGCCTTCACCACCCGGGCCGAATGAGCTACCTGGAATCAGAGCGACACGTGCTTCATGGGCTAGTTCACGGCAAAAAGCCATACTATTTTGTGGCAACCCGGCTGGAATCTTACTGAAGAGATAGAAGGCCCCTTCTGGCTTAGCTGATTGGAACCCAAGGTCATTAAGTGCATCATACAAATAATCGCGCCGTTCTTGGTACTCACGTTTCATTACTTGGGCATCATCTAACCCATTTTTCAATGCTTCCGTCGCAGCTGCTTGAGCATTGGTCGTCGTTGAAGTCACTGTGAATTGGTGAATCTTACCCAGTTGTGCTGTGATAGCTTTCGGCGCACACATGATGCCGATTCGCCAGCCCGTCATCGCGTGCGACTTTGAGACGCCGTTAAGCAAAATAGTTTGTGTTGGTAAGTAATTTGCAATCGATTCATGAGGCTCACCATACGTCAATTCGCTATAAATTTCATCAGACAAAACAAAAATTGGTTGATTAGCTAACACTGCGGCCAGGGCTTTCAGATCATCATGCCGGTAAGTCACACCGGTTGGATTTGAAGGAAAGTTAAGGACCACCGCTTTCGTCTTGGGGTGGGCTGCTAACGTCGTTTGTAACTGGTCAGGCGATAACACGAAGCCATTGTCCGAGGTATCCATGAAGACTGGTGTTGCCCCAGATAATTTAACGATTGCGATGTACAATGGAAAAATTGGGGTTGGAATCAGGACCTCATCCCCAGGATTAAGGATTGAAGTCAACGCTGTATAAATGCCCCCGGTCGCACCAGCTGTGATAATCACTTCGCTAGCAGGATCATAATGGACATCATACTTAGCGGCCAAGAATTCAGCGGCAGCCGTCCGCAAGGCCAACGTTCCGTTCGAGGGTGCATAGTGGCTTTCATCCGCTTCAATGCTTTCGATTGCAGCTTGTTTCACGTGCTCAGGTGTATTAAAATCCGGTTCACCGAGGGTCAAACGCACGATACCCGGAATATTTGCGATTTCAGCGTTGAACGCCAAAATATCAGACGGCTGAATCGCCGCAATTTCATGATTCATATGGTTAACAAGTGTTTCTGAATTAATTGACATAAAGATTCCTCCCAAGTTTGGCTGATCTTGTTGGTGGAAGCGGACTGGACTAGGGTCAAAAAAGCGCACCCCTTGAAATTCCAAAGGGTGCGCCACCACGCAGAAACAAACTTATTAGCCACCCTTGGAATTTTCAAACATCCATGGGCGCCGTCAAATCACAAAATACTCTTGGCAACCGCATCGATGCAAACATCGGATTCGTGTTTGCACCTCTGCAGCCGGCACAAACACTAGCGAAAATACCAAAAGTAAAAGCTAGTTCTAGATTTTAATGAATTTAACGGTAATGACATATCATTAGCTCCTCATCAATTGTTAATCTAACTATAATGGTTGTCCTAACCACTGTCAAGGACGAATTTGCTATACTGGAGTTAAATCTACTTTGGAAGGAACGATTATATGACTTACCAAGCATTAATGTTTGATATTGACGGCACGCTGACTAATAGCCAACCAGCTTACACGACGGTTATGCGTGAGGTACTTGCTACTTATGGCAAACCATTTAGTCCTGCCCAAGCGCAGAAGACTTTTCCCATGGCCGCTGAACAAGCAATGACTGAATTGGGGATTGCAGCCAGTGAGTTTGACCACTTTCAGGCCCAATACGAAGATGTCATGGCCAGCCATTATGATCAGATTGAACTTTATCCAGGCATTACCAGCCTCTTTGAACAGTTGCCGTCTGAACTAAGACTTGGAATCGTGACTTCCCAACGACGAAACGAATTAGAAAGTGGGATGCGCTCGTATCCATTCATGATGCGGATGGCTGTCACAATCAGTGCGGACGATACGCCTAAGCGCAAACCAGATCCCCTCCCCCTACTCACAGCCCTCGAAAAAGTCAACGTTGCGCCACAAAACGCACTCTTCATCGGGGATTCCGTCAGTGACGAACAAACTGCCCAGGCCGCTAACGTTGATTTTGGACTGGCAGTCTGGGGAATGGACCCTAACGCCGACCATCAAAAAGTGGCCCACCGCTTCCAAAAACCATTAGACATTTTAGCGCTTTTTAAATAGCCATACCGACAAAACAACCGTTTCGAGCCACTGCTCAAAACGGTTGTTTTGTGTTTAGATTCAATTTGGCTACCGAAACGTGCTTCCAAAGGCAGTTTGCTCCGCTTAACTCCCGCTTGCCGAAACGTGCTAAAAGACACAGTCAGTTCCGCTTAACCCTGTTCACGCTTTATAGTCGAAACGTGCTTCCAAAGGCAGTTTGCTCCGCTTAACAATAAAACGGTCATCATCCAAAACCAGGATGATCACCGTTTTACCGTTAATGCTCACAAACTAACCGCCTTTGGAAGCACTCTTAATCTTCTCTTCCCTCATACGCAACCTGCGCGGTTACCTGGTAATCGCCCGGTTGCTCGATAGCCGACGTTCGGCCCGCAATCTTGCTCATACCACCTGTGATTACCGTGGAGGCCAAGTACAACTTATAATCCTCATGCGCATCATGAACATCGGTCAAGCCGACCTTAGTAATATGCCCAACCGGGGATTGGTCCATCTGATTGATTCCGGCGTAAATAACTAGCCGGTGATTCTCCAACTTTAACTGCGAAAAAGGAATTTGAATGCCTTGCCCAATCGCATAAACGGGTTCACCCGTTGCCTGCGCCTGCTGAATGATGGCATCATCAGTTAAGCCACCGTAATCTAATCGGACAATGTTCGCCGCTTGTAGTTGATCAACGATTTGATGCACATTCTCCTGTTCAGCACGTGAAGTCTTCACCGTGGCGGGCAACAATTCCTGCCCATCAAAAATACCGTTCGCAGGAATGTATGGTTGTTGCTGACTTTGTTGTGCTTGTTTTTCAGCTGCTAACGCTTCTTTAGGCTTACCACCCAACAATTTTTCAATACGTGGTGATAAGTCATACTTCGCAGTTTTATTAGTAAAATAATAAATGACGTTTAACGTAATGAAATAAATCAGCGCCAAGAAAACGAGCATATATAAGATGCCCCGTAACCACGCGCCATTCTGCATCAAGCGAATTGCCACATAACCGAGGTATAAATTACCCGCAATTCCAATGCCGATATAGATTTGGTTCTTAATCTTCACATTGACATTAACGTAACCCAAGGCGTGGTTGATCATATCTAAAATACTAAACATTCGTTATTCGCCCCCGTCGCTAGTAGTGGTATCCGTTGTCGACTGTGACGTTGTCGTTGTCGAGCTTGACGCGGTCGTACTTGATGACTCAGCAGCAGAGCTTTCATCATCGTCACTCGTATCAGTCGTTGAACTATTGTTATCAGTCGTACTACTATTAGTGGCACTAGAACTCGTATCATCAGCTGAACTTGATGAACTACTGGTCTTATTAGCACTGCTGCTGTCCGTATCATTCTCGTCAGTACTACTACTGGAACTACTATTCTGTTCATCATTAGATGTATCTGAACTGGATTTGTCTTTGGATTTATTCTCATCGCTACTATCATCAGCCGCTTTCTTTTTCAGACTTGCGGAACTAGCTGATGAACTTTTGACCACACTGCTAGTGGCCTTGGCGCCATTGACAGTATGGGTTGTCTTATTAACGACCACGTTAGTTGCCCCCAGTGCAAGGACAATTGAAACAATTGCAAATGGTGAAATAAATGGTGGTGTTCGATAAGCCATCGATGTCATTCCCTTCTGAGGCTTTGCCGTTATTCTTTCTAATCTATAATTAAACCATGCTCGTGTTCGGAATGCACTAATTCTATCACAAATTAAGAAACTCTTTACTCAAACAAGGCCAACAAAAAAGCCGACTCCCCGTCAGCTATTAATTGCCTGCTTTTTCGTGCAATTGGCACATAGACCGTAAATCTCGATGCGGTGACCCGTAATCGTACAACCCGGTAATTGTGCTTCATACTCGTCTAACGGACACGCTTGCAGTTCCGTCACCTTACCACAGTTTGAACAAACAAAATGGTGATGGTGTTGATGCTTGAAATCACATTGATATTTAACCAGGGTTTGATTAGCCTGGGCCTTCAATTCCAATAATCCTAACGTTTCAAACTCTTTAATATTGCGATAAATGGTATTGTGACTCATTCCTGCAAATAAGGTCCGCATGTGCTCATCAACGGCCGAAATTGCCACATAGTGGTCCTGATAGGTCACCAGATAATCTAATAATGCCTGCCGTTGCTTCGTAATTTTAAACTGATTGCGACGTAAAATTGCGACGGCTTGTTCAATTGGTGTTTCCATAATGTTGCTGCCTCCTACTGACCAGGACTTCACTAAATCATAATCATTACTATTTAGTTTAGCATACTCAAGTGTAAAAGTGAATTACGTTGACCGTCTATACGTCAGCGCTAATCTTTCGTCACAACATCATGCTGACAATATTCAGTGACCAGCTCATCTAGTTGGCGCCGCGTCGCCTGCCAATCATCATTCACGATAACATGTGCATGCCCCACTAATCCTACTGGCAAAGCCTGGTCCCGCAAATACTCATCACTAGCAACTCGCTTTTTTATCCGGCTAGGAAGATCTCCTCGCTTGGTCAAACGCTGAATTAGCGCCTCTTGATCAGCAACCTCGAGATAAATCACCACCGCTTGTTCGCCCAACTCCCGCGCATAGGTAATAGCCCCCGCCGTATCTAAGACGATACTAATCAGTGGTGACCGTTCCCAGGCTGCCGCTAGTCCTTCTCGTGAAGAACCGTATTGATTACCACTATAGGTCACGTGTTCTAAATAATGTTTCGTGACAAAACTCGCCGGAGTTTCAAAATAATAGTCGCGCCCACTGACTTCACCTTCCCGGGGAGCCCGGGTCGTATGAGTAATCACCTGAGGAATTTGGTATTGTGACCGCAAGTAATGACTGACAGTGGTCTTACCACTCCCCGTTGGTCCCGTGATCACAAAGATCCGTTTCGTTGTCAAAGTTGATAAACCTCCATTTTTTAATTCATGTAAAGCTTTTCATTTGCGTTAGCTCGGTAAACCGAGTATAGTAACGTACCTATAAGGTTCAAATAGATGATTCACGCATCTCGTAGCAAACCAACAATTTTCAGAAGGGAGTTTTGTCATATGCAATTTCAAAAAACAAATAGCTGGTTCAGCATTGTCTTAGATACGCAACGCCAAATGTTTGTCGCAACTGACAAACTTCATCCAGAATTGTTCGCTGAAGGCGTAACAATCGAAGATGCAGTTGCAAACTTACAAACCCAGGCCTAAGCCAATCTAAAAATATTGTTTAAAAATTACTGGTACCGTTTATGCGACGGCACCAGTAATTTTTTTACAGTCAGTATTATTGTAGATGCTGCTCAATGTAGGTGTTAGCCTGATCTAACATTTGCTTTAAATTATCGTAAGTCAATCGTTCACGGGCAGCAGCATAATCAAACCAGCCAATTGCACTGATTTCAACTTGCTGCCGCGTCACTACGACACCACTTGGGACTTCACTGACAAACAGTGTGACTTGCTTCAAATTACCATTCGGTAAGTCATATTCGGTATACGCCTTAAAATTGGTATCGAGTGTCGCTTCAATTTGAGTTTCCTCACGGATTTCACGTCGCGCCGCCTCAGCTAACGTTTCATTGCCTTCAACGTGCCCCTTCGGAAAGCCCCAAAAATCACTGGTCGCACTCTGTAATAATAAATAAGCGGGATGACCATCTTTTTGTTGATAGACGACCGCACCACTAGCTACTTCTGTACTCATGAAGTCGCACCTTCCTAATTATGAATTATGCTCTAGTATAACATGTTCCATCATCAATTGAGGGCTAAAATTGCCTGGAGCAAGTCCCCCAGTGCGACCCCTTGCCGGTCATCCGTTCGATTTTGTGCAATCGTTTCTGCTACCGCCATATTCAACCACTGATTAGCGCGCGCCAGCGTTGGTGCTAACGGGTAACCCCGGCCCAACAGTCCCGCGATTACAGCAGCTAAAGTATCACCGGTACCATTATAATGCCCCGGCAAACGTCGCGCACCACAGTATTGCACGTGCCCAGCTTCATCCAACCAGGCACAGCCAATCTGATCAGCACGTTGGACATCCGTAATGACTGCGTGGGCACCAGTTTTCAACTGTGCTTGCAGTGCTGGCAAAATAACTTCTAAATCTGGCGTCACTTGATAGGGCGCTCCCGTTAGCAATGCGGCCTCCGTCGTGTTTGGCAAAATCACATCCGCCTGTTGAATAAGCTGACGCATTGCCGCGACATAGTCCTGATCAAAGCCCTGATAGAGTTGACCGAGATCGCCGAGTACTGGGTCAACAACTAATAGCGACAGCGTTTGTTGTTCTAAGTAAGTAGTTATTTGTTGGCACAGTGCGACCGAACCAACGTAGCCGATCAGGGCTTGATCAAAATGCAGTTGTGCACGGGTCCAATGCGCAAAGACCTGCGGCAGCCACGTCGATAAGTCGACAACGGCTGGTGTCCCGTACCCGCTAGTATGTGTCGATAATAAGCTGGTCGGCAGTGCTGCCACGTCATACTGCATCGCCGTTAATACGGGCAACGCTGAACTAAGTGAGATTCCACCGACTGCGGATAAATCTTCCGCCACTAACATTGTTGACAATCTTGCTACCCCCTCTTATCTCGTGTAATGCTTATTCTATCAGAACTCCGACTGACTGTAACCTCTTCGCTTCAAAAGAAAGGTTAAATCAACCACTCAAATAAGCATTGATTACTCCTCACTGCAAACCGCAACGGTATTGTCATCATTAAGCTTGATTAGTGCCGACTCAAAAAGTTGAGCAGCGGATTGCCAGTCCCGTTGTTCAACTCATTAAAATTTATCATCCATCCTCATCAGACTAAGCACACATTACGTCGAAGCCCTTCGACACTTAACCGACTTCAGTTCCTTCAAATATTATCCACAATATTAGCTAGCCTACAATTTGCTAGTGAATCCTAACGTGGGCATCCGACAGTTTCAGTTATCAGATGACGTTAAATATTGCTGTTCCATAGCGTGCCGGGCCCGAACCGCATCTTCAAAATGCGCAAAATGTTTGTTTAATATGTACGTTCCTTTGTAGTAGAAGTGCGCAACCCAGGAACCTGACTGTTTGTCATAGCTCACGCCCACGACCCCACTCGTGTTACGCTTCGACTTCTTGATTGAACTCACATCTGTATGGTGATCACGAATCTTCAAATTGCGCGGGTCCCCCATATGCGAAACTGCTTGCGGATTATTAAAAATATTTTGCCGACTCTGTTCCACGGCTAGACAGCCACAACTACGCGTCTTGCCGTGCCGCAAAACGTAGGAATCCACCACGCACGTCCGGCCACACTGACACTGACAAAACCAGAGCGCATTACCATTCTTGGCCCGGCCCGCTCGGTGAACAGCTATTAAGCGTCCGAAGTGCTGACCGGTAATATCAATCGCCGCTCCCATCCTAATCCCACCATTCTAAAATTAAATTTCTATTGATAACAATATTATAAGCTTTGGCGAATCCAATTAACAGTTTAATGTATTATCCGTGTGTATTCTTTGACTACCGTTCGTTATAACAAAGTATCAACTTATAAATAACAATAGTAACAGCTACCCAACCGCATATTCAGACCCGTTTCTCTTCAGCTTAGCACCGTTACCGCCGGCTTAAGTGATGACTAGTAATTCGGCCATCACAACGCTTTTTAAATCCCCACCATGACTGGTTACGCGTTATCGTCATCAAATCTATTGTCAGCACGAACAGTGCCTCGACAGTCGCAATGTCACCAGCTTCTATGATGATTAACCAGCTATCTTGCTCCGTATCCCATTGAGTTATTAATAATAAAAGGCTGATTCTAATTGACTTTTAATAATCAACCACGGTATCATATTGACATGACGATTTGTCGATAATGACAACTAACTGTTACAAATAACCAAAAAGGTGGTCCATGTTATGGGGATTTTCCAGCGCATTTTCCAAAAAGAAGATTTGGAGCGCTATTTACAAAAAGATAGTCATTTTGAACGAACCCTCTCCGCAGTCGATCTGATTGCACTTGGGATTGGTGCCGTCATTGGGACCGGGATTTTCATCCTACCCGGAACGGTTGCCGCAACAAAAGCGGGACCCGGGATTATTTTATCTTTCGTTTTGGCTGCCATTGTGTGTGCCGTCGCCGCAATGTGTTACGCCGAGTTTGCTTCGGTGCTCCCAATCGCCGGTTCCGCGTATTCATACGGAAACATTGTCTATGGCGAAATGATTGGTTGGATCATTGGTTGGGCTCTGGTACTCGAATACGTCCTAGCCGTTGCGACCGTTGCCGTTGGGTGGGCCGCGTACTTTAATTCATTCATTGCTGGTTTTGGCCTCAAGTTACCGAAAGCCATCACCGGTTCGTTTGACCCCGCCCACGGGACCTATATCAACGTGATCGCAATTCTGATTGTCTGTCTGATTGCTTGGATTATCGATACCGGCCTAAAAACGTCGATTCGATTAAACAATATTATTGTGGTCGTAAAATTAGCAATCATTGTATTGTTCTTATTAGTCGGTTCATTTTATGTTAAACCAAGTAACTGGACACCCTTTGCCCCATTTGGTGGGACGGGAATTCTCAAGGGCGCCGCGGTCGTCTTCTTCGCTTACTTAGGGTTTGATGCTGTGTCTTCGTCGGCAGCCGAAGTTAAAAATGCCAAGCGCAACATGCCAATTGGAATCATTGGGACCCTAGTCATCTGTACCATCTTCTACATTCTCGTTTCAGGAGTGCTGACCGGGATGGTTTCGTACAAACAGTTGAACGTTGACGATGCAGTGGCGTTCGCTTTACAACTCGTCCATCAAAACTTCGTTGCCGGTATTATCTCGATTGGTGCCCTCGCCGGCATGTTCACAATGATGGTTACGATGATCTACAGTAGCTCACGGCTATTATATTCAATCGGCCGTGACGGCTTACTCCCACGTTTCTTAGGTAAAATCGATAAGCACCACGCCCCTAAAAACGCCATGTTGACGGTTACAATCGTGATTTCAATTCTTGCTGGTCTCATTCCGTTAGACCAATTGGCAAACTTGGTTAATATCGGGACATTAATTGCCTTCGCCTTCGTTTCTTTTGGAATTTTGCTACTACGGCGTAATCCCAAGCTCAACGCGATCAAGGGCTTCCGCGTGCCACTTTACCCGGTTCTCCCAATTATTTCTGGCTTGCTGTGCCTGTTCATGATGACCCAGCTATCCATGGAAACTTGGCTGGCATCCCTAGTCTGGTTCCTCCTTGGTCTCATCATTTACTTTGGCTATGGCATTCGGCATAGTCGCATGAATAAAGCTGATGAGTAACAATCTAGATTTGTACTAACTAAAAGCGCCCATCTCAAGTGATCAATCAACTTGAGATGGGCGCTTTAACTATTGTCAGCCAGCTAACGATGACAACGATTACATTTTAAGGTATGATAATGATACTTAATTAAGGAGCGTGGTTTAATCATGTTAACACCTAAAACGATCCATGACGACCTTCATGAGCATCATACCCAGGTCGTTCAACTATTCAGTAAGCATCCCTGGCTCATTCCCGCCACAACCTTATTACACATTATTCCAGTTGTCGTCGGCATCAACGGCTTTTGGAAATCGCGAGCACTAAGCAAGCAGCTCAAAATCGAACGCGAAAAAACGAAGCAACTTGCCCTACAACAGGTCGATAAAGTTCAGTCAGCGGTTACTAATCATCACTGTCAGCACCCAAGCTTACGCCAACTTTTCAAGCAAATTCGCAGTCATCATTAACACCAACGTGGTTCGAATTGGCAGTTTTAATCGCTGCCAACTCGAACCACGTTTTAATCAATCCCCTGACATTTTTACAAACTACGATTAATGATTACTGCGGCCATATCACAACGGCTAAGCCAATTGAATCGTCACGTTGGCTGATGGCCCAACGAGCTTGGCAACGGGACAACGCGTTTCCGCAATCGCGAGCCACCGTGCTGCCGTTTCAGCATCCACTTCCGGAATCGTGACCCGAGCATCTAGGAAAAATTGGTACCCAAAACGGTCACGCGACATCTTCACCGTAGTCACGACTTTGCTCTGATGTGTCTGGCCGTGCTCCTTTTCGATTGCCTCCAGCGTCGCGTTAAGGCATGTACTGAGCGCCAATCCGATTAATTGTTCCGGATTCGAGCCCGGCACCGCCTTAAGTGGACTAGATACGGCCACCTCAAGACCATTGGGAATATAGGCGTGTCCTTCGATGCCGTCTTCATTAACTGCTTGGGTCGTATATAAAATTGGAAAATCACTCAATCTTAGTTCCTCCATTCGATAGTTCACTTTGCAATTAACCTACCACAACATTATAAACTTGTCAGTAAGAAGCATTGGTTCTCGACTAATTAGCGGTATAATATTTCTAATAATACTTAATGGGGAATTTACTTATGAAAAATAATCAATTTGCAATCGTCCCGACTGATTCGGAAACCGCGATTGCCGAACTTACAAAAATTCATTTTATTACGCCTGATATGGACGCCCTGACGACTGTTCCAGCCGTCTACCAGGCATTGCTGGCTAAAAGCTTACCAGAAGTTCACACGGCAAGCGGCTTGACCCACAAGTTTAATAACATCATGGCAACCAGCCAGCACACTTTATCAGAATGGCTCGCCGATGCAACTATCGTAAACAATCAAGTCTTTTATAACGTGGGACTTCAGCTACTGGGTTTTCTACCTGGTCAAGATTTTGAATTGGCCGATCCATTGCTGGCGATGCGCGATATTCACTTGCCAATGGTCGGTGATAGCGCCTTTGATCGTGAAGCCCTCTATTATGCTTGGTACCTATTATTAAATACACGTGGGAATAATGGACAAACCTTGATTGAATCACTCACGACCCGGGGTTACTTTGTACCATTTTACCAATTACCTAACGATCAAAAGCCACTCTTCTTCAATGGTAAGGCCCAAGCCGTCTTTGATACCAACGCGCTCATTCGTGACGTCGTCTACGTTGAAGCGCCTTTAGATACTGACCACGACGGCCAACGGGACCTGCTCAAAGTTGAAATCCTTCGGCCAGCTGAGACCGAAACCGGCTTAAAAGTTCCCGTTCTCTATACCGCTAGTCCTTATAATCAGGGCATCAACGACCAAGCTGGCGATGCTCAAATGCACAACGTAGACGTTCCCCTGACTGCAAAGGAACCGGACGAAAATACCTATGCGGATGTTGAGTTCCAGCCAACAACGGCGCAACTACCAGCCGCTCGAACCGCGACCACGACGACCGATACAGCAGAGGAGACTTTCAGCCGAGAAAAGTCCTACACGCTCAATGATTACTTTCTAGCGCGCGGTTTTGCTGTCGTCTATGCAGCTGGAATCGGTTCGATCGACTCGGATGGGCTAGCCCCTACCGGTGACGTTGATGAAACGACCTCAACAGTTGCAATTATTGAATGGTTGACTGGCAAACGCCAAGCCTTCACCAATCGTGATGGCAATATCGCTATCAAAGCTTGGTGGTGCAACGGCGCCGTTGCTATGACTGGCCGGTCTTACCTCGGTACCCTCGCAACTGCCGCTGCTACGACGGGCGTGGCTGGCCTTAAGACGATTATTTCCGAGGCCGCCATCTCAAGCTGGTACGACTATTATCGAGATAATGGCCTGGTTGTCGCTCCCGATACGTTCCAGGGCGAAGACACCGATGTTCTCGCCGCTGAGGTCTTCTCACGAAGCTTAAAAGCCGGTGACGCTCACCAGATCCAACCCGCGTTTGATCAGAAACTGGCAGAACTGACTGCCGACCAAGACCGAGCAAGCGGTAACTATAACCGTTTCTGGGATGAACGCAATTATCTCAAGAACGTTGACAAAATTAAGGCGGACATCATCATGGTTCACGGGCTCAACGACTGGAACGTTAAGCCCCGCAACGTAGCTAATTTATGGGATAAATTACAGGCAGTTCCCGTTACTAAAAAGCTCATTTTGCACCAGGGACAACATATTTATATCAATAACTTACAATCGCTCGATTTCACCGACATGATGAACTTGTGGCTAAGCCATAAATTATATGGTTTAGATAATCATGCGGAGACACTCTTGCCTAACGTCTTGGTACAAGACAACACGCAAGCCCAAACTTGGCACGGCTATGACAATTGGTGGCAAGACACAACCGACGCTTTAGATTTTAAGGTTCAGTACAAAGAATTAGTTCCTGCTGACCATACAGTTGACCAACGCGCCGCTCATTTTACTGATAAATTGCCTGACAAATTATTCGACCACTATAAGCATCATTTGGATAGTTGGCAGCGCGACCTCTTGCAAGAGGATAAGTTAAATCCGCTCTATGATTACCGCCTCTTGTTCAAGTCTTGGCAGGCACCTGAGGATCAATTATTAGTGGGTATTCCGCACGTTGCGGGCTCTGTCGCCGTTAATAAGAATTTCGGCATGTTGAGCTTTATGCTGATTGACTTCGGGGCCGCGCGCCGTTTGACTGTCAGCCCACAAATGCTGGCTGCAAAAGCGCTTGATCTAGGTTACCACTGGCGCGAAGATGATTTGAAGGACTTCAAGTTAGCGGGTGAGACGCCGTTCAAGATGATTACTAAGGGGCATCTTAACTTACAGAACCGCCACCACCCATGGCACGCAGAAGCGATTCAGCCAAATGTCTTTTATGACTTTTCTGTGGATCTCCAACCGCTGTTCCACCACTTGCTGAAGGGGCATCAACTCGGACTAGTCATTTACGCAACTGATATGAAGATGACGATTCGTGGCAATCAAGACCTACAGTACTCACTTAACTTGAACGATATTCGCTTACACGTCCCAATGAAAAAAATAACAGACTAACTAATTATGGCCTACCAACTAACCACACAACCGTTAACTGGTGGGCCTTTTGTGTACCTTCAACTTAAACAGCCACTTATCATGACCAGGTCGGACACCACCACCTGTCCGGAACTAGCCAAAAAAAGTTCCAGCTTACCATCAACGTAAGCTGGAACTCATCTTTAATTGTTATTAACTTCGGCAATGCGGTTCGCAATCAAATTCGTTAACTGGCGATTACCAGTCGTATTTGGATGAACATTGTCATCTGCAAACCAACCACTTTGATTCTGCGCACGACCATGCCAATCGATAACATGCACGTTCGCATGCTTCTTAGCAGTCTTGGCAATTTGAGCATTGACCTGATTTTGCCAACTCTGTGTTGGGACGTGGGCCGTTACCCAGAAAATCTGACGATCCTTACCAATCAGTTTAACGACTTGTTCAGCTTGATCATCCGTAATTGTCCCGTTAGTCCCAATGTTCAATAGGACGTTATGGGCTAATTGCCCTTGCGACTTCAGCGAATTAATGATTCCAGGAACTTCCGTCACTTGACGACCAACGCGACCTTGAACCACCGTACCCGGGATAACATCTTGAAGATCGGAAGAAACATCCAGTAACACCGAATCCCCAATGGCTGTCAGATCCGTATTGGCCATCGCTAGAACAACTTGTGGCTTCAAATCGTATTCCTTTTCCACCTGCTTCTGCTTCGAGTTCAACTTCGCTTCAGCCTGCTTGGTCTGCATCTTTTCAGTCGCAACCTTCTTGCTTGAAGCAGCCGCTGCCTGGGCAGCTTTTTGCCGTTTGAGCGCCGCCGCATTCTTCTTATCAGCCGCTTTAGAGTTAGCTGCAATCGTCTTTTGTAATTCAGTCTTCTTGTTAGCTTCCGCTTTACTTGGCTGTTGAACGAAACCAACCGCCGTAATAACGAATAAGACCGTGGTCAAAGCGACAATCGCAGTGGTCACGCGGTTAAACTTCGGTTTGCGGAGGAAATCTTTGAAGTCGACCAATAACCGACTGTAATCATAGTGCCGCATTGGATTTTCAATAAACCGATAACTCAATTCCGTCACGATCAAAATTAAGGCAACTTCAATCAAACTATTGAGGAGTAAATGATCACCAATGTTTTTAACTTTAGTTTCGTAGAAAATCATCACTGGGAACTGGTAGAGATAGATCCCATAACTACGTTGCCCAACGTACTTAAACACCGGATTCGTCAAGACGCGATTGAGATGACTAGCCGGGTGGGCCACCGTTGCAACTAACACTGTTGATAGGACTGTGAATAGTAACATACCGCCACGATAAGTGAAATCAGATTGACCGGACATCTGGAAAAACATCCAAATAATTGCAATTAGCGAAGCACCGCCTAAGATATCCAGTGTCACTCGATTAACATTAGCAATGTCCGCCGATAATTCCCGTGATGGCCAGATAAACGCAAGGCCAGAACCTAACAAGATTGCAAACATCCGCGTATCAGTTCCGTAGTACACCCGATTCGTATTCGCTGGATCATACAACATTGCCATGGTTATCGCTGAAATACCCGCAGCAATCATCATAAACCAGAAGACCCGTGAACGCTTCTTGAAGATGACCATCAAGATACCAATCACTAATGGCCAGAATAAGTAATATTGTCCTTCAATTGAGAGCGACCATAAATGAGTGAACGGTGATTCACCATTGAAACGGTCAAAATAACTTTGACCGTGATTGATTTCAAACCAATTATAGACGTAGACTAAATTCGTTAATACAGTAGCCCGAATGTTCGTCAATAATGACCGTTGAAACAGCGTAATGTAGGCTGTTGTCCCTAACAACATCGTCACGAATGCTGGATATAGCCGCCGCATCCGGTGTCCGAGAAACCGCCATATCCGGACATGCCCCCGACTCAAAATATCTTGTAATAAAATATCCGTAATCAAATAACCTGAAACGACGAAGAAGATCGGAACTCCCAAGTAACCTCCTTGTAGTGAGGCCGGCATCAAGTGATAGATGATGACACCCAGCACCGCCAATGTCCGGATACCATCAAATCCGGTGATATAACGTCTTGGATTCATCCGGTGTCGATTCATCCGACTCATTGTTCGGCTCATATTTACGCTCCGCAAATTTTCATTCATATTCCTATTACCCCTTGAATTGTCTCTACAAATATTAACTAACCCACCAGTGCTTCGGTACCTTTACTATAATATGTAAATGACCGCATTGACCAGCATTATTTAAACTTCATTAATTATTTTTATTAACCACTTTATTCATTATGCTGATTAAACACATATAACCCCGAACTTAATTACAATATAAATAAATCAAACGTGAGTCTATTAATCCATCCGTTATCATTCCTATGTTATCAACAATTTAAGGTTGATTCGACGTACCAAACAGCTCAATTAATCAAATTGAAATTGATTAGCACTACTTGTGACTAACTTCTACTATACAACAGTATGAACCAGTAAAACATTGAATCAGAAATCATTTTAAAAGATTGACGCGATTCGTTCGGTAACTTGATAAATTGATTTTACAAACTTGCTAGCCATGATAACCACCGGACAAGAGGTTCACCTTAGTAATCTCACCAGAACTAAAATGACGACTCTGACCAGTCTCTAATTTGACGACTAACGCCCCGTGTGCATCAATATCCGTGACAACTCCACGATACTTTTGCGTTCCGCTCTTCAACTCGACCTGTTGATCGATCACCATGGAGAGTTTCCGATAAGCGTCCATGAAAGTCCCACTACGATAAGTCCCATAGCTATTGAAAAAGCGCCGCAGTAGCTCACAAATCACTTGATTGCGCGTCACACCATTTGGATTGGCAACGACTGCGCCCGCTTTGTGCGCTAGTAGCGCTGGAAAAGCTGTCGTTGTTAAGTTAATGCCAATTCCAATAATGACTGCTGAAATTTGCCCCGTTTCGAGACTAGTGATGCCTTCTGATAAGATACCAACCACCTTGTGATGATTGACTAACACATCATTGACCCACTTTAATGAAACGTCAACCGCAAACAGCTGTTGCAGCGTCTGAGCAACGACTACCGCAGTACTCGTTGTCAACAAACCAGCGTCTAACGCCTTCTGGTCACTGAGTGGTAACCCAATGCTCATGTAAATTCCAGTCTGTGCTGGCGAATAAAATGCCCGCCCCGACCGACCGTAACCAGCAGTTTGCGTATCCGCAACCACGATTTTCGGAAGTGCTAAAGGCGTCTGCGTGACTAACCGCCGTAAATAGGCATTCGTTGAATCAACCGTTGGTAGCACGGTCAAATCAAACGGTGGTAACGCTGTAAGCGCGTATTCAATCACCGGCGCACTCAATTGATTATTGGCCACATACCGATAACCTCGCCCATGCCGGCTCTCAATAGTATGGCCCGCCGCTTGCAATCCTTGCACTAATTTCCAAATAGCCGTTCGACTGATTGCAAGTCGTTGTGCCAACCAGTCACCCGAACAGTACGCGGGCGCCGCTTGGATTAACAAGCGTAAAACTGCGACTTGATTTGCCATATCAATCTCACCCATCTCTAATTAGTTAACCCATTATTTCATATTGGTTAACTAACCGCAATTGAATTTAAAGAATGTAATATTACATCTTTCTGTGCTGAGCAGTTTACTTATTATCGCTGAAAATGTAACCGCTTGTCAAATCAATTGTGTACAATCGGTCACAATACGACTGAAACTTGGTCTATCAGTCGTACCGACCAGCATAATAACTAGTATAAACCAAATTCAAACTAAACGGCCCGTTCTAATTATTATTTTTATATCGTTTCGACCGAAGTCCCCTCCCATACTCAGCTACTATGACGTTAACGTACTGATTCAGTTAATTAGTGAACACGACCTTACCAATTATCTACTTAATGCAATTCTTTATGATTGCCTAGTCTCTTTGACCCTGCTTAGTTAACAGTGGTAAGATAACAATTAAAATATGAAGAAATTAGGTGATCATTTGAAACAAGGAACGACAATCATCACGCTGGATAATGGCTACCATTTATGGACGAATACTCAGGGCAAAGGCGACATTCAATTATTATGTCTACACGGTGGCCCTGGTGGCAATCACGAATATTGGGAAAACTTTGGTGAGGAACTGGCAGATTTAGGCGTCCAAGTTTCAATGTACGACCAATTAGGATCCTGGTATTCGGATCAACCCGACTACTCAGATCCTGAAATTGCTAAGAAATATCTCACCTACGACTACTTCTTAGATGAAGTTGAAGAAGTCCGACAAAAACTAGGACTCGATAACTTCTACTTGATTGGTCAGTCTTGGGGCGGTGCCCTCACAATGATGTACGCGCTCAAGTATGGTCAACACTTAAAAGGCGCCATTATTTCAAGTATGGTCGATAACATTGAGGAATACGTTGTCAACGTTAACAAGTGTCGTGAAGAAGCCCTACCGGCTGACGCTGTTGCTTACATGAAGCAAAAGGAAGCGGAAGGCAACTGGAATGATCCCCAATATCAGAAGTACGTGGACGTTCTGAACGCTGGCTATGTTGACCGCAAACAACCCACTTCAATTCGCCATTTGATCAACACCACTGCCACTCCTGTATACAACGCCTTTCAAGGTGATAATGAATTCGTTATCACTGGGAAGTTAAAGGAATGGGATATTCGCGATCAGATTCACAACATTAAAGTGCCGACCCTGTTAACTTTCGGTGAACACGAAACAATGCCATTAGCTTCGGCCCGCCGCATGGCTCGTGATATTCCTAACTCACGCTTAGTAACGACGCCAAATGGTGGTCATCACCACATGATCGACAACGCCCCCGTCTACTTTGACCATTTGAAACAATTCATTCGTGACGTGGAAGATGGCAGCTTTAATCAAAAATAAATCCTAACTGAACAATTAAGAAGCCGCCAGTATCAGGTCATACCCGATACTGGCGGCTTTTTAATAATATTAGGTTAACTGAAGCTTTGCCCAGTGGTCTAACTAGCCCTTCAGGCTTTAACTATAGCTGATCACCCTGTGCTCGTAGTAAGGCGCCTAATGATGGCTGTTCCTTAATATCAATGTGGTTGGCTTTGGCATAAGCGTCAACTTCTGCTTGACCATATAATTCAGGATCTAGTGGCATGTAAGCTGTGCCAATTGGATCATCATTCTTGATGACCGCGTTCACAACGATTGGCCGCTTGTTGCCCTTCGCTTGGAGCGCCTTGATTTGGTCAAAGACGGTTTCGACCTCTTGATTATTTTGAACAGTAAAACCAATCCCACCAAGGCCATCTGCAACTTTGGCCCAGTCGGCATCCGTTAGATCAACACCATACAAGTGTTGCTTCGTATCAACTTGCTCACGATAGATGAAACCAAACCGTTGATTACTGAAAATCACGTTAATAACGGGCAAGCCGTAACGTGCTTCCGTGATAATATCTGGCGCTACCATCGCAAAGCCACCATCGCCTGAGAAACTCCACGCTTGGCTGTCTGGAACACTTAAGGCACCAGCCATCCCAGCAGGTAGTCCAAATCCCATGGTTGCGAAGAGGCCAGATAAGGCAAAGCGTTGCTCCTGATCCATTGGGAGCCCCCGGACAGCCCATTCGGAGACGTTACCGGTGTCGACCCCGTAGGTATCACGAGGGCCGACCATACTAGCAACTTTGTGCATGACCGCTTCCGGCGCTAGTCCATCATGGTCGTCAGCAGCCAATTGTTGGAGCCACTTATCCCAATTACGTTTATTTTGCCGGTTAGTCGTTAACCACGCTGTTTCAGGTAACGTTTCGCCAGTTGCAATCATCGCTTGCAAATAAGCTTGGGCGTCACTGATGACGGCGTAATCGATTGGGACCATCTTGCCGATATCAAAACTGTTATTGTTGACCTGAATAATCTTAATCCCCTTAGGCCAAAAACTAGCAAATGGAAATTCAGATCCCAGGAACAAAATCAAATCAGCGTGTTGGAGTGCTTCGAACCCCGATTTGGAACCCAACCGGCCAAACGTGCCAATTGCATTCGGGTGGCTCGTTGGAATAACCCCCGTCGCCGGGACCGTATTCATGACTGGAATATTGAATTGTTCACTAAACTTGACCAGGTCTGCCTTAGCACCAAGAAGACCCCGACCAGCGTAAACTAATGGATGCTTAGCTGCTTTTAGCATCTTTAACGTTGCCGTAATGGCCTGAGGATCGACCCGTTGTTCAAACGTATCTGAAACGGTGTTAGGCGTCGATACCGGCTGATAATCGATTTCTTCCGCTGAGAGATTTTCAGGAATGATAACGACTGCCGGTCCCTTTTGCCGGTATGCTTCACGAATCGCTTGGTTAATGACATATGGTAATTGTCCGGCCGTCGTGACAGTGCGGTTATATACCGCCACGTCACTAAACATTGGGGTCTCATCCATTTCTTGGAAGTAATTCGTGTTCATCGTCGCTTGTGGTACCTGTCCGACAAGTGCTAATACAGGAACGTGATCCATCTTGGCATCATACAAACCGTTGAATAAGTGCGTTGCACCAGGACCCGCAGAACCAAATGAAACGCCGATTTTGCCCGTAAACTTGGCATCTGCCGAGGCTGCTAAGGCTCCCACTTCTTCATGCCGTACTTGAATATAATCAATATCGGCCTTTTCAAGGTACAAACCTTCAACGGTATGATTGATTGAACCGCCGGGAATCCCGTAGATGTGGTCCACACCCCACGCCTCTAAAACCTTAACTAAAGCTTGTCCTGCAATCATCTTTGTCATCACTATTCATCCCTTCGACTTAGAACCAATTTGTCTGCTTGGTTCAATTCATTTAACAAACGTATTATAAATCGCTTTCAATTATAAATGCAATTAATATGCTTACTTTTCGTAAGTGAAATTACAAGTACACAAAACGGGGCACCATTCAGCGCCAATTTTGTGTTTATCCGATTATTTCATGTGAAACTATCTATGGACTAGAAAAATAGGATCAAGCACACACCCGATACTCAGTTTTATCAAATATCGCTAACGGTCTAGCACGAATAACTTACCGACTTAACGACAATCAAAAACCACCCCATCAAACAGATCAGGGTGGTCTACATTAAGCTTTACTATATTGTGATTGTTGATGCTGGGCTGAGACAGAACTGACCACTTGCAAAGCACGCTGCTGCCACTGAACGTCCACATCTAATACCGTGGTTTCCGGTGGCAACTGGTATGGCGAAATAATTTTTAATGTCGTGGTGACTCGCAGAATGACTGCCTGTCGATAATTAGCGCTAACTAACCAACAACGATAATCACCGGCCGCTGGTAACTGCTGTTGCCGATTTGCAAGTTGGATCGTTCTAGTCAACGGATCGAATGTCGCCTGTGTCGCGTAAGTGTACCCCAATAAATCATTAGCTTGTTCAATCTGCCCCCGAGCAATCAGCCCCCGGATCCGAGTAGAACTGACTTTAAGCTGCTGATTAGCCAAGCGATCCACCGTGACCGTTTCAAAGTACGGGGCGCCCAATTCCGCGAGTTCGCGCATCCCATTTGCGCCACCCTGCCCGAACGTATAGTCAAACCCCGCCACAACGACTTGCGCATTCAACCCGACAAGGTAATCCTTAATAAACGCAGTCGGTGTCAAGCCAGCAAATTGGTGGTTAAAATCCGTAATATATAGTCGGTCCACCTGTAGCGCCGCCATATGTTGGCTTTTTTGCGCGACGGTATTCAGATACCGAAAAGTGGTCTGGGACTTAAACAGTTGTGACGCGTGTCGATTGAACGTCATCACAGCGAGTGGTAAATCACGCTGCTTCGCAATTCGTTTCGCTGTTTGAATCACGCGTTGGTGGCCCTGATGCACACCATCAAAGAAACCTAAAGCTAATACCAGTGGCGGTTGTGGTGCCAGCATCTTTAATCGATGGGCATCTAAATTGATTACTTGCATCTGTGCGACCTCCCGAACGTTCACGTAGTGTTCTCTACAGCTTGGTATGTTGTCACCGCCACAATGGCAAGCGACACTTAATACTATGTACCAAAAGAGCCGCGATAATCGCGTCCTCTTTCGTTAATTATCTATCCAAATTAGTTTGTTTGAGCTTGTTTTAAGAAGTAGCTGAACGGCTTCAACGCTTGAGCATCATACTTCTTGACAAATTCAGCAATCTTGTCTTTATCTTGCCATGCGTCATCGAGATACATATGTTCCGTTGTAAATGGCATTGCATGCGTTAACTTCACATCAATGACAACTGGCTTATCCGTCTTCTTAGCGTCTTCAAGGGCTTGCTTGAATTCAGCCTTGGTCCGAACGGTATAACCAACGGCACCATAGCCTTCGCCAACCTTGGCCCAATCAGTATCTGGCAAATCGACACCAGAGAGTGGTTGATGGCTATCATCAGTCTGTTCAGCTTCAATAAAGCCTAAGGTCTCATTACTGAAGACAATGTTGATAATGTGCAAGTTATACTTAACTTGTGCCAAGATTTCTTCTGACAGCATTGCGAAAGCGCCGTCACCGCTCAAACTGTAGACGTCCCGATCTGGGTAGTTGACTTTAGCAGCCAGTGCAGCAGGAACCCCAAAGCCCATTGTTGCATAAATCCCAGAAGTTGCCCATTTCTGGTCATCGTGCATTCGGATCAAGCGTTCAAAGTTAATATTAACATTGCCGACATCGATAGCCCAAACAGCTTTGTCACTAGCTTCTTGGTTCAAGACATCAAAGATTGGTTCGGGGCGAACTGGTGATTCAGTGCTATCGTTGAAGCTGGCTTGCCATTTGTCCCAGTTCTTTTTATCAGCAACCGCAGCGTCATAAAAGGCTGAATCATCGCGCGCTTCACCAGCTGCATTGATCGCCGCTAAAGCTTTTTTCGCATCCGCCTGAATAGCAACGTTCGTATGGTGGCGCTTACCAAATTTTTCACTATCAATATCGATTTGAATGACCTTAGCCTTCTTATTAAATAAGAAGATACTAAATGGGACATTGTTACCGACCCAGAGGATTAGATCCGTACTAAAGCCAATCTCGGCACCCGGCTTAGGTGCGACTCGTCCCGTGGAACCTAAGTAAGCGGGATAATCGTCTTCAATGATCCCCTTCGCTAATACTGAAGAGACAAGTGGCATCTTAAACTTTTCAGAAGCAGCTTTTAATTCTTCAGCCGCGTCCTTAGCGCCAACGCCAAAGTAAATCATTGGTGACTTAGCAGCTTTGATTAATTTAACCGCATCAGCAACTGATTCAGCGGTTGGTGCAGGATAGTTAACAGTGTGCACGCTAGCGTTCGTTTCAAAGTTGTCTTCAATTTCAGCCCAACCAAAGTCCTTAGGGATCGTTAAGACAGCTACACCATTGTGGGCATACGCTTGACGAATGGCTTCATCAGTCATCATCGGTAAACTCTCAGCAGTCATCGCAGTCCGATTCCAAACAGCCACATCGTCAAAAATCGGTTCTTCATTCATTGCTTGGAAGAAGTCCATGTTCATCCGCTTAGTAGGAACTTGTGCAACGATTGCTAACATTGGAATACCATCTTCCTTAGCATCGTACAATCCGTTCAGTAAGTGGACAGCACCAGGGCCAGCGGAACCAAAGCAGACGCCGATCTTTCCAGTTAGCTTATAATCAGCGGAAGCGGCAATCGCACCAGCTTCTTCGTGACGTACTTGGATGTACTTCAACGTTTCCCGTTGATTATAGATGGCGTTCATCGTTGAATCGAACGACCCACCGGGCAAACCATAAATATGTTTTACGCCCCACTTCTGAATTACTTTTAATACGGCATCTGAACCACTAATTTTAGCCATTAGTAATGTCCTCCTCTGATATATTTTAATTATCAACTTTACGACTTTATTGTAATCACGATTTTTTAAAATGTAAACGCTTTTATCGATAGATTTTATCTATCATTAGAAATTTTGCGAAACTTTCTATGGTTTACAAGCGTTAACGACGGGCTTTGGAGCGTTTTTAATTTTTTAAAAAAAAACGTATTTTTTTGTATTTTTATATTTTGTATTATTTTCGACACCGGTATACCACCTTAACCACCGTACTAATTGTGTATTTGTCTTATTAAATCGAATTGGTACGGGTACATCCCCACTCGTTACGCTTGCCCCGCTTAGCAAATCTCGGCCGATTGACTGCTCATGAGCTAGTTTCAAGATAGTTTTTGATGACGGCGCTTACATTTCAATGTTTATCCTAACTTTCTGATTGCTTCACCTCCCCCTTCTATCACTTGAATGACTCTAGTATAGTCACCTCCAAAGCAAACCAACTTGACGCTCATCAAGTTTTAGCCTATTTCGCGTCAAAAAAAAGACTACCAACGTCATGTGCGTCAGTAGTCCGTTTAGAATTAAGTCATTTAAATTATCTGTAACTAGCCAATAACGTCGAGCTGACCACCTTTAACTGTCAGACATTTAATATCCACAAGAAGATAATGAAGATGAAGAACAGCACGTACATTAATGGATGAACTTCCTTGGCATGCTTAGTTGCGACCATCGTAATGACGTATGCAATGAAGCCTAAAGCAATCCCATCAGAAATACTATAAGTCAACGGCATCCCGATAACAGTTAGAAATGCGGGTACGGCAATTTCAAACCGTTCCCAACTGATCTGTTTTAAAGATTCTGCCATCAACACACCCACAATAATCAATGCAGGTGCAGTAACTTGATCCGTCACGACGTTTAATAACGGTGAGAAAAATAATCCAAGAATGAATAGCGCACCTGTAACAACTGCACTCATCCCAGAGCGACCACCGACCGCAATTCCGGCCGAAGATTCAACATAAGCTGAAGTTGGTGAGGTTCCCAACACTGACCCAACTAACATCGAAGTTGAATCGGCCATCAACGCTTTACCAACCCGCGGCATTTTATTATTTTTCATGAATCCAGCCTGTTCTGCCAATCCAACTAGCGTTCCGGCCGTATCGAAGAATGTCACTAATAAGAACGTCAAAACAACAATAATCAATTGTAACGAATTAATATCACCAATATGACCAAGCGCCACACCAAACGTTGGTTTCAACGAAGGTGCTGCCGAAACAATTGTGGATGGCATCTTAATCAAGCCAGTTGCTAGCCCTAAAATGGAGGTTAAAACCATCCCGATAAAAATCCCACCGGGAACTTTGCGACTCATCAAAATCAACGTGACGATCAATCCAAAAATAGTTAACCAGGTCGTTCCAACTGTCAATGATCCCAGACCAACAACCGTTGATTTGTTGGCAACAATTAAGCCACCACCATGAAGACCAATAAAAGCAATGAAGAACCCGATCCCCGCCGAAATTGCTAACTTCATATCCCGCGGAATCGCATCAATAATCATTTCCCGGAGCTTAAAAATCGTAATCAAGATAAAAATCACGGCTGCAACGAACACCCCAGCCAGAGCAGTTTGCCATTTAATGCCCATTCCGATAACTACGGAATAAGTAAAGAACGCGTTAACGCCTAATCCTGGTGCAATTGCTATCGGGTACTTAGCAACTAACCCCATCAATAAACAGCCTAACGCTGACGCTAAGGCCGTCGCGGTGAAGACGGCGCCCTTATCCATCCCCGAAGCCCCGAGGACGCTCGGATTAACAAATAGGATGTATGCCATCGAAACAAACGTGGTCAAGCCAGCCAGCACTTCGGTTCGCATTGACGTTTTCAATTCTGAAAAATTAAAATATGCCGCAATTTTATTCATGATTCCCTCCAAATATTCGCCTAAATTACAATTGCACAATTGTAAACGTTCGTGTTTTAGCGTTCTTTTAACGTATTTAATCGTATCATTTTGTTTATTTAAAAGCAATAACCGAACGCTAAATAATTTTGAATCTATTTAATTGCGATTTTCAATTTTAATGAGCCTGCGGTAGAATGAAATTGATAAAGCGTGTTCATTGCCTTAAAACCGCTCTTGGTCCTCACGACCCTCAGGCAAACAACGCGTCACGATTCTCCATACAAAGGTGTGATTTAAATGGCTGGTTCCAAAATTACGGCAATCTTCTTTTTAATCCTCTACGCCGTCCTACTCTACTTGGTCTTCACAATGCAGAACATGTTAGCCATGTACTTAATGGCTATTGGGATGTTTCTTGAAGCTTGCGAAGGGGTTTACCATAACTTCTTCAAGCATTGAGCGCTACACGTATCACAGTGAAGCAAGTACGCCCATTTGAGTGCTTACTTTCTATGAAACGACCCTACTTTAGTACAAGTGTTTTTATTCAATGGGTATTCGTAACAAAACAGACTTCTTAAGAATTGTGACAATTCCTAAGAAGTCTGTTTTTGACTAGCGACCAAAATAGTTGCTCATCAATACTAATTTAGTGGTTAGTCCCATGTACATCCTAGTGTAGAACGGGGTGTGACTGTGGCTCACCGAGGTCCGTGACCTGCTGGCTAAAGGTCCCCATCATCTTGAGCACTTGATCAATCTGTGGTGCGCCCAACTGGTTGACCCAGTGATCAAAGTGCTGGGTAATGGCTTGGTCGACAATCCGTTCGACTTGTTGTCCCCGTTCTGTTAAATGTAAGTAGAGCCGCCGCCGATCACGCGGATCTGGCACCTGAAAAACATAGTGTTGCATTAACAATGATTTGACTTGCCGTGAAATCGCGCTTCGCGTTACTTGTCGCTGAATTGCAATATCATTGAGTGTCACTTCATCAGTCGTGGCAATGCGCCGCAATATTAAAAATTGTTCAAATGACAGTTTATTTTGACTTAAAGGCCAAGCCACTAAGTCCATCATAATTTTGGTTGTATTTTGATATGCTTCAAAATAATCATTGAGAAGTTTGCTTAATTCGTCACTGTTCATCGCGATCACCATCACTTCATTAACTTTTGACCAAATATAACACGCCTTTAACTGTTTTGCATGAAATTACCCGTAAATTCCAACGTTAAGCATCCTCCCTAACAATTTTGTGCAACAAAGTGTATGATGAAAGTAGTTGAAACGCTTACGTAAAAAGGAGACGAGACCATGCCCCTGACACCCTTACATCAAGTTGAATTGCGCTTGATGCGTACCGTCATCGCAATCTGTGAGGCTGAAAATATCGATTACTTTTTGATCGGTGGTTCTTTACTCGGTGCTATTCGTCATCACGGATTTATTCCGTGGGACGATGACATCGACATTGGAATGCGCCGTCATGACTACCAGCGCTTTATCGCCGTCGCCAACCACCATCTTGATCCAAACAAATTTTTCCTACAAACCGGTGCCTCAGATCCGGACTATGCACTCAGTTATATGAAGCTATTAGACGTAAATACTTACATTGAAGAACGCAACAACGTCAATAATGCGTTTAAAGGCGTGTTCGTTGACATCTTTCCGTTTGATAAGATTCCAGATGACGAAGCCTTACGTCGTTCACAGATGTTACATTACAAATTAGCAGACGCTGCGATCCTGCTCAAATTGAATTACCGCTTTGTCAAAACACCACTGCGTAACTTGATTACGAAACACACACCTCAGCAATTAGCTGAAGTCAATCGCTATAAGCTGGAACGTGAGGAATACATGCGCCTGTACGAGCAGTCAGACTCCCGAACTTACAAAAATCTGGCGTCTCAATACGATTACGAAAAGGAAATTATGACCTATCAGGAATTGACCGAGCTAACGACCGTTCCATTCGAAGATATCCAAGTGAAGATTCCCAGTGCGTATGACACCATTTTGACCCGGATGTATGGTGATTACATGCAGCTGCCACCAGCTGATAAACGAGTTGAAAAACATCTGAACAAACTAATTATCGATAATCACGAAATCTTATAATATCAACTAGCGTGGTTCAGGCATACTCGTTACGGCTGAGCCACGCCTTTTTGGTATCTTGGATCAAACGTGCCAAGTTAGGTTAGCGTTCGCTACCGCTGAAACCGGGGTAATCATCACATCAACCACCTAACTAGTAAGATTCATACAAAGTTAATGATGGCCTTAATTACGCTTAACTTTCGTATAAAAACTAAAAGTAATCGCTAACTGTTTCACTACTAAAATACTAATTTAACTAACCCCAACCTGTGTTAAACTTAAATTAAATACATGACTTTAACCTTATTGGGGGTCAGGAAATCATAAAAATGGGGGATCGCCATGGCAGCAAAATTATTTGGAATTATGATGATTAACGTTCAGAGTATTGAATTGTCGATTGTCAATTTACGCACATTACGCCAAGTAGAACGAGTTCGTTCCGACGTTTCACTTGGTGAGGATATTTATGATCAGCATACGATCGATTATGATTCAGTGGAACAAGCCGCACAGGCACTGAGTGGTTTTGTTCAGATCATGAACGATTACGGCGTTAAGGACTACCATTTATGGGGGTCGTGGTCCTTGTCATCCGCTAACAATGCCGACTATATTCAAGACCAATTACTTGTCCGGACTGGGCTCAAGATCGACTGGTTATCTAGTAGTCAGGAAACCTACCTGCGTTCAGTCGCAGTTGCGGTACACTTTCCACGATTCAAGCAAATGATCACGAAGCCGACCTACTTATTAGGAATCAACTCTGGTAGTGTCGGTATTTCGCACTACGATCAGAGTAACTTTGTCTTCTCCCGTAGTCTCCGTTTAGGACCAGTTCGAATCGCGGAAGTTCTTGAAGACTTGCAATCGAGCGTGCCTAACTATGTCGAAGTTTTGGATGATTATATTTCGAGTCAAATCGTTGACTTTGGCCGCTTCTTGCCCGGGCGAAGAGATCAACCTAGTAACGTCGTCATGCTCGGCGTCGCGCCGTTTGCCACCCTCTTTCGCCAACAACAATCAAAAGCTGGCGTGGAGGAACTCAGCAAAGCAGATTTTCAAGCTTTATATGAGGACGTGTTGAACGCTTCTGACCAGTATTTAATGGATAAATACGAAGTTGATGAAGAAGACGTGCGCCTAATCGTGCCCGAATTACTACTTATTAACGAGTTACTACAACTCACTAATGCTGAGAAAATCTGGCTTGGCAACGTGACCGTGCTGGATGGGTTAATTATTCAAGAAGCCATTAAGTTGGGCTATAAGAAATATAACTTTAATGATCAAATCGTAACAGCAGCTAAGAACATTGCGGACCGGTACAACGTTGAACCCAAACATCGCGATTTGGTTACCAAATTCTCATTGCACCTATTCGACCAGCTCAAACCGCTACACCACTTAGGTAAACGGGAGCGGCTACTCTTACAAGTAGCGGCTATCGTGCACGACGTTGGGAGTTATATCGATCCACACCAACATTACTTACATTCGGACTATATCTTGCAGGCCACTGAACTCATGGGATTAACCGATACCGAAAAACGAATGGTCGCCCTGATTTCACGCTACCATAGCGCGCAAACACCATCAAAAGACATTCGCCATTTTGGACACTTACAAGTCGAACAACGCTTATTAGTCTCCAAACTATCCGCCATCTTGAGAATTGCGGACGCTTTGGATGACGGTCGCAAACAAAAAATTGATAAAATTTCCGTTTCAATTCGCAATCCACGGGTCATCATTACTTGCTTTGCTCATGATGACCTCTTCTTAGAAAATTGGGTATTCGCACAAAAAGCGGAATTCTTTAAAGAAGTCTTTGGTTTAACACCAGTGATTAAACTACGGGGGGTACGTTAAATGAATTATTATAAAGAAAGTTATTATACAAACCGTGAACTCAGCTGGCTTGATTTTAACTATCGTGTCCTTGATGAAGCACGTGATAAGGATAACCCCTTGCTAGAACGTGTCCGTTTTCTCGGGATCACACAGAGTAATCTTGACGAATTCTTCACGGTCCGGGTCGCATCATTACGTAAATTGATGTCAGTCAATTACACTAAACCGGATCCCGCGGGACTGACCGCTGCTGATCAAGTCAGTGCAATCAGTGATAAAGCCCACGAGATGGTCAAGCGTCAATACAATACATTAAACCGCTCGCTTTTGCCATTGCTGGAACAGCACGCGATTCATCTCTTGTCGATGGCTGATCTAAACGAGGAACAACACGCCTTTGTTAAGAACTACTTTGATGATGAGCTGTACCCGGCTTTAACACCGATGGCAGACGACTCTTCACGCCCATTCCCGTTCATTGGGAATAATACACTCAACATCGCCTTACGGATTTATAAAAATGGGGATAAGAAGGACCGCAAGTTTGCCACCGTTCAAGTGCCGGACGTCTTTCCTCGCGTGGTCGTTTTGCCAGGCGCACCGAACCAGTTTATTCTGATTGAGGAAATTATCAAAGCCTTTGTCGGCTCACTATTTATCAACTACACGGTCAAGGAAACGAGCTGTTACCGCGTCATGCGGGATTTGGACTTAGATGTCGCCGAAGAGGATACCTCGGACTTATTAAAGGAAGTTCAAAAACAATTAAAGATGCGTGAACGCGGTAAGGTCATGCGCTTAGAAGTCGAAAAGAGTATGAGCAAACATCAACGTACGCGACTCGCTAAAGCCCTTGGGATTAACGAAAGTGCGTTATACGTCATCAACGGTCCCCTCAACTTGACCTTCTTATCCAAGCTGGTGAAAGCTGTGCAGGGCCACGAAGACTTGAATTATCCAAAATACCACGCCTACTATCCCGCGAAGTACCGCGAACGATCCATCTTTGATCTTATCAAGGATCACGACATTTTAATGCAATATCCGTACGATGATTTCAAACCCGTTGTGGACTTTATCCATGAAGCTGCAGAAGATGAGGACGTGTTAGCCATTAAGATGACGCTGTATCGCGTATCAGCTGATTCACCGATTATCAAGTATCTCGGGCAGGCTGCCCAAAACGGCAAACAAGTAACCGTTCTCGTTGAAGTTAAGGCCCGTTTTGATGAAGAAAATAACGTTCACTGGGCGAAAAAGCTTGAAGAAATGGGTTGTCACGTGATCTACGGTCTGATCGGGCTTAAGACACACTGTAAGCTTGCCCTCGTTGTTCGGCGAGAAAACGAAGGTATCAAGCGCTACATGCACATGGGAACTGGGAATTATAACGATGTCACCGCCCATTTCTACACGGACATGGGGCTCTTCACCGCTGATACAGACATGGGAATCGATGCTTCCAACATCTTTAACATGTTATCTGGCTATTCTGAACCACCGTATTTCCACAAATTGCACATCTCACCAGATGGCATCCGCGACTTTATCAACGAAAAGCTAGACGATGAGATTGCCATTGCCAAAGCTGGTCAGCCCGCAGTTGTCAAAATGAAGATGAACTCATTATCCGATCCGCAGATTATTAGTAAACTCTACGAAGCTTCTCACGCCGGTGTTAAGATCCAACTGATCATTCGGGGAATTTGTTGTTTACGAACAGGCATCAAAGGTATCTCGGATAACATCGAGGTCCACTCGATCATTGGTCGCCTTCTGGAGCACAGTCGTATATACTACTTTAGCAACGACGGTGAACCACAAATTTACTTATCCAGTGCGGATATGATGACCCGTAACCTAAATCGCCGGGTCGAATTATTGTTCCCACTACTCCAACCTGAAATCAGTCACCGTGCGATGACAATTTTTGAAACAATGTGGGCTGACACGGTCAAAACGCGCATTTTGCAACCAGATAATACGTACGCCCGTGTGGATGGGCGCGGCTTAGAGGTTTTGGACTCCCAGGCCGAATTCATTCGCGAAGCCGAGCAAGCAGTCAAGGCTGATCACGGCGATACTACGCCCACTAGCAACGCGCACCAGTTCATTCCGATGATGAGTCCCAAGAATGAGCCGGATGCTTCAGATCTTGATAGAGAGGATGATTAGCGATGGAAAACTTTGCGGTCATTGACTTAGGTTCCAATTCATGTCGAATGACAATTACACAGATTCAGGAAGACGGTAGTTATGCGGTCACTCACCGACTCAAGGAAATGGTGCGTTTATCCGAGAATGAAAACGCCACGGATACGCCGACCCTTCAAGCCGAGGCCATTGACCGCACGATTGCAGCGCTAAAGTCATTTGCTGCCGTCTACAAAGACTTACCTAACTTAACTATCAAGGCCGTGGCGACCGCCGCAACGCGAAAGGCCAGCAACCAAAAGAAATTTCTCAAACGCGTTAAAAATGATGTTGGCCTAGATATCGAAGTGATTCCTGGAACAACCGAGGCCTATTACGATTACTTAGGGGTAGTCAATACGCTTCCAACGACTAACTGCGTCATGGTCGATACTGGTGGCGGTAGCTGCGAACTCGTCCTTATCGTAAACGGCCAAGCCAAGGACCTAATCAGTCTGCCAATCGGCGCGGTCAGTTTATCCGAAAAGTTCGGCCTCAACGACCAAGTTACCGCTAGTCAATTATTTAAAACGATGACTTTCGTTGATAAAATTTTTAATAGCGTCTGGTGGTTGCGAAACGGTCTCAACTTACCACTCGTCTGTTTGGGTGGTAGCAACCGAACGTTAGCCAAAATTAACCGGCGCAAATGCAATATCCTCAACTTTGAAGATATTCACGGTTATCGGCTACGTGACAACGCCATCTATGACACATTCAATACTGTCATTAGCCAGGATGCAGCTGGTCGCGCGGCTATTCCTGGATTAGCAAAGGACCGGGCTGATATTATTGTTGGTGGGATGATTCCTGCCATTAGTCTGATGCGCTTTTTAGATTCTGACCGGATGATTTTCTCTCAAAATGGACTGCGTGAAGGCATCCTATTCGAGCACCTGACTGCTTTAGCTGAACAAAGCGCTAAAGTCAGCGAATAAAAAAATCGGACTGACATTTTTATCAGTAGTATGCTAGGATTAAAACATTAATAAATTCATCAAGGTCGTCTTTGATGCTTGTATATCTTTACAACGGAATCTCCGTTGGTCAAGAAAAGCGTCGTTTCACATACGAAACGAGCTGGCCTTGATCAATGGAGGTTTTATTTTGTCTACAACAACACCTGTCATCCCAACCCAAACGAAGGTTGCAATTTTTGGCACCGCCAGTCTGGCTTTTTGCGGTATTTTAGTTGAAACATCAATGAACGTTACCTTTCCGACCTTGATGCACCAATTCCACACCACTCTAGCAACGGTTCAATGGGTCACCACTGCCTATTTACTCGCCGTAGCCGCTACCATGGTTATTACGGCGTTTATTCAACAACGCTTCCGTTGGCGGACAATTATTAACGTTGGCGGGGCTGGTTTCGTTCTTGGCGGTTTATTATGTACAGTCGCGCCACAGCTCTGGTTACTACTATTCGGTCGAATCATTCAAGCCATCGGAACTGGATTGGCATTACCATTAGTATTTGCGCAAATCATGACCCTGGTCCCTTTCACTGCTCAGGGTCGTTTTACGGGGACCGCTGGAATGTTGATCGCATTGGCCCCTTCACTCGGACCAACATATGGCGGCTTAGTGACACAACTATTATCCTGGCGCTTAATTTTCGGCATTACCCTACCGTTTGGTCTGATTGCTTGGCTGATAACGGCCAAAACTATTCGCCAAACGCAGGCACCACGGTCACGTCCGTTCCCCTTATGCCAATTCGGGCTAGTCGTCGCGGCACTCATCCTGCTGATTTTTAGCGTCAATAACCTTAGTACACATGGCTTAAGCTTAGTATTCGTCTGGTTACCACTGTTATTAGCGGTACTCGCCGTACTGACTTTTACCCGTTCGGCAACCCGAACCACGCACCCACTAATCAACCTGGCCGTCTTCCAACAGGGTGACTTTACCCGGGCGCTTCTCATTTACTTCTTCATTCAATTCATTCAGATTGGACTGACCTTTCTGCTCCCTAATTTTGCACAACTCGCTTTGGGTAAAAATGCGTTAGTGTCGGGCTTAATGCTATTAGCAGGAAGCTTATGTTCAGCAATACTATCACCTTTGGCTGGTAAATTGATGGACCGTCGCGGCATTCGGCGACCATTCCAAATTGGTAGTGGCTTTTTACTGTTGGCAACACTAAGTCTCGCAGGGTTAGCCCAGCATCTCTCGGTCGGCTTGATCATTGGCTTATTTGTTGGCTTTCAAATTGGGTTCAGTTGCTTATTTAACAATGCCCTGACGTATGGTTTACAACAATTGCCGCCCCAACTAATGGGCGATGGCAACGCGCTTTTCAACACCCTACAACAGTATTCTGGTTCGCTCGGTACCGCCATTATGGCCGTCTTGATTACATTGGGCACCCGCATGGCACCGAGTGCTTCGAGTACGATGCAAACCACCCTCGGCACCCAGATCGCACTCTGGTTCAGTCTAATTATCATTATGATTGTAGCTGCTTTAGCGCTGACTACGAAACCAATTGCGAATATGGCTGACGACCAACATCAATCACGGTCATCTAACCACTGATTTACTTGGGATTTGGTTAAGCCGTTAAAGGCTTCATTAAGCTTCACGTCTTCTTTACTTCTGACCACTGAGTTTACGGTAAGATACAGTTAATCCAAACCGAGGAGTGGTGTGCATGCGTTGGGAACCGTTCAGAATTATTTTAATAGTTGCAACACTAAGTTGTTTGGTGATTCTTGTCCACGTTCGCCAGCCACAAGCCCGGACGCGGCAGCTACTCGGCTTAGGTTACTTATTTGGCCTTAGTGTGATTTTGTTTACCCCGCTGTCATTCGACGGAACTGCCATCTACGTGATGCCAGCTGGTGTCGGCCAAGTGAACCTATCACGGTTGTATCTTCACGGGCTGGGCTTTATCGAAAATATCATTCTGACGATTCCCTTAGGCTGGGGAATTAAACGCCACTTTCATCACTACCCACTATTGGGCCTCGGATTAACGGGCTTGTTAGTGGGTGCCAGCATTGAAAGTCTGCAATATTTCATGTCACAACATTGGCTGATCAATCGCAGTAGCGATATCAACGACGTCATTGCCAACGCAACGGGTATCCTGATTGGCGGACTCGTGGCAGCTACCTTCCAATTTGTGGCCCAGCACCGCAAGACAAGCGTCACGGATTACTGATCACAACTGTATCCTGAAGCTTGCACCCCCTTGCTGGCTGCTTAATGCTCGACTGCGCCGTAAATCACGGCATGGCGCTCAACTTAAATTCACAAACGCAGTGACAAAAAGACGGTTGTTAGACCAATAATAGTCTAACAACCGTCTTTTGTGGCGTCTTCTCAATTTTAATGGTTAGTTGTGGACTTGTCCTCATGCGCGGCACGTTGCGCTTGCTGATCTTGATGCCAGCTAGTTGGACTCCATAATTGGCCTTCCATTGAACCCCGTAGACTCTCAATCTCAGCCTGTTGGTCATCGATGACCTTAATGATACTCTCCACAACAACTTGATTATCAGCCGTCTTCAAAGCGGCGAGTGCCTGGATCGCCCAGGCAGCCTGGTCTTGTTCACTCATTATGTTAAAATCTCCGTTTCCTTTAAGCCTTTTTACATTGTACACAAACCAACTGATTATACCAAGGAATCTGCTTACTCAGCAAAGGTAACGGGCGGTAATCGGCAAGTAAAATAACGCCCTACACTGCGATACGCTGTTAAGAAGACACGCAACCTAACGCGCCCTGGTGGCTGGCTGATATTGTTCTTTCGACAAAAAAACGCCCCATCAAGAATATCAACACAATTCTTGATGGGCCGCTTTCGTCTCAAACGCTAAATCCGATTAACCAACTGCTTGTTGATCATCGTCATAAAGTTTTTGTTGAATTTCACGTAATTCAGACTTACGTACCGAACGTGGCAAAAATGCCCGAATGTCCTCTTCGTTATAACCGATTTGTAACCGCCGACCATCATAAATGATTGGCCGCTTGAGTAATTGTGGTTTTTCAACTAATAGGTCCAATAACTGATTGAAGCCTAAGTCCGACAAATCAATGTGTAATGCTTTGAAAGCCTTAGAACGCGTTGAAACGATGTCCTCGAAGCCATTTTCAGTGAGCCGGAGGATTTGTTTCAATTCATCGCGATCCAGAGGATTAGCAATAATGTCGCGTTCATTAAATGGAATGTTATTCTCAACTAACCATGCTCGTGCACTACGACTAGACTTGCTGGACGTTGAATAATATAAGTTTACTGTCACGATGAATTCCTCCTAAGTTTCAGCAAGTGACTTTACACCACTTACTTTAATATAGTAAGTATACGGTTTTAGTCAAGAATAGTCAAGGTTTGTCAGAACTTTTTTAGTTAATTATTTCTAAAGTTCTGCCAGCCAATTACCCATCAAATGCCAGCGCTATTCTGTACTTGTGCCGACAAAAGCGGTACCTCACGAGATACCGCTACTTAACTAAACATGACCAACTGCCCGGGCTGGGATCGAACCAGCGACCTCTTGATTAACAGTCAATTATTCTACCGCTGAACTACCGGGCAATGATTATGTCTGTATTTATACACGCTTTTATGATAAAAAACAAGTCCTTTTAAAAAAAAGTCACACTAAATTCACATAATTAATATGATATCCACCTCAAACAACGTACAAACCTAACCACGATACCACGGAAAAGTCCTGTTTTGAAAAGCGTTGTGCCAGTGTATTAGTGATTTCTAATTCACTCAATGTCGTTTTTAACTCAAAGTAGTAATCCCCACGCTGATTATGCAGTGCCAGTTGCCAGCTACCTAAATCATCCCAGCAAGTCGTATCGGGAGCGGCGTGTTGATGCTTAAACAACACGTGAAAAGTCGGCTTCCACGTCTCGTGATCGTCTCCTGTGATACGGATCAAGCGACACACTTCCCGGTGACAACGAATCGCTGTCCGAACACCAACGATAATACCTGCCACCATCACCCCCGCACCAAGTGCCAACCCAAGTAATAACAACCGGGTTAATAGTGGCGTTGCTTGCAATTGCGAGCTAATCACAATCGTCGCACTCATCATGAGCCAGACTACCAATACCCAGCCATTGAGCCAGTTCAAGGCGACATCGCGAGCATGTCGATACACTGCTAAGCGGTATTGTTGATCATTGTTGACCACTCGTTGTTTAGGGGCCACAGTTGAATAAACCACCGCCATATCATCATGAAACGTATAACTAGTAAGTGGTTGGAAGACCGTCGTCATAACTTGTAACGTCGTCTGTGGCATGTATTCGGCAATCAGCTGGCGTGCTTGTGGGACTTCTTTAAACTGATAACTCAGACCGTGAATCGCCGTCAATTGATAGCCCCACGCCGCCTGCCGATTGAGCCAAGCAACCTCGGCAGCAGAGCCTTTAAGAAAAAAGCGTCGTTTTTGCATACTAGGAATCCTCCATTTCACACCGATTTGAGTCCCCATTATATGCCGATTGGTCTACATTTCAAATATTCATTAATCTTAGTTCAACGCCGTTACTAACCGTTGTACAAAAGTAATATTATCAAAACAAGCATGGTAACCCTTTCCTTATTTCAGCGAATTGGTATGGGTACGATGATTAATTCTCGATACTTCATGGGATGCCAGTTTATATATTAAGTTTTTTATATTTATTCACAAGTCCAACTATCCATGCTAGCATCAAAGATGATGTTATTGATTACAATCTTCGGAGGAACAAGTTATGTCAGCCAAATATATCATGGCCATTGACGAGGGGACCACGAGTACCCGCACCATTATTTTTAATCACGCCGGTCAAAAAGTTGCCGACGCCCAAAAGGAGTTTCCACAATACTTTCCGCAACCGGGGTGGGTCGAACACGACGCTACTGAAATCTGGAACGCGGTTTCCTCAACGATCGCTAACGTCTTAATTGACGCTAATATTAAACCTAATCAAATCGAAGCCATCGGGATCACCAATCAACGTGAGACTACCGTTGTCTGGGACAAGCAAACCGGTCTACCCATTTATAACGCCATTGTTTGGCAGTCCCGGCAAACTGCACCGTTAGCTGAGCAACTCATCGCTGATGGTATGGGCGATCTGATTCACCGGCACACCGGCCTAGTGACCGACGCCTACTTCTCAGCAACGAAAATTCGCTGGATCTTAGACCACGTTGATGGTGCCCAAAAGCGCGCGGAACGCGGCGAACTTCTTTTCGGGACTATTGATACTTGGCTCGTCTGGAAATTGACTGGTGGCGAGACCCACGTCACCGACTACACCAACGCCAGTCGCACCATGTTATTCAACATTCACGACTTACAATGGGACCAAACGATTCTGAACCTACTGAACATTCCTGCTGCGATGCTCCCAGAAGTACGGTCCAACTCTGAGATCTATGGCACGACTAAGGACTACTTGCTTTATGGTAGCCAAATTCCAATCAGCGGGATGGCCGGCGACCAACAAGCCGCACTATTTGGTCAGATGGCCTTTGAACCTGGCATGGTCAAAAATACTTATGGAACCGGTGCCTTTACCGTCATGAATCTGGGCGAGCAACCGCAATTATCCGACCACAACCTTTTAACGACCATCGCTTACGGGCTTGATGGCAACATCAATTACGCGCTTGAAGGCTCCATCTTCGTAGCGGGTTCGGCCCTGCAATGGTTACGCGATGGCATGCAACTGATCGAATCAGCACCAGAATCCGAAAGTCTTGCTCAACAGTCCCATAATCACAACGAAGTTTACGTAGTTCCCGCCTTTACCGGATTGGGCGCACCTTACTGGGATTCCGAGACCCGTGGAGCCGTCTTTGGCTTAACCCGCGGGACCACCCGGGCTGATTTTGTTAAAGCCACACTACAGTCACTGGCCTACCAGTCCCGCGACGTCATTGATACGATGAAAAACGACGCCAACATCACCATGCCCACACTCATGGTCGACGGCGGGGCAGCCCGCAACAACTGGCTGATGCAATTTCAAGCCGACATCTCAAACGTCAAGATCATCCGGGCCGCTGACCTCGAAACGACCGCACTCGGTGCTGCATTCTTAGCCGGCCTAGCCGTGGGATACTGGCAAGATTTGGACGAACTCAAATCAATCCACCAAACCGGCAATGTCTTCCAACCCCGAATGGCCGCGCCCCAACGTGCGAACCTTTACCAAGGCTGGCAAGCCGCCGTCAAAGCAGCCCAACTATTCAAGCACACCCCAATCGACGCCCAATCAAGTACCAACTAAACTAAATTTCTAGTCAAAAACGCCGCGACTGAAGTCAGTCACGACGTTTTTAGTTCAGCACTATTTTCCTTGAATCCATCACTGCCATTCTTATCTATCCGATAATCCGCACTGTGTTTGTTGCTTTTCATGATTAAAACGTGCCGATTAGGTGGATTTCTGTTCGTCAGCAATGATCGTCCTATTCCGACCTCCGGGGCTGGGTGACAATTGCTGTAACGTAAGCCGACATCGATTTGAGCTAACGCCCAACCCGCGTCATCTCAAATACGAGTCTTATTCTAAGCCGGAAGGAAATCACTTCCGACTAAGAATAATTTGGCTACTGAGCATTGTCACCCAGTCCCTCCAGTCTCAAGAGTGTGCGGGGCCACGAGTTGAAGCCGAGCATTGCCTAGCCAACGGATTAATGCGGTTTTGGCATTAGTCCGTTGGCGTAGCAAGCACAGGCTTTAGTGGCACCGAACACGTTTCGGGAAGCCGCTCGAATGGCTGATGAACGGCCACTTAACTTAGCACAATTTATCGTTGACTATTTTGATACAGGAACTTTAAACGAGACGTTAGGGTTACCCTAACCACTTTGTTGAAACGTTCGATTACTACTATGGTGATTCCGAAATAGTAAGCTATCACAATGTCATTTTCTGCCTGACAGTTGCTCGACAAAATTACTGTTTATGAAGAACAATGATGAGTCCAATAAAAGTTGGGTACATCTCCGTCTGCCATTCGAACACTGTCCCGACTGGAAGGCGTTTCTGACAATGCCCAGTGGTGAAATTTCACTTAGCAAGCGTCTTGTGCTTGGTTAGTGAAAGGCCAGTATTTAAGACGTGGGCTTCGGCTTAAATCTGTGCCCACCACGTTCCGGCAATTGGCAGAAATGCCTGGAAGTCGGCATAGGACACACTAACTAAGCAAGTTTACGCTAACCTGAACTTTTTCCAGCGGGTCTAAGCTGGTTGCTTTTGAACTTAAAAACTTGGCACGTTTTAATCATGATTGATGACAGATTAATGAATATCGCGTGGGGTTTATGATAATTGTAGTTCGTCTACTTTTTTGAAGGCGTGACTGGCTAGAAATAGCAGGAATATGCCGGCATAAAAGAGGGCAAATAGTAATAAGAATAGCCGTAAATCAAAGCGGTCAGCTAGGAAAGAAAACGCTAGCGAACCCAGCGGTAAGGTCACGGAAACCAGCGTATAAAAGCAGGTCATTACCTTCCCGAGTTGGTCTGAACCGACCATCGCTTGAATCATCGGTGTCTCAAATACTTGCGTCAGTCCTTGAAAGACAAAGCTCAGTAAGTAAATGATGGCAAACAGCCAGAACTGGTTGTACGACACTACTGTCAAGATCATGAATAACGCGCGCCCAAAGTTGCCGATGAGGTAAGACTGCCGAACGGTCAACTTTTTTAACTGTCAGTAGACTACCGTCATCCCTAATAATATTCCAACGGCTGACATCGACTCCAAAATACCGTAGTAGATCGAGTCACCGAAATGCCGCCCAAATAAAACGACGTACGTATTCAAACCGCCAAAGAAGAAATTCATGACGACGCTCGCAAACGTCAATAAACGCAGCAGCGGATCAGTGCTGATAATTTTGAAACCAACCAAAATCTGGTTGAGATACAAGGACTTTTCCCGCGTGTGTTGCTGACGGGGTTCAGCGAGTTTGATCCGCCTAAAAGTGGCAACGGTAACGACAAACGTGGCTGCATCCATGATTAAAACACCGAGCACTGAGCAGAGGCTGATCAAAAATCCAGACAGCGCGTTGAACACGTAATCCGTTCCCTTGTAGGCAATTGACATGTCCGCTTGTGCTTGAACTAGCTGGTCTGGCTCAACGAGCAGCGGTACTAATGTATCTTGAATCGGATAAGCTAGTGATCCAAAAAGGGCCGCGACGAATACCAGCCCGACATAGATACCTGGCAACTTAATATGTAACGCAACTAATCCAATTAGCATGACCACGATCACTAACTGTGAAAATTCAACCGCGACTAATAATCGGCGTTTAGAATGTCGGTCGATACTGTCACCAAACAGAAACAACAACACGCCCGGTAAAACAATAGCCACATTCATGATGCCGATCCACAACGCACTGTTGGTCAATTGGAGAATGAACCAGTTCATGGCAATCATGTAGATGCTGTCACCAGCGTTACCCACTGCTCGCCCTAAGACGAGTTTTCTGAAGTTGGCATTGATCACATTATCCGCCCCTTTCAAGCCTTGCAACAATGTTACTATCACACATCAGAATAAGGATCGACTCAGCTTTCACTCGAATCTGCAACGCAGCCCGGGCCTGCTTAGTAAACATCGTCTCAGAATTAATTATATTATAATTAGTAAAAATAACAATATTTAATCTTATTTTAATGTTAAGATTCGTCCTCCCAGGTACCAAAAAATCTCCCATGTCAGCTAATAGCGACATGGGAGCGTTACATTAACGGTTATTTTTCGTTCAGCCATTCTAATTATTAGTGTTATGGTAACGATTATTGGTCTAATTCCGGCAAAAAGCCCTGCTGCCTAGCGATTGTCAAAAACTCTCGCCGTTTGGCCGCTGAGTGGGTCGCTTCCTGCGTCATGTGCGCTAAGTGTTCCGTACGGGCGTGACTACTCCGATGTTGATAATACTGATTCAAAACGCCATCAAACCGGTCCAACTCCGCCTGATAACTCGCAGGCTCAGCATAGGTATCTTGAAACAACACAGCGGGCAACCCTAATCGAGGTTTCTTTTCAGGAACATCCGCTGGGTGCCCTAACTGCAACCCAAAGACGGGTAACGTCAAGTCCGGCAAGTGCAGTGCGTCAATCACCGCCTGCGTGTCGTTGTTAATTGATCCAAGTACAACGCTACCAAGACCCATGCTTTCAGCGACCATCACCATCGCCGCTGTAATCAGCGTGGCATCTTCAATACTACCAGCAAAGCGGTCAAATTCACTCAGTGCCCGACGCGTCGTTGCGCCCGGTGCTAGCTTGACGTTGCGGTGTTGGTCCGCAACCACAACTAATAAACGGCCGTTTTCACCAACCGTTGGCATCGTCGTAATCGTGGCCAATTGTTGCCGTAGTGCAGGCTGAGTGATCTCAATCAAACTGTATGCCTGTAAATATTGGCTAGTCGGCATTTGTTGTGCCGTTGTGATGATTTGCGCGAATTGCGCATCACTAATTGGTTCAGTGGTAAATTGTCGCCGCGTTCGATGGTCCTGTAAGGTTTCAATCACACTCTTTGTCACTTAAAATCGCTCCTGTTCTTGTTGTAATTCCCGTGACCAGTCCGTTAATTGTGGCAACACGTCCAGGTTCAAGTTAAACACAATTCGTTGACACACTTGATCAAGCTGTACGCTCCGAAATAAGGGATAACGGGTCCTGCCCTGATCCTGGTGTATGATAACACTTAACGTAACCAGCTCATCTAACGCCGTTTCTAACAGTGTCATCGCACGCTGCGGAAAATATTCTCGCTGTAGTGCCGGCGCGTCCAATGAGCAGCCTGCCAACGCTTCAACATCTCGCCGAGTCAATAACAAACTTTCCGGATGTTCGCCAATTAATCGACTTAAAATCTGAACAGTCAATTGGGTCTCAAACGCGTTACGAAAACGAAAACGGGTCTGGAAATGACTTTGAATAAATTGTAGCAATGCCCCATTCTTCATTTAATAACGAGCCTCCTTAAACATGCTTATTGATAATAACACTGATACTAGCGTTTGTAAGTTATTTTCCCCCACCACGCACCCGCAATTAAATCACCACAATCAGTCAATTACATGATCCAAACAAAAAAGCTGAGCTTAGAGAATTGACATTCTGAAAGTTCAACTTTTGAGCCAACGCCTACTAAAAAACAACCGCCGTTTGATAAACTCACACTCCTGCGCTAGACTTTGGCTAACAGCTTTTAGCCAATATGATTTTCTTTCAAAATCAGATCGACCTCAGCTTGCATGTCAGGTGTTTTTGTCCATTCTTCCCAATGATCCATCGTTTCATCGGGAATCGTAAATGTTTCATTAATATATTGCTCATACTTGGCAACATGCGTGGAATGCGGAATGTTTAGTTGTAATATCCGCACTTGCTTAATAAAACCACGTTCAGCTGCTAACTCAGCGCGGCCATTCATCAACATGTTTCCGATCTCCATGTATGAGGTCCCATCATTACGTGTTATTTCTTGAATTAAGTCTAATACTTCATGGTTTTTCAACTGCAATCCCTCACTTCACATTTTAGTATAAGCGGGGTTGGCAGTCGTGTCAAAACTGACCAGTAATTGCCAGGTGATCAGGCTTGGTATGCCTAATCACCTGTACTTGATGAACACTAAACTAACTCAGTCAGCCCCAAAATGCTACCATCAGCCGAGCACTCCTTTTTCTGAGTAAACATCAATCTTCAAAAATTACAAGAGAGCCTTATCTTCATCTGGTCCGCCATCAATTCGCTAATTTCACTCAAAAAACCACTATCCAAGCAGATAGTGGTCGGCATAAGAGAGAAAGAGAATTGATTAGAAGGTAATTAAATACCTTACAAACTAAGAATAAGCGATATTGTAAGCGTTGTCAACAGTTAGTCAAAATAAATAGATAAATTATTTCTATTTACTCATTAATCTTTTTCTAACACCCTCAGCCAGCCATGTTCGCCACTAAATTGCCGTCTTTACTTGCACAAAGTTAATTAATTCACCTTATTTAATAGATTGGTACCATTCACAATTACCAAGATTTAAAACAAACTTCTCAACCTAGATAATTTTAATTATTATCAACAATCAATTATAATTATTTACACTGGTTATTTAAATTGACTTCACTAGCAACTAACCCTGTCACTCTCGCATTAACACTTGCTGGGTTATTATTCGCATTCCCTTTAAGAATGAAATATACTAAAAGTAGGCGGTAACATGTCAGGCAGCTATGGGAGTGAGGGCATTATGAAAATAATCGAGCATCAGGAAAACGGGATTAATTATTATACATTAGTGAACAATCATCATATGAGCGTCACTATTATGGACTGGGGCGCCACAGTCACCGCGATCAAAACCCATGATAAAGATGGTAATTTTGCAAATATTGTCTTGGGATTTGACGACGGCGCCGACTACATCACCTATCAATCTTTTTTCGGTGCAACCATCGCTCGGGTTGCGGGGATCATCAAAAATGCCCGGTGGCGGCAGTATGACTTAACTCAAAATGCGGGCGAAAATCATCTAAACGGTGGTAATATGCCTCAAATTTCATTTGAACCATGGTTTTTAGAACGTAAACTGCACACTAGTGATCAAGTTGGACTCGTCATGCAATATATTACCTTGGACGGTGAGAACGGCTATCCCGGGACAATGACGATCACGGCTAATTTCGTATTAGATAACGACGGTAAATTTACTATTAGCTACACTGGTAAAAGTGATAAAACAACCTTATTCAACCCCAGCAACCATACCTACTTCAATCTAAGTGGGGATGCGGAACGCCTCATTGACCACCATGTTCTTAAAATCAATGCAGACGAGTACGCCGCGTTAAACAAACACGGTATTCCAACTGGTAAGTTGCCATGGGTCACCGACACCCCATTTGATTTTCGTGACCCAGTCGAGGTTGGACCCCAGGTTGCTAACATCAAGGGCGGGCTCCATCACGGCTTCGTCTTAAACGACACCCCATATCCACAAGTAGAATTACTAGATCGCATCAGTGGACGCAAAGTCACGATGCGAACGAACGCTCCGGCAGTCGTGGTTTCCAGTGCAACTAATTACCGTGATGATCGTTATCGACTCAATGGCGGTAAACCGATGCGTTCTCAACTTGGTCTTTCCCTGCAAGCACAAAAATTACCGGATGCTATTCACCACAAGGAATTTGGCAGTATCATTATCGAACCTAATATTCCTGTAACCTACCAAACGGCCTATCGTTTTTCTAATATTTACGATGTCTAACTACTCAAGAATGATTCAAATCGACCTCCCAGAATGCAAACTACTGGGAGCTTTTTTGACTCACTAATAATGCGTTACACCATACCATTGACTGAACGAAAATCTCCTAACCCATTTTAGTCGACGGACATGGCCTCATTACCATTTACCTACTAGGCGCATATGCTATTATGCACGTTGCGCGAGTTAATCTGTCATGACTCAGGACGAGTTAACTATCAAAATAAGTGCTATTATGATAATAATACCCACATGTGGCTTAACGACTAGTACATTTAGCGGCGGTTTAATAATGACCACCCCATCAAATGTAATTAATAAGGAGGATCAGATTATGCCAGCTACTGACTTACGTGTTCAGCGCACCCAGACTGCGCTGAAAGAGGCTTTTCGGACGCTTGCTTTAAAGTATCCGCGCTATCGTGATATTACTGTTAAGGAGCTCACAAGTGTCGCTAATATAAACCGCAAAACTTTCTATTTACATTTCGATTCCATTGACGATTTAGCGGAAACGTTCGTTCAAGAAGGTGCTGATAAGATTCTAGCACTCATTGACCCGCAAGATTTCAAGAAAAACATTAGCCAACCCGGCTTAATCTTTGATCGCTTAGTGACCTATTTTCGCCAATCTGAAGCTTTTCACCGAGTCATTTTGTTGAATGATGATTACAGTTTTTTGTCTCGGAAAATCCACGCTGCCGTGGTAGCAGGGCTTACAACGACGATTCAAACAAACTATCATTTATCTGCAATCGATGCTAAGGTCTGTTCAAGCTTTTTGATCCACAACAATTTAACCTTTTTCCGGCTCTATTTTAATGGTGATTTAGGACTAACTTTGGCTGAACTAAAGCAGCGTTTAGTTTCGCTCAACACTTATGGCATTCATCAATTCTTCTACCCTAATCAATCACTTTAATAGGACCCAAAAAGCTGAGCTATCGAATAACGATGTTCATTCGATAGCTCAGCTTTTTACTGACTAGTTATAGGCTTTTAATTATTTAACAACTCTTGTTCAATGGTTGCTAATACCCCATCATGTTCATTATCCAGGGCCGTCACGTGTTTTGCTGCGGCTTGAATGTCCGCCGGTGCGTTGCACATCGCATAACTGTGCGCTGCATATCGCAATAATGGGACATCATTCGCCCCATCACCGAAGGCCATCACATTAGCTGCAGTTAACCCAAGTTTAGTCGCCAAGAATTGAATTGCTGGTAATTTTCCGACCCGCTGATCAACCAAATCTACGACGCCATACCCACTATCATGCGCACGTAACTCGCCATCAAAATAATCATTAGCTCGTGCCACCAGATCAGCAGCCTGGTCCGGTGACGTTGAGATACTGATTTTTTTAACGGTATCATCAACAGTGGCCAGATCCGCAACCAAGTGTAAATGATCATAAAACTGACGGGCCATCGCTACTAACTTATCAGGTGCTCCTAACTCAGTATACGACCCATGGCTACCAACTAAGATTACGTATGCGTCTTTGAATAGTGGCTGGTGACGATCAACAGTCACAAACTTTCGTTGCTGGTCTGCTGAAAGACTACCATCAAAGATCAAGCGATCTTGGGCATAAATCGACGCCCCATTTTCAGCAACAACGATAAGATTATCCGCCATAACATCTTTAAATAACTGTCTAAGATGGGCATATTGGTTACCGGACGAAAGTACTAGGGAAACGTTTATCGCCCGTAACTGCGCCAAAACCCGTTTAAACCGTTCTTTGTCAAAACGCTGATCTTGATGCAATAATGTTCCATTCAAGTCAGTTGCAATTAAATTGATTGCCACAAGTAGCCACCCCATCTTTTATCATTTACTAACAAAATCGGCCTCGTCTCGTCATGTGATTCAGCCGATTAAACATCAACATGACACTCAGTTACATTGCTACGAATACTATTGTAGCATACCACTATTGTCATGCCATAAATGTCGCGGGTAGTTGCGGTTTGGCAAAATAATATCCTTGCCCTCGCGTAATGCCTAGATGATTAGCCAGTTGAACATCAGCCGCTGATTCAATGCCTTCAAAGGTAAATAGCATTTGCTGTTCCTCCGCCTTATCAAACCAAAATTTGAGCGTCGAAACAATTGCATCCGTAGTTGGGGTCCCCAGCGGTCGCATATTTTGTAACGCGAATTTAACCGTATTCACATATGGCAACATCATTTTGATCTGTTGGAATAGGTTATCAGAACCAACATCATCAAAAGCAAGTAATATACCAGCTGCCCGGTACCCAACACTTAATTGCTGTAACTCACTTAGCTCAGGTGTCGCAACTAGCTCAACAGTTAGTTCTCGTGGTAACAAATGCGTCTGCACATAGTGACTAATTGCAACTTGAAAGTCAGGATTAGCAAACTGACGCGCCGTTAAATTGATGGAAACATGATGGTTATTTAATTCCTGAATAGCGCAATCCAGCAATTGAATCAATTCTGTTGGCGCTATTTCAAAGGTCGCTGGTATTCGCCAAGTTTGTTGCCTCTCATCCCACTGTCGTAATAATAACTCATACAAGATTGTTCGGTTGGTTCCAAGGTTATTAATTGGCTGTGCAAAATATTTATATTTCAGCATGACCATTCATCCCCAATAGTCTAATTATTTAGTTGTGTTATCGCAACCGCTTACTTTATCATACCAAAAGATCGTCAACTTTCACAATAGCCTTATGAATATTAGTAGTTAAAAATTATGCAAAAGCTTTGTGGGCAATCAAAAAACGCCACCGTAATCGAACGGTGACGTTTCTTGGTGCCCACACACTTACTTTAAATTATTCAACGGTCACACTCTTGGCAAGGTTCCGTGGTTTGTCCACATCTAAGCCCTTGTTTAAGCTCGTGTAGTAGGCCAATAACTGACCAGGAACAACACTAAGCAAAGCCGTTAATCGTTCATCAACCGTTGGCAAGATAACCGTGTCACCATCTTTAGCTAAACTATCGGTGACGATAGTAACTGTCTTAGCTCCCCGTGCAGCAACTTCTTGTAAGTTGGAGCGGGTCAACCCAGCGGTATTCTTTTGCGTAATAATCCCAATCACTGGGGTATCCTTTTCAATCAAAGCAATCGTACCGTGCTTTAATTCACCAGATGCGAAACCTTCAGCTTGAACGTAAGAGATTTCCTTGAGTTTCAAGGCCGTTTCTAATGAGACGGCGTAATCCAGTCCCCGACCAATATAAAAGGCGTTTGGCGTATTCAATAAGGCACTCTTAGCAATCTTTTCAAAAGTAGCCTTTTCATCAACTAAGCTTTGCATCCCATTAGCGACTAACGCCAACTGCTGTTTTACGTCGAAAGCTGTTGCAGCTGGTTGGTCAACGGCCACACCTAACGCCTTAGCTAAGATGGCTTGTAAGGCAATCTGTGCGGTATAGGCTTTGGTTGAAGCAACCGCAATTTCTGGGCCGGCATGCAATAACAACGTGTACGTTGCTTCGCGCGATAGCGTTGAGTTTGGCACGTTCGTGATGGTCAAGCTTGGGAAATGTTGATCGTTCACATTCAATAACACTTCACGACTATCAGCAGTTTCACCAGACTGGGTCAAGAAGATGAAGAATGGATGTGCTGATAATAATGGTTGGTTGTATGCAAATTCTGAAGAAACGTGCACTTCAGTTGGCACGTTAGCCAACGATTCAAATAACTTTGCACCAACCAGACCAGCATGATAACTAGTCCCAGCAGCCACAATGTATAGTCGATCGGCTGCTTTAAGAGCTGTTAACAAGTCATCATTGATGATTGGATCACCCGCATCATTAAGATAAACTTGGGATAGCTTCCGCATCACATTCGGTTGTTCATCGATTTCTTTTAACATGTAGAATGGATAAGTTCCCTTGTCAGCTTGAGCTGCGTCAATGTCGACATGGAATGGTTTCCGTTCAACTGGTTCGCCGGCCTGGTTCGTGATTTTAATTTCATCAGGTTTAACGACCACGATTTCGCCATCATGTAATTCCAAGAAATCTTTCGTTTGGTCTAACATCGCTAAACTATCTGAGCAGACCACGTTGAAGCCTTCGCCGACCCCAATTAATAATGGACTCTTATTCTTTGCGACGTATAAGGTGTCAGGATCTTCCTTATCCATCAGTAAGAACCCATATGAAGAATGGCCGAGTAGCCCTAACGTCTTACGGAAAGCGGCCAACGTACTCAAGCCTTCCTTGGTGACAAACCGATCGACTAATTGAACAATGACTTCCGTATCTGTTTGAGACTTAAAAGTCACGTCACTTAAATAAGTCTGTTTTAAGTCTTCAAAGTTTTCGATCACACCATTGTGAACTAAATAGAAGCGGCCATCCGCAGAAACTTGAGGATGCGCATTGGCAACACTCGGTTCACCGTGAGTCGCCCAGCGAGTATGCCCAATCCCGGTCGAACCATGAACAGCTTCGCCTACTTCTTTACGTAAGTCATCGATCCGACCCTTTTCCTTAACTAAATAGTCATGACCATCTTGATCATTGACATAGATACCAGCTGAATCATAGCCTCGGTATTCCAACTTTTCCAATCCGTTCAATAAGATTGATACTGCACTATCTTTACCCGTTACACCAACAATTCCACACATAAATTAATCTTCCTTTACTGTTTGAATTGTTTCTAGCTGCGTAGTCAATATATCTGTCACCAACCTCACAGTCGGTTTTTGTAATTGACCTGTAGAGTGCAGTCCCTGACGTCACCCGTCGATTATCGATAAACGTCATCCTCGTCAACTTTAGATTCTAAAGTCCTGGCGCTATTCCGCTTTAACCAATTAACAATTGGTCTAGTCTAACCTCCAATTGGTATATTTCCTAGAAACAAGTTAACTTTACCGTTACATCTAATAAAAGTCAACAATATATTATATTGGTATACGTGTTAGTTAGCGTGTATACCAATCTCAAACGCTTATAAATCAAGGGCATCACGAATTTTCGAATTTTTTGTAACTTTTTTGCGGTCAAATTGGTTTGGGAGGCACTGGGTCCCCTGACAGTCGCCAGTTAACCGCGTTGCCACCGCGCCAACCGCATTTAGCAATGACCGTGCGTTTCATGGCAACAAAAAAGTCGCAACTCTAAGAGTAACGACTTTTTTTGATGATCGGTCTGATCACTTAATTATTCAACGCCAACTTCAGCTTTGACCACATCGACGATCCGATCTACATAAGCGCTAACCAGTTCGTCGGTCTTCGCTTCTGCCATGACCCGCAATAAATCTTGGGTTCCAGAAGGCCGTACCAAGACGCGACCATCACCGGCCATTTCATCTTCAACGTCCTTGATAACTGCCTTGATCTTATCATTGTTCAAAGCGGCTTTCTTGTCTTGAACCTTAACATTCACTAACTTTTGTGGGTAAGTCGTCACTTCGGCGGCTAATTCAGAAAGCTTCTTACCCGTTTCCTTCATGACGTGCAATAACTGAATTCCAGTCAACATGCCATCACCCGTCGTGTTAAAGTCTAAGAAGACCACATGACCAGATTGTTCACCACCAAGGTTATAGCCGTCCTTCAACATTTCTTCGACAACGTAGCGGTCACCAACTTGGGTCTGCTTGCTGTGCAAACCAGCTGCTTCTAAGGCCTTGTATAAGCCCAGGTTACTCATGACCGTTGTGACGACCGTATCCTGCTTCAACTTGCCTCGTTCACTGAGGAATTTTCCACAGATGTACATAATCTTGTCACCGTCAATAATGTTTCCAAGTTCATCGACTGCGATACAACGGTCACCGTCTCCATCAAAGGCTAAACCAACTTGAGCGCCTTTTTCAACGACGAATTTAGATAATGCTTCGGGATGCGTTGAGCCGACCCCTTTGTTGATGTTCAAGCCATCTGGTGCCGTAGCCATCGTATCAAATTCCACGTTCAAATCCGCAAAAATCCGGGAAACTAAGTTACTGGTAGAACCATTGGCACCATCGACAGCCAAATGAATGCCACTTAAGTCATCTGGAATCGTTTGTTCCAAGAATTGTGAATATTTAAGATTACCCTCTGGAAAATCAGCAACTGTCCCCAGACCTTCTGCTGCTGGCCGTGGTAAAGTGTCTTTCGGTTGATCCAGTAATTCTTCGATTTCTTCTTCCTTGGCATCAGACAACTTGAAGCCGTCGCCACCGAAGAACTTGATCCCGTTATCTTCAACTGGATTGTGAGAAGCCGAGATCATGACACCCGCGTCAGCATCTTGGATCCGTACTAAGTAGGCCACTCCTGGCGTCGTAATTACACCGAGACGTAAAACTTCAATTCCGGCTGAAAGCAAGCCGGCAATCAAGGCTTCTTCCAGCATTTGGCCCGAAATCCGGGTATCGCGTGCAACTAAAACGCGTGGTTGCGTACTCTTGTTTTCCGCATGTTCCGTCAATACGTAGCCACCAGCACGACCTAAACGAAAAGCCATTTCAGGTGTTAAGCCTGAATTTGCAATTCCCCGAACACCATCAGTACCAAAATATTTCATTATAATTTACCTCATTTCAAAAGTGTCATGATTAATCATTTTTAACTGTAATTTTTACTTTGACCGACGTTGGGCTAACTGACGAGATCCCATCCTCATCGCTAGTCGAAACATCGACCGTCTTAGTCGTGGTTGAATCAACATTCGTCACATCAACATTGACTGGCAAAGACTTCAACTTCGCCAATGCCGCCTTCGTGCCAGTAACCGTCACTGACTTCGTGTCAGATGAGAATGAATAACTGGTGTCCGCCGCGGTCTTGCCACTGGCTTTCAAATCGATTGGCACATCTTTCGTCGTTGTCGCCTGCGTAATGGGAATATACACCGACGTGGTCGAAGGCGTCAAGACAACGTTCAAATTTTGACCGTTGGCATCTAATGCTTCAATGATAGCCTGCTGGTTCACGGATTTCTCTAAATTCTTGTTGGTATTAACGACCGCAACGACTTTCGCGACTTTGCTAACTTCGCTGACGGCGCCCGTAACTTTGACAGATGATGTTCCGAGCCGTGCCGATCCAACTTCATAACCATCTGCTACGTTGGCTTTATTGAAATCTGCGCTGACCTTATAAGTAGCCGTTCGTCGTGGCTGAATATTAACATGAATGTACTTTTGACTAAGTCCATAACTCAATTCTTTATTCAAGCCATCGACTTCGACTTTGACACTGTGCCGCCCAACTGCCAACTTAGATAAATTAGCATAAACTTTAAAATTCTGCGTGTTAGCCGTAGTTGTGACTAAAGCAGACGGCCCTTCGATCGTAACTTTAATATTTTCGGGATAGCCCGTTACAAAATATTTCGTACTATTCACGTTCAGTTCTAAGGGCGCGCTAATGGTCACTTTACGGTTAGATGTCAATGTCGTTTTCGATGAACTATTCGTCAAAATACTGGCGTTATGCGTTGTCTTTAACGAATTAACGTAGGCGAAGAGCACCAACGCACACAGCAGTGCTAGTAGCCGCATTGACCAATTGCTATTCATAAATTTTTTCATTTTCGGGGACCTCCTCCGAAAACTCGTCCAAACCAATTTTGAAGCGCGTTTTGCTTGGTTGAATCCTCAGGCGTTAGTAAGACTTGGCGGAAATACCGTAAGTAATTTTCACGCGTCATCCCCCGCATCAGCTCATTGTCCTTAGTAATCGACACTTCACCGGTTTCTTCCGAAATGACGATGGTGAGGGCATCCGTTACCTCACTGATTCCGACCGCGGCACGGTGCCGAGTTCCTAACTCTTTAGGAATCAGATTGCTTTCAGATAATGGCAAGTACGCCGCCGCAACCTTGATTTGATTATCTTGAATAATAACGGCACCGTCATGTAACGGCGTATTTGGAATAAAGATATTAATTAATAATTCGCCGGTGATATCAGCATCTAATGCGATCCCAGTCTCGATATAATCCTCAAGACCCGTGTCCATCTTAATCGACATTAAAGCGCCAATCCGCCGTTTAGCCATATATTGGATGGCCTTATCCAGTTCGGCAATCATCCGCTCTTCATCTTCATTCTGACGCTTACCACGCGCAAACATGGAGCCACGCCCTAAATGCTCCAATCCTCGCCGAATTTCGGGCTGGAATATAATAACCATTGCAATGACTGCCCAGTTAATAATTTGATCCATAATCCACGATACCGTGTCCAGACCAATCAAAACACTCACAGCTTTAATAATCGCAATGACAACGATCCCGCGAAACAGTTGTACGGCTTTAGTGCCCCTTAGCAACACAATCAGCTCATAAATGACAAACCATACCGCAAGAATGTCAAGGAGTCGGACAAAGTTTTGTAAGGTCAACAAACCGCTCCAATTGAAAGTCATTAGTCTCCTCCTCATGAAAATCATTTACTTTCACATTATAGCACGGCAACCCGGTTCTCGCGGTGCGATTTCAGCAGAGCCTGCGCTTTTTAGCTAGATTTTGAATAAATATTAAGCTTGATGTTATTTAATATTGCTTGATTAATATTTCTGTTAGAATTAGTACCAGAAGGGAAGTGACTAAATGACTAAGTTACAGCGGTGGTTTGTGCGACTCGCATTCTGGGGATTTTTCATCTTCGCAGCAGTCGACTTGCACGGCGCGTTCCATTTTCTATTACTTAATTCAATTTTGGCTTATGTCCCGATCGAGCTGAGTTTTTGGCTGACACCCCGACGTAGCCCGCTATTATTTTGGCTGATTGCGGTCATTTGGTTGCTTTTCTATCCGAATGCACCGTACTTAATGACTGATTTATTCCACCTCAGCCTATTGAAGCCGTATGGCATCAACGGTCTCTTGCGCTTCGACTTACCGATGTGGCGGGATTTCGCTTACTTGGTTGGGCCAATGATGGTGTCTACAATCATTGGTACCTGGGGCGTTGACCGAATTGCCCAGCAACTGACCCAACGTTTACACTTCCAGCGACTCCCTGCTAGTCGTGGTATCATCTGTGCCGCACTCTTCCTATTTGCTAGTGTCGGTGTCTACGTTGGCCGATTCCTCCGACTGCACTCCATCTACTTACTAATTACGCCACAGTACATTGTGAAACAATTAGTTGAAATGTGGTCGCTAAAGATGCTCGCTTTTGTCTTGATGATGTGGTTACTTCAACTCCTCATCTACGCGGCTTGGCGATTCACGATGCCAACAGTTCCTCATCAAACACCGGATAAGTCCTAGCGTAATCAAAAACACCGTTTGAACTGATTTGATAATCGGTTCAAACGGTGTTTCTTATTATTAACTAAATATTAGCTAATTCTTCGTCTTAGGATCACTATATTCGGTATGCCGCCCCCGCTTATCATGCAACCCACTGAAGCCACTGAAACCCAGTTCGGTAGCCTTTTGTTCCGCATCGTTGATATAACGCAACGTATCGCTTGCCCGTTTTTCACCATAGACTTGGACCCATTGATGAAAACGTTCCTCGGAAGCCGTGGTGATTTCCTGTTCCACTTTATGACCAGCAGGTGTTAACGATAAGTACTTGATTCGGCGATCATGCGTATTCGTGGTCTGTTCAATGTACTTCAAATCTAATAACACGTTGATTTGACGTGCAATCGCACTCCGTGAAACCCGCTGCTCTTTCGCAATCTTGACCAACGTCAGCGGCTCCTCACTTGTTGCAATCATCCGCATAACCGTGTAGGCCTCAAACGTTATCTTATACGGCCGGGTCGGCACTGAAACGAAGTCCCCGACATATTTTAAAATATGCATATAAGTGTCCACGAAGCGTTCATGAATTTCTGATTCTGTCATAATGATGTTTCCCCCTGTAAGGCTGCCCTTATTCGTCCGCTTAAGTAATGATTAATTTGCAAACCTAACCATTCACCGTCAATACTACTCTAACATCATTATAACCTAGAACTACTGATTTACAATCTAAAAAGTTAACTAATCTTCATCGGCCTCAATATCATTGAGCATCAATAAGTTCTCCGAGTAATTAATGAACTGCCGTAACTTTGCCGCGGTGCGTAAACTAATTTGTCCACTCTCTAACAAATGCTGTACACCCGCACGTTCGGCACCAAGACTCTTGATGCGTAGTCCATGCAGCTGTTGTTCATAATCATCACGTGATAACGTGTGATCATTTTTCGCATTCTCGATGCGATTCCGGTAATGAACGATCAAGTGATACAGAGCCTGGCGATCAAACTGTTGCTCATCAACGTTGGCCTGTTTGAGATACTGCGACAACGCTTTAATAGCAGCTTTAGAAGCTTCACGCTGAATATCCAACAACGCCACTCGTAATTCTTCGCTATCGCCAGGTGCTAACCATAGTCGAATCCCTTGCATTGCGCGCGTCAACAACAACCGTAATGAGCGCAGTGTCGGAAGCCCCTGTCGATGTGTCGCCTGTAAGAAACGTTGTTCGCGCCGATCGACACGCCGCAAGTAGACCTGTCCAGCTAACTTACTAGTTTGTTTATTGGCAATCATTTCTCTAACTGCTGCCCGTTCACCATTCAGTGCCACTAAGCGAAGTTCCAATTCATCTGTCAGCATCGGCGCCAACTCATCCGCAGTCTGCGACGCCACTTCTAGACGCCGAATCTGAAACTGCTGGTCCAGGATCAAATCATAGGCCGCACGTTGGTTAGCTGGCCGCCGATGTTCTTCAATATTTTGAATCGCTAACTGTAAGATATAAATGCGGGCTTGCTTGTATGTTAACTGTGGTAATTGCCCACTGCTATCATCACCGTCATCCGTTCCGTCTGCCAAGACCGCGTCGTCTTCATCCGGACTGGATCCCCGAGTAACAAAGGGGAGAGATTTGGCCGCCATCAATGGCAAAATAGCCGCAGCAGCAACTAAACTTACAATGATGACTCCAGCCGCAATGAACAGTACGAGCGCACGTTCCGGAAAGGCTTTGCCCGAGGCCACCACGGTTGGAATCGTGAAGACCCCAGCCATCGTAATGGCCCCCCGCACACCTGATAAACCGGACAATGCTGCAATTCTGAGACTAGGTTTGGCCTTCTTGTGATGTCGTAACCAGTTGAACAACATGTAAGCGTATGTCCAAGCAACCCGAATCAGTAACAAAATCCCCCAGACGATTAAAACGTCAAAGACCGCATGAAACGTATTTGTATGCGCGCCTTTAATGGTTGCTTGCGTTGCTGCCGGCAATTCAATACCAAGAATCAGGAAGACGATCCCATTCAATAAGTAAACAACCACGTTCCAGACCCGTTCCGTCACTAATCGTAATTCCGGCGCATCTTCACTTTCATGTGAATTTTGCAAGTGCGATAATACCCCGGCCGCAACAACGGCGACAACACCGGACGCGTGGAACCATTCTTCAGCAATGAAATAAATTGCAAACGGCGTGAGAATCTGTAACACCACGTTGAACACGATATCGTTGATACCCTCTCGTCGTAACACGTCCCGAATGAGTTGAATGATCGTGATCAGCGCCAGCCCAACGGCCAAACCGACCAGACTAATATAGAAGAAATCCCCAACAGCTTCACCGAGTACAAACGTACCGGTAACCGCTGCTGCTAACGCATATTTGAACCCAATTAACCCACTCGCATCATTAATCAGGCTTTCGCCACTGACCAAGTGCAAAATTTCTTTAGGTAACTTGACCCCTTCCGAGATCGACTGCACGGCAATCGGATCAGTTGGCGATAAAATGGCCGCCAACGCGATTCCAACAGCGAGCGGAATCGTTGGGATCAATACGTGAATCAAAAAGCCACCGAGAATGGTGGTAATAAAGACGAGGACGATTGCATTCGCAAAAATTGCCCCGCGTAGTTCCCATAATTCCTGTTTTGGAAATTCTCTGCCATCGTTGTACAGCATGGGCGCAATAAAGACGAGCATAAACCAATCCGTTTGCAATTTTACCTGTACATTTAATAATAAAGCCACTCCTAGACCCAGCCCGACTTGAATTAAACTGACCGGGATTGCGACTAGATAGTGGCTCAATACATTCGACAGCAGCACTAAACATGCCAGTAAAATCACTAATTCGATAATCGGCATCTAGTGGTTGCCCCCTTTGTTAAATTGACATAACTAACCTTGAACGACGTCTTCACCAATGATTCGGACTTCCGTCTGAAGATGGACGCCAAACCGCTCAAATACAACTTTCTGGACGTAGTGAATCATATCCATATAATCGGTCGCTGTAGCGTGATCGACATTGATAATAAAACCCGCGTGTTTCTTAGAAACTTCAGCACCACCGATTCGATGGCCTTGTAAGCCAGCATCATGAATCAGTTTACCAGTAAAATACCCAGTTGGTCGCTTAAAAACACTCCCGCATGATGGCCATTCCAACGGTTGTTTGGCTGCTCGCAACGTATTCAATTCGTCCATCCGCGCTTGAATCTTGGTCTGATTACCTGGCTTGAGACCAAACGTCACCGATACGACAATATCATCATAGTCCTGGATCGTACTGTGCCGATAGCCAAAATCTAATTCGTCATGATCCAGGGTTTTAAGCTGACCCGCTGGCGTCAAAACCGTCACCGTTTCAACAACTTCACTCATTTCGCCACCGTACGCACCAGCATTCATGAAAATCGCACCCCCGACACTACCGGGAATCCCAGCTGCGAATTCGAGACCAGTCAAGCTAGCGCCACAAGCAACCTTAGTCGTCGCAATAATTGCGGCACCAGCTTCAGCAACAACTTTGGTGCCACTCGCATGAATTTGCTTCATGCGGGTGAGAATGATCGTTAATCCACGGATACCACCATCTTTGACAATCAAATTACTGGCATTACCAATCACGGTTAGTGGTAAATTTTGCTCATTGGCAAACGTAATCAGAGCTTTCGTCTCGCTGATTGACTTTGGAAACGCAACGTAATCGGCGGGACCGCCTGTTTTAGTATTCGTATAATGACTTAGTGATTCATTTTTTTTAATTTCGATGGCTGGAAAAGTGGCCAAGACATCTTTGGTCATGGTGAAAAGTTCCTTTCGTGTTTCGATTTAATTCACTTACGTTAATAATCACTTTAACCGCATAGCGTTTTTAATTTAGGCCGACGTATCAAGCACCGCAGCATTGAAACGCTATTGAAACGATATAATCAGGTTGAAATTTGTAAGCCTATCAGTTAATTTTAGCACTTTTTAATCACTTAATAAATGACGGCACACCGCGTGACTGGTAATTGCGCCAGTTGGGTCGACTGGATTAGGCCCGTGCGTTGTTACCGCCGTCAGAAAAGCACGGATCAGCGGTGCAAATCCTCGCTTTTCCAATGTCGGTGTCCAATCCGGAAAAGCCGTCGTGGTAGTTGTTGCCGTCGCCATCACGGTTTTAGTACTTAAATCAGTCACAATCGCACGTTGCCCCGTCGTTTGGACTGTCACTTGTTCCAGGTTGACCCCACCGTACATATTCGTGATAACTTCTAATTGCTCATGAGCCGTCTGCACCGTCAAATAGCCTTGCGCCAAAGCGCCAGTTGCCGTCGTCGTCAACCGACCACTAGTGTGTTCAAGTGGTTCATCTAACAAGAATAGCCCCGTATCGACCATGTGGATCATCAGGTCGAAAACCGCCGTTTCAGGATCTTGACTACCCACTTCGCGAACCTTTTCAGCCACTAACATCCGTTTGTCAGGCAATGCCTTCAATTGCTGATTAAAAGGAGCAAAACGCCGATTAAACCCACAAGTCAATAACAGGTGCCGCGCCGCAGCCAAATCATACAAACTTTGGACCACCTGAAGATCAGTCGCGACTGGCTTATCGACATAAACGTGAATCCCAGCTAATAACAACTGCTTGATGATTGCTGCATGCGTGTCCGTGGGAGTATGCACAAATACGGCCGCCGGTTTAACTGCCATTAATTCCTCAAGGGTCGCATGGGTGTGTTGAAGCCCATACATCGTCGCTAGTTGTGCTCGTTTTTCCGGATTACGCGTCGTTAGATGAAATTCATACTGGTCTTGCATCGCCGCCATGACGGGTAAATACGCCTTTTGAGCAATGTTACCTAAACCAATGACCCCAATTTTTAACATCGATATTCCTCCAATTTTATCATCAATCTTCTTTTAGCTACTACTGATTGCTCCGTGGCACACTGATTTAAATCATTCAGCGTCCAATTCATGCCAGTGATTGTTAGCTGGAAAAACGTGCCATCACTGAAAGCCAAAGATACCCGCTCGGACGCGCTGAAACTAGGCCAACCAAAGACACCAGCATGCTTTGTCACCCTATCGCACATCTATCCGCCGTGTCTGGCTTTAATCACGGCGCACTGATTCAATTGTCATTAAAATAACCAGTGGCTGCCGTGTTACAATATGAGTAAATTACTTGAAAGGTCTGAAACTCACGTGAAACTTATCTCTTGGAACGTTAATGGACTGCGTGCTGCTGTCAAACACGGCTTTGTCACGACTTTTAATGAGCTCGATGCCGACTTTTTCTGTGTACAAGAAACGAAATTACAGGCGGGCCAAATTGAACTGGACTTCCCAGGTTATTATCAATACTGGAACTATGCCGAGCGCAAGGGTTATTCGGGTACGGCGATTTTTACCAAACACAAGCCGCTCAATGTAACTTATGGTATCGGTGTACCAGAATTCGATGACGAAGGTCGCGTCATCACCCTTGAATATGCGGACTACTACGTCTTGACGTGTTACACTCCTAATTCAGGCGGTGAATTAAAACATCTCGACTATCGGCAACAGTGGGAAGATGCTTTTCTCACATATATTAACAGTTTGAGTGCCAACAAGCCGTTGATCTTTTGTGGTGATCTTAACGTGGCCCACGAAAACATCGACTTGAAGAACTGGCGTAGCAATCACCATAGTGCCGGCTTCACTGACGAAGAACGGACCAAGTTTGACCGCCTCCTTGCAGCGGGCTATACCGACACATTCCGGCATTTCTATCCTGACCAAACCGACATTTACTCATGGTGGAGTTATCGTGGGCATGCACGTGACAACAATTCTGGTTGGCGAATTGACTACTTTATTACGTCACAGCAATTAGACAGTCAGCTCCTAAACGCCCGCATTCATAATGAAATTTTTGGTTCTGATCACTGTCCAGTGGAACTCGATATTATCCTTCCGAACCATTAACTTGAAAATTAACGAGATTCTTTGTACGATAATCCTATTCTTTAGAAACGGTGGTGGCAACTTTGAACTTTGTCGCAATGGACTTTGAAACGGCGAACGCGAAACGCGACAGTGCTTGTTCACTGGCGCTAACGGTTGTCCGTAATAACCAAATCAGCGATGAATTTTACACACTCATCAAACCAGAGAGCGATTTTTTCTGGCGGAACGTCCAAATTCATGGGATTCATGAAGCAGATGTCGCAGACGCGCCCAAGTTTCCAGACGTTTGGCAACACATTGCACCATTCTTCCAACGCGACCGCCTCGTAATTGCGCACAACGCGCCTTTTGATATTGGTGTGTTACGCAATACGCTTGCCCACTACGGCATCAGCGCGCCGGAGTACCTATCCATGGATACCGTCAAGACCAGTCAACGGTTCTATCCAGAATTGCCTAATCACAAGCTGGATACAGTCTGTCAAGCACTGGATATCGACCTGCAGCATCATCATAATGCACTAGATGACAGCCTAGCTTGCGCCAACATTTTACTCACCGAAGCGCAAGCTTTTGGAACTGAGCAACTCAAACCTTTCGTTCGCGTTCAGGGTTAAAATTAAATTTATGCAAGTCCAGCAATAAGATGCTGGACTTTTTTGTTTACGCATCGCTACCGATTATCAATACTCGTAGACAGCTTATCAATTCCCCCAACCGACTGGGAGATGAGCCAATCATTCACAAGCCGTCGCCGGTTAGGCCTGGTTCGTCAACGCTTAAATTCCGGCCCATCTACTATCAGAACCTGTTTGCCGTCAGTTCAGCGAATCCCGGATTTCAAACCCAGATTCCCATATCAATAGCTGGAACCCGTTTGCCGGTTGGGTCAACGACATCATAGCTCGTTGCCGTACAATTTTCGAACCCAAGATGCTGGTACAGCTTCACGGCACGCACATTTCGTAACTGGACCGTCAACACGAGGCGTTCCAATGAGCTATAGTTACGCGCCCAATCTAAGACTTCCTCAATCAAAGCAGTCCCCAGACCCATGCCCCAAAATTCTTTAAGTACCGCTACGCCAACTTCACCTTGCGCCGCACTAAAATCCGTACTAGCTTGCACGGTGCTCACACCAATCAACCGTGAATCTAATGTCGCAACGAAAATAATGTTGGTCGTTGTGCCATTGATACGCTCAATTTGCGCCTGTTCATCCGTTTCACTCAAATCCTCAATGCCTTCATCAACAGTGAAAGTATTACTTTCACGTCCAAGCTGAGCTAGTAGCGCTAATAATTGTGCTGCATCCGCGACTTCAGCAGGCCGTACATCAACAACTTCTTCTGCCATGGTTGTCACTCCTTCAATTGATCAACCAGTCGTTGATAGTGTTCACCAATGGGCTTGAAGGTTATTACCCGCTGGTCATCGGCATCAGTGTCCCGGCTAATTGCAATTCGCAAGTAAGTCGTCGGTAAGAGGTCGGCAATAAACTGTGACCATTCCACAACACTAACGCCATCACCATCAAAGTATTCATCTAAGCCTAAATCTTCCGCACCGCCATCTTCCAAGCGGTAAACATCCATATGATAGAGCGGTAGTCGCCCCTGACGATATTCCCGGATGAGCGTAAAAGTCGGACTCTTAACGTTATTAGGAATGCCCAGGCTTTTTGCTAACCCCTTTGTAAAAGTTGTCTTACCAGCACCTAAATCACCATCTAGTAAGATTAAATCACCAGGTTGCACTAATTGGCCAAGTTTGGCCCCGATTGCCATGGTTGCTTCCGGCGACGTTACCGTGATTGATTCCATATTCTTCCAACTCCTCATCCAAATTAACTGTTCTTATTATAGAAAAAACGAAGGAAACTTCAAAGTACAAGCTCTGAAGTTTCCCTCGTTTAACAAACTAAGTGACCGTTTAAGCTAATCCTTGGGCTGCTGTAATAATCGCAACCTTATAAACGTCTTCTTCACTGCATCCACGTGACAAGTCGGAGACCGGCTTGTTCAGGCCTTGCAAGACAGGACCCACCGCTTCAAAATGACCAAATCGTTGCGCAATCTTATAGCCAATATTACCAGACTGAAGCTCTGGAAATACAAAGACATTGGCATGACCAGCTACTTTGGAACCAGGAGCCTTTTGCAAACCAACTTTTTCAACGAAGGCCGCGTCAAATTGAAGTTCACCATCGATAGCCAATTCCGGTTCAGCAGCTTGCGCCTTGGCCGTTGCTTCTTGCACTTTAGTGACCATTTCACCCTTAGCCGAACCCTTAGTTGAGAAGCTGAGCATCGCAACTTTCGGGTCAATATCGAAGACCTTAGCAGTAGCCGCACTCTGAGTGGCAATTTCCGCTAACGTATCGGCATCGGGATCAATATTGATGGCACAGTCAGCAAAGACGTAGCGTTCCTCACCCTTTTGCATGATAAATGCACCCGAGATTCGGTGTGAACCGGGCTTGGTCTTAATAATTTGTAACGCTGGCCGTACCGTATCACCAGTTGGATGGATTGCACCTGAAACCATCCCATCCGCTTTGCCCATATAAACGAGCATCGTGCCAAAGTAGTTTTCATCTTCCAGCATTTTAGCCGCTTGTTCTGGCGTATTCTTACCTTTCCGCCGTTCAACGAGGGCATCAAGCATTGCTTGCTTATCTTCAGCCGGGTATGTCGCAGGATCAAGGACTTGAACGCCTGTTAAATCCGCATTCAAATCGTTAGCCACAGCCTGAACTTTGTCCGTTGCACCTAAAACAATCGGCTTAACCAAGCCGTCTGCAGCTAATCGCGCTGCCGCACCGACAATTCGGGGTTCAGTTCCTTCAGGGAAAACAATTGTTTGATCTTTACCAGTAATTTTTTGTGCTAATGACTCAAATAAATCCATGTGATAACCCTCCAATAAATTAATTAATGCTCAAGATTGACGTGCTCTGGTAACTGCCAATTGATTGGCTGTTCGCCGAAGGATGTTAACGCAATGTTCGTTTTTGAAAATGGTTTGGACCCAAAGAATCCGCGATAAGCTGAAAGCGGACTCGGATGAGGTGCTTGTAGCACGACATTCGTCTGGGTATCAATCAGCTTAATCTTGGACCGAGCCGCCTTACCCCACAAGATAAAGACAACCGGCGTCGATCGTTCCGATAAACGCTGAATGGCAACGTCCGTAAGTCGTTCCCAGCCCTTACCAGCGTGTGAAAAGGCCACACCATTTTGAACAGTCAGCACGGAGTTCAATAACAAGACTCCCTGCTTGGCCCAACTTTCCAAGTAACCGTGGTTGACGGGCGTACACCCAACATCATCTTGCAATTCTTTATAGATATTGACTAGTGATGGGGGCACTGCCACGCCCGGTAACACTGAAAAACTCAGTCCGTGTGCCTGACCAGGACCATGATACGGATCCTGACCTAAAATAACGACCTTCGTGTCAGCAAATGGCGTCCATTCAAAGGCCTGAAAAATATTATACATATCTGGGTGAATATTTTTCGTTCGGTATTCATTTTTCAAAAATTCGTGTAATTGGTGGTAATACGGCTTCTCAAACTCTGGTTTTAAGACGTCCCACCAGTCCGTGTGAATAAACGCTTTCATCCTTAACACCTCTCGTTTTATTGTATCATAACCAAAACCACTAATGATAATAATTCTGTATTCAGACGTAAACATGTTAAAATGTAATTATTAAAATAACTAAGGATGTGACAACATGATTTCGATTATCGCCTCTGATATGGACGGAACGTTACTCAACAATGAAATGGTCGTTTCCGATTTTAACGCTAATGCCATCCGTCAAGCACAACAGCAAGGCGTGCACTTTATCGTCTCCACCGGCCGCCGATTTTCTGAAGCTCAGCCACTACTGGCCGCTCAAGGCATCACGGCACCCTTGATTACGTTAAACGGTGCCGAAGTATACGACGCTTCTGGCAAAATGCTCGACATGGTGCCCATAACCAATAGCGTGGCCCGCACCGTTTTTCACACGCTAACCTCACAAGGTTACTATTTTGAAGTCGTAGGCAACGATGGTATTTACTCTAACAGTAAAGCCAAGCGAATCGAACAAATTGCACATCTCCTAACTAACCTGAATCCAGATACAACGTTCAAAATTGCGGTATCGCTCGCGTCAGCCCGCTTAGAACTTATGGACATCAATTACGTGGACAACTATAACGAGTTATTGGATGATCCGACTAAGCATGTCATGAAGATTATCGCTTTCAGCGAAGAAGGGCCCGCTAAGCTAAAACCCCTTAGTGATGAAATTCTGGCAAAACATTCGTCCCTCAAAATCACATCTTCATCCGCATCAAATATCGAAATCAATAATATTAATGCGCAAAAAGGGATTGCAGTCGAGCGCTATGCGAATATGCTGAATACCCCAATGAGCGATGTCATGGCGATTGGTGATAATAATAATGACGTCTCCATGCTCGAATTAGCTGGCGTAAGTTACGCTATGGGTAATGCCAGTCCCGAAGTCAAACAGTTGGCCCGCTATATCACTGATACAAATGTCAACGATGGTGTCGGCAAAGCAATCTTAGAAGTGCTTGCCAAACAATAGTTTCCGGAAAACGGAGGTTGAAGATGCGTAAATTATATTTCAGCCGCAATAGCTTCGCCCAAGGTGCCCGGATTGTTCGCGATGCGCACAACCAATCTCACTATCTCTTAGTTGGTCGGTGGGGGCGGCGCCAAGACGCGCTCAGTTTATACGCGATCCAAGGTGAGCTACTTGCCGAAATTCGACAAACAACCCTCGGATTGTTGCCAAAATTCGATTTATACTGTAACCGTCAAAACGTCGGTTCTATTAGTAAAACGCTGGGCTTCTGGCATGAAATGCTCTATGTTCGCAAGCTTCGCTGGATTATCATGGGAAGCTTGAGTGCCGAAAACTACCGCGTTTATCATGGTACTGAATTAATCATGACGATGCGACCAGTTGTCACCACTAACGGTGAAGCATTTGAATTAGCAATTACTGATCAATCCACAGAACCACTGTGTATTTGCATTGCGGCGATCCTGGATCACTGGCAAAAGCCGACCAACCGCGCGCGGACACCAGTTGCGAAAAAGGGACTCAATGTTAGCTTTGGTGAAAGTAATTATACATTGACACCCCGTAATAAGGTGCCCCAACACTAAATAGGACTAGCCATAAAACAACGGCCACCCCTGTTTCGGGATGACCGTTGTTTTTAGTTAAGTTGGCATAACTAGTTTGCCAGCTTAACACCCTATCAAAGTTGACGTGCCGCTCAAGTTGCCCATATCACGGTATTCACTAGTTAATCGTCCTCAGAGCAACACCGCTTCATCTGCTATGCAAGCACGTTACTACAGAATAGGCGCGCCAAGAATTAAACCAATTCTTAGCGCGCCTATTTGACGGGTTATTTTATTATGACCAGCCGATACTTAAACGTTGATCACTTTTTGTAAGAAATCTTGTAACCGGGGACTTTGTGGGTGTTCGAATACATCCTCAGGCTTCCCCGTTTCTTGAATCAACCCATCCGCCATAAAGACGACCCGGTCGGCCACTTCCTTGGCAAAGCCCATTTCGTGCGTGACCACAATCATCGTCATACCATCTGCGGCTAATTTCTTCATAACATCCAACACATCCCCGACCATTTCGGGATCCAGTGCTGAAGTTGGTTCATCAAACAACATGATTTTCGGATGCATGGCTAGCGCTCGAGCGATGGCCACCCGCTGCTTTTGCCCACCAGACAAGGACTTAGGCATGGCATCCGCCTTATCGGACAAGCCGACCGTAGCAAGTAAGTCACGCGCCGTTTTCTCAGCTTCCTGTTGACTTTCCTTTTTGAGTTGAGTCGGTGCTAAGGTAATATTTTGTAACACTGATAGGTGTGGAAATAAGTTAAAGTGTTGGAACACCATCCCAATATTTTCACGGACCAAATTAATGTTAGTCCCCTTGTCAGAAAGATCGTAACCGCTAATGACAACTTGCCCTTGTGTTGGAACTTCCAAGTCATTTAAGCAGCGTAAAAACGTACTCTTACCAGAACCAGATGGTCCAATCATGCAGACTACTTCGTTATCTTGAACTTCAAGGTTTAACCCTTTCAAGACTTCGTTATCGCCGTAGCTTTTATGCAAATCTTTGACAATTACTTTCGCCATGCTTAGTTAATCCTCCTTTGAACCCAGTTAGATAACCATGTTAATAACGTAATGATAATCAGATAAATAATCGCAATCATTAACCAAATCTTAAAGCCTTCGAAGTTCCGGGCAATAATCAACGTCCCAGTTTGGGTTAATTCAACGATCCCAATAACGGATAGAATTGACGTATCCTTCAGCGTGATAATAAATTGGTTAATGAACGACGGAATCATGATTCGAATTCCTTGGGGCATAATAACCTTGCGCATAGCCGTCCAGTATGGCAACCCGAGTGAACGGGCCGCCTCCATTTGACCATCGTCGACCGCGGCAAAGCCCCCCTTAACAAAGGCTCCGGTATAGGCCCCTTCGTTAAGCATCAACGTAATCATCCCAGCAACGAACGCGGGAATCTTAAAGCCGTGCCCAATCAGGTCTGGGAACCCAATGTAAATAAAGAAGGCCAACACCATCAATGGCATCCCACGGAAAATATAAATAATCGTACTGGAGATGGCCGGACCAAGTTTACCCGGCATAACGCCTAAGACCCCAAGAATCAGTCCGAGGATCGTCGCTAAAATAATTGAAATAACCGTTAATTCCAAGGTCATCCATAACCCTGAGCCAATCGTATCCAAGTTTTGGGTGAACAAGCCAATAAAGGTCCGACTGCTTGCGTCTTCACCCGTTAAGGATGCTTCACTAGACTTCAAGTACTTGTTAATGATCTTTTTGTAAGTACCATCCGCTTTAATCGCTTTGAGACCCGCGTTAAATTTCTTTAACAGTTCCGCGTTTTTACCTTTTTTAACTGCGAAACCATAGTCGCCGGCCTCGTGTTGCTTGGAAACAATCTTCAACGCGATGCCATTCTTGATTCCGTATGACATCACGGGATAGTCTTCAAAACAAGCAGCCGAGTTGCCGACCTTAACATCGTTATACATGTTATTCGAGTCATTGAAATACTTGATTTTGAAGCCGTACTTGCTCTGAATCGACTTCGCATAGGTTGCACCAGCTGTCCCCGTTTTAAGGGCCACGGTCTTACCTTTCAAATCTTTAAACGTTTTGACCTTGCTATCTTTAGCCACAGCCATGACCACCCCGGAAGTATAGTAAGCGTCTGAAAAATCAAACGTCTGCTTCCGTTCAGCCGTAATATTCATTCCGGCAATTACCCCATCAACTTGGTTCGCACTAAGCTGCTGAACAGCGGCACCGAAACTAAGCGCTTTTAATTTATAATTGAAATTTTCTTTTTTGGCAATTGCCTTCAAAATATCGATATCAATTCCCTTATACTTACCACCCTTGACCTGAAATTCGAACGGCGCAAAGGTTGTATCCGTCGCAATCGTATACGTCTTAGCCTGGGCCTGGGTACCAATCGCAAACCAGCTTCCCAACGCTGCTAACAACATGACAACTGCAACTTGCCACTTTCTCATCGACGAGACCTCCTCAAATAGTTTACCGGAACGGTATGTCATAAAATATAACATAATTCATGTCTCGCGACCAATTCAATTTTTTATATTTTTTTAATTTAGCTTTAATGATGTCGCTATCATCGGCCATTTGCTTAATAAAATAAAGTAAATGGCCGTTTCTAACAAAGATTCTGATGAAAGCACCCCCTTTTTACATTTTAAAATTTTGTTCAAGCATTAATCACTGCTTAACTGAATACTTGACACTAGATTCATCAACCCGCGCAACCAGCCGTTAAGTCCAAACAGCAGCAGTTAACAAAACGGACCAATTCAAAATGAATCGGTCCGTTGCAAGAAATCGCTATCAATTTTAGCTAATCGATGAACTTAACACGCCAATCGTACGCTTAATCCTCATGCGTATGCCGCCGACGTCCTAATCCCATTAACCCTAATAATCCCGTTAATCCGAGTACTACCGCGCCTTGTTGTGCTGAGCGGTCGCGCTCGCCCGTCTGTGGCAGTGTGTCAGCAGTCGTGTCAGTTACTCGTGTCACAGGTGTCGCTGCTGCTTTGGCTGCGCTAGTATGCTCATTGTTGGCCGGTAGAGCTGGCTCAGCGGTCGTCTTGACCTTAGTCTGTGCACGAGTAGCCGCGGCCGGTTGTTGCTTTGTCGTAATCCGATCATCAACGCCCCAGTCGACGGTATGACCATCCGAATCGTTAGGTCGCTCACTCGGCTTCGGTGTTTCACTAGGATCAGCGATACCTGCATGATCATTGTTGTCAGGGTTAGTCGTCTCACCATGATCATTGTTGTCAGGGTCGGTCGTGTTAATGTGATCATCTTCCGGCAAGACAACGGTCACCACAGCCGTTTTAGTTAACTGATTACCGGCAACATCAGTATAGTGGTAAGTCAACGTGTACTGGCCAGCGCGTTGCGTGTTGACCGTACCATCGACCGCGATATCGGCTAATGTCAGTGCTTGGCCCTGGGCATCGGTTGCACGTTCAAAATTATCCTGAGCAGTCCAAGCGTTTCCAACGGTCAACTGACTATCACGCACTTGTAGCCGGGCCTGACTAGCCAATACATTGATGCTCGTCGTGACAGTAATCAAATTACCCGCACGGTCCATGTAACTTAGTGTCAGTGGGTAATTGCTGGCCCGCCGTAAGTTCAAGGTACCATCTACAGTCACCCGCTGGCGCTGCGCCGCTGTCAGCAACGTGCCATCCGCTGCCAAACTCGTTGACCAGTCAACACTATCATTCAGTGACCAGGTCGTCTTAGGGCCGGCAATCACGGTAACTGGCCGCGTACTGATTTTAGCCTGCGTGGCAACGGTTGTCACTTGGACCAACGCCGTTTGTTGTTGTCCCAGCGAGTCCGTGTAAACCAGTTGCACAGTTTGTGGCTGCCCAATATGGGCAACCGTTAAGTCTGGCATCGCCACGACTGTAATAGCGGCATTATTGACCGCAATCGGCTGGCCCATACCATCAGTAATCGTTCCAATACCCTGATGATAATCCCACTTGGCAGTCGGACCCGCGATGACCGTTTGTGGCTGAGTCGTTAATGCTGCTTGGTCGACTGTCACCGTCGTAGTCGCAGTTTTTACGTTGCCCACCTCATCAGTATATGTCAGGGTGACTTGTTGTTTCCCAGCCTGTTGAGCATTGATGGTCGTCATCGTAACACTTTGATAATTTTGACTAGTCTGGCCCCAGGCGTCCGTTAAACCAGTGACTAGATCCGCAACCGTTAATTTTCCGACAACTGCAGGCCAGATCACCTGATCAGCACTAGTCGTCATGTGCGCCCGTGAGGCGACTGTTGTGACCTCCGCCGTGGTGGTTTGGGTCAATCCTAATTCATCAGTGTAACTGAACGTAACGACTTGAGGCCGCCCCACCATGGCTGTACTCAAGTCCGGGCCTGTCAAGACTTTAAGATTGGCATCACCGACATTAATCACTTCACCGGCAGCATTCGTCACGGTTTTAAAGTTCGTCTGATAATCCCAATGGGCAGTCGGCCCGGCAACCGGTCGAGCGGTTTGGGTCGTTAAGGCGGCTTGATCAACCGTCACTTGGGCAGTTGTTGTCACCTCGTTGCCGTAATCATCGGTATACGTTAGAGTCACCGTTTGGGCACCAGGCTGGCTGGCATCGACCGCACTCATCTTGACATTGGTCAAAGACGACACTTGAGTGCCATCCGCGCCGGTAATCGTTTGCAAAAAGTTGGCTGGCGTCAGTAGCCCCGCATCTTTGGCCCATACAATCTGTGCCGGACGTGGCACGAGTGCCGCCTGTGATGCCGTTAAGGTCAAAGTAGCTGACACAGTATGTGTCTGTTGTAGATCATCTGTGTACATCAAGGTAACCGTTTGCGGCTTATCGATCATTTTAGCCGTTAGTTGCGGGCCGGTTATGACCGTAATCTTAGCTTGATCAGGATTAAACTGGTGGCCTTGCGAATCCGTAACAGTCGCCAATTGTTGCCGATAATCCCAAGTCATACTTGGTCCCCAGATTTGAGTCCGGTTCTGACTATCAATCTTGGCCTGATCAACCGTTACTTTTACAACGGTACTTACTTCGTTACCAGCCGCATCCGTATAAGTTAATGAGACGGGTTGAACACCTGGCCAGGTCGCGTCTAGCTTAGACATCCGAACGATTTGATAATCAGTCACCTGTTGTCCAGAGGCGTCCGTTAAGCTCGTTACAAGGTCATTAGCCGTTAGCTTCGCCGCGGCATCCGGTTGCACGATAACTGCCGCCTTGGCCGTTAACATAGCTTGTGAGGCCTCAGCTGTCACCATTGCCGTGACCGACTGGGATTTCCCGAGCTCATCCGTATAAATCAGTGTGATCAGCTGTTGTTGCCCGACTGAATCAACATTCAGATCTGGCCTGTTCAACACTTTAATTGTCCCCGGTTGGACGGTAATAAGTTGCCCAGCTGCATTCGTCAACTGACTAATACCGGCTTCGTAACTCCACGTTGCCGTCGGGCCGGCAATTACCGTACTTGGTTTTGTCACTAGCTTTGCCTGGTCGACTGTCACATTGGCATACGCGACGGATTGATTACCCGCAACATCCGTGTAAGTCAACGTCAAACGTTGCTGCCCCGCTAACTTGGAATCCAGCACACTCATTTTGACATTGTCGCGATTTGTAATCAGATGACCTTCAGCATCGTATAAACGATCAACTAAGTCCGTTGCCGTCAGTTGTTTAGCTTGATCAGGCCAAATAATCTGGTCAGCAACAGCCGTGATCTTCGCCTTTGAAAGCGTCGTCGTTACAATCACGTCGGTCGTGTGAATTTTACCCAGACTGTCAGTATAGGTCAACGTAACCGTCTGTGGCTTGCCAGTTTTTGCCGGAGTTAAATCAGGCGTTGTGGCTGTAATGTCAGCAGTATCGACATCAATTGTCTTTCCGTTGGTATCGATGACTTGAGTGACGCTGTCCCGGTAATCCCAAGTCGCCGTTGGGCCGGCAATTGGATGTGTCGCTTGACCAGTGATTGTGGCCAAATCCACGGTGACAGTCGTCTGAGCAGTCGTCTGATTGCCATACGCATCCGTATACGTCAGTGTCACGGTTTGCGGCCCGATAGCTTTAGGATCAAAACCACTCATCGTCACATCATCAAAATTATGAATTTGAACGCCATCCACATCGTACAGTGCCGACACTAGCGACGACGCAGTTACCATGTTCGCGTTTTCCGCTAAAATTACTTGCTTGGAAACGGCAGTAATGGACGCTTTTGAAGCCGTGGCTTCGACATTGGCAGTCTTTGTGTGTACTTGTCCTAAATCATCGGTATATTCAATCACGATTGGATACGTACCAGCCACACTTAAATCTGGATGTTGAACGACCGTAATCTTAGCATTGCTTAATGTTAGCGATTGTCCCTTAGAATCAGTGACGGCTTTGATGTTATCAGCATAGTTCCAAGTCGCCTTAGATCCCGCCACTTGAGTGTGATTTTGAAGCGTTAGCGTTGCGAAATCCACGGTTACAGTCGTCGAAACAGTCGTTTGATTGCCATACGCGTCCGTATACGCTAACGTTACTGTTTGTGGTCCGATAACTTTAGCATTAAAGCCACTCATCGTCACATCATCAAAATTATAAATTTGAACGCCATCCGCATCGTACAGTGTCGACACTAGTGACGACGCAGTTACCATGGTCGCTTTTTCTGCCAAAATCACCTGCTTAGAAACGGCAGTAATGGCCGCTTTTGAAGCCGTCACTTCAACATCGGCAGTCTCTGTGTGCGCTTGCCCTAAATCATCAGTATATTCAAGTACAATTTTATAAGTTCCAGCCACACTTAAATCTGGACGTTGCACGACCGTAATCTTGGCATCGCTTAATGTTAGCGACTGGCCCTTAGAATCAGTGATGGCTTTGATGTTATCAGCATAATTCCAAGTCGCCTTAGGTCCTGCCACTTGAGTGTGATTCTGAAGCGTTAGCGTTGCGGAATCCACGGTTACAGTCGTCGAATCAGTTGTTTGGTTACCATACGCATCCGAATACGTCAGTGTCACGGTTTGTGGCCCGATAGCTTTAGCATCAAAACCACTCATCGTCACACCATCAAAATTCGTGATTTTGTTTCCCGCCGCATCAATTAACTCGCTGACCAGGTCAGTTGCCGTCAGCTTTTTGGCTTCATCAGGTATGATAATCTGGTCAGCAACAGCCGTGATTTTCGCCTTTGAAAGCGTCGTCGTTACAATCACGTCGGTCGTGTGAACTTTACCCAGACTGTCAGTATAGGTCAACGTAACCGTCTGAGGCTTGCCCACCTTTGCCGGAGTTAAATCCGGCGTCGTGGCTGTAATGTCAGCATCGCCGACATCAATTATCTTTCCGTTGGCATCGATAACTTGAGTGACGCTGTCACGGTAATCCCAAGTCGCGGTTGGACCGGCAATTGGGTGTGTCGCTTGACCAGTGATTGTGGCGAAATCCACGGTGACTGTCGTCGAATCAGTCGTTTGGTTACCATACGCATCCGAATACGTCAGTGTCACGGTTTGTGGCCCGATAGCTTTAGCATCAAAACCACTCATCGTCACATCGTCAAAATTCGTGGTTTTATTTCCCGCCGCATCAATTAACTCACTGACCAGGTCGGTTGCCGTCAGCTTTTTGGCTTCATCAGGTATGATGATCTGGTCGCTGACAGCCGTAATCTTCGCCTTCGAAGCCACCGTGTTGACAACCGCAGTGACTAAGTGTTCTTTGCCCAACTCATCCGTATAACTGAGTGTCACCGTTTGGTCATGGCCGACCATCGCAACACTTAAATCAGGTTCAGTAACGACTTTAATATCAGCGGTTGCGAGATTATCAAGCAACTTTCCATTTGCATCCTTGACCCATTCCAAACCAGCTAGATAGTCCCATTTAGCTTTAGGCCCCGCAATTGGATTCGTTAGCTTGGTCTTCAAATCTGATTGGTCAACCGTTACTTTGGCATAAGCTGTCACTAGATTGCCAGCTTCATCCGTATAAGTAATAGTAACGGTCTGCGCGCCACCCTTGCTCGTGTCAATTGAACTCATTGTGACATCTGTTAGGTTGGTACTAGTATCGACGGGGTTCCCGTTGGCAGCCGTGATTGTCACCAAATCGGCGACTTTTAATTGAGCAACCTCACTGGGCCAAATCGTTAACGGCGCCTTGGTTGTAACTTGTGCCTGAGAAGCAACGACTGTTACTTGAGTTGGGACGCTGATGACATTGCCCAACGCATCCGTATACGTGAGTGTGACAGTTTGCGACCCAATTTGCGTTAAATCAGGTTGCTGATCAACCACAATGTTAAGTCCATCTAAACTAACCGGGTTCCCATCAAAATCAGTGACACTCGTGACATACTGGCGGTAGTCCCAACTTGAGTTTTTGGGTCCTTTAATGATAGTACTATTACGCATTGTTAAGTCGGCCTTAGTTGCGACCATCGTCACCGTGGTGGTTGTCGTGTGAACCATGCCAGTAGCATCATCCGTATACGCCAGTGTAACCGTTTGTGTGCCAGCTTTACTCGTATCCAAGCCTGTAACCGTAGCCGTCGCGAGTTCGTCGGCACTTAGCTTATCGCCGGCCGCATTGCGGGAGTTATCCGTGTCGATTAAATCATTAATCGTATACGTTGGCTTAGCACCCATTTTGATCGTCAACGGTTTACCAACTAGTTTGCCTTGATTTACCGCTACCGCAACCGTACTAGTTTGCTGCCATACTTTGCCATACGCATCCGTATACTGCAAGTCAACTTGATAGGTACCGGTAGTTTGAGTGTCGACCGTCGTTACAGCAGTATCGCCGTTCACGCTAATCACTTTGACGACTGTGTCAGCGGTCGCATAAATATCAGTCCCATTCACATCTTTTAATGTTGCAACACTATCGGCAACTCGCCACGTCGTCTTCGGCCCGGCAATTAATCCGGTTACATTCTTGGACGTGAAATCAGCATAGGATGGGCTAGTTTCCCAGACCCAAGTGATTGTATCGGCTGGATTATCGACGCCATTATACAAAGCCATTAACTCACTCGACGTATACGTCTGGGTGGCATCAGCTTGATTGACCCATTTACCGGTATAGCCAGTTCCAGTTGGAATGTCTGGCAATGAACTACCGACTAAATATGTTTTTGACCCAACCGTTAATGCGTTTAGGTTCATGGGCAACGGATTCCCGCTACTATCTTGATTCAAAAACATATCATGATCTGCAGGTTCCTTATTCATATCAGCTTCAGTGACTGCTGCAAAGTTAGACATGTCCAAACTCGCAATGTTGATTGCCTTTAATCCAGGGGTTCCCTCAAACATAAACTTAGTACTAGTTAACGTACTGCCCGTCTGCCAGCCCGTTATATCAAGATCAGTGAGATTGGTATCATTTAAAAACATCGATGACAACGCTGTAACATTCAACAAGTTCCAGCCATGTAAATCCGCCGTTGTTAAACTCTTATCTCCATTGAATAACCCATCTATATCCGTGACCATCCGCACATTCCAAGTACTTAGAACAATACTGATCAAGGCCGTGTTAAATGAAAACATTCTTTTTAAGCTCACTGGTTGAACCGTATTCAACTGCCACTGACTTAAATCATAAGATTGAACTCGCGAGTCACTGGCGAACATAGAGTCAAAGGACGTACCAGAACTGACATTCCAATGCGCTAATCCTGAAAAGTCAGCAATCTTAGTTCCCATAAACATCATTGAAAAGTCAGTGACTTTCGAAGTATCCAGATTTTCAAGGCCATCAATACTGGCCAAATTTGGATTATACCGGAACATATAACTAGTATCAGTCCCCGCATTAATTGGACCATCAATCACTACTTTCGTTAACTCACTGCCAAAATCCCCCGGTACGTCGCTGACATCACCCACTCCGGTCCAATCACCAGCATGAATCGTCAACACACCATCATCTGTGTACTGCCAGGCACTTGTTCCCAGAGTCCCAGTTGAGACAACAGTTGCGGGTGTGGCGGCTCGCGCTAATAGTGCCCGATTTAACTGGACTTTATCGTTAGTCGTCGTAATTGTATTAGTTGTGGCAGTTACAGCTATCGGACTAGTTTCTGAATCCACAACTTTTTCAGTTTCATTAGAATCTTTCGAGTCTGAGTCACTAATACTGGCCATTGTGCTAGTACTTGGCGATGCGACACTTGAACGATTAGTTTGTAGTGATTCATCAGCCACCACCGTGTCCGTCACATTAGATTGAATGCCACTCTCAGAGCCCGTTCCTTGATCATTTTGATAATCAGAATTTTGTGTTGTGACTTTCTGTGAACTCGATGCGACACTTACTGAGCTGTTTGACGTTTGGTCCAAACTGTCGCCAGAACCAGTTTTAGCCTGACTGCTTGCTGATGCCGAATCAGAGGTACTGAGATTACTGGTTGCGTTTTCATTTTCTCCTACTGCCGTAACCGGTTGTTCAGTCTTTGAGTCAGTAGTGGTGCCACTAACCGCCTGTTTTTTTTGAGCACTAGTATTTGTTGTTGCCGCATTAATCGCCGTCGCACTAGACTGAGTCGTTGCCCCTGTTGTACTAGTCGTAGTAGTCCTTAAAACCTGTGAGTTGGATGATGAGGATGCCCCAGCAGTGGTCGTAGCTGCGGTGGCTGCGGTCGTCGTTTCCGTATCTGCTCGACTTATCAGTGGATTCAGAGTAAAGGTAGCCACGGTAATACCAGCAAATACCCAGAAACGTCCCTTTTTATACATTTTATAATGCTGCTTGCTCGTTATAAATCTATTCATACATGTCCCCCCAAGAATCCATGCAATAAATCATATCAAAATTAACTTATTATCAATTTGAGTTATACTAAATCTGATTAATATCAGAATAATAACATTCTCCAAAGTTTAGCATCAATTATATTTATTGAATCAATTAATAAATAACGCGTTTAACTATCAATACAATTATATGCTAACATAATTACCGACTAAGTCGCAAGTGCTTGTACCCGACCTTTCGCAAAATATTTATAGCCTGATAACTATTTTGCTAGTATCTAGAACATTTATAACAGTGAGCACTACATCAGTACATATAAAATATATGCTTGCCGTCGTCCGTCCACGGCACAGAACCACCAACAACACATACTAAAAAAGGTCTTCCAAGAATCGAATTAATTCTTGGAAGACCTTTTTATGACGCTGCCATACTCGTTGTATGGTGCAGCGATGCAACGCTAACGTAATCGATGCCTAGTAATGTTTCATAACCCGGTCGATTTGACGCTGTTGTTCGCGTTTCTTGATATCTTGCCGTTTGTCGTATTCCCGTTTCCCGTGAGCGACTCCAATTAAGACTTTCGCAAATCCATGCTTGAGATACATCTTAAGTGGAATAATCGTCACACCCTTAGTCATCGTTGCTGCACCTAGCTTACTGATTTCTTTCTTGTGCAACAAAAGTTTCCGGGACCGCAACGGGTCAACGTTATAACGGTTACCCTCTTTAAACGGACTAATGTGAACGTTTTGCATCCAGGCTTCACCGTTGCGAACTTGAACGAAACCATCCTTTAAGTTGACCCGCCGATCGCGAACGGATTTGATTTCCGTCCCCGTCAGCGCAATGCCAGCTTCATAGGTTTCCTCAACAGCGTAGTCATGGCGTGCTTTCCGATTTTGAGCGAGGGCGGTATCTGGGTGCTTACCGTGTTGTTTGGCCATTGCCGCACATCCCCTTACTTAAAAATTAACGCCGACGATCAGTTGATGACCGCCGATTGTTGTTAGTACTATGATTATTATTGTTGCTATTATGATTATTATTGTTCCGGCGACCATTGCTATTGCCATTACGATGGTTATTGTTGTTGCCACCACGATGGTCGTTATTCCGGTTATTATTGTTCCCATTTCGCCGGTAGTTACCGTTATTGCCACCACGCCGGTTATTACCACGATAGTTATCATGATGTTCCCGCTTTGGCAATAAATCAGTCTTTGGCGCTTCTTCAGGATTCAATAACTTAAAGTCGACTTCTCGTTGATCCTTATCGACCCGCATTAGTTGAACTTTGACGGGCTGGCCGATTCTAAATGTCCGTTTCGTCTTACGGCCAACCAACGCTAATTGTTTTTCAACGTATTCGTAGTAGTCGTCGTCCATCGTACTGATATGAACTAAGCCTTCAACGGTATTTTCTAGTTCAACAAACAGACCGAATTTCATAACGGAATCAACAACGGCTTCAAACGTCTCACCAACGTGATCAGCCATATATTCAGCCTTCTTCATCGAATCAACGTCGCGTTCAGTATCAATCCCCCGCCGTTCATGATCAGAAGTCGTTTCCGCAATATTTGGTAGGTTATCCCGATAACGTGCCCGGGCTTCTTCACCAGTGCCGTTTTCAGCATAATGGCGAATCAAACGATGAACCATCATATCTGGATACCGCCGAATTGGTGACGTAAAGTGAGTATAATACGGTGCCGCCAACCCAAAGTGACCAAGCGACTGGTCAGCGTATCGGGCCTGCTTCATGCTCCGCAGCATCATGACTGAGACCATGGCTTCTTCGGGCTTACCAGCAACCTTCTTCAAAACGTCTTGAAGCATCTTCGGCTTAACATCCTTAGAACTCCCCTTGACACTGACACCAAAGTTAGTGACGAATTCAAAGAAACTAAGCATCCGGTCACTATCAGGCGTTTCATGTACCCGGTAGATAAACGGTACCTTAAGTTGACTATAGTTTTTTGCAACCGTTTCGTTGGCTGCCAACATGAAACTTTCGATCATTCGTTCAGCTAAGCCACGTACCCGTAATTGAATGTCAATTGGATGACCGGCTTCGTCAACGATAATTTTAGCTTCGTTATCATCAAAATCGATCGCACCACGATGCCGCCGATGCTTGTACAAGATACGGTGTAAGTCGCCCATCGTATCAAACATGTCGACCAAGTCCGCGTACTTTTCACGAGTCTTGGGGTCATGGGCTTCGAGAATCTGATTAACAGCGTCATAAGTCATCCGGGCGTGTGACCGAATCACACTTTGGAAAATCTTATGGTTAACGATTTCCCCCGTTTGATCAATCTCCATCTCACAACTCATGGCTAATCGTTCAACATCAGGATTTAAGGAACAAATCCCGTTTGATAGCCGCCGTGGCAACATTGGAATCACACGGTCAGTTAAGTAAACTGACGTCCCACGTTTGAATGCTTCCCGGTCTAACTCAGAGTTCTCGGTGACATAATGGCTAACATCCGCAATGTGAACGCCTAGATGGAAGTTCCCATTTGGCAAGCGCCAAGCAACAACCGCGTCATCCAAGTCTTTAGATTCGGCGCCATCAATCGTTACTAATGGCTGGTCCGTAATGTCGACCCGACCAACTTTTTCTTCATCAGTCACGTAATCCGGAATCCGGTTGGCTTCATCCGTCACTTCTTCTGGAAACACTGATGGGACGTCGTGTTGGTAGACCACTTGTAAGACGTCCATCCCAGGATCATCAACACTCCCAATGACCTGCTTGGCAATCCCAATCATCCGCGTTGGATGCTGAGCGTCAGGATAAGCAGCCACTTCAGCAATGATGACTTCCCCCTCAGTGGGGTGTAAGCCCTGATCAGTGATTAATAACTGATATTTGGATAATTTCTTATCCTTAATTTCCACAGAACCAATAATCCCGTCTTCATCCGTACTTGGTGTATACGCACCGACAATCTGGGTATAGTTCCGTTTAACGATGCTGACAATTTTACCTTCAGGGCCGCGGTCGGAACCGGGACGGGCTGGTCGAATGATTTCAACCGCAACATCGTCACCGGTAATGGCAAACTGCGTGTTGTCCGGATTAATGTAAATATCAGGCAAATCGGGATCGTAACGAACGAAACCAAAGCCCTTGTCATTACCATGAAATGAACCTTCAACAGTCTTCGTTTCCTGGACCAGCTTGAAATGATCATGATCATCGGTACTAACTAATTTTTTACGTTCCATATTCGCAAGTTCCTTTACTAGAAAAGTAAACGCCGTTGCGCCTGTAAAATGCAATTCATCCGTTAGTTGTTCAACACTATACGTGCGATCGGGATGAGCTTGCAAAAAAGTCAGGATTTGTTCTTGTAAGTTTGCTTCTGACATTATTTACCTCATTTATAAATAGTTTTTAAATATGTTAAAACATCTTGTTCCAATTGGTGATGCGCACTGTTGACGGTAATCACGTGTCCAGCATCAGCATACCAATGAAAATCAACTGGTACTTGTGGTAATTGATCACGTAATTGTCGCGCCACCGTCGCATCAATTAATTCATCTTGCCCACCCTGACCAATGAAGAAAGGTTGGGTCACAGCGCTGAGGTGACTCGTAACCTCTGTCGTAGTAAAGGTATTGACTGCCTGCAATTGCCGCTGAACCAGTTCCGGCAACGTCATTAAGATCTGTTCACGCTCGGCAATTGAAAATTGACTGTGCGCCAGTTGATGGTGACTCAGCGTGATAAACATTTCAGCAACGTCACTACGATTACCAGCAAATAGTGGTGAACTAAACGTGCCACCACCTAGCAACTGAGGATCACGCTCCAAGGCCGCCGTCGCAAAAATACCACCTAATGATAAGCCAAAGATACTAATTTTAGTATAGCCTTTTTGCCGCATAAATGATATTGCTTGTTGCGTATCTTGCCACCATTGCGCCGGCGTCTGTGCGAGAATATCTCGTGGATCATCAGTCGCGTGTCCACTGAATTGGGGGCCATAAACTGTATAATCTTCCCGTTCTAATGCTCGTGCTAACATCCGCACATCATTGGCACTTCCCGCATAGGCGTGCAATAAAATGACGGCATGTTGGCCATGTTCAAAGAAAAACGGTTCCGGTTGTTTCAGCATCATTACACCACCTTAAAAAAAAGCCTCCTGAAATCACAGGAGGACGGTCAATTACTTCGATGAGTACCATGCTAGAGCTAACGCCAGGATAAAGAATGCGATTCCTAATACCACGGTTACCTTCTGCATGAACGCTTCAAAACCGCGGGGCTTCTGCTTGGCAAACAAGTCATCAGCACCACCGGTTAATGAAGACATGGCATCATTAGTTTTGGATGGTTGCATCATCACCGCAATGATAATCAAAACGGAAACAACCAGTATTAACGTTAACAATAAATTATACAAGAAATGTGCCTCCTAAAGCCTCCGCTATGTCTATAACAATTTAACATATTTTGCCTTATTTTTCCAGTATCCTGAACAATTCGTTGCTTTGTTTAGTGCTCAGGGCGTCGCGACCGTTAAATGTGCGATTTGATGACGCACCCACGCACGGTTATCCCGGTCAGTCAAGATAATTAAGGTATCACCAGCCCGCATCAAGGTGTCGCCATGCGGGATCACTTGACGCTCCCCGCGGCGAATAGCAATCAATAATGACTCTGCTGGCCATTTAAAATCACGAACTTGATGGCCCTCTAACTTAGAGCCTTCAAAGATCGGCAATTCTAACCGATCCTGGATACCGCTATGTTCCGGTAACCGCGGCTGAATTAACTTCTCTAGCAAAGCCTCATAAATCGGAGCGCCGCCTAAGAGATCCACGACTAAGTAGGCCGTCATCGAAACGACTGCTAATGGCATCAAGTGGTGTAGTGTCCCGACCATTTCAGTAATCAATAAAATTGCGGTAAACGGTGCTTTACCAATGCCGGCAAAGTATCCAGCCATTGCAAAAATAATAAAGTTCGGAATCAAGTTCGTCGGCATCCAACCAACGGCAACCATGAACTGGGCATAGATTGCACCTAAGATGGCGCCCAGTGACAAGATTGGCAAGAAGATGCCCCCCGGCAAACCAGATCCATATGAAATGGTAGAAAAGGTAAACCGTAACACGAAAATTCCTAACAAGGCGAGTAACGCTGGCGTTACTGCGGCCAAATTCAAAATAACAGCATTGCCGCCTCCTAATAGCTGCGGCCAAATTAATCCAATCGGAATCACCAGTAAAAATGGCACCAAGCCATCCAACCAACTGGGCAACCGCAACTTGGCATACCAATTTGGCATCGTCAGCGTCACGTTTTGATATAGATAACCGAAAATACCGAGAAAAATCCCGAGCCCAATCAGATTGCCATATTGACTCAACGGAAGGTTATGGCCGTACGGAATGTGTAATACTGGTACAAGGCCAAAAAAATTGAGCGAAATAAAATTACTGGCCATCGCACTAACTAATGCGGTGGTCCAAATGATTGGTGAAAAATTATGATAAACCTCTTCCAGAACAAATAACGTACTGGCAATCGGTGCGTTGAAGGCCGCTGAAAGGCCAGCTGCTGCACCACCGGCAATCAAGGAGCGTCGATCTGATCCCGTCTGTTTGAGTTTCGACGCGACACCCTGACCAATCGTAGCTCCCAATTGAATCGAGGGGCCTTCGCGGCCGAGAAACAGTCCAGAACCAATGCCCAGAATACCACCGACAAACTTGCGCCAGAGCACTGACCACCAACTATAATCAAGCTCGCCAGCTAATTGACCCTCAACTTGTGGAATGCCAGACCCTTTAATATTCGGTTCATTCTTAACTAACCAACCCACAAAGAACGCCACAGCCACAGACAAGCCTATCCATGGAAAGAGCAGTAGCCAATTTGTATGAATTTGTGCGTACACCCATTGAACGAACCTCAGTCCCTGCTCGATGCTGAAACGAAAAATACTAACCACGATCCCAGCAATCACACCGACAATTAATGCCCGGCCAATCGAGCTGAACCGTGTAAAGTCAAAATGTTGTTTTGCAATGTGCGGCCGCTGTGCCACCATGAGTTCCCCCTCTTAATCATGATAATCGTTGTGCAATCACTTGCTGGACGGCCGCTAACGTCACGGGCGCTCCAGGATGTAATGCCTGAATCTGCTGTGGTCCATCTACGCGTAATAACAAACCTAATAACAGATCCTTTTCTAAGTCGTCAGTTTGATAAGTTTCCTTAAATCCAGCCAATAAGTCAGTATCATCATTAAATGCTTGCAAAATTAGCGGGACTAATTCCGTTTGTTTTGCAGCTTGATGGGCGGCACTGAATCGCTGTAAACCTAATTCACCACTAGTCACAATTAAATTCCCACCCACTAGATTGCCATGAACAAATTGATTAGGCGTTACGGTGTGTACTTGTAGCCAGGCCGTACGCTCGGCAACAAAGTCAGGGCCCAGTGTATCCCACTCGGTTGATTGGGCAGCGGTTGGCCCAAATGCAGGAACTTCAGTATTAAGTCGCGTCAACATCGTTCCAATCTGGCGCCCCAGTGTTGACTTAGCAAGGGGCTTAGCCGTTGCGCAAAATTCAGTTAGCGTCAGACCTTGTAGTGGCTGATAAATCACGTAGTAGAACTGGTACTTATCAAAAATGAAGCCCGCATGCAATAGACGCGGAGCACCCAAGCTCAATCGAGCCATCCGGGTCAGTCCAAAACGTTCCGCCTGATAATAGGCCCGAGTTTGGGGGATAACCTCACTGGGTGGAAAAATCGCGATTTGGGTGGGTCCGACCGTAAAGCGGGCGGCCAACTTATCCGCAACGGGTTCTGGCGTTTTATAAGGCTCATTTTCACTGGCATAAATTTTTTGAATCACCGGTTCAAAAGCACCGGCATTCAGTTGCAGTCCTTGCCAATCAGACCACTCATTAATTTGTTGCTGAAAGTCATCCATTCTGCTCGCTCCTTACTCAAAATACGCATGTTTCTATTCTACCACGACTCGTCCGTCCCTAGACCCTAAACTCAAACAGATGTTCCTTAAATTATGTATAATAAAAACGCCGTCCCATCGGAACGACGTTTTCATTAGAACTTCAAATTACTTGCTAGTAATGGTGTTCCGTGCAGCTTCGTCTAAGTTGTAGAAACCGTGGATACCTTTGTATTCTGAAGTGCTTTCAAGTTGGTCTTCGATCCGCATTAATTGATTGTATTTAGCAATCCGTTCAGTACGGCTCATTGAACCAGTCTTGATTTGGCCAGCGTTCATTGCGACAACTAAGTCAGCAATGGTCGTGTCTTCAGTTTCACCAGAACGGTGAGAAACGATGGCAGTGTAGCCAGCTTCTTTAGCCATTTCGATAGCTTCAACAGTTTCAGTTAAAGTACCAATTTGGTTAACCTTGATTAAGATTGAGTTAGCAACGCCCATCTTGATACCCTTTGCAAGGTAGTCCGTGTTCGTAACGAATAAGTCGTCACCAACGATTTGAACTTTCTTACCAAGCTTGGCAGTTGCCATTTGCCAGTCTTCCCAGTTGTTTTCATCCAAAGGATCTTCGATAGAAACGATTGGGTACTTGTCAACAATGCTGTCAAGTAAGTCAACGAATTCTTCGGCAGTAAATGATTGACCATTTTCGCCTTCACCCTTTAAGTCGTACTTGCCAGTTTCTTCGTTGTAGAATTCTGAAGCGGCACAGTCAAAGGCAATGGCAATATCCTTACCAGGCTTGTAACCGGCACGTTCGATAGCTTCAACTAAGATTTCGAATGGTTCTTCGTTGTTCTTCAAGTCAGGCGCAAAACCACCTTCGTCACCAACGGCAGTTGAGTAACCGCGTTCGTTCAAGATCGCTTTCAAGTTGTGGAAAGTTTCTGAACCCATCCGGATAGCTTCTTTAACTGAAGAAGCGCCAACAGGCATGATCATGAATTCTTGGAAGTCAACGTCGTTGTTGGCGTGGGCCCCACCATTGATAACGTTCATCATTGGTGTTGGTAAAACGTGAGCGTTGAATCCGCCAAGGTAGTTGTATAAAGGCATTTCAAGTTCGTCAGCAGCAGCACGTGCAGCGGCAATGGAAACACCTAAGATAGCGTTAGCGCCTAACTTAGCTTTGTTAGGAGTACCATCTAACTTGATCATAGCTTGGTCAATGGCACGTTGGTCAGTTACATCGTAACCAACAATTTCCTTAGCAATTAACTTGTTAACATTGTCAACGGCTTTAGTAACACCCTTGCCCATGAAACGGCTCTTGTCACCGTCACGTAATTCAACGGCTTCATGTTCACCAGTTGAGGCACCTGAAGGAACGATACCGCGGCCAAATGCGCCACTTTCAGTATAAAGTTCAACTTCAACAGTTGGGTTACCACGTGAGTCTAAGACTTCGCGAGCATAAATATCTGTAATAATAGACATTAATTTCTCTCCTTAAAATTGGCTTGTTATTTGTTTCACACTTATTGTAGAAGTTTGTCAATCAACTTGCAATAACTATTATTAGTTATTTTGATAATTAACAAGTTCCAAGAATGAATCAGGTTGTAATGAAGCACCACCGACTAAACCACCGTCGATATCATCTTTGCCCATTAATTCGTTAACGTTGGCTGGTTTAACACTACCACCGTATTGAATCCGAACTTTATCAGCAACTTCTTGTGAGTAAAGGTCAGCAACAGTCTTACGAACAACCGCACAAATTTCTTCAGCTTGGTCACTCGTAGCAGTCTTACCAGTACCGATGGCCCAGATTGGTTCGTAGGCAATAACCAATGAACTTACTTGGTCAGCTGATAAGTCTTTCAAAGCAGCCTTGATTTGGCCTGAAACCCATGATTCTGCTTCGCCGGCTTCACGTTGTTCTAATGATTCGCCACAGCAAATGATTGGCTTCATGCCGTTCTTGAAGATAGCGTGTGCCTTTTTGTTAATGTCTTCGTCAGTTTCGTGGAAATAACCGCGACGTTCTGAATGACCAATAACAACGTAATCAACGCCTAAGTCAGCTAAGGCAGCTGGTGAAGTTTCACCAGTAAATGCCCCAGCATCTTCAAAATAAGCATTTTCAGCAGCAATCTTTAAATCAGAACCCTTGGCAGCTTCAACCATTTCCTGTAAGAAAAGGGCTGGGGCAGCAACGACTGATTCAACTTTTGATGGATCTGGTAATTGATCCTTAACAGCATTAACGAAAGCTAAAGCTTCGCTAGCTGTTTTGTTCATTTTCCAGTTACCGGCAATAATAGGTGTACGCACGATAAACCTTCCTTTCGGAGAACAGATTATTTTTCAGAAATAGCAGCAATACCAGGTAATTCCTTACCTTCAAGGTATTCAAGTGAAGCACCGCCACCAGTAGAAATGTGGGTTAACTTGTCGCCAACGCCAAGTTGCTTAACAGCGGCAGTTGAGTCCCCACCACCAACGATGGTCGTTGCGTCTGATAAGGTTCCTAAGAACTTACCAATTTCAAGCGTACCCTTGGCGTAGTTGCTCATTTCGAAGACACCCATTGGTCCGTTCCAAACAACGGTCTTAGCGTCGCGTAAAACATCTTCGAATTCTTCGATTGACTTAGGACCAATATCTAAGGCCATGTAGCCATCAGGAATTGAACCTTCAACAACCTTGCTAGGAACATCGTTATCAAACTTTTCAGCAACGATTGAGTCGCTAGGTAAGACTAACTTGTCGCCAGCTTTTTCGATGATTGACTTAGCCAATTCAATCTTGTCTTTTTCAACAAGTGAGTTACCAATGCCCATGCCTTTAGCAGCATAGAACGTATAAGTCATCCCACCACCGATGATGATCTTGTCAGCTTTGCTGATTAAGTGATCGATAACACCGATCTTATCAGAAACCTTGGCACCACCTAAGATAGCAACGAATGGGTGCTTAGGATTGTCAACCGCGTCACCTAAGAACTTGATTTCCTTTTCCATTAAGAAACCAGCGGCAACTTGATCCATGTTTGAAGCAATCCCAACGTTAGAAGCATGGCTCCGGTGAGCAGTCCCGAAAGCATCGTTGACGTAGACATCACCAAGTGAAGCCCAGTACTTGCCTAATTCAGGATCGTTACCAGATTCGCGTTTAACTTGTTCGCCGTTAACAACGTCTTCAAAACGAGTGTTTTCAACAACTAAGACGTCACCGTCGTTCATGTTGTTGATGGCAGTTTCAAGTTGTTCGCCTTCAGTAACAGGTACGAAGGTAACAGGCTTGTTTAATAAGTTTGAAAGACGTTCTGCAACAGGACGTAAGCTTAAGCCCTTCTTGTCGTCTTCGCTCTTAATCCGACCTAAATGTGAGAATAAGATGGCTTTGCCATCATGTTCAATCACGTATTTGATCGTTGGTAAGGCAGCGACGATCCGGTTGTCGTCACCAATTTTGCCGTCTTTAATTGGAACATTAAAGTCGACACGAATTAAAACTTTTTTATCTTTAACATCTAAATCTGAAACGATTAATTTAGCCAATGTTAAAATCCTCCTAGAATTCGTGACTGCTGAAATTAAAAAAACGGCAAGAGGAGTTTTGCCTCCCCCCGCCGTCAAAACCATATGCGGTTTTAAAGTTCTTAACTATCTAATCAAATATTAGAGAGTGGCGAACTTCAATAAAGTACGTACCATTTGGCAAGTGAAGCCGTATTCGTTATCGTACCAAGCAACAGTCTTAACTAATTGGTTGTCACCATCAGAAGTAACTTCTGTTTGAGTAGGATCGAAGATTGAACCGAAAGTAGTACCGATAACATCAGATGAAACGATTTCGTCATCGTTGTAACCAAATGATTCGTTACCTTCAGTATGCTTCTTGATTGCGGCGTTAACTTCGTCAGCAGTAACTTTCTTGTCTAAGATAGCAACTAATTCAGTTAATGAACCATCAACAACACCAACACGTTGTGCATGGCCTTGTAATTTACCGTTCAATTCTGGGATAACTAAGCCAAGAGCCTTAGCAGCACCAGTTGAATGAGGAATAGTGTTTACACCGGCAGCACGGGCAGCACGGAAGTTACCACCACGTACAGGGCCGTCAAGTAACATTTGAGTTGAAGTGTAAGCATGGATAGTAGTCATAGTACCAACCTTGATACCGAATTCTTTGTTTTCAAAGAATGCTAATGGTGCAAGGCAGTTAGTAGTACATGAACCAGCAGAAACGATACGGTCATCTGCAGTCAAGATGTCATCGTTAACGTTGTAAACGATGGTCTTCAAGTCTGAGCCAGCAGGAGCAGAAATCAAGACACGCTTTGCACCAGCGTCCAAGTGAGCTTGTGACTTAGCCTTTGAAGTGTAGAAACCAGTACATTCGAGAACGAAGTCAACACCGTCGTTCTTAACCCAAGGAATATTTTGTGCTTGTGGTTCAGCATAAACACGGTAGTTCTTACCGTTAACAACGATTGAATCGTCGGTTGCTGAAACGTCAGCGTTCAAAGTACCATGAGTTGAGTCATACTTCAAAAGATGAGCCAACAATGCAGGTGAAGTTAAATCGTTAATAGCAACAACTTCGATATCACTTGACTTTTCACCAAGTTCTAAGATACGACGGAATGCTAAACGACCGATACGTCCGAAACCATTAATACCAATTTTTACAGACATACTAGAATTTCCTCCTTGTGGAAATAAAAATAGTTTTATTTTAAAAAGCAACTTCACTATAGAAGATTACTTTTTTAAAATCAAGTTAGCCGCACCCTCATCCGTGATCAAACACGTCTGTTTAGGTGCAATGTTCTTCATATACGCGGCAATTGCGGTGGCTTTTGAAGCCCCACCCGCAATGGCGAGTATAATCTCCCGATGGGCCAGTTCTCCGATTTGCAAACCAATCCGTGGAATTCGGTAGACCACGTTACCCTTCTTATCAAAGAAGTAACCAAAGGCTTCACCAATCGCTTCACGACTGCGTAACACCTTGATCTGATCCTCAGACATATTCCGGCGATGGGCCATTGAAATGGCTTCACCGATACTATGCACGACCACGTTAGCTTGCCCGATAATCGCCAGCACCTCTTGAATACTTGGTTCTTTGAGGAGTGGTTCATACGTTCGTTCACTGACCTGTTCTGGTACAAACAACGAGCGGAACTTACCGCCAGTATGTTGTGCCATTTGTGACGCGATGGTATTTGCTTGAATCGCAACCGATTCACCAACACCACCACGCGCCGGAACAAATAACAAATCACGTTTATCACCTAATTTATTAGTTAAGTGACTTGCCACATGTTCCATGGTATGCCCACCCATAACAGCAATAATATTACGCCCTTCCGGCAATAATTGCTGTAATAGCTGGTTCACTTCTTCGCCCATGGTCCCAATAACTTTCAACTGTCGATCGGAATCACCAGAAACGATGATGCAACGCTTAATATTAAAGTATTGCGCCAACTGTCGTTCTTTCTGGCGAATGCCCATTAGCTCATCCATAAAATGACTTAGGCCTACTAACACGTCTTGACCTTGCTGGGTAACTTGCATGCCCGATTTGTTTGTCATGATCAAATCTAGCTTCCGCAATGTATCCGTTTCGGTCCGTAACGTCCGTTCGCTAACACCTAACGTCTGAGCTAATAGCCGACGTCCAACTGGGGCCATCCAATTAATGGTTCTTAATACTAAGTAACGACGACTCAGCATGTCAACCATATCTGGGGCAATTGCCTCAATCCATTGAATATCTGAATGCATGGCATCCAACCTGCTCTCTAGTGGGACGGGTCTGGTCCAGCTATGTCGAAAAGCGACCCAAAGACTTCAAAAAACAAAGCACACAACGCAAATTCACTAAGAAATCAATGTTGCATACCTCTCTTACCACAACATGAATTATAACAGGTTCATAAGGTGGTTGCAAATGAAACCCCAATTAAACTTATAACCGACTGGTCCAAATGGCGCGTTAAATTATCGTTCGGTTCTCAAGTATTGTTTTCGCCTTGATGACGACGGAATATTAAGATTTTCGCGATATTTCGCCACTGTCCGCCGAGAAAGTTCGACATTTTCCGCATTAAGAATCTGAACAATTTTTTGGTCTGAAAGCGGTTTTTCTTTATTTTCCTGTTCGATCAAGGTCACAATTCGGTGTTGAACACTGTCGGCCGAAACGATTTTGCCACCAGTGGGACGTTTACTGACCGCTTTGGTAAAGAAACGTTTAAGTTCAAACATACCGAAGTCCGTTTGAATGTACTTTCCATTAATACTTCGACTGATTGTTGATTCATGCACTTTTAACTGTTGGGCAACATCTCGTAACAATAGTGGCCGTAAATCCGTCGTTTTTTCCAAGAAGAAGTCTGCTTGACGCTCGATAATGGCCGTTCCCACTCGAAAAATGGTTGCCTCGCGTTGCTGCAAACTGTTAGCAATCCAGTCATACTCACTTTTCTTTTCTTTCAAATATTCCGTAACTTCCTGATCATCATGCTGCCCCATCTGCTGATAATACCGACTGCGGAATTTAACCACCGGTTGAGCCATGGATGCGGTTCGCAATGCCAGCTGGCCTCCCTGATTCGTCACCACTAAATCGGGAAAGATGTACCCGGTCGTCTCCTGCCCGATTGCCGCACCGGGTACGGGTGTTAGTGTTCGCACATAATCATAAATACTTGAAATGTCCGCAAGCGTCACCTGATACTTCTTAGCCAACAAGTCCCATTGTCGATTAACCAGCTCGTCAAAACTTTCTTCTAAGACAATATAGGCTAAGTTCGGTGCATGGTCATCATTTTCTGTCTGCAACATCAGCGCTTCTTGCAAGCTCCGGGCCCCAACACCCGGCGGATCAAGTTGTTGTAATAAGGTAATTGCATCCAACAACTCAATTGGCGTTGCCTTAGTTTCTTGCCGAACCTGCCTCTCATCAATCCGCAAATAACCATTCACGTCAACGTACTCAATTAAATAAAGGACAATCTGACGCAAATGGGTATCACGCATCGTTAGGTGAATCTGATCCAACAAGTATTCAAATAACGAATGCTGATTAGAGGTCGACACACGCTCAATGAAATCCGCCTTAGTGGTTACATTTTTGGCTGCGTTCAAACTGGCGTGATTATTATTCCAATTTGTATCCACATCGATCAATGGGTTTTCTAATGCTTTTTGCGTTAGAAAATCTCTTAGTTCTTCCACATTAAACTGCAACATCTGAATGGATTGTTGTAGTCGCTGGGTCATCGCTAACTTCTGTGATTGCCGCTGTTGCTGGCGAAATCCTGGTCCCAGTGCCATAAAAATACCTCCCTGAATAAATTTTTATGTAAAACCCTTGTGTTTTTATCCATTATTCGCTAGAATATAATATGTTGTTTAGGCGCCCGTGGTGTAATGGATAGCACGTAAGATTCCGGTTCTTGAGATGGGGGTTCGATTCCCTCCGGGCGCATCAGTAGCTGAGAAATGATTCTCAGCTTTTTTTGTGCATTTATTTAAGTGACAACTACTGGACTATACCAGTCACATCTCCATATAGTAACTTAATTTAAACCAAACAACAAGTAATATCCTTTCGGGGTCAGTAATAGTACCTATACCCGCTCGTCCAAGTAAAAATAATCAAAAAGTAATCAGTTCAAGTAAACCATATACCAGTGTAGTCGTTTAGTAGATTTAATAACAGCTAAACTTACACTATTCAAATAATAATTACTACAATTGTTATTATATTATAGAATCGTTTTAATCATGGTAAATTTCATTCATGCATCCGATACTGATTAATTCGTTGCGAGCAACTTGAGTCCAGCAACAAGGTCAAGTCGTTTAATATGTCGGCTCACGTGCGAATTTCCAACTTCTATTAGACTCATCGTTGTGGGTCACTATCAGTAAATTGATTCACCTACTATCGCGATAATAAAATTATGCGGGTCGACTACTTTTAAATCACCACATTAGTGCTGAATATGCAAGTTCATTACTGCTTAATCTTGAATCATTATTATAAGAGAACATCGTTTTCAAGCCAAGGTAGACGCAACACTTAATCCAAGGCCTACTAACTAAAATCGTCGAAAAAAAAGAGATTGGGTTCACCCAATCTCAAGCCGTATTATGATAGAAACCTAAGTATACCACGTTAACTGCATAAACGGAATTCTGTTTTTGAGGTTTTTCTTTTGACCTTCACTGACCTTAGCGGTAAACTACATTTATATTAGCAATCAGCTAATCAAATAATGCAACCTTAGGAGGCTAACAAATCATGTATCCAGTTCCTACAGTTATTGAACAGTCATCACGTGGCGAACGTGCTTATGACATCTATTCACGACTATTAAAGGACCGTATCATTATGTTATCCGGTCCCATTGAAGATAACATGGCAAACGCCATTATTGCCCAACTACTCTTCTTGGATGCCCAAGATTCAGGTAAGGACATCTATCTCTATATCAACTCACCAGGTGGTGTCGTTACTGCCGGCTTAGCAATCTACGATACGATGAACTTCATCAAATCTGATGTTCAAACCATCGTTATGGGGATGGCTGCTTCCATGGCCAGCGTCTTAGCTTCATCTGGTACTAAGGGCAAGCGTTTTGCTTTACCTAACTCTGAAATCTTGATTCACCAACCATCTGGTGGTGCTCAAGGTCAACAAACGGAAATTGAAATTGTTGCGGAAGAAATCTTGAAGACTCGTAAAAAGATCAACCAGATTTTAGCTGACAACTCGGGACAATCCGTTGAAAAGTTGAACCATGATACTGAACGTGATAACTACTTAAGCGCACAAGAGGCTAAAGACTACGGTTTGATCGATGATATTATGGAAAACAACAAATTAAAATAAGCTAATATCTTTGACTGGGCTAACTAGACGTTGGCCCAGTTTTTTTGCTCGTTTTCTTGTCATTCGTTTTGCAATAGCCCATACTGCACATAAGCAGGGATTACTACCCGGACAATATTACTTGTCCTTGAACTTAAAAGTAAAAAGGAGTCTCTATAATGACAAAAGTCTTTATTGCTGGTCAGCTTCCAGCCCAAGCTAATACGTTACTTTTACAAAGTCAGTTAGTCATTGATACTTATACCGGCGATAACCTGATCAGTCACGCGGAACTCATCCGTCGAGTCGCTGATGCCGACTTTTTGATTACCCCACTCTCAACTCAAGTAGATCAAGATGTCTTAGACCACGCCCCACACCTTAAACTGATTGCTAATTTTGGTGCTGGCACTAATAACATCGATATCGCGGCAGCAGCTAAGCGCCAGATTCCAGTCACGAACACGCCAAACGTTTCGGCGGTCGCAACCGCTGAATCAACGGTCGGTTTGATTATCAGCCTAGCGCATCGTATCGTGGAAGGCGATCACTTAATGCGAACTAGCGGCTTTAACGGTTGGGCGCCACTGTTCTTTCTCGGCCACAACTTACAAGGCAAGACACTCGGCATCTTAGGCCTTGGCCAAATTGGTCAAGCTGTTGCCAAACGATTACACGCCTTTGACATGCCCATCTTATACAGCCAACACCACCGCCTACCGATTAGCCGTGAAACGCAACTTGGCGCAACCTTTGTCTCCCAGGATGAACTTTTACAGCGTGCCGACATCGTCACTTTACATCTGCCGCTTACCACACGAACAACGCATCTAATCGATAATGCTGCTTTTAGCAAAATGAAGTCCACGGCGCTCCTCATCAACGCCGCACGGGGGCCAATTGTCGACGAGCAAGCACTTGTGACGGCGCTGCAACAACATCAAATTGCTGGCGCTGCACTCGACGTCTACGAACATGAACCGCAAGTCACACCTGGTTTGGCCACGATGAACAACGTCATTTTGACACCTCATCTTGGCAACGCAACGGTCGAAGCTCGCGATGGCATGGCTACCATTGTCGCGGAGAATGTGATTGCGATGGCCCAACATCAGCCAATCAAGTACGTGGTTAACGACGTAACACCAGCATAGACCAATCAGTGTAGTTGTCTTGCGTGACAACTCAAGCACTGTAGAACCATTCGTCGAAATAAATAAGCGGTCCACTTCGATTCGTCAAGACACTCTGACAAGTCGAAATGGACCGCTATTTTGTTTTGATCAAGACAACGTATGGACCTGGTGCTCCTACTAAGGTAACAGCTAAACGACCAGTTACCATGAACGTCCCTCAATCAGTTAATTATTTGGCAATATAAGCATACTTATAATTCCACTGTGTCCCAGCAGTATTATGAATAATACCCTTTACCTTTGGATTTTGTAAATAAGAGTATACCGTCTGATACAATGGCGTAATTCCTTGATCCTTCATGATCGTCTTCTCAGCGTTGATCATATCTTGCCAACGAGCACTAGTATCATTGGCATCCTGGTTTTGAGCCTTGTTAACCAACGCATTGTACGTGCTGCTGTTATATTTTCCGTAATTATAACCACTATTATTAGTCATAATTTGCAAGTGCGAGATTGGGTCGTTGAAATCAGCACCCCAACCACTGAGATAAAGGTCAAAATCACCACTTTGAGCACGACTTGAAGCTACCTTTGATGGAATGTTGGATAAGTTGACCGTCAAACCATCGAGATTCTTTTCTAATGCTGATTTCAAGTATTGTGAAATCGGCTTATTAGGTTCGTCATTAGAAGCTAATAACTGAATGGACAATTTCTTAATTCCCGTTTCCTTAAGGCCTTGTTTCCATAACTTTTGTGCCAGCGCTTTGTTATATGACGTTGAATTCTTAACTGTTGATTCATCTGCAAAATCCTTACCAGTTTTAGCGTCTTTAACTAAATCCTGAGGAACAAACGTCTTTGAGACCGTTGATGCGTCACCAATCACATTCTTTACTAACGTCTTGCGATTGATCGACAATGAAATTGCTTGACGAATCTTAGCGTTATTGAGCGCCTTTTTGATTGTCGCATTACTGTCTTGGAAATTATAAACCAGAAACGCGGTGATAGAATAAGGGTACGTGGTATAGTCAGAACTGCTCTTCATATTCTTAACTTGTTCACTCGCTAATTGCGTTAGATCAAGTTTCTTTTCTTGGAACAAGTTCAATGTTGTCGTAGTACTCTCATTGACCGTGTAGTTGATCTTTTGTAGGTGGACAGCTTTCTTATCCCAGTACTGATTATTTTTTACAAACTGCCAGCTATTATTAGTTCCAGTCCAGCCAGTCAACTTAAACGGCCCACTGTAGAGCATGTACTGAGCCTTAGTGGCATATTTGTTACCCCACTTTTTGACCGCTTTCTCACTAATTGGTCCAAACAACGGGTAGGTCATTAACTTCTTAAAATAAGTAATTGGCTTATCAAGAGTCACAATAAAAGTATGTTCGCCTTGCGCCTTGACGCCCAATGTACTTGGTGACTTTTTCCCAGCGACAATTTCATCCGCATTCTTCACCCCTGAGAAGAGGTAGGCATACTGTGACTTAGTTGCTGGGGTGACGGTCCGTTTCCAAGAATAGACAAAGTCTTGCGCGGTTATCTTCGAACCATCGCTCCACTTTGCATTGCGAATCGTAAAGGTATACGTCTTGCCATCCTTTGAAACCTTAGTTGACTTAGCTAATCCCGGTGTAATGCTACCATTCTTTCCTAACCGGTATAAGCTTTCAAAAATATTACCCGTACTGCCATATCCCGACATATTGGAAATATCGATTGAATCCAATGAACTAGGGTACGACAAGTTTAAAACCTGACTACTTGCATACTTGCCATTACCAGAAGACTGGCTAATGTGCTTCCCACACGCAGCCAGCACCGTCACTAATACTAGGCTCATTACCACTGCTAACACTGATCGCTTCTTCAAACTTCTCGCCCCTTTACATTCCCATTTTGATGTGTTGATCTACTTATTCCCATCGGTTGTAACAAAAAACGCCTGTTCAGAATCTCGTCAGATTCCAAGCAGGCGTTTCAAAATTAACGATTTGAGCTCAATCCCGTTATTTTTGATGCAGAGACGCTTGTAATTCAACGCAAATAGCCATGTTGTTTGATTCACAACATGGGCAGCACATCATCATTTGCATTGTTGATTTTTGCATAATTACGTCTCTCCGATTTCAATAAGATGTGTTCAGTATAAATAGTTGCACTTACTTTTGTCAAGTGCTTTTCGAGTATGGCGAACGACAATCAATCCATTTCAACCCAAAAAAGCCGCTAACACCATCTAAAATGGTTAGCAAGCTTTTCAACAAAACTCATGCTTAAGCCATCCTTATCGACAACTAAGCATCTTTTTGTAATTGTTCCGCAAATTGATTGATTTTACGCAGCCGATGATTGATTCCAGACTTAGAAATCGGCCCGCCCGGAACAAGGGTTCCTAGTTCCTTGAGGCTAACTTCACGATGTTCCAACCGGGCAACAGCGACTTCTTGTAATTTTGGTGGTAACTGTTGTAATCCCACCGTAGCATCGATCAATAAAATATTTTCAATCTGTTTGCTAGAGGCATTGGCAACCTTATCCATGTTGGCATTCTCACAGTTAACCAACCGATTGACCGAGTTACGCATGTCCCGCATGATTCGAATATCTTCAAACTTAAGCATGGCATTGGTCGCACCAACCAACGACAAGAAGTCGGCAATTTTTTCCGCTTCCTTGATGTACGTAATAAAACCACCACGCCGATCAGTCGTTCGTGAATTCAAGCCATACTGGTTCATCATCTCGGAGATCATATGGTTATGTTCCTCATACAGTGAGTAAATTTCCAAATGATACCGGGAAGTTTCAGGATTATTAACCGAACCGCCCGCTAAAAAGGCGCCACGCAAATAAGAACGCACCGCAGCATCATCCGTTAACACTTCAGTTGGTGCCACTTCAACGATTTGATAATCCTTTAAGATACCCAAATCAGCGAGTACCATGTCCGTACCGGTCTTCAATCGTACGATGTACAAATTATTCTTATTTAATTTCATTTTGCGCCGAACAATCAATTCACTATCGACGTCATAAAATTGTTTGAGTAGCCGGTAAATACGCCGCGCGATGGCCGGATTTTCCGTCTGAATATTCAAAATGAAGTGATGATCAGCAATGCTGATCGCCCCATTCATTCGAATCAAAGCCATTAATTCAGCCTTAGCATTCTCGCGATGGACAGCGAGGTTAGTCAATTCTTTCTTAACGTCACTGGCGTATGACATGCCACGACCCCCTTATCTGAAAACGTCGGAATGACCGACTAGATTCATTAATTCAGCGACAACTTGGTCGCCATCATGAAAGGCCCCATTATCACGGAGTTTCAAGAAGTTCGATGAGATTACGCGACAGTTTTGTTCACGTAACCCCCGGAAGTCATGACTCACTTGCTTTGAAACTTCGTTAAACTTATGAAAATCCATGTAATCTTCTGGCACTTTTTCGGTGTTAACTAACACCGTATTAATAAAGTTCTGCCCCAAATGGCGGTTTAAGACCCGTACATGATCAGCATCGGAGAAATTATCCGTTTCACCTTTTTGAGTCATAATATTACAAATATAAACCACTTCTGCATCAGACTCACAGACGGCCCGACCAATATTTCCAATCGTTAGGTTCGGTAGAATACTGGTAAACAAACTACCGGGCCCCAAAACAATCTGATCTGCCGCCATAATCGCATCAATAACTGGTTGAACTGCTTGTGGTTCCTTACCATTCTTGTCAGTGACCCAAACGCGTTCCAATGACTTATGGGCCGCGGTAATTTCGGCTTCACCTACTAACTCAGTACCGTCACTAAACTTACCATGTAGCGTGAGTGCCTCGTTGGCTGCCGGGTAAACATGACCATCTACTTGCATCATATTTGATAATTCCTGCACCGCGTCAAACACCCCGGATTTCATTTCCGTTAGTGCCGCAATAATTAAATTACCAATCGCATGACCTGCAAAAAATTGATCATCACCCTGGAAACGATACTGAAAAATATCTTTATACAAATCCGGCCAACTCGACAACGCCACCATTACATTACGAATATCACCAGGTGGAACCACGTTAACGTAATTGCGAATAATGCCGGATGACCCACCATCATCAGCCACCGTCACCACTGCGGTAATATCGACTGCCTGCTTACGCAAGCCGTTCAGAACAACCGGCAAACCGGTTCCTCCACCAATCACCACAATTTTAGGCCGCTGGGTCTTAAATGTGTATTTTCTCATGAGCGATTAACAGTTTCCTTTCGTTTCTCAATATCACGATGACTGATGTGCACCTTGTAGTGCTTAGCCAGCGCTTCACCGATACGTTGCGTCAAGGCAACGGACCGGTGTTGACCGCCCGTACAGCCAATCGCAATCGTCAAACTACTCTTGCCCTCGGCTTCATAGCCGGGCATAATGCTTTCCAGCATACTCAAGAACTGCTGGTAGAAAGCTTCCGTAGCTGGTTGCTGCATAACGTAATCCGCCACAGGTTTATCTAGTCCCGTCAGCTTCTTTAATTCAGGAATGTAGTATGGATTAGGCAAGAAGCGCACATCCATAACGATATCTGCATCAATCGGGAGTCCGTATTTAAAACCGAATGATAGCATTTCAATATGAAAAGTCTCATCCTGATCCGTTTCGAATTTATCAAAAATCGATTCGCGTAATTCACGTGGTGTCAACGTCGACGTATCAATGACGTATGAAGCCCGATCTTTCAATGGCGCCAATAATTCTCGTTCTTTGCGCACGCCATCCATGACGCGACCTTCCATGGCTAATGGATGGGAACGCCGCGTCTCTTTATAACGTGACACTAATTCTTCGTTGGAAGCATCTAAAAACAGAATCCGGGTCGACACAAAGTCCGTGTTGTCTAAGTTAGCCAACATATCCATAATTTCGTCGTAAAAAGCCCGCGAGCGTAAATCAATCACTAACGCTACTTTCTTTATTTTACCCGACTCCTCAACTAATTCTGAGAACTTCGGTAATAACGCTGGTGGCATATTGTCAATGCAAAAATAGCCCAGGTCTTCAAAGCTTTGAACCGCAACCGTCTTACCGGCACCGCTCATCCCAGAAATAATTACTAGTTGTAATGATTCTGCCATGCTGTATTGGCCCCCTCTAGTCCATATTGTTGGTAGTATAACACACCGGGTGTGTCATTTCTACTGACGTGCCACTTCGACCCCCCATTTGATTCCAAACAGTATTACATTAACGCGCAAAAAAAAGACCCCTTAACAACACCCTGACACCACCAATAGTGAGCGCCAAGTATCGCTAACGAGTCAATACTGCCAAGCTAGTTACGCCGAGCAAAAGCAATCAAGATTGCGTTGATGCCAAAAACTGCAAAGTAGAAACTAACCAGTACGTTGAAACTAATCACAGCAACCATTGGATTGATTACTAATAAGATTCCCAATGCCAAACTAATAATATCCAAGATTAAAGATAGAACAAAATACCCGGTTCCAAAGACGCGTAGATGTGAGACTACGGTCAGCCGTTCAATCGAATCGATCAAGAACCAAAAGGCAAAGACGTAACCGAGTACCAGTACCCCAGTCGGTGCGTGGAATAAAAATAATAACCCCACTAAAATATCAATAATCGCAAACACAAGGGCAAAGTTTGCCCGCAACCCTGTTTCACGGCGTAGTTTTGTGTACCCACCGATTGTGGTGACCCCGCTAATAATTGCGGCGATAGCAAATAAAAAGACTAAACTTAAAAGTGCTGCTTGTGGTTGCTTGATGACAAAGTAAGCGGCGATCAAGAAAACGATCCCCGTCATGAATTCAGTCCAATCAAACCCCCAGCGATGATCATTAAACATACATCAACATCTCCCATATCCGATATTAATTCCATCTTACCAGTTAATGTAAGAGTTTCCAATTTTTCTGATAGACTTTATGTTAGCTTAATGCTTTTTCAAAATGTCAATAGCATTAAAAATGGCCTCTAAATGCCAAGGCTCCGCCACTTAGAGGTCATCTTTAAAAATAATATCAATGGTCAAATTGATAAGCATTAATTAATCAGTGGTTTCAGATTGATAGACTGACAATTGCGTTTGTGCCCGTTGCAATTCTTGTCTAATCTGATCAAAACCAGTACCACCTAGCGAATGCCGCCGTTCCACCGCAACTTTTGCGTTCAAATCATGGTAGACATCTTCTTGGATCAGCGGTGAGATTGACTGATATTCTTTGAGTGGAATATCCTGCAACGGCCGCTGTTTTTTCAAGCCATCCAAGACGAGCTTCCCCACAATGGCATGGGCCTCCCGAAATGGGATTCCTTTGTTTGCAAGGTAATCGGCTAGTTCGGTCGCATTTGAGAAATCGTTAGTCGTGGCATCAGCCATCCGATCTTCATTAACGGTCAGCGTTGCCAACATGCCGGTGAAGACGTGGAGACTCGTTAACACGGTCGTGACCGTATCAAACGCCCCTTCTTTGTCTTCTTGCAGATCCTTATTGTAAGCGAGCGGAATCCCTTTCATGACAGTTAGCAATCCCATCAAGTTGCCGTAAACCCGGCCGGACTTGCCCCGAATTAATTCGGCCATGTCAGGGTTCTTCTTTTGCGGCATAATCGAACTACCCGTTGAAAACTGATCGCTCAAACTGATGTACTTGAATTCATAACTGCTCCAGCTGACAATTTCTTCACAAAACCGTGAGAGATGCATCATCAGGATCGAAGCATTGCTGAGAAACTCAAGCACGAAGTCCCGGTCAGAAACGGCATCCAAACTATTATGATAGACTTCACTGAATCCTAATAGTTTCGCACTATATTCCCGGTCGATTGGAAAAGTCGTTCCAGCAAGTGCAGCGGCTCCCAATGGCGAAATATCGGTATGCTTCAGGTTAAACTCGAAGCGTTCCATGTCCCGCTTGAACATTTGGTAATAAGCTAACAGGTAGTGCGCGTACGAGATGGGTTGGGCGTGTTGCAAATGCGTGTACCCCGGCATGACCGTCTCCACGTTCTCACTCGCTTTATCGACCAATACCGTTTCCAGTTCATGTAGCCGGTCCAATATTAGTGGTAATTGATGCTTCAAGTACAAGTGGAAATCCGTGGCAACTTGGTCATTCCGCGACCGGGCCGTGTGCAACTTTCCAGCGACTGGCCCAATCTCTTCGGTCAATAATGACTCAATATTCATATGAATGTCTTCGTTGACCGTTGAAAATTCCAACTTACCTTGTTTTTGACGCTCAGCCAAGGTTTCCAAACCAGCAACAATTTGATCAACATCAGCGGCAGGCAAAATACCAGTTTTCTTCAACATTTTAACGTGTGCCAGTGAACCAGCAATATCTTCTGCGGCAAGCAACTGGTCAAAGCTAATTGATGCCCCAAAGTCATCAACATACTTAGCACCCGTTTCGGTAAACCGGCCACCCCATAGCTTCTTGGTACTCATTAGGCGTGTGCCTTATCAGTCTTAGCTTCGGCCTGAGCCTTCGCTTGGACTTGGGCATTAACTTGCGTTGGTAAGCCCCATAGCTTAATGAAACCAACTGCCGCTTGTTGGTCAAATGAATCCGCTGATGTATAGGTTGCCAAGTTCGTATCATATAGTGAGTTGGGTGACTTCCGCCCCTCAGTAATAACGTTACCCTTGAAGAGTTGTACCCGAACTACCCCATTGACGACTTGCTGAGTTTGCTTTAAGAAGGCAACCATCGCTTCCATCAATGGTGAGAACCAAAGACCGTTGTAGATCGTATCCGCAAGCTTTTGTTCAATGATTGGCTTGAAGTGAGCTAACTCACGCTCAAACGTCAAATCTTCCAAATCTTTATGTGCTTTGAGCAATACCGTTGCAGCTGGTGCTTCGTAAACTTCCCGTGACTTGATACCGACCAACCGGTTTTCAATATGGTCGATCCGACCAATTCCATGTTCACCAGCAATCTGATCCAACTTGATGATTAAATCAGCTAGGTTAAGTGATTCACCATCTAAAGCAACTGGCACCCCAGCTTCAAAAGTGATTTCCAAAGTCGTTGGCGTATCCGGCGTATCAGCTAAGGCCTTCGTCCGGTCAAACGCATCGGCAGGCGCGCCCTGCCATGGATCTTCTAGAATGCCACATTCATTGGCCCGGCCCCATAAGTTTTCGTCAATCGAGTAAGGGCTGTCCAAATTGATTGGTACGGGAATATTGTGTTCCTTAGCGTAATCGATTTCTTCTTCCCGTGACCAGTGCCAATCACGTACAGGCGCTTCGATCTTGATATCCGGTGCAAGAGCATGGATAGCAACCTCAAACCGAACCTGATCATTACCCTTCCCAGTACAACCATGGGCAATTGCAACAGCGTGCTCTTGCTTGGCTAATGTGACTAACTTCTTAGCAATTAAAGGACGTGAAAGTGCTGAGACCAGCGGGTATTCACCTTCATACAAGGTATGACCTTGTAAAGCAATTAACGCATATTCTTCAGCAAATTCTTGCTTAGCATCAATCATATATGATGAAACAGCCCCTAATTTTAGGGCCTTTTCTTTGATTGCATCCATGTCCTTGCCTTCACCAACATCAATTCCGCAGGCCACAACATCATAGCCCTTATCCTTCAACCAACTAATTGCGACCGACGTATCTAAACCACCAGAATAAGCGAGAATAATTTTATCATTTTGTTTGACCATTGATTTGTACCTCCGAAATTTTTATCTTTGCTTTTATCAATGACAGTATCGTACCACCCAATTTAACTTTATTCAATAATATTTTAAATATATTCATCATTTGCACAATATTCACTAAAATATAGAATTTTTATGCAGATATTCACCAATATCAGTATATTTTTTGTTATTTTTGAAACACTACCTTAATCTAATCTTAGATTGTTTTCCCACGATTCAGGACCGCTAAGCTCGCACAATGTCAGTAAACAGCAAAAAGGAGCCTAGCTTTTCGTTATGAAAAGCTAGGCTCTTTTTAATTGGTGGCCGGCACCACCATTACTTTTTATATTTTGGTCTATTCAACGACTTTGCGTACAAATGGATCCGATGAAATTCCTTGCGATAAAATCAACTTGGCCCATTCCTTAGCTGAGAATAAAGAATGATCCTTGTAATTCCCACAGCTATCGATGGTCGTCCCTTGTACGTCTTCCCACTTAGCTGGGCCAGCAATGAATTCTAATGAGGACTTCAATGCCTTAGCAACTTCAACGGTGTCATGTTCACCCCAAGTAATCAAATGAAAACCAGTCCGACAACCAAATGGTGAGCAGTCAATCACGCCATCCATACGATCACGTAATAACCCAGCCAACATATGTTCAATCGTGTGTAAGCCCGCCGTATCAATAGCGGTCTTGTTAGGTTGAACTAACCGCAAATCAAAATTAGTGATGGCATCACCCTTAGGCCCATTTTCCACCGTAATTTTACGAACGTAAGGTGCTAAAACCTTGGTATGATCTAATGTAAAACTTTCTACTTTAGCCATGTACAAACAACTCCTCTAAATTAAAATTACATTACAAACTCAAGTGTAGCACATTGCCCGTTATTTAGCAGGTGCAGTTGCTTCACGTGCTCGATCCCGTTCTAGAACGGGCTTCAAGTATTGGCCAGTATAACTTTCAGCCACTTCAGCGACCTGTTCTGGTGTCCCAGTAGCAACGATTGTTCCGCCGCCGTCACCGCCTTCTGGGCCCAAGTCAATCAAATAATCCGCCGACTTCACAACATCCAAATTATGCTCGATGATTAACACGGTATTACCCGCATCCACCAACCGATCCAAGACACCAATCAAGCGCCGAATATCTTCACTGTGCAACCCAGTCGTTGGTTCGTCCAAGATGTAGAAATTCTTCCCCGACTGTTGTTTGTGCAATTCGGAAGCTAACTTCATCCGTTGGGCTTCTCCACCTGATAAAGTCGTGGCGGGTTGGCCTAACTTAACATAGCCCAAACCAACGTCGACCAAGGTCTGTAGTTTCCGTCGAATCTTTGGAATTGGTTCAAAGAACTTAACAGCTTCTGAAGCGGTCATTTGAAGAACATCGGCAATATTTTTGCCTTTGTATTCAACTTCCAACGTTTCAGAATTGTATTGCTTACCATGACACACTTCACAAGGTACAAAGACATCGGGCAAGAAATTCATTTCAATTTTTAGAATCCCGTCACCGTGACAAGCCTCACAACGACCACCCTTAGTATTAAAACTAAAGCGGCCCTTCTTGTAACCACGTAATTTAGCTTCATTCGTTTGTGCAAATAAATCACGAATATTGTCAAAGACACCAGTATATGTGGCCGGATTACTGCGTGGTGTTCGGCCGATTGGACTTTGGTCAATATTAACTAACCGTTCAATATTCTTAATACCACTGACACTCTTATACTTACCAGGCTTTTCAGAATTACGATTCAACTTCTGTGCCAATACGCGTTTCAAAACATCGTTAACCAAGGTCGACTTACCAGAACCGGAAACCCCCGTTACCACGACAAATTCGCCTAGTGGAAAATCAACGTCAATTTGCTTGAGGTTGTTTTCGGCCGCACCAGTGATACGAATCTTCTTACCATTACCCGGACGCCGAGTTTCAGGTAGTGGGATAAACCGTTTGCCCGATAGATATTGGCCGGTCAGTGACTTCCGCGAGCGAGCCACTTGCTTGGGCGTTCCGGCCGCCATGACCTCACCACCGTTTTCACCGGCACCCGGGCCGATATCCACGATATAGTCAGCGGCCCGCATCGTGTCTTCATCATGTTCGACCACGATCAACGTATTCCCCAGATCGCGCATCTTCTTAAGTGAACCAATCAAGCGGTCGTTATCCCGCTGATGCAATCCAATTGATGGTTCATCCAAGATATAGAGCACGCCGGACAAGTTCGATCCGATCTGTGTTGCTAACCGGATTCGCTGGGCTTCCCCACCAGACAGCGTCCGTGCAGAACGGCTGAGCGTTAAGTACGCCAGTCCCACATTTTGCAAGAATGATAACCGGTCGCGGATTTCCTTCAAGATTGGTTTAGCAATCACGAGACTTTGTTCTGATAAGCTCAACTCGTTAAAGAAATCGAGTTCCTTACCAATGGCTAAGTCAGAGACCATCCCGATATGTTCGCCACCAACTTTGACAGACAGGGCCTTGCGATTTAAGCGGAACCCATGACAAGTCTGACAAGTGAGTTCCGTCATATACTTTCGCATCACATCGCGGGTGAAATCACTATTCGTTTCGTGGTAGCGGCGGTCAACATTGTTGATAACGCCCTCAAACACAGCGTCAACATCGCGAACACCACCAAAGTCGTTCTGGTAGTGGAAATGGAACGTCTTTCCGTTAGACCCATACAAAACCGTTTGTTGATCAGCTTTTGATAAGTCTTCATACGGCACATCCATCGGAATTTCTAACTGTTCACAAGCTTGCTTCAACATTTCAGGATAATACTGTGAACTGATTGGATTCCAAGGCGCTAACGCACCTTCAGCCAACGTCAGCGACTTATCAGGTACGACAAGGTCCTCATCGACTTCTAGCTTGATTCCGAGACCTTCACAGTCTGGACAAGCTCCCTGAGGCGCGTTAAACGAGAATAACCGTGGTTCAAGTTCTCCCACAGTAAACCCACAGATAGGACAAGCATAATGTTCTGAGAACATAATGGGTTCGCCACCGATCACATCCGCAATCGCATAGCCCCCACTTAATCGCAACGCCGCTTCAAAAGAATCAAATAACCGAGAACGGTCACCGGACTTCACAACGATCCGATCAATGACGATTTCAATCGTGTGTTGTTGATTCTTGTTCAGTTCAAAAGTTTCACTGATATCATGAATATCACCATCAACACGGACCCGCACGAAACCTTCACGCTTGATCTTCTCAAAGATCTTTTTGTGCTCGCCCTTTTTCTGGCGGACAATTGGTGATAAAATCTGCAACTTCGTTCGTTCCGGTAATTTCTGAATCCGATCAACCATCTGTTCAACGGTTTGACTCGCAATCGGTGTCCCATCGTTCGGGCAAATCGGTTCACCGACTCGGGCCCACAGTAACCGTAAGTAATCATTGATTTCTGTAACGGTTCCGACCGTTGAGCGCGGGTTTTTGGATGTTGTTTTCTGATCGATCGAAATAGCCGGACTAAGCCCATCAATTGAATCAACGTCTGGTTTTTGCATCTGTCCTAAGAATTGACGCGCGTACGCTGACAAACTTTCCACGTAGCGACGTTGTCCTTCCGCGTACAAGGTATCGAACGCTAACGAACTCTTACCTGAGCCAGACAGCCCCGTAATCACGACTAATTTGTCGCGCGGGATGGTAACGTCGATATCTTTTAAATTATGGGCTCGCGCACCGTGAATGACAATCTTATCATTTGCCAAAAAAAGGCCTCCTCAATCTCAAGCCAGCAACCTGCTAGCTAATTTGTGCTTTCAATTCCATGACCGTATCACGCAGCGTTGCGGCTTGTTCAAAGTCGAGCTTCTTAGCGGCGGTCTTCATCTGTTCTTCCAACTTACTAATCATATCTAATTGTTGTTCACGAGTCATATCATCAAAGTCGGTTTCTAAGAAGTCATCCTTCTTACCCGCGTCTTCAGTGGTCTTCGTCGAAGCAATTAGCTCTGGAATGGCCTTTTTAATCGTATGTGGCGTGATGTGATGATCTTCATTGTACTTCATCTGTACTGCTCGACGACGTGCAGTCTCATCCATCGCGGCCTGCATCGAATCAGTCGTGGTGTCAGCGTACATAATCACTGAACCGTGCTCATTACGAGCCGCCCGACCAATCGTTTGGATCAACGAACGCTCGTTACGAAGGAAACCTTCCTTATCCGCATCCAAAATCGCAACTAGTGAAACTTCGGGAACGTCAATTCCTTCCCGCAACAAGTTGATCCCGACCAACACATCGAACTTGCCCAGACGCAGGTCGCGGATGATCTGCGTTCGTTCCAACGTCTTAATATCACTGTGCAAGTACCGTACCTTGATGCCTAAATCCTTAAAATAGTCGGTCAAATCTTCCGCCATCTTCTTAGTCAACGTGGTGATAAAGACCCGTTCGTTGACTTCAATGCGCTTATTGATTTCACCCACTAAGTCATCGATCTGACCCATAATCGGTCGAACCTCAATCGTAGGATCCAATAAACCAGTTGGTCGAATAATTTGCTGGACGACATGCTTGGTCCGATCCATTTCGTAAGGGCCCGGCGTTGCGGACATATAAACCACTTGATTAATATGCTGTTCAACTTCTTCAAGTTTCAATGGCCGGTTGTCCAACGCACTTGGCAAACGGAAGCCATAATCGACTAGCATTTGTTTACGTGCTCGGTCCCCATTATACATTCCCCGAACTTGGGGCATCGTCACGTGTGACTCATCGACCACGAGCAAAAAGTCCTTCGGGAAGAAGTCCAGTAACGTATACGGTGGTTCGCCAGGTTTACGGCCATCCATAAAACGTGAATAGTTCTCGATACCACTAGTGTAGCCCATTTCTTTGAGCATTTCGACATCATAGGTCGTCCGCTGCTTGAGTCGTTGCGCCTCTAACAATTTGCCATCGGCTGTCAATTCTTTCAGGCGGCCGTCCAACTCATCTTCAATGCCCTTGATGGCGTGTTCCATAATCGCATCATTCGTCATAAAGTGGGTCGCTGGGAAGATCGCAACATGTTCACGATCAGCCACAATTTCACCGGTTAAGGCGTCAATCTCACGGATTCGATCAATCTCATCGCCAAAGAATTCAACGCGCAATGCGTGGTCATCCCGTGAAGCCGGAAAGATTTCTACGACATCACCATGGACCCGAAAACGCCCCCGCTGGAAATCAATATCGTTACGATCAAATTGAATATCAACAAGTTTACGCAACAGATCATTGCGGTCGATCTCCATGCCGACTCGCAGTGAGACTACGTGATCTTGGTACTCGTGAGGATCCCCTAAACCGAAAATACTGGAGACCGATGCCACGACGATCACATCGTTGCGTTCCAATAATGAGCTGGTCGCAGAGTGCCGTAACTTATCGATTTCATCGTTGATTGCCGAGTCCTTTTCGATATAGGTATCACTCGAAGGCACGTACGCTTCCGGCTGATAATAATCGTAATAACTCACAAAATATTCAACGGCATTGTTCGGGAAAAACTTCTTAAACTCCCCGTATAATTGACCCGCTAACGTCTTGTTATGTGACAAGATTAACGTTGGCTTATTCACCTTTGCAATCACGTTCGAAATTGTAAAGGTCTTCCCGGTCCCGGTCGCCCCCAACAAGATCTGCTCTTTTTCTCCCGATTCAATGCCAGCGGTTAATTGCTGGATCGCTTGGGGTTGATCGCCCGTTGGTTGGTAATCTGAAACTAAGTCAAAATGATTATTATCTACCCGATCAATCAAACGTAGTCCTCCTTTTAAACGGTCACCCGTTCATATCATCTATTGATAACTAAATCTTACTGTCGCACCATAAAAAATAGGCAAGCCCGCGCTTCCCTATCACATTCAAATCGCATTTAATTTTAGCACATCGAACATACTTTCGCCATTAATCGGATTGCGGCCCGGCCGTTAAAATCTGGGTCGTCAGCGCCTGTAATTGATCCTGATGCGTGAACGGTTCCGCTAACATCTCTGGTAGCACTGCTTTTAAGAAATATTGAACACTAGTCATCTTTTTAAACGCGACAATTGTTTTTAAACTTTCTTGATAAATATCCCTAAAAACTGGTTCCGGATTACCCTTTTGAATTTCACCAAACGACTCATACAATAGGTCAATTTTATCGGCTACCGACAATATCTGGCCTTCTAGCGTTTCATCCTTGCCTTCTGATAGACGCCGTGAATAAGCTGCCTGAAACTCAGCTGGAATCTCATTTTGCACAAAATTTTGTGATAATTTATGCTCAACATCCGCCAGCATCGTCCGTAGCGTCGGCGTTGCGTACTTGACAGGCGTCTTAATATCCCCGATAAACCGCTCATTATAGTCGTGATTCAGCGCCTTCTCATAGAGGGCTCGCCAATCAACAATTTGTCCGGCATTTTCTTCCACATCACCTAAAAATTGGGCGACTTCAGCAACCTTAAATGAATGCGCCGCAACTGAATGATTCTGATACTTAAAAAAACCCGGGGCCCGTTGAATCGTTTCTAAATTACTTAAGCTCTGAAAATATTGATGCATTCCCATTGCAGCCCACCATCCTTCAATCTAATTTGGCCTAAGTGTAACAAAAGCGCCCCGGGGACGCAAACCCGGAGCGCTTTCGCTGATTAGCTTAACTGTTATGCAATGTTAAACTTGCTGATGTGAATGAACCTGGTTCGGTAATCGTAACATAAATGCCATTAAATAAGAAACAATCAAGAATCCGGCCACCACCAGATATGGATAGTGATAATCCATATCTAGTAACATCCCCGACATGATTGGGCCAACGATATTGCCAACACTCGTTAAGGACATGTTAAGCCCATTGATTAGCCCCTGGTTGGCCTCACTTGCTTTCGTTAATAGGGTCGTAATAGCAGGCCGCAAAAGATCGAATGCCGAAAAAATAACGAGCGTTGCAACCATGACAGCAACTTTCGAATGAGCCTGCGTAATCCAGATAGTGCATAGCGCCGCAGCTGCAAAGCACACCCGAATGACCCGCCGTTCGCCCCAACGCTGGACAAAGGTATCAAATAGTGCCACCTGTAGGAAGAGCGAAATCAAACCATTTAAAGTCAAGACCAACGCAATGTTGCTCAGACTAAAGTGAAAGACTTCATTCACGTAAATACTATAAATGCTCTCAAACCCCTGTAAGCCAAAGGAAGACACTAAAATCATCGTAAATAATATAATAATCGGGACGGTCCAAAATGCCCGCGTCATCGGATGATTGGTCGTCGTTGTCGTGGTCGTAATTGCTTCGCGATCAGGATCAATCTGACGATCCGCAGGCAACATAATGACGAGCACAATGGCACTGAGTAATCCCAATGCACCAGCAACCCAGAACGGCGTCTTATAACTAATGCCAGCCAATACCCCACCGATACCGGGTCCTAAAATCAAGCCACCACTAAAGGCCGCCGATAACCAGCCAATTACTTTAGCTCGCTGTCGTTTGGTCGTAATATCGGATGCTAACGCCATCGCCGTCGGAACGACCATCGCTGCTGATAAGCCACCAACAATCCGGGAAATATTAAAGACCCACAGCTGGTTGGTTAGCGCAAATAGTACTTCCGAGACCATATATAAGACTAGCCCTACCGTTAATACGGGCTTGCGACCAACTTTGTCTGAAACCCGGCCAATAATGGGTGAGGCCACAAATTGTGCCAATGCGAATAGCGCATTCATTATTCCCATATCGGTAGCCGTTAAATGCAGTTCATTTTTAATAAACGGCATGACCGGAATAACTAAACTAATCCCTAAACAAACTAAAAACTCACTAAAAACTAAAATTAAAATTGCGCGTCGTGTTTGTCGATCCATGCGACCTCACCTCTTCAATCAATTGTTAAATTTACACCGCTTTCCATCATATCAGGGACCCGGATTGAAAGCTAGCAGAAAGTTTGACACCATTTGCAACCCTTTTAGTCGGTAAAATATCGGCCAATCAGATACAATAAGCATAACTAAATTCTAAGGAGGCCCTACTATGGATCAAGCTTTAACTGGTTTCACCAATATTCAACACTTAGACCCCGAAATCATCGTTGACCTGCGTTATGCCACCACTAATAACTTTACTCATCAAGTGATTTACGACTTTACCACGGCCATTGTTCGCACTGGCACGGCCCACAAACTCGCCAAGGCAAGCGCCCTGGTTAAACAACAAGGTTATCGACTCAAAGTCTGGGATGCTTATCGGCCCGTCAGCGCCCAGCGCCGTTTATTTGAAGTGTATCCTGATCCAGAATTTGTTGCCCAGCCTAATCCTAATTTCAGCCACCAAAAAGGCGTCACCTTAGATTTGACCCTGGCCCATCCTGATGGTAGTGAGTTAACAATGCCAACTGCCTTCGATGACTTCACGGCAGCTGCTCACCGTGACGCTCCTCGAACCGCACTTCAAGAAAAAAATTATCAGCTGCTGGACACCGCCATGACCGCCGCGGGCTTTGTCGGCTACGTTAACGAATGGTGGGACTACCGCGACACCGAAATGGACGCTTACCAACCCCTAGCCGCTGATCCCAACGACTATGCTTGACCAATCACTTTCAAATAATATAAAGGTGGCCGCCAAACAGTCAGGTTATGAAACCCACTGTTTGGCGGTCACCTTATTTGGCTCATTATTTTTATGGATTCACCAGCACTTATTATTAAAACATGCTAGTTAGTTGGATTGTTGCCCGTCAGCATATGCGCGTCCTCGTCTGACTTCCAGGAAACCACTCGAGTGGCAGATGAACGGCCGCTTAACCCAAGCTAATCTGTCGCTGAACCATCTACTCCGTTAGACTTGGAACAAACGTTAACATAGCACATTCGTTTTGAATACCATCCCAGCGATTGGCAGCAATACCTGAAGAACGGTATCGGACACACTCCCCAAACAAGTTTACGCTAATCTGAACTTATTCCAGCGGGTCTAAGCTGGCTGTTCTTGATTTTAACAACCAGCACCTTCTGAACATAATTAGTGCAAAAACTTAATTATTCCGACGATAGCCATGTTCCTGATCTACTGCAGCCTGCGCCACTAAATTCAAGTAATTAAACGGTTCATCAAAGTTGGGTGAGAATAGCATATCCATGAAGGCTAATTCATCAATCGTATTACCATTATGAATCACTACGGACAACGTATTTGCTGATTGTGAAACTTCATGAGCACTCATTAGTTGACCACCCAAAACCTTCCGCGTTTGTTGATCATAAACCAACTCAATCATGACTTTCGCCGTGGTAGGCATAAAGTCCGGCCGATAATTGCCTTCATAAAAAGCTGCTTGGGCATCGAAGTTAGCTGCTTGGGCCGCCGTTAAGGTCAGACCTGCACAAGCCACGGTCTGATCAAAAATCAACATCCCAGTCGTCGCTTGCGTACCAATTGCACCTAAGCGTTTATCAAAGATATTAATTCCTGCCAGTGCACCTTGCCGAATTGCATGTGAGACTAATGGCATATAGGCGTGTTCCTTCGTAGGATTAAAGTTAACTTCCGTCACATCGCCAGCCGCAAATATATCCGGGTTGGAGGTTCCCATATAACGGTCCGTTACAATGGCCCCCTGCTTAGTTCGGTTGACCTGTCCCGCCAATAACTCTGATTGTGGAATCACACCCGGACAAATAACAGCCATATCAAATATTTCTTCACTATCAGCGGTTGCAACTCGTAGTCGATTATCAGCCGTATCACTAAAAGCCGTCACTTGTGCATTGGTTCTAACTTGGATGCCTTTCGTCGTTAACAAGTCTTCGATCTTCTCAGAAATTTGTGGATCAAGATACTCATTAATTAAGTGGGGGCCCCGTTGAAACAACGTCACAGTGTGTCCGGACTTCACGTACCCCTCAGCAAGTTCCACCCCCGAATAGCCACCACCAACGATTGCAATATGGTGTGCATGTTTAGCTGCTTCGTAGAGTTGCTGGGCCTGTTCGCATGTTTTGCAAAGCATGACCTTAGGATTCTCTACGCCCGGAATAGCCGGGATTGCAGTGATTGAACCCGTCGCCATGACTAACTTATCATAGTGATCCGTTTGTAATTCTTTTGTCTGTAAATTTTGAGCCAAAATTGTATGCTTATCAGCATTCACATTAATCACATCATACTGCATCCGCATCTGCACACCTTGTTCACTAAATTCACTAGGATTAGCGTACAACGCTTGATCCAAATTATGGATGGTACCCCCTAAGTGTAGATAAGTCCCACAAGACATATATGAAATATCCGCGTGCCGTTCATAGACGGTAATTTCAGTGCCCGGATAATATTTCAAGATTTGTTTCATGGCGGCAATCCCCGCATGTGTACAGCCAATAATGGCAACTTTCATTGTTTCGACCACAGCTTTCATTAAAAGTTAAAATTTAACTTGGATTAAGTTAAACATTTATTTAAGTTGACGTATACTTAGAGTATACAGCGATTCGGTTGATATTAAAACGATTCAATGATTTTAAACTTATTATAAAAGGCGATGGTACTTATGGAACCAATTTACCGCTATTTTGTACAACCTCAACTTAACTTACTCAACAATACAGTTTACGGATACGAACTACTAATCAAACAACTAACCCCAGACGGCTGGCGTCTGCCTGAATCCTTTGCCGCAATTAGTTCACAAGTTACCTCTGATCTGCTCATTGCAACAACTAAAATTCTTGGACTAAAAGTTCGTTATTGTGCAGTCAATATCAGTCGCGAACAATTGATGGATACAACGGTTGCGAAGGCCATTATTCAAAGTCAGGTTCAGCTCTATCCTGCTAAATTAGTCGTTGAGCTAACTGAGGAACGTAGTCCTAAGGATTATCCAGATACCATGTTAATCCCACACTTACGGGGGTTCATCGAACATGGTATGCAAATTTCACTTGATGATGTTGGTACCGGAATTAACGATTTCAAGAGTATCCAAGAAATTTTGCCATTAGCTTCTGAATTAAAATTTGCGTTGCAAAACTTCCGCAGTGATATCAAAGATCCTAAGATTCAGCAAAAGCTCCATTTTTGGCGGGCCATCAGTAGTGAATACGGATTGCGTTTAATCTTAGAGGGGATTGAAGACGCCGAAGATGATCGCTTAAGTAGTCACTTCGATATTAATCTTCGACAAGGTTATTACTATGGCAAACCGCAATTATTACGCCTACCCGGTGACCCCGTCAACTTTGAATATCCGACAATGAATTAATTTCTAATATGAACAACAACTAAATAACGCCTTACGAAATTAACTTGAAATTTCGTAAGGCGTTATTTATCACTTAGCATGGCTAGTCAGCTGGGCCGTACAACTTCTGACTAAATAACCAATTTATTCTTTAATAAACGCTTGAATGGCATCTTCAAATTTCGCTAACTTATCATTAGCTTCTTCTAACGTACTACCTAGCGTCCCAATGTAGAACTTGATCTTTGGTTCCGTACCAGATGGCCGAATGGCGATCCAAGTGCCATCATTTAAATGATACTTCAAGACATTCGCCTTTGGCAAAGCAATTGGTGCCGTGTGGCCATCAGCAAAGCTTTCCGTTTGACTCTGGAAGTCTTCAGTCCCAGTGACATCGTAGCCGGCAAAGGCAGTTGGTGCTTCGCTTCGGAACTTAGTCATCAGAGCCGCAATCTTATCGCTGCCGCCAACGCCATCAAATTCTTCGGACGTGGTTTGTTCGCGGAAGTAACCGTATTCCTTAAACAAGTCTTGTAATCCATCATAAAGGTTCTTACCTTGTTGCTTATAATAAGCCGCTACTTCGGCTAAAAGCACTGTGGTTTGAATCGCATCCTTGTCATGAACAAATGGTTTGATTAAGTAACCGTAACTTTCTTCAAAACCAAACATATAGGTATGTTCGCCAGTGGCTTCAAAATGTTCGATTTGTTCAGCAATATACTTGAAACCGGTCAAGACATTGATCATCGTGACACCATATGAAGCCGCTACTTTAGTAGCAAATTCACTTGAAACAATTGACTTAACTGCGGCCGCATTGGTCGGTAACGTCCCGGCATCCTTGTTTGCTTGCAAGATGTAGTGTAACAAGACAGCGGCAATTTGATTACCCGTCAACAGAACATACTCACCATTAGGTTGACGAACAGCTGTCCCTAACCGGTCAGCATCAGGATCAACCGCAATCAAGACATCCGCACCTTCTTTTTTACCCAAATCAATGGCCATCTTAAAGGCTTCAGGAAATTCAGGATTAGGGAATTTAACCGTCGAGAATTCAGGGTCAGCCACAGCTTGTTCCTTAACAACACTGAAGTTTTTAAACCCGGCATTCTTCAAAGCCTTTTCGCCAAGCATCCGGCCAGTCCCATGTAATGGTGTGAAGACTAACTTCATGTCCTTACCGACTTCATCCACTAGTTTTTGATTGATCGTCACTTCTTTGACCTTAGCTAAGTAGTCCTGATCGACATCATCCCCAATAATGGTTTCCGTCTTATCAGCTAATAATTGTTGTTCATCAGCAACGGCAATCGCAAAGACATCGTCAACTTTACGAATATATGATGTGATAAGATCAGATTCCTTAGGTGGCATTTGACCACCATCTTCGCCATAAATCTTGTAGCCATTATATTGCTTCGGATTATGGCTCGCCGTAATCATGATCCCTGCGTAAGTATGCAGATGCCGAACGGTAAATGAAAGTTCTGGGGTTGGCCGCAAGCTTTCAAAAACGTATGACTTGATACCATGTTGGCCCAATACTCGCGCAGATTCATGCGCAAAATCTTCTGAATGATGGCGGGAATCAAAACTGATTGCTACCCCGCGTTCCTTAACCTCAGCAGGCAAGGTATCCATGAAGCGTGCTAACCCTTCCGTTGCTTGACGAACCGTATAAATATTCATCCGGTTGATACCAGGTCCAAGTACCCCCCGCATCCCCGCGGTTCCGAATTCCATTGGTTCATAAAAGGCGTCTTCTAAGGCGGCGTCATCGCCAGCCATGCCCGTCAATTCTTGTTTTAAACTAGTTTCAAGTGTCGCTTGGTTTTTCCAGGTATTATAAGTATCCTGCCAACTCACAAAAACCATCTCCAATTCCGATATTTGTTAGTGCTTACAAAAATAGTATACAACATTGACACACTTTACAAAGTAAAATTTACTAAGAAAATCCATTAATTAATGCATTTTAAATGCGTAGTGGGCCCGCATCAGTGCGAATACCCATAAATTCTGAAGTGCTAGTTAGTTCAGTCACTATCAAAACTTGCTATAATAAATCTTATAAGGAGGCCATCATGACTTTTTATTCATACAACTACTTAGTCCATCAAAATAACAATCATACTCTTGTCCAACTCGCAGCCATCGGCATCATTATATTAATAATCGCCATACTCAGCTGGTTATGGCACCGCCATAAAACAGACCTAAAATACCGCGACTTATTCATTATCATGGTTTTATTATTATTGCTGCTCGTCGGCATTCAATTTAATGAATGGCAGACAATCAAAAATAGTTTCAACCAAAAATCACAAGTGACACAAATTATGCAGCGTGTCGCCAAAGAAAAAGGGGTTCGTAAAACCGCGGTCTGGTCTAATACAAGTTCTGTCAGCAGTGGGATGCTCATTAAAGTCCATGACCATATCTATAACGTGACGATCAATACGGATGGAAACAGTTATACCCTGACTAAAGCCACACCGATTCAATCAACAATCAATTATGTTAAGGAGGGGCAATAAATGTTTTCATACTGGGATGTGACGATCAAACTGGCCCTCGGGCTATTGACCATCATTCTACAAATCAATCTATCTGGTAAAAGTAACCTTGCGCCAATCAGCGCCCTCGACCAAGTTCAAAACTACGTTCTCGGTGCAATCGTTGGGGGCATGATTTATAGTACCAGCGTTACTGTTTTACAATACATTTTAGTGCTTCTCATCTGGACACTGCTAGTGCTGGTCCTGCGATTCCTAACACATCACAATCGCTACGTGAAACGTTTGATTGATGGACAGCCACAGCTATTGATTAAAAATGGGCAATTACTCGTCAGCACGGCCCTCAAAAATGGGATGAGTGCTAACGATCTGATGTTTCGCTTGCGTACGGAAGGTATCACGGATATTCGCTACGTCAAACGGGCCGTACTTGAACAAAACGGCCAACTGACGATTACCCAAGTGGGCGACGACGCCGTCAAGTATCCAATAATCGTCGATGGTCAGGTCAACCTCGATGCGCTTGAAACTAGTAATCATGATGAAGCCTGGTTACTGACCCAATTGCAGGCCCAGCACTATACTGTCAGTGATATTTACCTGGCAACGTATACTAACAAGCAATTGCTTCTATTTCCCTATCAACACTAATTCGCGAACCTTTGGTCATCGTCAAACAATGACTAACGCTATATTTACCAATAAAAAATGCGTGGCTGATCTCAATTAAATCAGCTACGCATTTTTTAATTTTATTTAATTGTTAACTTTGTCGCCTAAAGCAGTGATATAAGTGTAAACGCCTTGACCGGCAGTTCCGCCTTCACCAACCGCCGTCGCAACTTGGCGTAAATCTTTCTTACGAACATCACCGACTGCAAAAATACCAGGGACCTTGGTTTCCATGTGGTCATTAGTTTCGATCCAGCCGTTTTCGTCAGTAATCCCAAGATTACTGAATGGCTTCGTAATTGGGTTAATACCAACATAGATAAAGACACCATCGACCGCAATCTCACTGTCTTCACCAGTCTTATTATTATTAACCTTAACTCCCGTGACCTTCTTATCATCACCGATGATTTCCGTCACGTTGCTATTCCAAACAAATTCCATCTTTGGATTAGCAAAAGCCCGATCTTGTAAGATTTGTTGTGCCCGCAATTGGTCACGACGATGAATAACCGTCACCTTATCAGCAAGCTGTGTCAGGTAAGTGCCTTCCTCAATCGCTGAGTCACCGCCACCAACGACAACTACATGCTTGTTACGGAAAAACGCTCCATCACAAACTGCGCAGTATGAGACACCGCGGCCACCATACGTATCCTCGCCAGTAACACCCAGCTTACGATATTCAGAACCAGTCCCAATGACAAGGGCCTTAGTCTCAAACGTATCGCTATCCGTCGTCACAATTTTAACATCGCCACGATCTTCAACGGATTCGACGCTACCATACGCGTATTCAGCACCAAACTGGGTCGCTGATTCATACATGTCTTTAGCCAAATCCGGCCCCAAAACAGATTTGAAGCCCGGATAATTTTCAATTGCGGCGGTATTATTCATTTGTCCACCATAGATTCCGCGATCTAATAGTAGCACTGATAGATTGGCTCGTGAAGCATAGAGGGCGGCTGTCATGCCGGCAGGCCCCGCACCAATAATAATCACGTCGTAACTCTTTGCCATTTCTAAAGACCCCTTCCACTTAAATTCCTATGACGCTTAATATACCCCCAAAATTTACATTTGTCGACTATCTTGTTTGTACACAACCGAAATCAACGCGCCACATCATACTCAGTTTCTTTAATGCCAGTATTCATAAAATCATACGGGCTCTTCATCTTTTCCGCATCCCAACTCGCGATACCAACCACCAATAAGATTTCTAATGAATTTAGGCTGGTTGAGCGTTGTAAATTTTTTTCAAAATTAGATTTAATGCGGTTCGCTGCAATTTGAGCGCCTGGTTGGTCTGAAAATAACAAGATGGCCCACGTTGGATTATTCTGATCAAGGGAATAGGTAATATCGTTATCTCGCGTTGCCGATGTAATCGTATCCGAGACCAACCGCAATAAATCACGGTATTGTTGTTCACTCATCATCCGTCGAATTTCATTATAGTATCGCACCCGAATAATAACCGTGGTAACCGGTAATTGAAACCGTCGATTCGTTTCGATAAACACTTGTGCATCTTGAATATATGCGACAGTTGTTCGCAAATTGGTTTGTTCGTCAAAGGCCCCTCGTTTCATAATATCTGCTCGTAGCTTGGCATTGGCCGCTTGCAATTGTATTAATTGCCGGGTCATGCCATAAAAAGTAGCTGACAAAAGCAACGGCATAATCAACCAAAAAATCATCATCATTGGAATTACGGCGTGATGCGTTGAATTAATATAAATCATGACGATTGCCTGAGCAAAGATAAATAGTAAGTTAGCCATTAGACCAGTGACCACACCGAAAAAATAAGTCATCAAAATCATAATGATCGTTACACCTAAATAGATCGTATTAAGTGTGATATTAGGGGTTAACGCCATCAGTACGGCCATCGTGCTAATAAGCGCTAAAAATAATAACAAATAAACGTCAGCAAAAATAGATGTTCGTTGATCATCATTCATGGTGCTGCCCCTTTCGCTCTAACAAACCACTTTTACGCATAATCAGGAATCCTGCCAGTAAAATGATCACCACGATTAGCAACGCAATACCTAAATAAATCACTAGCTTAGAATTCTTCTGAATAACTGTTTTGGCGTTCACGCCATCATTAACTGTCTTATGCTTCTTAAAACGATAATTATAATGATTATTATCGTGATCGACGACAATCGCATCACCTTGATACTGGGCAATGTTCCGTTGAAAATTGATTTGAGTAGACGCCCGGTAGACATCACTACTCTTCGCGGCGGTTACAACTAGCAATCCCGCTCGCTGATTATACGGTGAGCGTAACAGCTGGGCAGTGCCAATATTTTGACCATACGTTTTCTCAATACTAAGTTTCTCATTTGACAGGAACCCAGTAAAATGTCGATTATATTTAAAATACAGCTTAGAATTCAGAGACCGAATAAACGCGTTTTGAGCTGGCGTCCCAAACGCAATTACGTTGCTATTTTTGAGTACCGTTTTACTAGGCTGATGGGTATAAAACTGAATATTGCCAGTATTACTTTGCGCATAAGTTCCAATAAGATTAAATATATTAGTTAGCGTTTGAAAATCGTCACTAGTCAGCGTTCGTGGTCGAACAACTGCAATGTGGTTAAAGGTCGCATTCTTCAAAAACAAATATGGATAATTCGTAAATAATAAAGCTGCGACTGGCTTTGACTTAATCGTCGCTTCAGAATCAGCCTTAATCAGCGCCCACGGTGTTTGGGCATTATCACTTTGAGCCGCCTCATTCATCTCAAGATCAAAGGCGACACGAATCGTGAAACTATGCCCTAGCGCTTTTCCTTTCGGCAGACTAACGGTCAACTCATCATTATTGGCACGCGCTGCTGTGAGTCTTTTACTACCTAAAGCGGAATCATTTACATAAACCGTTACAAGCGATCGTTTAAAATCCAGGTTCTTAGCATAGCGAAAATGAATCCGGATTTTCGAACCATCAGCATTGGTCCGATCAACAGGGAGACTAACAAAATAAGTACTTGACTGATGTTTAGCGCCAGTCAAATAATCATCGCTGGTCGTCAATTGCGTTTTGCCACCGTATTGTAGCTCAGAGGTAAACGTCTGTGTGCTGTTACTGATGTATTTCGTATCTGCTACTGTTTCCTGCATTAATTCCTGATTAGCAATAAATCGGCTTGCCTTCTGCAATAATTTGGTATTGAAGGCACTCACAATTAAATAATGTTTATCATCATGCGTATATGTCTTGATAACTGCATGTTCTCGCAGTCGCTGACGATCAAGTTGCTGCTGAAACACTTTAGGCAAATGCTGATAAGTCGCAATGACCAACTGATAATCAGCCTGTTTAGCCACCGCGGTATCTGCCGTTGTTACCGGAATCTGTGTATTCTCTGTGGTAATGGTCCGCGCCTCACCCGTTAACGCATACATGCCAGCTGACAACTCTGCGTTTGATGCTTGATGTGGCAGCGTTATGACTGAATTAGCATTCGCGATGGTATCAGTCCCAGAAAAATGCGCATAAAAAGATTTAATAGCCGTTGTTGGGGGTTGCAAGCGATACTCAAAGTTAGCATTCGCCCCATTGTAAATCGTCAACCAGTTGGCAGGTGTCTGCACCAATTGAGAACTTTGCTGGCCTTTTTTATTCAGGATCTGCCCACTGATCTTTAACTGATTTTCACCTTGAATTAACCGCAGTGGGACTTCGATAGCCCTAGTTTGGAGTCCAGTCTCCTTTTTGGGCCGGAATGAGTAAAACTTCGTTCCGTTCAACGACAACGTAATGTCAGATGTCTCTCGATTGGCCAACTGCGAAATTTGGAAATTTAGATTAATCGTCACTTTTTTGACTTGCCAATAATCCATTTTAATAAAATACATATTGGCCTCAACTGCATCACCAGACAGTGTCGTTGTTGAGTTTTGAAAAGGTTGCGTATAAGTTTGTAGATTATTTGCTGCCTGCCCACTGATAGGACAGCTTAGATTACTACCCATCCCAATTAATAAAGCGAGCATGCCTATTAACCAGAAGAACCACTTACTGATACCGTTTGGTTTTATACCACTTTGCTTGTTGATGAAAAACTTGTTCACGAACATACCCCACCATTCCATGTGCAGCCACTGCCAGCCACATCTGACTATAGACTAAGTACATAAAAACAATAATCATTAAATTGGCAATCGTCATTTCCCCTTTTTCCGTTGTAATTGTCACGAACGTACTGATTACAAATGTGATGATGGCCATTAGCCATAGTATATTGCTGAACCCTACCAAGTCGGAGTGTGCGATTCCAGCTACTGAAAGGACGAACATACTATCTGACAAAATCAGCGACGTCATTAATAAAAAGTAAATCGATAGAAAGTACAACAAGTCAAATCGAATTGGCCGCCCCGTTTTAGTGAAAAGTAGCCGTGCGTTTTTTAAAATGACATAAATATTGCCTTTGACCCACCGTGTCCGCTGATGAAACCACACATCTAAAGTTTGGGGTTCTTGTTCCCAGGTAACGGCTAGGGGTTGAAAGCGAATCCGATATCCCATTCGATAAACGCGAAAACTGATTTCCGTATCTTCCGCCAATGCTTTAACATCCCAACCACCAATTTTCTCAAGAATATCTCGCCGAATAACATAATTGGTCCCCGGGATCGTGCATAATTTAAACAACTTTTCCCGGCCCGCCTGAGCCATCCACTGAAATGATAGCGTCTCAATATTGATAAAGCGTGTCAGTATTGATGCATTCTTGTTCCGCGTACGAAATTTACCAATCACTGCCGCTAGCCGTTGATCACTCATTAACTCAGCCACCAAATACCGTAATGCCGTTCTTTGAGGTGTATTATCCGCATCATAAATCGAAATCAACGAACCACGTGCCTGTTTAAGGCCAATATTAAGCGCATTCGACTTTCCCTTACCACCATTAGTCTTATCAGTATTGATCACTTTCAAGTTTCGATGTGGATACAATGACTGCACTTCCGCCAGTAATTCAGCAGAATTATCATCCGAATTATCATTAATAATAATAATTTCATAACGATCCTTGGGATAATCAAAATTCAATAACGACTGTAACGTTTTGACGATTACAATACCCTCGTTATGCGCGGGCACCATAATTGAGACAAAGGGTACCTTTACCGGTAATTGAGGTTCAGGACGTCGCACCTTTTGTAAATAATTCACATAGCCCGCAATTGTTAAGACAACGTTCACGACTAGAATGCCCCAAATCGACAATACAGCCAAGAATAGAAAATAATCTAAAATACTAATATTAATTCCTCCCGTTATGATAGCAACGATGCCGTCCCCTACTTAGGTTTAAACATATTCAAATAAACCCGCCGACCAATCACAATAAACAAAACAAAAATTCCCAATGTCACCGAAAAGAAAATCAATAACACACTCCCCTGAGTTTTAAAGAACCGATTCATCCAGCTTTCTGCTGGTTTTACTGCAGCCAAGGTTGTCGTCGCTGGCGCATTATCAGTCACTTGTGTGGGCGCACCGTTTAACAAATACGTTCCACGCCGATAACTGATCGTCGCTGTTCCACTCTTGAGCATCGTCGTTGTCATTTGTTGTGCAGGGTCAAACCACTGATAGTTCATTCGGCTGAGTTGTCTAGTCAAATTGTGTAAACTCGTTTCACTATCTGGCATAGTCATTGTAAGTGCGGTGGGAATGGCAAAATTCAGCGCTAACTTACTGAGCTGATCACCAGATTTCAGCGTTTCAAAGGATTTAGCACTAACCCCATAAAAGGCCTGATCAAATACCGTTCCTTGATTATCTTGATGGGCATAAGTCGTCACCTTAGGATCGGGTAATAAGAGAACCTGATTCGCCTTAGTTAAAGCGTTCTGGCGGTAGACCCTGTCCTGGTTCCAATAAGCGGAAGCACTAATTCCAACTGGATAAACCTGATTCTGTGCTAACTGAATGACGTAACTGTCCATCAACTTGCTCAGTCCAGGACCGCTACTTGCCGTAACACCACCAACGACAGGTGTTTTTAAGAAAATAACCCCACCACGGTTTTCGATTAACCGTAAAACTTTGGCAAAGCGTTGATACGCTTTGAATTTGCCATTAGTGCCAACCGTTGTTGTGCTAACCGCAAATGGAATCCCTTGTTGATATAAGGTCGCACTGAGTTTATTCAACAAATTAAGATTAGAATACGGCGTTACCTTAGTAATCGTTAACAACGGTTGATAATGACCACGGGTACCGAATAATGTTGCCATTGTCTGGGTAGCTAACACTAAACTATAACCTCCAGTTGAAAGATAAGGTAGATAACCGTATCGACCAACGATGGTTCCATAAGGATATTCATGTTTTAGCGATGATTGTGCCCTCAAATAGCCGATTGTTTTGGCCTTAGCGGGTAACTTTGTGAGTGCCGTCATACTGCTCATAAATGGTAATAATTGGCGAACTTGTTGATCATTGCTCTGAAGAAAGAACTGCTGTTGGTAAACTTTGACCGGTTGGGCATTCAATTGTTGGGCCTCAATAGCGGTCAGATTTGGGCCAATATGCAGCTTCGTACCGCTGAACTGCTTACGATCCTTGATAAACGCTGCATTGTTGAGCTTAGTCTGCGGCCAGTTAATTAGCGTAATAACGCCTTGATAGTGTCGTAGTTCGCCAGCATGATAATCTTCGGCCGCCACCGTTTTGATGCTAATGTGTAGACCGGTCAGGATTCGTTGAATCATCGCGATTTTGGTTTGATCATTATTGGCCACATTCCGCGAATCATAAACCAGCATAACGTGTGTTGCTGATGTTTGAGCGTGGATCTCTGTCGGCAATAACCAGCTACAAAGTATAATGACACCCATGATTACCAACTGCCATAACCGCTTATGCATCTTGGTCCTCCTCTCGATAGGCATGCCACAAACGGTGATTTAAGATATCCGAAATAAACAGCAAGACAATTAGATCAATGCTAACCGGAACCATAAATAAATGTTTTGCTAAGTCTGCATCACCATCACCAATGATTGAAATAATTGGCACAAAAATAAAAATCGACAAAAAACCTAATACTAAGAAAAACCGCAAGACGCCTTCGATTCGCTGCTGACGCAAATCATTATAAAAACCAACCAGATAAACCATCACTAACGCAACTACTAGAAGACAATTAAAGGCAAACTTTTGTGGAAAAAAAGCCCCGGCAATCTGACTATACGTTGTAAAGAATGTTAGTTGTTTTCCTGCGGGTGCTCCTGACGCTTGGGTGTAATCCCCAACCGCTTTAACTTGAGTAATCATGACATCGGCGGCGGCAAGATCCATCAATTTGCCAAACTGCTTCAGATGAGTCGCATAATACTTTAATACCCAACCAACTCCCAGCTTAGAAACCAAGTTTTTCTTAACATAAGAACCAGAAGCTTGAATCGTCGCAAACTGTTTAGCGTAGTAGTCTTGTGACTGCATTAAGGCATACTGCTCATCAATCCCATTCTGAGCGAGATCCTTACTAGGATCATCGGTTTGGGTCAAGATGCCGTGCGAAAAAGTCTGATAGGTATTGATATCCACAAAGTCTTGACCGATCAATTTATAGGTCAGTCCACCCGTGATCAAGATCATGACCATTCCCGCAAGCAAGTACACACGCATTGCGTTAAAGTGTGGCAAAAATAGTAACCCAATCGTCACGACCACAAAGCTCAATGCTAGCGGGGCGTTTTGTGACTTGTTAGTTATCAATAGAACCGTACAAACAAAATACAATGCAACGAGTGGCCACCGCCGCCGATATCGTTGTCGCGCTAGCAGTAAGACGGCTGAAAATGAGATTAAAGTTAGTCCTAACATTTGGGGCTCAGCAAAAAAAGAATTTAAATACAATGTAAATGAAGAATCACCAAATACTAGAACGACTAATCCCGCAATCAGATAATTTCGAAAACGCTTGGCAGGATACGTCAAAGCATCCGTCAATAAATAAATGCCACCCAGATAAGGAATCACATTCACAATACCCATAAACCGGATATCAAATACCGTCTTACTATAAAATAATTTATTGAGACCGATGGCCACTTTCACAAATAAGGGCTGAGATGAAAAGTTCACCGATCGATAGTCGTTGTAGTACTTCATCAAGCCAAATTTCTGCGTTACAAAATCAAAATAGTTGTAGTGCGTTCCCAGCAACTTATAAATACCATTGGTATACATCGCCCGATAAAAATCGCCATTATCAGCCAGTCCGTTAATGGGCGGTACAAATGCCACATAGGCAGCCAAGCCAGCACAAAGTAAAGTTGCGAGTAGTGGGGGTGGCATTAGCTGTTGAAACAGCCGCGTTGCGCGCCAAAATTGTTGTTTTAACTTAGTCACAAAGATTACCTCAATCTCTAATTAAACGCTGCGTTTAGCGCCGTCAAATTACTATATGAATACACTTGCTTAGTTTTGGCATCCCCAATACCACCGTTAATCGGCGAACTGTCTTGCTGTACCTGCAATCGCCAAACATTATTCATCGCAACTTGATAATGCTTTTCATCACCCAGCGTCGCAAAGATCGACGCCGCTAACGCATAGTTGGCCGCTGATTCACCACCAACACTCACCGTGCCCCTTGTCGTATAACCGTTTGCTAAATCACGGTGGGTGACCCGTTGAATCAACCATCGCCGACTAGTCGCTTTTAGGTGACCAACTTCTGCTAAATGCAATAAGGTTTCCAGAGCCTCTGATGTATTCAGGTTACCATCACTATATTGGCTAGTGGTCCATTGGTAACTTTTTGCATACAAGGGAAAAACATCACCTAAATAACCGCCCTTAAGGATAATCAATTGCTTCTTGTACGCACTCCGGCCCTTCTTAGTATCTTGTTCAAAATACTTAAGTGTTCGTAAATCAAAGTAAGCTAAACTGCCCGTCGTAGTTGCCTTACGCGCATGAACATCGTAATAATCGACCAGGTGCCCATCCTTGATTGTTGTATTGACCAGATTCTGATAACGTTGCGTGGCTTCCTGGCGATAATGATTAGTATGATGTGCTTGATTATAAGTCAGTAGCGCACGGATTATCCGTAAATCGTCCAACGTAGCGTTGACCGCATACCGCTTCTTGGTACGTGGATCATAACGATAACTGAACAACCCGTTTTCATTAAAGGTCGCTTTCGTCTGGCGATAGAATTGCCGAAATTGTGCCCATTGGCGAGTCGTAACCAGGTACTGTAGCCACATCCCCGATGACTCACTCAACATTTCATGACCAGTGGCCGTTGCAGTCGTCCGTTTACGCGTATCTAAATAGTTCGTATAAAGCCCTTGCTTCGCCAAAAGCCCTCGTTTAATAAATGCCGCTAGTTTTACCCGCCGTTGCTTTGACGCCTTAGTCGCATAGGCCGTCGTCGTTACAAATCCACTTGGCGCATGTCGTGGTGTACTAACCGTAGTTTGTTTCCGACACCCACTGACAACTGCAGTCAGCATCACTAACACGACCAGCCACCCAAGGTAACGCAGACGTCCTGGACGTCTATTGTAAATCCTTGTCATTTTGCTTGGCCCAATCGCCATAGGCCGTAATTCGTGGGTGATTGCGGCCTGCCTGGCGTTCTTGTTCAATCGCTTGTTGGGCGACGAGGTTCAGATAATTGAATGGTTCATCAAAATTAGGTGAGAATAACATATCCACAAATGCTAGATCATCGATGGTGTTTCCATTTTGAATCGCGATTGATAACGCATTAGCAGACTGTGCCACTTCATGCGCACTTAAGAACTGAGCACCGAGAATTTTACGATTTTCCGGATTATAAATTAATTCAATCGTCAGTTTCGCCGTACTTGGCATGTAAGCTGGTCGCCAGTTGCCCTCATAAGTCACCCGTTCAGCTGGAATATGATTCAATTTCGCCATTGCCAGTGTTAACCCCGTAGTTGCCAGCGTGTGATCGAAGAGTTGCATGGCCGATGTCGCTTGAGTCCCCATATATCGTTGCTGGTTACCAAAAACATTGGCCCCCGCTAACGCACCCTGCCGAACCGCATTGGTTGCTAATGGCGTATAAGCCGAACGCCCAGTTGGATTGAAGTTAACGACACAAGAATCACCAGCAGCGTAAATATCTGGGTCAGAGGTCTGAACGTAATCATTGATGATAATGGCACCGTGCTTATCCATCTCAACTTGACCGCGTAACAGTTCCGTATTGGGAACAAACCCAGTTCCGACAATTGCTAAATCAGCATTAAAATCGCCTTGATTGGTTTCAATGACAAGTTCACCATCATCATTACCAGTAAAGGCAGTTACTTGGTGATTCAATAGCACGTTCACGCCATGATCTTTTAATAGCTGAACTGCTTGGTCTGAAATTTCTTTACTAATGTAATTATTCAAAATTTGATCATGCGATTGGAATAACGTTACTTCATGATGTGTATTCGCATAACTTTCAGATAATTCGGTTCCAATATAACCCGCCCCAATGATTGCGATCCGCTGATTGTCTTGGGCTGTTTGGTAAATTTCCTGTGCTTGGCTGTAGGTCTTGCATAATAGGACCTTAGACTCATCGATTCCAAAAATCGGCGGGACCGCAACATTTGAACCAGTCGTCATAATCAATTTATCATAAGTATCGCCAAACACTTTTCCAGTAGTCATGTCAACCACTTGTAAGGTCTTCGACTGGGCGTCAATTTTTAACACGTTATGTTTGGTTCTGACCATTGCCCCCAACTTGGCTAACGTTTCTGGTGACGAATAGAACATATCCTCCAAGTGATTGACCTTTCCCCCGAGATAAAGGTAGATCCCACATGATAAGAATGAAATATTGTCATCACGCTCATAAATCGTGACCGTAGCCTCCGGATGATCCTTCAGAATTTGTGCAGCCGCAGCGGTCCCCGCATGCGTACATCCAACAATTACAATCTTCATTTCATTTTGCTCCCAATTATAATTTTATTTATTTAACCATAGGTATATTATAACCGCTTTACTGCGCAAATACATAACTCTAGTTAATATAAATACAGGTCATGATGAAACATAACTACTTTTAAAAACCAATCAGCGATACGCTGGCAAGCAGTTATTCTCACAATATCGTCCATACCAGCTTTGCCAGGTAACCACTAATTGACTTTTTACTCATTTTCAGAAAATTACCTTGTTCACCAAGCAGTTTAGCACAATCATCATTAGCCCAATTGATAATCGATACCATGCAAAAAAAGATGGTGTCAAACAGTTTCACTTATTCATTTTTTGGTATAGTATGTATTAGGAAGCATCAAATCGTGTTAATTCAAGTCTAAGGAGTTCCCTTATGTACCGCTATTTTATTCAGCCCCAGTTAGATAAATTTAATAATTCACTGATTGGCTACGAGATGCTGATTCGCTATCGTGAGACTGATCAGGACCGGTGGACCTTACCAGAAAGCTTCGATAATATTCCGATCGATGTACAAGTCAGCTTACTAAAGGCTACGGCTAGTGAGCTTGCATTAAAAATCGGGTCAGTATCAATTAACTTTAATCGCAAGCAATTTCTAAATGATGATATTGCTGCCGCAGTCATTGATGCTCAGAAAAAGCTATTCCCGGTTCATGTTATCGTCGAAGTCACAGAAGAACCCGGTGAAGATACGTTTACACTGGCGGCGATGCAACAACAAATTGATAAGTACAAGGCTAACGGCCTACAATTTAGCATTGATGACGTTGGCACGGGAATCAACGTTTACGACCACATTAAACCGCTACTCGAATCGGCCGAAGAAATCAAATTCGCCATGCAAAACTTTCGGGCCGAAGATCGTGAAAACGAGATTCCCATTCAATTAAAATTCTGGCGCGACATTGCGGTACAACATGATATCCGGTTAATTCTAGAGGGTGTTGAAAACGATGCCGAAGATCAAATGGCGAATGACTTAAATATTTCACTACGCCAAGGTTATTATTATGGCAAGCCCCATTTATTCAAATTAAAAGCCGACCACTAGGTGCCAGCTTAATTAGTGAATCGCAATTATTCAGCAGTTAACTAAAAACAACCGTGAAATCTTAATAGATTTCACGGTTGTTTTTTAATTAATCAAGTATTATTTAGTTGGTTTCTTCGTTGTTTTAGGAGCGGCGCTATCTTCTTTAGATAACTTAGCACCAAGATCCTTGATGTAAGTCCGCAAGTCAGCCTTAACATCCGGATGAGTTAACCCGTATTCGATCGTCGTCTTCAAGTAGCCAAACTTGTAGCCAACATCGTGCCGAGTCCCCTTAAATTCATGGGCAAAGACCCGCTGAGTCTTGTTCAACGTATCAATGGCATCCGTCAATTGAATTTCGTCACCCTTACCAGGTTTTTGGTTTTCAAGAACATCAAAAATTTCTGGTGTTAATAAGTAACGACCAATGATAGCAAGATCACTAGGCGCATCTTCAGGTGATGGCTTTTCAACAAAGTTATTAACGTTGTATAGGCCCGGTTCCTTTTCACTTTCAGGATTGATGACCCCATACTTAGAAACTTCCTCATGAGGAACCTTCATAACAGCTAACGTTGACGCATGTGTCTTGTCATAGCTATTCATTAACTGTTTGGTTAACGGTACTTTGTCTTCCATTAAATCATCACCAAGCATGACGACGAAAGGTTCGTCACCAACGAAAGCTTTAGCCGTTAAAACGGCATCGCCCAAACCACGTGGATGTGATTGCCGGATAAAGTACAAGTTAATGTCTGTGGTTTCTTGAACCAGCTTGAGCATTTCTTCCTTGTGCTTAGCCCGTAAGTTATCCTCTAATTCTGGGTTAGAATCATAGTAATCTTCAATACTACGCTTGCTCTTACCCGTGACGATAACAATGTCTTCGATCCCCGATTTACGAGCTTCGTCAACAATGAACTGAATCGTTGGTTTATCAACGATTGGTAACATTTCTTTAGGCATCGCCTTAGTAGCAGGCAAAAACCGTGTTCCTAATCCGGCCGCTGGGATAACGGCTTTTCTAACTTTTGACATGTGATAAATCCTCCTAAAAATAGTGAAATTAGTTTGGAAATTCCTACTGAATCTCAGGTTTCCCCTCGCGCCGCATCAATTGTGGAATGACTTCCTTAATGTCGGCACTCTTATATAATACATCATAAATCGCTTCAGTGATGGGCATTTCGATATTTTGTTGCTGTGCAAGCTCGTAAGCGGCTTTAGTTGACGGGATACCTTCAATAACCATGCCCATGGTATCAATCACCGTCTTGAGGTCCTGACCAGCACCTAACTCATTACCAGCGCGCCAGTTACGCGAATGGACACTAGTTGCCGTAACAATTAAATCGCCAACACCGGATAAACCGATAAATGTCAACGGCTCTGCGCCCAACGCCACTCCGAGCCGACTGATTTCAGCTAAACCACGAGTCATTAAGGCTGCCTTGGCGTCATCACCATAGCCCAGGCCGTGTAGCGCACCAGCACCCAGGGCAATGATATTTTTGAGCGCCGCACCTAGTTCAACACCAACCACGTCGGTATTCGTGTAAATGCGGAAATAGTCATTCATGAAGAGTTGCTGTACTAATTTGGCTGCAGATTCATCGGCGCTAGCCGCCGTAATCAACGTAATATCGTGGCGGGCCACTTCTTCAGCATGACTAGGGCCCGATAAGACAACGATCGCTTGTCGTAATTCGGCGGGAATTTCTTCTGCCAAAACTTGCGACAGCCGCTTGTGTGTCTCTTGTTCGAGTCCCTTGCTAGCATGCACAATAATCGGCCGCTGATGGGTCTTGGCAAGCACGGCAGTCACTTGTTGGGCCACTTCGCGAATCGCTTTGGTTGGTACGACAAACAAGATTACATCCGCACCATCAATCGCCTGTGTTAGATTAGAATAAGCAGTCAACGTTTCTGAATATTTAAAATCAGGAACGTATCGCTCATTCGTGTGTTGCTCATTTAATTCTGTGACTTGGGCCGGTGAGTACGACCAGAGCCGCACTGAGTGGCCATTTTCATCCAACAGATTTGCCAAAATGCTACCCCATGAGCCAGCACCTAAAACGGCAATTTTTTTCATCATTCAAATAACCCTCTAATCTACTTATTTTCTGCGACAACCTTTTGACCAGAACCAGCTAAATACCAACGATTATTCGGATTGTGACGCCGGCGCCAGATCATTAAGCCAATGCTACCAAAGAACAGTACCACTGACAACGCTTGTGAGACCCGAATAACGTTAAATAGCATGAGCGAGTCAGTCCGCATCCCTTCTGTGAAGAAGCGACCAAAGGCGTACCAAGCAACATAAGTCAAGAAGACATCACCCTGCTTATACCAATGTGTGCGATGACGCGTGAGCATCAGTAAGGCAAATCCTAATAGATCCCATACCGACTCATACAAGAATGTTGGTTGCCGATACGCGCCACGGATATACATCTGGTTAATCAGCCAATCAGGTAAGTGCAAGCCTTGTAAGAAACTCAGACTAGTCACTCGACCAAAAGCCTCCTGATTCATAAAGTTACCCCAGCGACCAATACCTTGGCCCATGATCACCGTTGGTGCGGCAATATCAAGCATTAGCCAAGTTGGGATAAAGCGTGACCGACAGAATAAAATGACCACAATTCCGGCGCCAATCAAGCCACCATAGATGGCAATTCCACCATCCCAGATACGGATGATTTCACCGGGATTCTGACGATAATATGACCACTGGAAAATCACATAGTAAGTCCGCGCCGCAATTAAAGTAAACGGAAGTGCCCATAAAATCATATCGTAAATGTCATCGGGCCGAACACCCCGTCGCTGACCTTCACGTACTGCTAGTGCAACCGCAATGACGACGGCACTAGCAATAATGACGCCGTACCAATGGACCTGAATTGGTCCTAACCGCAGTGCAATTGGGTTAAGTGCCCCTAAAACGGTATTCACGCTACTGCCATCTCCTTATTACTTGTGAGAATCATGCACGGAATTCGTTTTGATCAACTTGTTCAAGTTATCGTCAAAGACCTTGGTCGCATCGTAGCCCATGCTCTCGGCCCGAAAGTTCATGGCCGCTGCTTCGATAATGATTGCTAGGTTACGTCCAGTCTTAACTGGAATCGAGATTTCAGGAACTTCAACATCAAAGAATTTCCGGTTCTGTTCTCCATTTCCTAGTCTATCAAATTGCTTATCAGGCGTCCAATTCTCAAGGTGCACGATAAGGTCAATGTCGGTATCTTGACGAACAGCCCCAGCGCCAAAAAGATTCATAACATCAATAATTCCGATACCTCGAATCTCCAATAAGTGATTCAAGATTGCGGGTGCTTCACCGACAAGCGTTTGTTCATCCTGTTGATAGACATCGACCCGGTCATCAGCAATCAAACGATGCCCCCGTTTGACTAATTCCAGGGCCGTTTCACTCTTCCCAACACCGGAATCACCAGTAATCAGCACACCTAATCCATAGATGTCAACTAATACCCCGTGGACAGATTGTCGTTCAGCTAATTTACCTTCCAAGTAATTCGTCATATTACTTAGAATCCGTGATGATGTCATTTTCGTTCCTAAAATCGGCACGCCATTTTCCTCACCGGCTTGCACGAGTTCTTCTGGAACGGGTAACCCCGTTGAAATGACGAACGCGGGTGTGGTTAACTGACACATCTTACGAAAAATCATCAGTCGTTCATCATGACTCATATTTTTCGAATAAGCGGTTTCAGTTTTACCTAGCAATTGCACTCGTTCACGAGGATAGTAGTTGAAGTAACCGGTCAACGCCAGCCCCGGACGTGAAATGTCGCTCGTTGTAATATCTTTCTTTTCTAATAAGTCAGCGCCATGATACACATCCAGGCGCGTATTTTTCACCAAATCGGCAACGGTTACACTTCCTGCCAAAAGAATCCCTCCTAATTGTTCCACTAATAAAAAAGTGTGGCCCGCGTTGTCCAGTCGCGCCATTACGCTACCCTTTCAAGCGGCCACACTTTTATGACTGAAAACGGATTATTTCTATCTTCTAATCTTAGCACTTTAAAGCGCTTTATTCACCATCAACGCCGTCTTTCGCGAAAAAGTTGGAAACAATCACGTTAGCAATTGACATGAGAATCGAAACAACCATCGCCATGCCAAAACTCGAAAAGCCGAAATTGGCCTTACCCACAACGTAGGATGTCATCTGAAGCATAAAACCATTGATGACAATACTGAATAGCCCGAGTGTCAATAACGTAATCGGTAACGATAATAACAGCAAAAACGGCTTAATAGCGGCGTTTAAAATTGCAAGCACAAAACTGGCAATTAAAGCCATCCACACACTTGCAACGTGAAAACTGCTCTGAAAAAAGCCAGCAATCGCAATAAATAAGATTGTATTGATTAAAATTCGTTTCCAAAAGCCCACTGTATAATCACTCCATTAATCTTAGTGACGCGGATCATCCTCTTCATGAACGTTATGAATCTCTTTGCGCCCATGCGCTTGCGGTTTAGCTTGAGTACCGGTACTTTGCCGCATCTGTTCGAAGAAACCCGTATTGTCTGGTTTACTTGGGATAATTGTCATTAATACTAAGTATACCAAAACACCAAAGCCATGGGTAACCAAGGTTAAAATAACGTAGAGTACTCGTAGAATCGTTGCATTCCAGTTCAAATATTCAGCAATGCCCCCGAGGACGCCGGCGAAAACGCGATTATTAGATTTAGTTAACTTTTGTTTTGTATTTGATTTCATCGTTAGACGCTCCTTATCAGTTTATCTAACCATATCTTACTAATTGTAAAAGCCGGTTGCAAACTAGACGACCGGCTTTAAGCAATTATTTATGATTAGTTACACTAAATTAGAACTTTCTGGATTCAATTCGATAATCTCACCAGTATTCAAATACACGATCCACTCACCAATATTAGTTACTAACGCCCCGATGCGCATTAAGTAAGTTGCAACATTCAGGTAATCCGTGGAACCGATGACCGTCTCAGGATGGCGCTCCATCTTGGAGATCCCCTTCTCATTAATACGATCATACATCTCCCCGACTTTTGCGTCTTTAGCTGCGACCCGGCGTGCTTCCTGATCATCACTTTTGACGTAAGCTGCCAACATCTCTTCGACCATCTTTCGCACGCGATTCCCCATTTCTGATAACGCTGCCTCAATTTCAGGGACGCGCACATTTCCTTTGACCCGAATCGTAGCGTGAGCAATATTACGTGCATAATCGGCCATCCGTTCCAATTCAGAGACGGCTTTCAAAATGGTGACAATTTCTCGCAAATCAGAAGTGACGGGTTGGTATAACGCAATCATCTCAAATGATTTCTGTTCTAGTTCAACTTCCCGTTGGTTGATTTTAGCATCATTATCAATGATTTCTTGTGCGAGGTCGCGGTCATGGTCGATAAACGCCTTGACTGCCTTTTCAATCGTCTCGCTAACCATCATTCCCATTTCAGTGAAGTTTGCATCAATATCGTTTAGTTCATCATCAAAAAGTCGTCGCATGTTTTTTTCCTCCTAACCAAATCGTCCTGAAATATAGTCATTGGTTTCCTGTTTAACTGGATTCATGAAAATCTGTTTCGTGTCGTTGACCTCAATTAATTCACCATTCAGGAAAAACGCCGTTCGGTCAGAAATTCGTGACGCCTGTTGCATGTTATGCGTAACAGTTATGATAGTGTAATCCTGGCGCAAATTCAATAGGGTTTCTTCAATCATCCGACTCGATATCGGATCAAGTGCACTAGTGGCCTCGTCTAAAAGGATAATATCAGGTTCGACGGCTAGGACGCGTGCGATACAAACCCGTTGTTGTTGCCCACCAGACAATGATAGCGCATTGGCATGCAACCGGTCCTTAACTTCATCCCAAATTGCAGCCTGCTTCAGACTTTTTTCTACCGCCGCGTCTAAGCGTTCTTTATCATGGACTCCTGCCAACCGTAACCCGTAAATGACATTCTCATAAATTGAGAATGGAAAGGGATTCGGCTGTTGAAACACCATGCCGATCTCTTTACGCAATTGAACCGTATCGGTCGTGGGCGCATAAATATTGTGACCATTGAAGTTCACCTCACCCGTGATCGTTACATTAGGAATCAGATCGTTCATCCGGTTCAAGCAACGTAAAAAGGTGGATTTACCACAGCCAGAGGGCCCAATCAAAGCCGTGATTCCTTTATCATCAAAATCAATGTTAATTCCTTTGAGGGCCTCTTTTTTACCATAAAATAATGATAAGTTCTCGGTCGTTAAAATTGTACTCATGAACGGTCCTCCTATCCAAAGTTTCCGGAAATATAGTCATTCGTCAGATCAACCTGAGGATTGGTAAAAATCTCACCGGTCTCTGAGTATTCTAGGACTTTGCCGAGGTTAAAGAACGCGGTATAGTCGCTAATTCGCGATGCTTGTTGCATATTATGCGTCACAATAATAATGGTATAATTCTGCTTTAGTTCTAACAAAGTATCTTCAATTTGACTTGTCGATACTGGATCCAAAGCACTCGCTGGTTCATCGAGCAGTAAAATGTCTGGCTTGATTGCAATTGCCCGAGCAATACAGAGTCGTTGTTGCTGCCCGCCAGACAGAGCTAACGCACTTTTATTTAAGTCATCTTTAACTTGGTCCCACATCGCCGCTTGCCGTAAAGACCGTTCAACAATTTCATCCAAGTCTTGTTTCTTGTTCATTCCGCGCTGGCGGAGTGCAAAAGCAATATTCTCATAGATTGATTTGGCAAACGGATTAGGCCGTTGAAACACCATGCCAATGTGCCGGCGCATCTCATAGACATCAATATCATTACTGTTAATATCTAAGCCGCGATACATAATTTTTCCCTTAACCGTTGCAATACGGTCATTCATTCGGTTTAGCGAACGCAAGTAGGTTGACTTTCCGGAACCGGATGGGCCAATCAACGCACTAATCTTATAACGTTCAAACTGTAAATCGCCCTCTGAAATAGCCTCGGATTTACCATAAAAGACGTGTAAATCCTCAGTTGAAAGCGCGATTTCATGATCTTTAGGATCAAACGCCATGATGTTACGTTGTGTCGTCGTCATTGTGTTATCTGCCATCAAAACGGCCTCCTTTATTCAGCGGTTAAGTGTTTGTACAAGCGTTTGCCAAGCCAACGAGCTAAGAAGTTAAAGAGCAATACCGCAATAATTAATACGGCTGAAGCCCCCGCCGAAACGGCTTTCGCGTCCGGCATAATTCCTTCTGAGTTGATCTTCCAAATATGAACGGCCAACGTTTCGGCTGGACGTAGTGGACTGAGTGGACTACTGATATCAAATGGATTCCAGTTACCAAAGTCCAAGGCTGGTGCACTTTGACCCGCAGTGTAGATTAAAGCTGCGGCTTCACCAAAGATCCGCCCGGCACTCAAGACGACCCCCGTTAAAATGCTTGGTAAGGCAGCGGGAACCACGATCTTCGTCACCGTCTCCCAACGTGATAGCCCTAACGCGTAGCCGGCCTCCCGTTGATTATCTGAGATATTGGCGAGTGCTTCCTCAATACTCCGGGTTAAAATCGGTAAGTTAAACACGGTCAGCGCAAACGCCCCGGAAAGAATCGAGAAGCCTAACTTGAACTGCACTACAAAGAACAAGTATCCGAACAGCCCCACGACTACGGATGGCAATGAACTCAGAATTTCAATGGTCGTCCGAATCAGGCCAGTCACCGTATTTTGCGGCGCATATTCATTTAGATAGATCCCCGCACCCAGTGAAATCGGTAATGAAATCAATAACGCTAAAAATAGTAAGTAGAAGGAGTTAAACAACTGAATGCCAATCCCACCACCCGCTTCAAAAGCCAGGGCCGGCGACGTTAAAAAATGCCACGAAATTTTGGGCACCCCTTGGATCAGAATGTATCCCAATAGGGCAACTAAGATGATGACCACAAAGGCTGCGACGCCGTATAGCACGCCAGTGGCAATTTTATCGATGCGTTTAGCGTTCATGGTTTAATTTCCCCTTTCGACCAATGTAGCGAATGACTAAGTTAAAGACTAAGGACATCAATAACAGGATCATGGCTAATGACCACAATGCATTATTTTGTAATGAACCCATGACAGTGTTCCCGATTCCCATCGTCAAGATACTTGTCAAAGTTGCGGCTGGTGAAACTAGGTTATGTGGCAACAACGTCGCGTTCCCAATCACCATTTGGACCGCCAGAGCTTCCCCAAAGGCGCGGGCCATCCCAAATACGACGGCAGTCAGCATGCCAGGAATGGCTGCCCGCAGGACGACTTTATAAATTGTTTGCCAGCGCGTCGCCCCTAGAGCTAGCGAGGCTTCTCGGTAATAACGGGGTACCGAATTCAGCGCATCCGCCGTCATTGACGTCACGGTCGGTAAGATCATGACAAATAGCACAAAGGTCCCAGAAAGAATCCCGTAGCCACTCCCCCCAAACGTATTACGAACAAACGGTACGACAACTTGTAGCCCGATAAATCCATACACTACGGATGGAATACCAACTAATAGTTCCGTAACTGGCCGGAGAATCTTCGCCCCCCGCCGTGGTGAAATTTCGGTCATAAAGACCGCCGTCCCGATAGCAAACGGTGTGGCAATTAAGGCCGAAAGAATCGTAATCAAAAACGACCCAACAATCATCGGTAGTGCCCCCACAGCTGGTTGCCCATTCGTTCCGACTGTTCCGGGGTTCCACTGCGTCCCACTCAGAAATTGCCATAGATTAATGTGATTTTGAAAAAAGGTTGCTAACCCCCGTGATGCAACAAAGTAGAAAATCAAAAAGACAATCCCGACAATTAGCGCTAGACAAACTAGACTAATGGCCTTACCACGCCGTTCAATTTTACTAGCAACTGATTTTTTTAATAAGCTTTCTCGAATTTTATCCATGCGCTCTCCCTCATTTCATAACTGAAACTTTACCGGCCGCATTCCGCTGTACTTGCATGTCATGGACCGAAATATAACCTAACTGCTTGACTAACTTCTGCTGAACAGCGGTTGATAAAATGTAATCAATAAATTTTTTGGTTAACTGATTGGGGTGCTTCCCCGTATATAAATGTTCGTAGGACCAGATGTACCAGCGATTATTCCGCACATTTTTTTCGGTTGGCCGAATACCATCAACATTGACGGTCTGGACTGAGTTGTCTAAGTAAGAAAAAGCCACATAACTAATTGCGCCAGGTGTACTAGCAACAATTGACCGAGCTAATCCTGACGAATCTTGTTCTTGGGAATCAACACTCTGATTACCCTTTAAGGCGTATCGCTCAAATGTCTTCCGGGTTCCGGAGCCTTGAGCACGGTTAATTAACGTAATCGGTAAATTACGTCCACCAACTTCACGCCAATTCGTGACCTTGCCAGTAAAAATCTGAATGAGTTGCTGCTGCGTCAAATTGGTAATGCCCGCCTTTTTATTAACGATGGGGGCAATACCGACGACGGCTACCCGGTGATCAATTAACTTGCTCGCTGTAATGCCAGACTGTTCTTCGGCAAAAATATCAGAATTACCGATTGCCACGGCCCCCGCCTGAATTTGACTGAGTCCCGTTCCAGAGCCACCACCCTGCACATTGATAAACACACCGGTATGGTTGCTGCTGTATTGTTCACCGGCTGCTTCAACCAGTGGCTGTAAGGCCGTTGATCCAACCGCGGTAATTGATTCACTGGCACTAGTTTGATCGCGATGTGTGTACCCTAATCCAACTAGTCCAATGATCGCGATTAACACGATTAATTGGATGACCCGACTTTTTCTCATAACTATATACCTCCTACCCATTGCTCATATTCAATAATACAAAGTTTGTGTAAATGCTTTATATGAGTTTTGTAAAGATTGTGTAAACGTCGATATATTTTTAATTATTACCGGCTTTTAGCCCCCAATATGAAAGGAAAATTAAAAAAGTGTACAAAAAAAACGATTTTCAAGGTTTACATTTACCTTAAAAATCGTTATCAATTCGTCTGGCTTAATTACGACACATTCAATTCTCAACTAATGACATCTTTTGACTCAGCAATGCAACTCATACCGTCACCACGTCATCATTTGATAGACCACCAGTTACAATCAGAACTGTCCGTATGCTTAACGCCTTACTACTGCTCGGAAGCACTCGCAGCTAGTGGCAATGTAACTGTCATAGTTGTCCCAACGCCCCGTTGACTGACAACGTCGATTGTTCCGTGCATTGCGTTGACCAATTCTTGAACAATCGCTAATCCGAGTCCAGTCCCACTCACAAGTTGCTGTGAACGTGACGGACTCGCCCGATAGAAGCGTTCAAAAATACGCTGTTGATCATCGGCACTGATACCAATGCCCGTATCTTTAACTATCAGCGACCACGTTTGATGACTGACCATGGTGGCAATCGTCACGCTACCATGAGGTCGATTATACTTGATTGCATTCGTTAACAGATTTTTGATGATCTGACTCAACTTCTGTGAATCGCTCGTTATCATTAGATCAGCATCGACTTGGTTATTGATCGTTAAGTGCTGACGTTCGATTGCCTGCTGAACTACAGCCAGTTCCTGTTCGATCAATGGTCGAACAGCAAGCGGAACTAAGGTTAACATCGTCGTATTCTGAGCACGAATTCGCGATAGCGACAGAACATCCTGAATGAGATCAATCAACCGTTGACTTTCATCCGCAATAATATGCAAGAATTGGTCAAGCGTGTCCGGATCATCCTTGGCACCACTTAACAACGTTTCAGTGAAACCGGAAATGGCTGTAATCGGCGTCTTCAACTCGTGGCTAGCGTTGCTGACAAAATCATCCTGCATTTGTTCAATCATATAGACTTCAGTGATATCATACAACATCAGGACAATTTGAAATTGTGAACGATTGCCTTGGATATAAACGGTTGAAGCCTCGACAACCTGCGTGTTAGGTGCTGGAGTCAACGTAATCGTTGCCCGTTGATTTTTGCCACTAGTAATCGTATCTTCAATCAATTTAGTCAACGCGTACAGCTGAATATCCTTGGTATAAATGTGGGCCACCGTATTAACCGAGACTTGCAATAGTTCACTCATCGCCGGATTAGACAGTTGAACCTGTCGCCGGTGGTCAATGACCATCACTCCCACAGGCAAGTACCGCATAATCATCATTAACTCTTTTTCTTGCAGTTCCGCACGGCGCGTCTGACTTTTTTGATAACTCTCTAACTGGTTGACTGCTTGTGCTAGGCTGTATAAGGGGTCCGATTGTGGCAATAAGATATGTGGTGGAAATTGCTGGCTACTCATCTGACGAAGCTTAGCTTCCATACGGTCGATCGTGCGCTGCCGTTCACTTTGTTGCCGCCAAGCGATCAAGCCCTCGATTACTGCCAAAACCAGCCAAGCACCAACTAAACAACCGACTAGGCGCCAGGACCACTTAATTGGCGAAAAGTGCTGCAACACGACCAACACGATCAAAACCAGTAACACATTTTCCATGAGCAATAACCGTGTCGTCTGTTGCCAGCGATTATGCATGGCCGTCACCCACAAATTCGTAGCCAAAGCCCCGGACCGTCCTGATCAACCGTGGCTGCTTGGGATCTGCTTCAATCTTTTCACGTAAATGTGAGATGTGAATATCAACGATCCGCGTCTCACTAGCATAGTCGTAGCCCCAGACGTGATTTAAAATCGCATCACGACTGAGGACCCGGCCCTCTCGTTCAACAAAATACACGAGTAATTCAAATTCCTTTGGTGTCAAACTGATATTTTTCCCGTTGCGCGCGACCCGGTATTTGTTTTGATCAATCTGTAAATCACCAACAAGCATTACCGCACGATTAGCAGGCGGCATGGGTGCCGGTGGTGTCACGGGCTCGTCCGGCGTTGTCCGCCGAATAACTGCTTTGATCCGAGCGAGCACTTCGCGGGGTGAAAACGGCTTGGTTATATAATCGTCCGCACCTAATTCCAAGCCGAACACTTTATCAAACTCATCATTTTTAGCCGTCACAATAATAATAGGCGTCTGAACCTTTTCTTGTCGTAACTTTTTTGTTACTTCCATTCCATCGAGTTTCGGCAACATCAAATCTAATAAAATACATGTAAATGATTGGGCCAGGCCTAATGACAACGCGTCCGCACCATCCGTCGCCGTCACAACTTCGTACCCCGCCTGCTTCAAGTTATATGATAATAACGTGACGATAGCTGGTTCGTCGTCTACCACTAAAATCTTATCCATGGTCATTAATCCTCCTGATCAGTGAATAACACAATTCCTAACTCGTGTGGGGCGCCATTATAGATCGCCGTTTCGGTAATAATTAATTCCTGTTGCCGATTGCGCACTTTAAGGTGAACATACGTCGGACTTTTCAGTAGGGCCGCGTAAAATTCAGCTTCCGTATTAACTGGTTGCCGGTTACATTCCAAGATAATATCTCCTAAATCGAGATTTAATTTATCCGCGGGCGTGTGGGGGCGTAACCCAATCACCCGCACACCTTGTTCAGTATCAGAATATCGAAACTGTTGGTGTCGATCGTGATAACGGTGCTGTGCTAAGATTCCCCAAGTTAGCACAACGATTAATCCCATCAATGCTAGCAACCACTGCGGGCTGAGCACTGCAAAACGGGCAATGATTGCAACCAAAACACTCGCGAGTGTTACCCAACCATAGCGGGCCGCTAACTGCCGCCATGCAATTTGTGGCAGCTGCTTATAAACGCGAACACTCGTCCCAACTAATAAAGGCAACAATAAAATGCTGAAGGAGCGCTCGCCAACCATAAACACAGGCCACCAACTGATAGTTGCGTGTAACCAATCACCGGGGACCAGTACTCCAACTGGTAAGACCAACAATTGTTGCCACTGGTAACGAACAAGTCGCTTTCCACGTTGGTCGGGCTGTAGTTGCGGTGAACGGCCCTCATAATCATAGTGTCGTAACAAGACCGCCGTAGCCGCCAGCACGATGGCTAATAACAATAGTCCGTTCACCACCAAATTGCCACTCATACTGGTCATGGCAACACCGTGCCGTTGTAAAGCGCCCCCCACCGTCGTTAATTCCGGGCTCATAATCCAATAAACTAACCAGCTGAGGCCAAAAGCGGTCACTGGTACCAGTGCACCAGGAATAATGATCAAGCTAATGGCCGCCACTACTTCGTATATAACCACCCAGATGGGGGCCACCACTAATCCCAATGCCAAGCTAATAATTGTCATTAGAACTCCTAGTAAACAGCCATCCACTAAAAAGTGGTGGACTTCAACTAATTGTGGGTTGATAGCACTCTGAAAATGCTGCCGTTCACTCTTCACCCGCCGTTTAGCGGTTAAATAACTACGCAGCAATCCTAACCAAACTAGCGGTTGTAAAAGAAACAATTCAAAAATCTTTAATACCTGCATGTGCGTGACCCCTAACGTTAAACTCTGAAGTTAGTATAGCATTTTTGCCCAAGGAGACCAACGCCGTTTCAATTCCGTCAGTCCTGCTATTACCGCTTTAATATCTCTATATTATAAGACTAGTAGCCAAAAAAATACTAAGACGACCTGCGCAATGATAGGTCACCTTAGTATTTGTGCAATCTATTGCGGATTACGTTGGGCTAATTTCCATTGTAAGTAAGCATCCATAAACGGATCAAGATCACCATCCATGACAGCCTGCCCATCATGTGATTCATAATTAGTCCGGTGATCCTTGACCATCGTATACGGATGAAAAACGTAAGAGCGAATTTGTGAGCCCCACCCAATGTCCATTTGCTCACCTTGGATGGCCGCCCGTTCCTTAGCCTTCTTCTCTTCTTCACGTTCGTACAACTTCGCTCGTAACATGTTCAATGCTGTTTGTCGGTTCTGTAATTGTGACCGTTGTGCTTGACTGGCAACAACGATTCCCGTTGGCACGTGGGTAATCCGAACCGCTGAAGAAGTCTTGTTGACATGTTGTCCACCGGCCCCACTGGCTCGATAAACGTCAATCTTCAAATCTTCAGGTCGAATATCAACATCCACGGTATCATCTAACTCAGGCATCACATCAACACTCGCAAAAGATGTGTGGCGCCGACCAGCCGCATCGAACGGCGAAATCCGAACAAGACGATGAACCCCTTTTTCTGACCGCAAATAACCATAAGCATTGTGCCCGCTAATTAATAAAGTCACACTCTTAATGCCTGCCTCATCACCAGCTTGGTAGTCAACAGTCTCGACCTTGAAATTGTGACTCGCAGCCCAGCGCGTGTACATTCTTAGTAGCATCGCACCCCAATCTTGGGATTCGGTCCCACCAGCTCCGGGATGGATTTCTAAAATAGCGTTATTGCGGTCGTACGGACCGTCCAAAAGTAAGTTGAGTCGGTACTGTTGTAAATCATGTTCAGCGTGCTGAAAGTCCGTTTCAAACTCAGCCTGCATCTCAGCATCGGGTTCCTCACTCAGTAACTCATAAGCGACTGCCAAGTCACCGACTTCATCAGCTAATTGCTTAAACGTATCATACTTTCCTTTCAACACGTTATTCTCATCGATGACTTTCTGGGCGGCAGCCTGGTCGTCCCAAAAACCGGGTTCGGCCATTCGAGCTTCATTTTCTTGAATGCTTTCGTTCAAAGCATCTAAGTCAAAGCGACCCCCTAAAGTCGTCGACAGCACTTTGCATTTCTTCAATCAGGTGTTTATATTCACTTAATTCCACAAAGGACCCTTCTTTCAACTTATTTATTAATTATTTAATATCTAGTTTAACTGTAAAACGAGCCTAAGACCTTAGTCTTAGACTCGCTAGCACTAACGTTAAATTTTAACGCTGAATATTTTGGCGAATTTCAGACTTCATGAAGAGTCGCGTCGTATCATAATCAATATCCGCGACCATTTCTTCAAACATCTGGTAACCGTCTCGTTGATATTCAACTAACGGATTCAATTGACCATAGCCCCGTAAACCGATCGATTGCCGTAATTGATCCATCGCATCAATGTGATCCGTCCAATGAGAATCGACCACTCGCAGAATAACGACTTTTTCAAATTCTAGCATCTGACCCGCATCGTAAAGCTGTTTAGCCTTGTCCGCATAAATCTTATCGACCCGGTCCATCAAGTAAGCTTCAACCTCTGCTGGCGACTTACCTTTCAAGTCAGCCACACTAATTGAATCTTCCTTCACCATAGCAGCTTGGGCAAAGTCAACAACTGCATCTAAATCCCAGTCCTTGGCATCGCCTTGCATGTGTAACTGAACGGTCCGTTCAACGGTCCGCTTGATCATTGGCATGATAACGGGCTTTAAAGATTTTTCTTCCATAATGACTTGTTGCCGCTCGCCGTAAATCACTTCACGTTGAGCCCGCATAACATCATCATATTGTAGAACGTTCTTCCGGGAGTCATAGTTGTTCCCTTCAACCCGTTTTTGAGCGGACTCAACCTGTCGAGTAATCATCCGTGATTGAATAACCGCATCATCATCTTCAACATTCATCCGTTGCAGGAAGTTCTTGATTCGTTCTGAACCGAACCGTAGCATCAAATCGTCTTCAAGTGAAAGGTAGAATTGTGACATACCAGGATCACCTTGACGACCAGCACGGCCCCGCAATTGGTTATCGATCCGGCGGGACTCATGACGTTCAGTCCCAATAACGGCGAGCCCCCCGACTTCTTTGACACCAGGTCCCAACTTGATATCGGTCCCCCGACCAGCCATGTTGGTGGCAATGGTAACCGCACCACGTTGACCGGCGTTTGCAACAATGTCAGCTTCCTTCGCATGGTTCTTGGCGTTCAAGACCACGTGCGGAATGTTTTCCTCATCCAAGCGATGCGACAAGTATTCTGACGTTTCCACGGCAACGGTCCCAATTAACATTGGTTGGCCCTTTTCATGGAGTTGTTTGATTTCTTTAACGACCGCGTTGAATTTGCTTTGTAACGTTGGGTAAAGCAAATCTGAACGGTCATCACGAATCATCGGGCGGTTTGTTGGAATCGTAATAACTTCCATGTTATAGATTTCGCGGAATTCTTCTTGTTCCGTCTTGGCCGTCCCAGTCATCCCAGATAACTTTTTGTACATCCGGAATAAGTTTTGGTACGTGATATTCGCCATCGTCTTGGTTTCTTCTTGAATCTCAACGTGTTCCTTAGCTTCAATTGCTTGGTGTAACCCGTCTGAGAAGCGCCGACCATCCATGATCCGCCCCGTAAAGGAATCAACGATCAACGCCTGACCGTCTGAAATCACGTAGTCTTTATCTTTCAACATGATGTAGTTCGCACGCAAAGCTTCATCCAAGTAATGGTTCAACGCCGTATTATCAGTATCGTAAAGGTTTTCCAAGCCAAAGTATTTTTCAGCCTTCCGAATCCCTTCGTCTAATAATGCGACCGTCTTAGATTCCAAGTCAACCTTGTAATCTTCATCCTTCGTCAACGTCTTAGCAAAACGGTCAGCCCGCTTATACATTCCCGTTGTACCTTCTGATTGACCAGAAATGATCAACGGTGTCCGGGCTTCATCAATTAAGATTGAGTCAACTTCATCAATGATGGCAAAATTAAGTGGTCGTTGCACCATGTCTTCACGGTAGACCACCATGTTATCACGTAAGTAATCGAACCCAATTTCACCGTTCGTCGAATAAGTAATATCGGCGTTATAAGCGGCACGTTTTTCTTCAGGCGACTTTTCAGCCCCGTTGATTCCGACACTCATCCCTAACCAGTTATACAGTTCACCCATTTCAGTCGCATCACGCGCTGATAAGTATTCATTAACTGTTACAACGTGAACACCCTTACCAGAGATGGCATTCAAATAAACTGGCATAGTGGCCGTTAAGGTCTTCCCTTCACCAGTCTTCATTTCAGCAATGTCACCTTGATGCAAAACGATTCCACCGAGGATTTGAACGTGGAATGGGTATAAACCAAGTACCCGCTTCGCACCTTCACGCGCCGTTGCAAATGCTTCGGGCAGCAAATCGTCGAGCGATTCGCCCTCCTTGTACCGTTCACGAAATTCTGGGGTCTTCGCTTGCAAGTCAGCATCACTTAACTTGCCGTATTCGTCGGCATAAGCTTCAACTTTATTAGCAATCTTATCCAGACGCCGAATAGTCCGCTTGTCGCTTTCAACCCAGCGTTTTAAAATGTTGGCCATTTACGTATCCTCTCCAAATAATTAATCTTAATTTTAATTTCAATTGTCCATTTCAAAATAAAATACCATCTGTCATTTTACCATTATTTACTAGCAATGAAAACCACAGGCCCCTATGTAACCGATACCGTCGACCGTTTTATTTACATCCTTAACTAAATATTAGTCTTTAACCACAGCCCAACAATCACTGACCCGTGTTCTTTAATTCTATCAATATTTGCTTAACTGTCTTGAGTCGCTGGCAAAAACGTGCCGTGAGTCGAACTTCAGCTTACTAACGCGGGCTAAGTCACTCTCATGATCACAATATGTTATACGGGCGTTCCGGGATAAAAATAAAGAACTGGTCAACTGACCAGTCCTCATAAGTTGCGCTTTTAAAATTAGTGATTGTCGTCGGTTTCAATCAAACCGTAACGACCATCGTTACGCCGATAGACGATGTTAATTGCGTCCGTTTCCGCGTCTTCGTAGATAAAGAAGTCATGGCCGAGCATATCCATTTGCAGAATCGCTTCTTCATTATCCATTGGCTTTAAAGCCACTCGCTTCGTACGTACAACGTCTAACTTATCGTCCTGATCATTGTCGGCAGCGGCAACTGTTTCATCAGTCGCTGCAAAATCAATCGCTTTATAACCCTTTTCACGGGATTTGCGGTTAACCTTAGTTTTATACTTGCGGATTTGGCGTTCCAACTTGTCAGTAACCAAATCAACACTAGCATACATATCAGGAGAAGTTTCTTCTGCCCGGAGAACTAAATAGGGAAGTGGAATGGTGACTTCGACTTTAGCCGTCTTGTCTGGGTGAACTTTTAAGTTGACATGGGCAATTGAGTCAACATTATTGTCAAAGTACTTCTGTAACTTACCCACCCGTTTTTGAACGTAGTCCCGAATTGCTTGGGTCACTTCGATATTTTCACCGCGAATATTAAAATTTAGCATAGATCTTCTCTCCCTTCACACACATTGCTGTGTACCCAAAGTAATTAAAGGACCACTCTTTAATTACTTTGCTTAAATTCATTATAATAGAAAGCGCTATAATAAACAATCCAAATACCACTTTCCCTCGAAATTAACGTGCTAGTGTTAGCCCCGTCACGCTCTTGGCACCGTTTTCCAAAAGTAGCGTTGCCGCGTGGCGCATCGTTCGGCCGGTAGTATAGATGTCATCTACTAATAATACCCGCCTGCCGGCCAAAATCGTATTAGGAGCCATCTTGAATGGTTGTGGTGTTCTCAACCGCGCTTGCCGGTCTTTCTTAGATTGTGGCACTGACTTCGCTGTTGCCTGGGTCATTAACCCGGGCGCGAGGGGTGCGGCTAACCAGCCGGCAACTTGATTAAAGCCCCGTGTTTGCAATGTTGTGGGCGTGACAGGTACCACTAAGCATATCTCAGCACACCGTTGTACCACTGCTTGTTGCATGATCTTCGCAAAAACTTGGCGTAATTGATAATCACCCTGAAATTTATAGCGTTGAAAATAATCATGCATCGCATCATTATATTCGAACAACGCCTCGTTATGAAAGGGACCGATTTCAGGCCACCGCTGACAATCTGTACACGGTTGTGGTCGTTTTTGAGCACGTCCACATTTGGAACATGCCGTTGCCCGATCGATGCGTACAAATTGCCGCCAACAAACCGAGCAGACGACCGGCCGCATAACCGGCTGCCAACTAAGAATCCAGGGCAACGTAAACTTAGTCGTGATAATGTTGTGACACAGTAGGCATGCTAGCACGTAATTGTCGCCCCTTTCGATTGATCACCCGAATCTGGCGCTGAGCGCGTTTGATATTGCGGCTATGACTGTGACAAATAAACCAGACGAGGCCAGTCGGACGCTCACTGCTGCGTCCGACCCGTCCTGCAATCTGGACGAGGGCAGCCGTAGAAAACACTTCGTCGTCCGCACCAAGCACAATCACATCGATTCCCGGAAACGTCACCCCTCGTTCCAATATCGTCGTCGTAACTAAGTATTGAAACTGCTGGTTCCGCATTTGTTGAACCTTAGTCAGTCGCCCAGGATCGGCTGAGTACACCGTCTCTCCGGTCATATGGGGAAAATAGTGTTGGAGTACCGCAAACACTGGCGCTAATTGTTGGATGCGCGGGACAAATAGTAAAAAGCGCTGGTGCTGTTGTTGATACTGTTGGAGTTGCCAGATAAGGTCTCGTGGTAATTTTCCTTGTTGCAAGAGCCGAGCCCAATTTGGCTGTAGCTTAACCTTAATTGCCGGTAATAAATGTTGGTGAAACCGCAATGGTAAATAACTGATTGCAAGCTCACCACGATGAACTTGGGACAACAAACTTTGGCTGGGCGTCGCGGTCAAATAAAGAATGGCCCCCTCCACCTTAGCTGCCTGATTCACTGCAAACGCCAAACGGGGATTGGCAGCAAACGGAAACGCGTCAACTTCATCAATGATCAATACGTCAAACGCCTGACGAAAACGTAGCAATTGATGCGTCGTACAAATCGTCAGCTGCGTATACTGATAGGGAGCGGGATTGCGGCCATGTAGCACAGCAATTTGAACATCAGCAAAGGCCGCCTGGAGCCGGGGTGCTAACTCTAAGCAAACATCGACTCGTGGTGAAGCAATGGCGACCCGCCACTGATGCGCTAACGCCCACGCAATACCTGGAAACAGCATTTCAGTTTTTCCAGCTCCCGTCACCGCCCATAATAATTGCCGTTTATGCGCCATGAAGTTAGCTTTGATTGATTGCGCGCAGTCCGCTTGCTGGGGCGTTAGGGTTCCTTGCCACGTGCAAACCGGGACCGTTGCAAAAGCATTCGGTTCTGGCATATGATAGAGTTTAACTAGTGTACTCACTCGACCTAAATTTAAACATTGATAACAGTAATATTGCTGATTGGGTAATTGGGCTCGCAGTCGGTCCAAGTGACTGCCGCAACGCTGACAGATAATTTGATGTTCATCAACCTGCATGGCTGGCAGTATCTGCGTGCCAGCAGGTACTGCGGCAGCCTCATTTGCAGATAATGCGAGCTGACGACCGTATAAGACTTGTGCTTCCATTGTGCGCACCTCCTTAGTTATCAAGTACGCCATTTAACGATTTATTCACGAAAGGAACCGATTAATTTGACTAAACCCTACTACACCATCACCCAAGACACGGTATTTGAACAAACCATCAAAAAGTCTCGCTTCATCGCTCATCTATACCGCATCAGTGACGAAGTAGATGCTCAAGCTAAGATTGCCGCTGTTCGAGCAGATAATCCTAAGGCCAACCACAACTGTTTCGCCTACATGCTTGGTGATGATGATCATATTCAGCGGATGAGTGATGACGGTGAACCAGTCGGAACTGCGGGCTCACCAATCTTAGAAGTGCTCAAGACCAACGAGCTACACGACGTGCTTGCGGTCGTGACCCGTTATTTTGGTGGTATCAAGCTTGGCGCCGGTGGACTGATCCGAGCTTATAATGGCACCCCCGCGCAAGCAATTGAAGTCAGTGGTAAGGTTCAACGAATCTTACAAACCCGCATCGCCATCACGCTCGACTATCGTAACGTCGATGCTTTAACCTACTATTTACAACAAAATAAGCTAACGACCCTGAATACCGACTACGGTGTTCAAGTCACACAAATCATCGCAGTCACTCAATCCGAAATTGCAACGATTCAGCAGGACATCACTAACCTCTTGAGCGGTCAAGTTACCTTTTCGGAGCAAGGTGAACAATTTACAGAAATTCCGGTCACTACGCCTGGCAACTAGATTGCTGGTTATATATAATTGGGAGCCTCACAAACTTTGATTGGCAGTCAAAATCGAAACAGCCAACTCGTCTTAACAATAACACCCAGCACTTGAGCCGATGATTTGTTTTTTCATTGTTAAAGTCCGCGTTGCACTAATTTCGGCCCATAAAAAAAGTCGAGCTATCGCTCGACTTTTTGTCTGTTATTTATTTTAAATTAGTGATTGCACCAGATTGGCCACGATCAACCTTCATCGAAGTCAATGGAATATATCCTAATTTCTCAACTAAACTACCTTGAACGGCTTTAGAAGTCATGTAAGTTAAGAAGTTCTTCAACTCCCCAGTTGGTTGCCCCTTAGTATACATGTGTTCATAAGCCCAAATCTTCCACTTGTTCGTCGCTACGTTAGCTTCGGTTGGTTTGACGTTATCAATAGAAAGCGCCTGAACGTCACTCTTAACGTATGAGAATGCTAAGTAACTGATGGCACCAGGCGTGGTGCTAACAATTTTTTGAACGGTCCCATTCGAATCTTGTTCTTGGCTAGTTGCGACCTTCGCGTTGTCTAATCCCCATTTTTCAAACGTCGCCCGGGTCCCACTACCTTGAGCACGGTTAACGACGGTAATCTTTTCGTCCTTACCGCCAACATCTTTCCAGTTAGTGATCTTGCCTTGGAAAATCTTGATAAGTTGTTCTTTTGAAATATTAGTGACACCGGCATCCTTATTAATAACGGGTGCCATCCCCACAACAGCCACTTTATGGTCAACTAACCCTTTGGCGTCTAACCCCTTTTGTTCCTGTGCAAATAAATCAGAGTTCCCAATATTGACTGAACCCTTCGCCACCTGACTTAAGCCTGCTCCTGAACCACCACCCTGAACGTTAATGGTCACGTTAGCATGTTCGTTCTGGTAAGCCTGTCCAGCCTGTTCCACTAATGGTTGTAAAGCGGTTGAACCAGTTGCAACGATCTTAGTAGTCTTGGAACTACCACTACTGCTACTAGTACTCTTCGTACTTGTGGCTGAGCTACTGCCGCAACCAGCTAGTAAAATGGTCATCGTTACTGCCAATGCGCCGAGTGTCAGTGCTTTTTTCATAATTGAAACTCCCCTTCTTCAATTGACTATCAAAATTAAGCAACCAACCCGGCAACCATCATAGCAAAACTGGGTAGGAGTGCTACGACTAGTGATGGAGCAACATCACCGTCCGACGGTTACACGTAATTGATTGCTTCGGAACATGCTTAATATTACTAATCGTTTGTAAATTGTGAATGACGATTGTGTAAATTGCTTGTATAGTTTTGGTAAAGTTAAGATTGATGAACCAACTGATGACCAACTAAAAACAGGCATCACCGCTAATCACACGGTAGATGCCTGTAACACTTTAATAATTTTCAATGATTTATTTGGTTTTTAATGATTACTCTTGGAGGTCAAACGCGCGACGGTCCGTTTGATCCAATCCAGTAGCGGTTGCCGATTGTCACCAGCTAATCCGATTGCTTCAACGAATAACTCTAGCCCAAATAATAAACCAATCGTCAATAACACAGAACCCCAAATAGATGAGATCGGATAGAGCAATGAAATAAATGAGAAAATAAGTGCAATCCCATAAATTACCATCACAGTCTGTCGATGGGTCAATCCTAATTGCATCAAGCGGTGGTGCAAATGATGCTTATCCGCTTGCGAAATGGGCTTCTTATTCAGGATCCGTCGAATCATCGCATAAACCGTATCCGTAATTGGCACTCCCAGGATCATAACCGGAATACCAACTGAGATTAAGGTGACATTTTTCAATCCAAATAATGAGAACACAGCCGTCATAAAGCCGATAAACAACGAACCGGTATCACCGAGATAAATTCTAGCTGGAAAGAAATTATACGGAAGAAAGCCAATCATCGCCGCAACTAAAGTAAAAATCAACAACGAAACGAACATATTAGCATTCAAGAAGAACAACCCGATGATCCCCATGGTACTCAACGAAATAATCGAAACACCGGTAGCTAGCCCATCCAGTCCATCAATTAAGTTCACCGCGTTCGTGATAGCCAGTATCCACAGTAAAGTCACCGGTAAACTCAGCCACTGAAAGTGAATCAGCCCCAGCAACGGGAACGTGAAAGTCGTCATTCGGATACCACCAATAAAGTAGACCTCCAAAGCGGCTAACGTAATCCCTAACATTTTTTGCCGTGGTTTTAGCTCATAAATATCATCGATAACACCAGTCGCAATAATGATCAGCTCACCACCGAGTAGTGCGAAAAAAATGCGACTGGGAAACTGGTGCATGAGATACAACACAGTCGTCCCAACGGTGTAAGAGATAAAAATAGCCAAGCCTCCCATTGTCGGCATTGGAATTTTATTGACCCGTCGTACATTTGGTTTATCCACAGCACCAATTTTAAATGCAAGTTTCCGCACAAACGGCGTCAAGATCGCAGAAAGTATCATGGTCGCCACTAGGCTTACTAGGATTTCAAATCTGATCATTTGTGCGTAACTCCCTTCTCACTCTATTACGATAATTATACAAATCCCAGTGACGCTTGACAACTCGCTTCACTAAAACTTAGTAAAGGCAACACAATTCGTTCACATTTGCCGGTCACTGGGCTGATTAAGTATCTAAATTATAACCTTAGTTACTCATATTATGACACAAAAATAAAAACCCGGTAGCTATACCGGGTTTCAATACTAAGTCACTATTCTTTTAAATGGTAATTATAAGTTGAAACAATAATATTTTCACGAGAATTTAATACCGCTCGTAATCGGAGACTCGTTTGATTATGCAAAATATTCTGCCATGGTTTCTTCGGCACGAATTGTGGGACAAGAACCGTTGTCGAGAAGTTGCGTTCCGCTGCTCGTTTAGCAATCACATCGCAGAATCGTAACGTCGGTGTTGCAATCGACCGATACGACGAATGGATGTCCACGAAACGGACGTCTGGGAAGGTCTCTTTGAACTCTGCCGCCGTCTTGTGTTCCTTTTCGGGGTTCTCATCAAAGGACACGTGCATCGCAATGACGTAATCTCCGATGGATCGCGCGTAGTTGACTGCTTGAGCAGTTACCCGCGTCACATTCGAGACGAGGACGATCACCGTTGCACCGTCATAATCATGAATCGCCGCTTTTTCCTTGGCAACCACGCGTAACTGGGCCGCAACCCGGTTATAGTGCACGTGGATTCGGTAGAACATGTACAGTAAGAGTGGCATAACGATTAAGTATGGCCAAACATTGCCGAAATGTAGCAAGAATAGGAAAATCACTAGGAGAATTGAAATCAACGCCCCAAGTAAGTTTACCGCCGCCTTCATCCACCACCATTGCCCCCGTTCGCGGAACCAATGAATAATCATACCAGATTGCGACAAAGTAAATGGGACAAAGACCCCCACCGCATAAAGTGGAATCAAAAGCGTCGTCTTCCCATGAAAGATAAAGATCAACGCAATTGCCCCGACCGCCAATGAGATAATCCCATTGGAGTAGCCCAAGCGATCCCCACGATCCATGTAAGCATGTGGTAGAAATTTATCTTTAGCCAAGTTATAAGCTAAAATTGGAAAGGCTGAAAAACCAGTATTTGCCGCAACGGCCAGAATTAACGCCGTCGATAATTGTAACAAGTAGTAGAATAAGCCGTGACCAAAGACCGCCGTAGCAATTTGTGACAAGACGGTATTGTCTACTTGTGGCTTAACGCCTAAGTAATAACTTAAATAAGTAATACCACCAAAGAAGACGGCCAAGACTAATGACATGATTGCTAGCGTGTTCGCCGCATTCTTGCGTTTCGGTCGTTTGAAGTTTGGCACCGCATTACTGATTGCTTCCACCCCAGTCAGCGAGGACGAGCCGGAAGAAAAGGCCCGTAAGAACAGCACCAGGGTCATCCCTTGAACCGGTGCTCCAACTGCTGCGGAGGCGTGATAAGTTAAGTTACCACTCGCAATATTCATAACGCCCCATAGAATCATGCCGATAATCATAATAATGAAAAAATAAACGGGGAACGTTAAGAATGATGCGGATTCGCGCATTCCACGCAAATTTAACGCCATGATGGCGATGACAATCAGTACGGCAATCAATACTTGATAATTAGCTAGCGCCGGAATCGCCGACGTGATTGCTTCAGTACCAGAAGTGACGGAAACCGCTACGGTCAGCATATAATCAACCAGCAGTGATCCCCCGGCAACTAATCCGGCTGGCCGCCCCCAGTTCGTACTTGCCACCACGTAGGCGCCACCGCCAGATGGATAAGCCCGAATAATTTGTCGGTACGACATCGTAATAGCAAACAACAGCACTAACACAAGCGCCGCCACGTACAATTGATACATCAACGCGGCCGCTGAAAGTGTAATCAAAACGGTCGTAATCTGTTCAGTACCGTAAGCCACCGATGATAGCGCATCTGACGATAGCAGCGCCAGTGCCTTGAACTTGGTGAGTGCTTGCCCACCCTCGTCCATGGTTTTTAACGGTTTCCCAATAACTAACCGCTTTAAATAACGCCACATGATAATAACTCCTTTATTCCAAAATAATTATCCCAAAGTAAACTGAGTCAAAGTAGATTCTACTACTTTACCCTGCCAAATACTACCAGTTAAATGTGGGTGCTTCACCGCACCCACATTTTGCGTTAACGACTAATCCTACCGCTCTAATATGGATAAATCAATACCTTTATTCTAGTCGATTCACACCCTAACAGCACTAAAAAAGCACTTACTCAGCCGAGTAAGTGCTTAATGTTACGATTTGTTTACATCATACCGCCCATACCTGGGTTTGGTGCGGCTGGTGCAGCTGGTGCATTTTCTTCAGGTTTTTCAGCGACAACGGCTTCAGTCGTTAAGAGAAGGGCTGAAACAGAAGCGGCATTTTGTAAAGCAGAACGCGTTACCTTAGTTGGGTCCACGATACCAGCTTTGATCATGTCAACCCATTCATCAGTTGCGGCGTTGAAACCAACACCTGGCTTTTGTTCCTTCATTTTTTCAACGATAACAGAGCCTTCCAAACCAGCATTTTCAGCGATTTGGCGAACTGGTTCTTCCAAAGCACGTTTAACAATGTTGATCCCAGTTTGAACGTCACCAGTTTCCTTCAATGCAGCAACATCTTTGATAACGTTAATCAAAGCAGTACCACCACCAGCAACAAAGCCTTCTTCAACGGCGGCCCGAGTTGCGTTCAAAGCATCTTCAATCCGGTATTTACGTTCCTTCAATTCAGTTTCAGTAGCGGCACCGACACGAACAACGGCAACCCCACCAGCTAATTTAGCTAAACGTTCTTGTAACTTTTCTTTGTCAAAGTCAGAAGTTGTTTCACCGATTTGGTTACGGATAAATTCAACCCGTTCTGAGATAGCATCCTTGGAACCAGCGCCTTCAACAATGGTGGTGTTATCCTTAGTAACCGTAACTTTGTTGGCTTGACCTAATTGATCGATGGTCGTGTCCTTCAATTCAAGGCCAAGGTCGTCAGTGATAACCGTCCCGCCAGTTAAGATAGCGATATCTTGTAATTGTTCCTTACGCCGATCACCAAAACCGGGTGCCTTAACGGCGACAACGTTAAACGTCCCACGCATCTTGTTCAAGACTAAGGTTGGTAAAGCTTCACCAGAAATGTCATCAGCAATGATCAACAATGGCTTGCCTTGTTCAACGATGGATTGTAATAGTGGTAAGATATCTTGAATGTTTGAAATCTTCTTATCAGTAATTAAGATATATGGATTGTCAAGATCCGCTTCCATCTTATCATTATCAGTAACCATGTATTGTGATAAGTAGCCGCGGTCGAATTGCATCCCTTCAACAACGTCTAAGCTAGTATCAACACCACGTGATTCTTCAATCGTGATAACACCGTCATGACCAACTTTTTCCATGGCTTCGGCAATCAATTTACCAGTTTCTTCACTTGCTGAAGATACAGAAGCGATTTGCGCAATATCTTCTTGCGTCTTAACTTCGTGTGCCATAGCGTGTAATGAGTCAACCGCCGTCTTAGTAGCTTCTTCAATCCCACGACGAATGCCAACAGGGTTAGCACCGGCCGTAACGTTCTTCATACCTTCATTAACGATTGATTGTGTTAAGACCGTTGCAGTAGTCGTCCCATCACCAGCGATGTCATTAGTCTTTGAAGCAACTTCAGAAACTAACTTAGCACCCATGTTTTCGAAATGATCGTCTAATTCGATCGCCTTAGCAATCGTTACACCATCATTAGTAATTGTTGGTGAACCATATGATTGTTCCAAAACAACGTTGCGACCCTTAGGACCTAACGTTGACTTAACTGTGTCAGCTAATTGATCGACACCTTTTAGCATCGCTGAACGTGCATCTTCAGAGAACTTTAATTCTTTAGCCATTATCTCTATTCACCTCATGAATTTAATTTATTTTAAGTTGCGCAATTTAAATGGATTAGTCTTCGATTGCAACGATATCTTTTTCGTGCAATACCAAATACTTAGCACCTTGATACTTGACTTCGGTACCGGCATACTTATCGAATAATACTTGATCGCCGACCTTCACGCTGGGGTCAACTTTTGTCCCGTTATCTAAAACACGACCGTCATTGACGGCAACAACCTTACCGCTTTGGGGCTTTTCCTTAGCGTTATTGGCAATGACAATACCGCCAATTGTTTGTTCTTCTTCTTCTTGTTGTTGCAAGATAACGCGATCTCCTAATGGTTTTAACACGTGAATCCCTCCATTTATTCTTTTTTAGCACTCCTCAACCTCAAGTGCTAATTACATTGTCAACTATATCATTTTAATTCAAGATTGCAAGTGATTTGTCAATTATTAGTCAAAGAATGTCAAATCGACTATAATGAATACTATTGAAGTATCAATAAATCTTAAATCAAACTTTTAAAAGGACGTGACTTGATGGTTAATCGCCGCCAATCAATCTTTATTCTTATCATCTACTTTATTATTTACGCACTACCGAGCGTCCTTGTGACTGCTTTCCATCAGCTAGGGGCCCAAGTATTCGTGATTCAAACGGTCGACTACTTAGTCGGTGCAATCCTACTCATCTGGTTGGCGAGTCGCATGCGGACAAAAAACGTTGTTGAAAAACAACCAAGTAACTGGTTCATGACGTTCATCTGGGGATTGATCGGTCTTGTCCTAGTCATCATTGGTCAAGTCATCATTTTAAAAATGACGGCTTTACTGGGACAGTCAACAGCGTCAACCAACACGACCACCCTCTTAACTGTTGGGCAACAATATCCCGCTTTCTTCTTAGCCATCATTGTCGGTGCCCCGATTATGGAAGAAATCGTCTTCCGCAAAGTTATCTTTGGCAATCTAAGTGCGGTTACTGGTCAGATTGGGGCGGCCTTGATTTCTAGTGTGTTATTTAGCTTTGCACATGCGGATGGTCACTTTATCCTCTATGCCTTTATCGGGTTATTATTCTGCTGGTTATACCAGCACACCGGTCGGATTCAAACATCGATGACGGCTCACATCCTGATGAACGCATCGGTCGTGTTACCCACGTTATTAGGCTTATTGCACTAGTATCATTACTAGGTAGCGCTAACCTAGCGTTTCAACGTTAATTTTCACCGAATATTTATACGTTACAATCAATGATTCGTGATCTAAGTATGTTAAAAAAGCTTCCCTGAATAATTCAGAGAAGCCTTTTTATAGCCATTTAATTTCAAAGATAAAGCGAGTTATTAATCTTCAGTCTCATTTTCATCGTCATTACCATTGTCACCTAATTGCTGACCGTAATGTTCAATGAAGTAGATCAATGTTTGTAATTCGTTGGTCAAATCAACGTTCTGAACCCGTACTGTCTCAGGAACGGAGATTCGTAACGGCGTAAAGTTCATGATTCCTTTGACGTTTGCATCAACCAAGTCATCGGTAATTTTCTGAACAACCGTGGTTGGCACCGTTAAGATAGCAATCTCAATCTGTTGTTCGATCAATTGCTTTTTGAGCTCCGTCATTGGGTACACTGGAACCCCACTTTGGACTGTATTGGCAATCGCCTCGTTGACATCAAATGCTGCTGAAATGCGGACATTACTGTTTTTGTGAAAATTAAAGTTCAGTAGGGCGTGGCCCAAATTACCGACCCCAATTAAAGCAACATTCGTTAAGGTGTCTTGATTTAAAATCTTTTTGAAAAATGCAAGTAACGTTTCAACATCGTATCCATACCCTCGTTTGCCGAGCGCCCCAAAATACGAGAAATCTCGCCGAATCGTTGCTGAATCTACTTTAACCGCCTCGGACAACTCGGTCGATGAGACCCGCTTCTTATCTGCATCTAGCAAGATATTTAAATAGCGGTAATAAATCGGTAACCGTTTTGCCGTTGCCCGTGGAATTTTTGTTTCTGCCATTCGGACGTGTCCTCCTAATTAAAAGTTTGTGAATTTGCTGACACTATTCTAGCATAACGCGTGACTTTGTGAAATAATAATTACTTATTATTCCGAATAATTGGGTCAGGCCGTTACAATATGCTACAATTATGTCACGAATTAAATGTGAAAGGAGCTTAATAAAGCGTGATTTTACTACAAGTACAGCAAGTTATGCGGCGTTTTGGCGCCGATGTCTTGTTCGATAACGTACAAATGGATATTCAAGAACACGCTCGGGTGGCCCTCGTCGGTCGAAACGGGGCCGGAAAATCAACCTTACTTAAAATGATTGCCGGCGAAACGGTACCGGACGAAGGCCAGATTTCAATGCGCAAGGGCTTAACAATCGGTTACTTGGCGCAAGACCAAGGACTGGATAGTAACAATACGATTTGGGAAGAAATGAGTAGTGTCTTTGCTGAGTTACATGCCATCGAAAAACGGATGCACCAGCTCGAAAATCAATTGAGCGACCCCGCAATCATGAATGATGAGCAGGCTTATCAACAGACCCTGAAAACCTATGATCAGATTCAAACTGGATTTCAACAAAAAAACGGGTACGGCTACCAAGCTGAGATTCGGGGCGTGTTGCACGGCTTCCAATTCGACGCCGATGTGTACGATAAGTCGGTGACGGCACTATCCGGTGGACAAAAGACCCAGTTGGCCTTGGCCAAGTTGTTACTTGAAAAACGGGACTTGCTTATCCTTGACGAACCGACGAACCACTTGGACGTCGAAACTCTTACTTGGTTGGAAAGCTATCTCCAGTCTTACTCTGGTGCGCTGCTAATCGTTAGCCATGACCGTTATTTCTTAGACCGGGTCGTTAACGAAGTCTATGACTTATCACACCATGAAATGGTGCACTACACTGGTAACTACGACCAGTTTGTGCAAGAAAAAGCGGCTCGAATCCAAGCACAATGGAAACATTATGAAAAGCAACAAGCGGAGATCAGCAAGCTTGAAGACTTTGTTAATCGTAACATCGTGCGTGCTTCTACGACAAAACGGGCCCAGGCTCGGCGTAAGCAGTTAGCAAAGATGGACCGCCTTGACCGCCCTGATAGTGACGAGAAGACTGCCCACTTTGGCTTTCATGCGGCTAAACAAAGCGGCAACATTGTGTTGACCGTCAAAGATGCAGCCGTGGGCTATGATGGTCAGATTCTTTCGGAACCCGACAACTTGAATATTAAGAAACATGAAGCTATTGCCATTGTTGGACCGAACGGTATTGGAAAATCGACTTTCCTAAAGAGTATTTTGGGACAGATTCCATTCATTAAAGGCCAGGCCGTTTTTGGCACCAACGTCGTTACGGGCTACTACGATCAAGAGCAACGTAATTTAAACGACAAAAAAACCGTCCTCAGTGAACTTTGGGATGAACATCCCACCACTCCTGAAAAAGACATTCGTACCATTTTGGGCAGTTTTCTCTTCACTGGTGAAGATGTTGATAAACCCGTTCATGCCCTATCTGGTGGAGAACGAGCCCGGTTACTGTTGACCAAACTTGCCATGCAAAATGACAACTTCTTAATCTTAGATGAACCAACTAACCACTTGGATATCGATAGCCGTGAAGTTTTGGAAGTCGCCCTCAACGACTTTGACGGCACCCTTTTGTTCGTGTCACATGACCGCTACTTCATTAACCAAGTCGCCACGAGTGTCGTAGAGGTTTCTCCGGAAGGCACGGAACTCTTCTTAGGTGATTACGACTACTACATCGACAAGAAACAAGAGCAAGCTGAAATCGCGGCTGCGGCTGCTAGCCAAGCGGCCGAAAAAGCTGCTGAAGCCGGTGCAGCGGATTCAACCAGTGCCACAACTGCTGCTCCCCGCTCCAAAGGCCAGCAAAATTACCAAGCCAGCAAGCAGCAACAACGTGAAAAGCGCAAGCTCGAGCGCTCAGTTGCCGCCCTGGAAGAACAGATGACTGCCTTAGATGAACAAGCCACACAGATTCAAACTGAAATGGCGCAACCTGAAGTATCGGCCGATGTTGGTAAACTACAAGACCTACAAAAAGAACTTGAAGCCATCAATACTCAACAAGAACAAGTTGAAACCGAATGGACCGAACAAGCTGAAGCTTTAGAAGAATTGAGCTAATTTTCCAATGACTCATCAGATAAAAATAATAGTCGCCTCAAGAATTAATATAATTCTTAAGGCGACTATTATTTTGCCCCTATCCGCGGCATAAATCATGATTGAAAGGTGCCGGTTAGGTGGGTTCCTGTTCGTCAGCAATGCGCGTCCGATTCCGACCTCCGGGGCTGGGTGACAATTGCTGGAACGTAAGCCGACGTCGATTTGAGTCTTATTCTAAGCCGGAAGGAACCCACTTCCAGCTAAGAATAATTTGGCTACTGAACATTGTCACCCAGCCCCTCCAGTCGGGATGCCGCTCGAATGGCTGATGAACGGCCACTGAACTCGGTACAATTTGTCGTTGGCTATTTTGATACTGAACCCTTTAAGTCAAATATCAGAGTGCCTTCTCCACTTTTTCGAAATATTCAATTATTACTACGGTAATTCAGAAATAGTGAGTTATCACAAGACCTTTTCAATCTGACAGTTGATTGATAAAATTAACGTTTATGAAAAACAACGACAAATCCAGCAAAAGTTGAGTACGCCCCTATCAGCCATTCGAACGCTATCCCGACTGGAAGGCGTTTCTGACAATGCCCAGTGGTGAAATTTCACTTAGCAAGCGTCCTGTGCTTGGTTAGTGAAAGGCCAGTATTTGAGACGTGGTTTTTCGGCTCAAATCTGTGCCCACCACGTTCCGGCAATTGGCAGAAATGCCTGGAGGTCGGTGTAGGACGAACTAACTAAGCAAGTTTACACTAACTTGAACTATTTCCAGCGGGCTTAAGCTGGTCATTTTTGATTCTAGGAATCATCCTCTTTTAATCATAATTAATGAAAAGATACTAAAACGGGTGTGAAAAGGACTGTCTTTTCACACCCGTTTATAACTGCTTCATTACTTCAACATACCTGGCATCCAATCAAATTCTAAGCTTGGATCGGCATTCAGCGTCGCGTCGCCGAATTGGTGATGCTGATATTGAACATAGCCCGCAGCACCAATCATGGCACCATTATCACCGCATAACTTTAGAGGCGCTAAGATTAGTTCGGTGTCAGGGAAAGCGGCTGGTAAATCTTGTTGTAACCGTTCACGTAGCCCCTGGTTAGCTGCAACGCCACCGGCTAAGACCAATTGCTTAACTGGATATTGTTTAAGGACTCGTAACGTTTTACTCATCAGGACATCAACCACGCTAGCCTGAAAGCTAGCCGCTAAATCGTTCTTATCCAGAGTCGCGCCAATTTGATCTGCGTGATGGACCGTATTGATGAACGCACTCTTCAGCCCACTAAAACTAAAATCGTAATTATCTTCATCAATCATTGCTCGCGGAAATTTGAAAGTGTCGTGGCCTGCATGTGCCATCTCGTCAATGACTTTACCTGCCGGATATGGAACACCCAATACCCGACCGATTTTATCATAGGCTTCACCAGCCGCATCGTCACGTGTTTCACCTATAATCTCAAATTGCCCATCTGCTTGCATGTAGACCAATTCAGTATGACCGCCAGAAACTAATAGTGCCATTAGCGGAAATTCGAACGGCTTAACGAACCGAGCAGCATAAATGTGCCCAGCCATATGGTTAACTGGAATCAGCGGTAATTGGTGCGCGTATGCCACTGTCTTAGCTGCATTAACACCGACTAACAGTGCCCCCACTAGACCGGGGCCATACGTCACGGCAACAGCATCAAGGTCAGCATACGTCACGTGTGCCTCTTGAAGTGCGGCTTCAATACAAATTGTAATTTGTTCAATATGATGACGGCTGGCAACTTCAGGAACCACGCCACCAAACCGTTTGTGACTATTAATCTGCGTTGCAATCACGTTGGATAAAATCTCATGGCCATCTTTGATCACTGCCACACTAGTCTCGTCACAACTGGACTCAAACGCTAAAATCAAGTTTTGTTTTTCCACGGTTCCCATCCTTTTAATTAATCATTTTACGCATGATCCACGCATCTTCTTCGGGATCATGATAATATTCCTTACGCGTGGCAATCTGGTCAAAGCCGCATTGCTGATACAAGCGCTGGGCGGCGAGATTACTAGCCCGGACTTCTAGGAATACGGACCCTGCCGATAATTGTGCTAAGCAGGCTGTTAATAACCACCGCGCATGCCCTTGACGCTGATAGGCCGGATCAATTGCAATATTCGTAATTTCGGTCTCATCAAGCACTGTTGAGCGGCTGACAAACCCGATCAGTTCATCCTGCCACCGTAATAAATCATAGTGTACCGTTGGTAACGCCATGTCCGCCGCAAACGTCGCTTGCCGCCAAGGTGCGCCACCGGGATATGCTAATGTCGCTAACTGGTAACAAACTTGGACGGCCCGACCCGCGTCAAGCTGCGTACTGGCGACAAGCTGTCGTTCAGTCATCCGTAGCTACCGGAATACGATAAGTCATATCAATAGCATCTTCATGGTCGCCAAAATAGTACCGTTTCTTGATACCAGTCTTTTCAAACCCTAAATCGCGGTAAAGTTGTTGCGCAATCGTATTACTGTAACGAACCTCAAGGGTCACCGTTTGGTAATGCAACTTACGCGCCCGCTTCATCATGACTTGCATCATAAAATGGCCTAGTCCTTGGCCTTGAACATCAGGATGTACAGCAATATTGGTGATATGTGCATCTTGGCGGCGATCATCAAAGACACAACCACAAAAAGCGACGAGGCGATCTTCATGACGCATCACAATATAGAAACGACCGCTCTGTCGGCGAAGTTCCGTCTTAAACGCATTTTCATCCCACGGTGTCTGTCCCGCATATACGGCCCGTTCAATGGCTAGCATCTCGGGCACATCGGTAATCAGTGCGCGTGAGACATAGTAATTGACTTCGCCCACTTTAACGATGTGATTTTGAATGGCCAATACACGTTGGCGGCGTTGATTGCCACCGGTGGTCATTTTTTGAAAGTACTCCTTAAATTTTCTCAACATAGGGCGCATGTTCCTTTTCTGGGTGCTTGGCTTGCCAATCACGTTCAGCTTGCGTTAAACGCAAATAGTTCGGCACAAAGTTATGAATTTCACTCACGGGTGTCAGCGTTCGACCCATCAAACCTAGTACTACGGCTTGGGGCAAGTCAAGTTGTGGGGCTGCACGAACGAACTGCTTGGCTAACGATTGCTGCAAAGCATCCGCATATTGATCGACATCCGCGCCGACAAAGGTAATTGGTTCATCATAACTAGCTAATCGTTGGCCCCACTCGGTCACACTGATATGTTGATCAGCGATAACGGCAACTGGACGCTGGTTCTTAATCCGATATAACCCGGCAAAGATGTTGTCACGACGCGCATCAAATAACGGCGCCACTAATTGGCCTTCCGTCACAATGTTGCCAGCTAACACGGCCAAACTCGATACACCAACTAAGGCTTTATCTAATGTAAAGGCAAGTGTTTTAGCAGTCGTCACGCCAATTCGCAACCCCGTATACGACCCTGGTCCGGCAGCAACGACGATCCGGTCTAAATCAGCTGGTGCCAATTTAGCTTGAGCCATGGCTTGTTCAATAATTGGTAATAATGTACTACTGTGGTTACGGCCAACATTAGTGGTCGTTGTGGCCAAGATCTGGGTATCTTCTAATACCGCGACACTCAATGGCCGATTCGAAGTATCAATCGCCAACAACTTCATAATTTTAAAAAACTCCTCATTTTGAATTACTTCACATATCTTATCATAATTTACTTACTTTGAAAGCTTTACGGTAGTAACCAACCAATTCAATCCAGAAACAATCAACAACTATCCTGACCAGTTTCCACTCATACTTACCAATCACTGAATTGAAAACCGAATGTAAATATTATTTACATAACTTATACATATACTTCACTAATCCTTGTCCGCACATTTACAATACCTTGTTATGCTACACAAGTAACTAAAATTACTTGGAGGTAATTGGAAACTATGTCAAAAGTTAGTAAGTCATTATTAGGTCTTTCATTCATTTCGGTTTTAGGTTTAGGACTCGCAGGTTGCGCTAGCGGAACCAGTGCTAAATCTGGTGGTAGCAGTACGGATAGCAGCAAAACCATCACGGTGGTCTTCTATCCTAACGAATCAGCCAAGAGTTTTGCTGGTTCCCGTACGGCCATTAAGCAAGCAGTTGAAAAGGCAACGGGTAAGACGGTTAAATTACAAACCACGACCGACTATAACGTTGCGATCCAAGCAATTGCATCCGGCAAAGCTCAAGTCGCATACATGGGGGCTAACGGTTATATCCAAGCACACCACAAGAGCAAAGATGTTGTACCTTTTGCCGCACAATCTGATGCTAAAGGTACCTTGAAAGACGCTACTTATAACTCCTACTTAATGGTACAACAAAAAGATGCCAAAAAGTATGAAGAAAACGGTAAGTACAGTATTAAGAACGTCAAAGGCAAGAAGATGTCTTATGTTTCCAATAGTTCAACTTCAGGCTTCTTAGTACCAACGGCTGAAATCTCACGTGAATTCAACATCAAAACCGCTGACCAAGATAAATTAACTCAAAGCGGATCATTCTTTAGTAAAGTGCTCTATGGTGGCTCTCATCAGGGTTCCGCGGTCAACTTACTCAAGGGGGATGCGGATGTCGCTGCCTTTGATGATGCTGATTTAATGCCATACTTAAACGTTACCAAGGGATCATGGGACAAGGTCGGCTCAACTTTCACTGTTAAGGATAACGCCGAAGCGCCATTTACAAGTTTAGCCGGCAAGTCGGTCGTTAACATTGCCATGATGCCTGTTCAACAAGGCCCATGGGTATACAATACCAAGTCCCTCAGCAAGGATGATCAAAAGAAGATCGCCACTGAGTTCACGTCGAAGTCCTTTGCCCAAAACAAAAAGATCTTCTCTGAACCAAATGCGAAGACACCAATGATGTTCCCTAAGAAATCAGAAAAGTCCAAATTAGTTAATGTTACCGACAAGTGGTACGCGCCAACGCATAAGTTAGTAGGTTACTAAACCACGTACCATTAGTTCACAATGAAAGGATTTGCCAATGCTCAAGGTTATTCAGCTAGATAAAACATATGGTTCCAATAAGCATTCGCTCAAAGCAGTCAACTTCACAGCTAAACCGGGCGAAGTAACTGCCATCATCGGCCCGTCTGGTGCTGGTAAAACAACTATTTTACGGAGTATCAATCAGTTGATCCGCGATGATAGTGGTCAAATTTTGCTCGATGACACTGACATTCGTCAAGCGAACAAAGCTGAATTACGCAAAGTTCGTCATCATATCGGCATGATTTTCCAAAACTACAATCTGATCAGTCCGTTAACGGCCCTTGAAAATGTTCTGCATGGCCGCTTAGGCGCTAAATCAACGGTTGCTGGCATGCTCGGCCTTTACAGTAGCGCCGAAAAACAAGAGGCGCTACAACTACTCGACGAAGTAGGGTTAAAAGAATACGCCTACCAACGTTGCGATCAATTAAGTGGTGGCCAACAACAACGGGTCGGGATCGCACGGGCATTAATGCAACATCCTAAGATGATTTTATGTGATGAACCGATTGCTTCCCTAGATCCCAAATCAACGACCATTGTCATGGACATTCTACGGCGATTGGCAAAGGAAAAACAACTGATTATCCTCATTAATCTACATCAGGTCGATATCGCAATGGCGTACACCGACCATATCGTCGGCATTAACAGCGGCGCCATCGTTTTCGAAGGCGCCACTAATGAAGTTGACGACGCGGTCTTACAACACATTTATCGCCAACCTGACCAATCAACGGCGGTGGCTGCCAATGAAAACTAATCCAATGACACCGCAACGCTTTTTTCAGCAACGTCGGTTGCGATTATCAGTTGTTTTGCTCATTTTAATTGGCATCTACGTCTTATCCATGGCCCTCGTTAATTTTCAGGCGTGGGCTTCGATCAGTAAGATTCCAGCGGGCTTAATGTGGTTGTTTACCAACTTTATTCCGACAAGTCGTTCGATTTCTTATCTGGGACCGATTCTTTATCAGCTGTGGCGGACCTTGCTCGTGGCAATTTCATCAACCATGGTCGCTAGTCTCTTCGCCCTGATCTTTGCGATTCTCGGTGCTAAGACGACCACCCCAACACCTGTCCTCCGCTGGATTATTCGTTTTGGTGCTTCACTCTTACGTAATATTCCGGTGGTCGCTTGGGCGATGATTCTTCTGTTTTCTTTTAAACAGAGTGACTTTACGGGCTTCTTGGCACTGTTCTTTATGACGCTAGGCTATCTAACACGGGCCTTTACTGAAACTATTGAGGACCTCGATGCCGAAAAGCTTCAAGCACTGCAAGCCGTTGGCGCCAACTATTTCCAATGTGTCTTCTGTGGGGTGTTACCCGAAGCCGCTAGTACCTTGACTAGTTGGATTCTCTACATGATTGAAAACAACTTACGGGACGCAACCTTGGTCGGACTCTTGACGGGTACGGGTGTTGGTTTTCTCTTTGACTACTATTTTAAGGCGTTCCGCTATGACGCTGCTGGTCTAATTGTTTTGTTAATTGCGATTTTAGTCATTGTTTTAGAATTGACATCTAATCGAATTCGGAGGGCAATTGCATGATTGAAAACAGTCAACCCAAAACACAAGTACTTCAACCGTCAGCACCACCAACCCGGTCGATTTCGTTGGTGACTCGGCCCCGCAAAATCCTGCGAGCCGTTATGATTGGCCTAACGCTTATCAGTGTCTATTCATTAGTCACACTCAATAATGCCAACCTGAACATCATTGACGCTTTGCATAGCTTAGGTCTCAACCTGAATGCTATGTTCTTACACCCTAGCGTTGGTCAAGACACACTGGGGCAACTCTTACGGGCCCTAATGACTAGTGTTTCATTAGCAATGTTGACGACTTTGTTAGGAGCGCTAATCGCCTTCTTCATTGCCGTCGGTGCTGCCCGTAACTTAGCACCCAGTTGGTTAGCTACTAGTATTAAAGCAGTCATGGCCTTTATTCGTGCCATTCCAACGATTTTATGGGTGTTAATTTACTCCGTAGTCATGGGATTAGGTGCTAGTGCCGCCGTGGTCGGCTTGACCTTCCACAGTGTAGCGTACTTGGTTAAGGCTTATTCTGAAAGTATTGAAGAAACCTCACAAGATACGATTGAAGCGTTAAAGGCGAGTGGCGTGGGTTTTTGGCCGATTGTTTTTCAGGCCATTCTCCCGTCAATCATTCCAGCACTTCTTAGCTGGACGTTCATCCGGTTTGAAATTAACTTTGCCAATGCGGTCGCCGTTGGTGCTGCAGCCGGTGCTGACGATATCGGTTACTACCTCTTCATGGCTGGCAGTTTCTACTTCGATTTCCATGAAGTTGGTTTGATTGTCTACCTACTCTTGGGTGTCGCAATCGTGCTCGAACTGGTTTCTATGCGGTTACGTGGCCACTACTTAAAGAACAACTAAGTAAATTCAAAGGAGTTTTCATCAATGACAATTAAAGCAGTAATTTTTGACTGGGCCGGCACGACCATTGACTATGGCAGCCGGGCGCCCATCGTGGCTTTCCAAAAAGCCTTTGCCAACGTTGGTATTCAAATCTCTGAAGCTGAGATTCGCCAAGATATGGGACTAGATAAGTACACCCATATCCATAAAATCATGGATTTACCGGCCGTTCAAAACGACTGGCAGGCGCGTTTCCAAGTCTTACCGACTGAAGACGACTGCAATCAAATCTTTAGCAACTTCAAGGCAATCTTGCTTAGCTCCCTGACTGAATTCGGACAATTAAAGCCCGGCATGTCAGCTGTAATTGACTATTTGACCGCTCACAATATCAGCTATGGCACGACCACCGGCTATGACGCTGAAATGTTAGCCCTGGTCTTACCGATCGCAGCTAAGCAAGGCTATCGTCCCGCCGTCAACATCACTTCAGAACAAACTGGCGGTGTTGGTCGACCAGCGCCGGCAATGCTTGCGTTAGCAGCTGAACAGCTCACAGTCACCGATCCAACGACCGTCATGAAAATTGGGGATTCCGTTAATGATATCTTAGAAGGCAACAACGCCGACGCAGTCTCTGTAGGGATTATTGATGGTAGCAACATCATGGGACTTTCGGAGTTAGCCTTCAACGCCCTTAGCCCCGCCGAACAAGCTGAACGACGAGCCCACGTCACTGCCGCTTATCAACGCGCTGGTGCCGATTACATTTTACAATCGATGGCTGAATTACCGGCATTGCTTGATCAAATCAATCAACCGGTTGCCACTGATCATTAGCAGACAAGGAGCCCGATTTTTATGAAACAACCTTATTTACTCCTAACACCCGGTCCACTCAGTACGACTGCCAGTGTTAAGGACGCAATGCAAATTGATTATTGTACTTGGGATAGTGACTATCGGCACGTCACCGAAACCATTCGGCAACAAATCTTAGCTATGGCCCAAGCCAATCCAGAAAACTATACGACCGTCCTACTACAAGGAAGCGGCAGTTTTGGTGTTGAGGCCACCATTGGCACAGCAGTACCACGGACCGATGCAACTTTAATGATTGCCATTAACGGCGCATATGGGCATCGGATCAGTCAAATTGCAGAATATTACGATATTCCACATATCGACGTTGTGTTCAACGAAGATGAAGCCGTCGATCCGGTTCGGATTGAAGCAACCTTAGCTGATCATCCGGAGATTACCCACTTCGCAACCGTTCATAGCGAAACGACAACTGGGATTCTCAACCCAATCGAAGCCTTAATGCCTATCATGCATGAACACGAGATCGTAACGATCATCGATGCCATGTCCAGTTTAGGTGGCGTCCCGATTAGCATTGATGAATTGGATTGTGACTACTTGATTAGTAGTGCCAACAAGTGTGTGCAAGGCGTGCCCGGTTTTGCGTTCATTATTGCAAAACAAGCGACCTTGGCCCACACTGCTGACAACGCTCGTTCACTTTGTCTAGATCTCTACGACCAATGGCAAGCCATGACCAAGCAACCAGGAAAATGGCGCTTCACTTCGCCAACCCACGTGGTACATGCCTTTGCGCAAGCACTCATTGAATTGCAAGCAGAAGGCGGCGTGACACCACGCTACCAACGTTACCATGCTAGTCAACAACTCCTTAGCGACGGCTTACAAGCGCTAGGTTTTGAATTAGTGATTGATCCAGCCATTCAAGGGCCCATCATTACGTCATTCAAATACCCGAACGTCGACTTTGATTTTGCTGACTTCTATCAGTTCATCAAGCAACGCGGCTTCGTCATTTATCCTGGGAAGGTTTCAAATATCCCTAGCTTCAGAATTGGTACCATCGGTGATGTTGATACAACTGATATTCAACGACTCTTAACAATTATCGGTGATTATCAACAACTTCACCGCTAACTGCATTGATCAATCTAAAAGGTGCGTGCCAAGGACTCAATCCTGACATGCACCTTTTTTGACGACCACAAAAGCGGCTTTGAAATCTATTGACGAGATTTCAAAGCCGCTTTCAATTATCAGCTAACCGATACTAGTCACGATCATCGTAGCCATTGGGATGCTTCTGCGTCCAAGCCCACGCTGTTTCAATAATATCGTTAACATTGTCATAATTTGGTTGCCAACCTAGCACGTCACGCGCCTTATCACTCGCCGCAACCAATGAGTCTGGATCACCAGGCCGCCGTGGTGCTAGCTTAGCTGGAATTGGTTGCCCGGTAACTTCACGAGCAGCCGCTAACATTTGTTTGTTAGAGAAACCAGTTGAAGAACCCAGGTTAAAGGCATTGCTGTCATTTCCTGCAGCCAAGTACTTCAAAGCCAAGATATGTGCATCAGCTAAGTCGACAACATGCACATAGTCACGCACATTCGTCCCATCCGGCGTATTATAGTCATCGCCGAAGATTTTAAGTTCATCGCGTTTTCCTTGCGCAACTTGTAAAATGATTGGAACCAGATGTGTTTCGGGGCCATGATCTTCGCCAATACTGCCATCTGGCTTGGCACCCGCAACGTTAAAGTAACGTAACGCGACAAACTTAATGCCATAGGCGACGTCCGCCCAGTGCATAATCTGTTCCATCATTAACTTGCTGGCGCCATACGGGTTGATTGGTAACTGTGGATCAGTTTCTTTAATTGGAATCTGCTTAGGTGTCCCATAAGTAGCGGCCGTTGATGAGAAGACGATTTGCTTCACATTATGGGCCTGCATCGTTTCAAGTAACGTGATCATCCCACCAGTATTGTTATCAAAGTACTTCAGTGGCTTACTCATTGATTCTGGTACGATTGAAAAGGCGGCAAAATGCACGACAGCTTCAATATCCTCAGTATCAAAAACGTGATTCAAAAAATCCGCATCCCGCAAATCACCCTGATAAAACTTGGCCGCCGAATTAACAGCAGCACGGTGTCCCGTGACCAAATTATCAACGACCACGACGTCCGTACCGTGTTCTACTAACCGATCAACCATGTGAGAACCAATGTAGCCAGCTCCCCCTAAAACTAAAATTGACATAATGAACCTCCCCTGTATGGATGTATTAATCATAGCATACTGAATCGCTAGCGACTCTAATAAAAACGTGCGTTCTAATCGACCAAGTCGCTCATGACCACATCATTAACACACTAGTGTAAATACCAACCCAGCAAATTACTGAATCGGCTCTGGTAAAGTCCGCCATTGAATCGTGACCTCACAACACTTCTCATCATCAACTTCGATCAAATGACTCGTCGTGACCTGATCGGCCACTTCGCTCGGTAAGATGTTCGCATGAGCAGTCACCGTTTGCCCGTACTTGACTTCATTTTCATAGCGAACGTCAACGTGAACTAAATCATGTTGAAGCAAGAACGTCGCGGGTAGCGTATCTACGAGCCAATCAAAATAGTGTGCATTATTAACATGCCGGTTGGGATCAATGTCAAAGAAGCGGACATGGTACGGCTTCGTAATCGTTGTATCGGTCGCTTCAAAACTAATCGGTCGTGGCAAGCGCGGAATACGCTTGACGACTTCCGACTGATACGGCGCGACCAGTTCTGGTAAAATTTTTACGATTCGCCGGGTCGTTTGACTCATCATGACCCAGATACTCGTAATATAGGCCAACTGTTGACCATCTGCGTCCCGAATCCAAAATTCACGGTAAGCAAAATATGGATTATAAGCACTACCCCGAACGGCAATCGTAACGACTTCGTCTTGGCGGGGCATCCGTGTAATATCGATGGCATATTGCGTGACGACCCAACCGACACCATGGCTTTGCACCATTTCCGTCGTTAAACCAAGGGCGTCGCTTTGATCCTCTGATGCCAGTACAGCAATATCAATTAATGTCGTTAAGGTTGCGCGACCAGTGCGGTCACATTCATAATACGTAATCCGGTGCTGTTCACTGTAAAGACTCGCATTTGCGCCTAAAGTTGCCATTCATCAAGACTCCTCATCGTTGGTATTTAGTTCATGAAATTGATTATAAACGCTTTGCCGGGGAATATTTCGTCGCTTCGCAATCGTCTTAATGGCCACGTTGGGCTTATCTCCGGCTGCAATCAACGCTTCGACTTGGGCTTTGACTGGCAACTGTGCCAATTCATCCGTTGTTTCTGGTTCATCCTTATCCGGATTACCACCGATCAAAAGGACAAATTCGCCCTTTAACTGATGATCCTGCGCCCACGTCACCATTTCAGCCAAGGTTCCACGCGCGAATTCCTCGTAACGCTTAGTCAATTCCCGGCACGCCACAATTGGCCGCGTCCCTTCACAGACGGTCGCTAGGAGGGTCAAGGTCTTGGCAACACGGAATGGCGATTCGTACAAGACCACTGTTTCATGTCGCCGAGCCAATTTAGCCAAATCAGCTTTTTGTTCATTCTTCTTACGCGGTAAAAAGCCGTAGAAATAAAATGGCTGTGGCACTAGGCCAGAAGCAATCAGCGCAGTCAGGCCGGCATTGGCACCTGGTAGTGGCACGACTGGAATATTCGCGGCAATGCAGGCTGCCACAAGTTCTTTGCCGGGATCACTGATTGACGGCATCCCCGCATCGCTAACTTGTGCTAAGTTAACGCCCGTCTGTAATTTTTCAATTAACTGGGGAATCCGTTCTTGGGTGTTATGTTCATGAAAGCTAATTTGTTTCGTTGTAATTTCAAAATGATTCAATAACTTTTGGGTATTCCGGGTATCTTCTGCGGCAATTAGGTCAACCGTTTTAAGCATCGCCACTGCCCGATAAGTCATATCCTGTAAGTTGCCAATTGGCGTCGGTACTAAGTACAAGGTCCCGATACCCGCATGATCTGCAAAACTTTGTTGTGTTTCCAAAACGTCCTCCTAACAATCCTCTCGACCGTGACTTGTTCCTATGAGTGACTCGTGGTGAAAAGCACAAAAAGTCTGGGACTACTCCCAGACTTTTTCGACTATGCGCGTTCACGTTCACCATAAATGACTTCCAAACAAAAAACGCAGGATTCGTCATCGTCACGCCGTTTGCCGTAAAACTGGTTGCAGACGTGGAAGCCCTCATCATAGAGTTTTTCCAAGTTTTGCCGTGACTTTGAGAGCGTGGTCGTGCTAGCCGCTTTTTTCGGCAATTCATTTTCAATTTCGACCATGTGTTCACGTAAATGTTCATTTTCAATGACCAATTCCGCGTTTTTCTCTAACACCGTTGTCATATCGGCGCGTAACTTAGCCATTTTGTCTAGCATTTGTTGCATCTGTTGTTCCATTTCACCGAAACTATCGTATAAATCACGCTTATCCACGCGCTCACCCTCGTTTTCCTTTATTTAAGCGTTTGTTTGAAAAATCGGCCATAACTTTAACGTTAAGCCTTCTAAGACATTTTGAAAACTAATATTGCTAGCTAGCTGGCGCTTGGCCGTTAAAGCTAGTTCTGTCGCCGCAATCAACTGCTCATCGCTGACTTCAGCCGTTAACCCGGCCAATTCTTTTTGGTACTGACCAAAGGTTAACGCTGTCGTTGCCACCTCAAAATGTAATTGCAATAGATCTTGGAACAAGGCCGCAATTAAATCCAACATAACCAGCTGATGGTCAGCGTCCTTAGCCAAACCAACTAAATTGACCTGCACAGCCACAAAACTCCGTGGGTCACCCTTAACAGCCTGGTCAAACCACCGCCACAATGCTTGCGCAGCTTGTGGTAACCAATCATCCGCTAGCAACGCCTGCGCCTGGGTCACGCTATTTGTCAGGCCCCGTAACATCTGCGCTTGGTTTGGCGCAATCCCGGCCTGTTCAAACGTCTGCTGTAACGCCTGCGCATTTAATGGTGGGAATTCGATCACCTGGGTTCGTGAAATAATCGTTGGTAGCATCAGTTGCTTATTAGTCGTTAATAACAAGGCCGTGACGTTACCACTTGGCTCCTCAATAAACTTCAATAAGCTATTGGCAGCACTCGCTGTCATCTTCTCCGCATCATTAATGATGAACAGTTTCCGGTTACCTTCGACCGCACTCTTAGAGAATTCAGCTTTTAAGTAACGAACCTGATCAACGTGAATTCGCTGACCCTCGGGAGCCACTGTCACAATATCAGGGTGCGACCCATTAGCAATCCGGACGCACTCCTCACAAGTGCCATCTGGTTCACCATCATTAATATGCAGGCAGAACAACCGTTGCGCAATCCAATGGGCCAGTTCTGGTTGTCCAGCGCCTTCCATCCCCGCGAATAAGTACGCGTGGGCCAGATGGTTCTGGGCGATGATGTGTTTAAATGCCGCTAATAAGCGGGGCTGTTTCGCCGCTAACGTTTGCGCAAATGACTCGGTTGTTGCCATTAATAATCATCCTTCATTAAAATTGGTGAAATTGTTCAATTGGTAGAACAAAGACCGTGGCGCCACCGACTTGAACTTCAACTGGATAGGCAGCTGCGCCATCCATCGTCACGTCTAGATTGACTGGTGGTGTCATAAACTGTTCCCGCGCATGACTCGTTTCTTTAATCATGGCTAAAACTTCATCCACACGGTCATCATCAATACCGATCATAAAAGTGGTATTACCTGAACGTAGGAAGCCCCCCGTCGTTGAGAGCTTCGTGGCCCGAACATTGGCTTCAATGAACTGGCTGCTCAACCGGTTACTGTCCTTATCTTGAACGATTGCAATAATTAATTTCATTGGTCTTCCCCTCCCTTGGATGCCACATAAGTCGGTAACTGTGACGCCATAATCTCTAAGGCCTGCGTCACAACTTGGTCCAATGGCTGACTTGCATCGACACGCTTAATACGGTCAGGATGATCTGCCAGCAATCTCAAATACGCTGCTTGCACCCGGTGATGGAAACTTAAGGCTTCCACGTCCAAGCGATTAATTTCATTTTGGCGATGTTGTTGAATGCGGTTTAATCCAACGGCAGCATCTACGTCAAAATACAACGTTAAATCTGCGGTTAGCCCCGCGGTCGCGAACTGATTCATATCATAAACCGCTTGTTCCCCAATACCACGGCCGGCCCCCTGATAAGCGACCGAGCTATCGATGTAGCGATCACACAAGACAAGTTGGTCGTTCTGCAATGCTGGTTGAATGGTTTGGACGATATGTTGTCGCCGTGCTGCCGCATAGAGTAACGCTTCCGTACGGTCGTCCATCGCCGTATTATGACGGTCTAAAATGATTTTTCGAATTGCTTCTGAGATTTGATTCCCGCCCGGTTCACGCGTCACAACTAAGCGATCCCCTAATTGTGGCTGTAATTTGGCCACAATCACGTTTAAAGCTGACGTTTTGCCGGCACCGTCTGGCCCTTCAAAAGTAACTAATTTTCCTGTCAACATTCCCAATCCCATCTATTTTCTTATATGTAGCAATTGTACTTGATTTTTGAGTACCTGTCTAATACGGTTACCACTAGTGAGGGTACTTTTTCACGATTTTTACGTGGGTCGGCTACTACCAATTGTGGTTTTGATGATTTATTCGGTGAATTGCTAAAAAGTTATGAGGTAGTACTACCCACGATTGATAAATACCGATTTTAGTTTGTTATTCATTAGTAGATACACATCTTCTATTCCAATTGCCGCACCTAGCATGTCTTAATCACAATGCATGACAGATTAACTGGTAAAATAATGCTAGGGTTCTAAATCAAAAACGCACGCCGTAGATTTACAAAAATCAACGACGTGCGTCTTTATTTTGAAACAAGTTATCTCTTAAATCACTAACAGTCTATTTATCAATGACCGAGCGCTGAATCGTCTGCCCATGAACTTGACGTAAACGTGCTTCACGATACAGATATAAATACTTAGCACGCGCTAAGGCGGTCTGCGTAACTAGTTCACTCGTATTATTATCATAGACCGCTTCTTGGTTCTGCTTCGCACGGTCCCAGTCCAACTTAGCGGCATTCAGGGTCGACAACAACTGTTCATCAAAAACTTCCTTGGGATGCTTGATCTTCTGTTTACGTTTAAACATGGTGGCACCTCCAATTACATTTCTTGGCGACCTTCAACTGCTTTGAATAAGGTCATTTCATCCGCATATTGAATATCACTACCAACCGACAAGCCGTGCGCCAATCGGGTCACTTTGATTCCCGCCGGCTTAACTAGCCGCGAGATGTACATCGCTGTTGCTTCACCTTCAGGCGTGGCATTGGTGGCAATAATGACTTCCTTGATGGCTTCATTTTGCTGTAGCCGTTTCAATAAACTGGCAATGTTGATATCTTCCGGACCTTTGCCATCAATGGGTGACAATACCCCATGTAAGACGTGATACAGCCCGTTGTATTCCTTAATCTTTTCCATTGCCATGACATCCTTGGCCTCTTCAACAACCAGAACGGTGCTTTGATCACGCGACTTATCCTTACAAATCACACACGGATCATCTTCGGTGATATTACCGCAAATACTACAAAAATGCAGGTCCCGTTTGGCCGCAATCAGCGACTTAGCGAACTCGGTGACGTCATCACCGTTCATATCAATTGTATAAAACGCCAGCCGCGTCGCAGTCTTGCCACCAATGCCGGGCAACTTCATATAACTATCAATCAACTTAGCAATTGGTTCTGGATACTGCATGTACTTACCTCGTTTTTACTGTAATCCCTTAGTATATTTTCCCATCGTACTTTGTGTCTGTTCATCGACCTTAGTCAACGCGTCGTTCACCGCAGCAACGACTAAGTCCTGTAACATATCCACATCATCAGGATCAACAGCATCAGGGTTAATCGTAATATCCTTCATCTTCTTATCACCAGTAAAAGTGACTTTGACCATGTCGTCTGGCGCCGCACCCGTGAAGGTTTGTTCATTTAAAGCCGCTTGTTCGGCTGTCATTTGCGCCTGCATCTTCTTCATTTGTTTCATCATACTTTGCATATTGCCCATTCCACGCATCATAATTATCAGTTCCTTTCGTCTTTAGTCCGGCTGTACTTCAACTAAATCACCGAACATGTTCTTAGCTTCTTCAACGACCGGTTCTTTGGCCGGTGCTTGTTGCTCTGATGTTGCACCTCCTGGCTGGTGAGTGGCCAAATAATCCTTACGAATTTGTGGCCACTGTTCTTTAGGCACACAGACAATCTTGGGTGCCTGTCCCATCAGCCGATCCAAACCATTTCCGAGTGCATCGATCAAGGTCTGGTCATCAATCGCTTTTTGATAAACAAACGCATAGTCAAACGCAACCACAACACCTTCTGAACTGGCCGCAACTGGTTGGGCCACGTGCATTAGGGCCCGCTGCGTCACACTCAAAATGTTCATCAAATCAGTCCAAACATCGCGCACCTTAATGAGATCATTCTTCGTTGCCGCTCCCAGAATAGGATAAATCTGACTGACATTAACCTTCTTAACAACCGGGCCATTACTCGACCGCGGCTTAGCCGGTGCGGGTTTAGTGACACTACCACCTTGAGAACGTAACGTTTTAACCTCGCTTTGCAACTGTTCAACTTGTTGTGCCAGTTTATGCACAGTGGGATCTTCAGGATTGACCGTTGCCGCAGCTACCGGTTGAACGGCCGCCTGACCATCCAACTGAGCTAGCTTGACCGTCAACACTTCTAAATAAACGTCGGGGTGCGTCGTGAACCGCATTTGTTGTTGAATATCGTTCAACGTCTTGACCATTTGGTACAGGACTTCAGCATCGATTTGCTTGGCAAATGCTTCAAATTGTTGATCATCCTCGCCCATCGCCACACTATCGACCATTTCAGGGGCCTGTTGATAGAGTAACACGTCACGCGTATAACTGATCAAATCTTCAATGAAACGGTTCGCATCTTTACCTTCTTGTAAGATTTGTCGCATCGTCTCTAGTGCCGGCTTCGTATCATGGTCGGTGACCTCACTGACATAGTTAGCCAGCAACTGCTTGGTCACACTTCCCGTCACCATTAACGCATCATCCAACGTAACCGTGTTATCCCCAAACGAAATTACTTGATCCAGAATACTTAAAGCATCCCGCATTCCACCTTCAGCAGCCGCTGCAATGACGCGTAGCGCTTTTTCATCATAGGTCACATCCTTCTCATTGAGGATGTACACCATCCGATCGTAGCTATCCTTAGCTGTAATCCGCCGAAAATCAAACCGTTGCGTCCGTGAAATAATCGTTAATGGAATCTTATGGGGCTCCGTTGTCGCTAAGATAAATATAACGTTAGCCGGGGGTTCTTCTAGCGTTTTGAGCAACGCATTAAACGCGCCAGTCGATAACATATGAACTTCATCAATAATGTAGACTTTATAGTCCGCTTGCGTTGGAGCATACTTCGCTTTGTCCCGAATATCACGAATCTCTTCCACGCCATTATTAGAAGCCGCATCAATTTCGATGACATCATTTAGTTGCCCCTTGGTAATCGCCGTACAAGTCTCACATTCATTGCAAGGTTCCCCATCAACAAGATGGTGACAGTTAATTGCCTTGGCAAAAATCTTTGCTGCCGACGTTTTCCCAGTTCCCCGGGGACCGGTAAACAGATACGCATGACTCGTCTGGTGGGTCATAATGGCATTTTTTAGTGTCTGGGTAATCATCTGTTGCCCGACAATCTCATCAAAGCGTTGGGGACGCCAAACCCGATATAGTGCCCGATACATGCGATTCTTCCTTTCTTACATCAGTCATACTTTGGTTATCATTACTTATTATAAGCCATTGTTTAAACGTCCTGAACAGTTAGCTTCCTGGTTGTGCTGCTTCCACTAACAATCAGTGTCGGTTATGCAAATTAAGCATCTAAGCGCACTTGCCAACGAGTCGATGCCCAGGCCTTTAACCACCTTTGTTAGGCGTTTAGTTATTCCTTCAACAAGCAGTGGCTTTAACTATCAGCCTGAAAAGCATCACCCAAATAACGTATTACTACTATAATAATAGGTAAATAAAAATAAACCAACCTATCAGCACGTTCAAAACTAGCACTCAATATTTAATTTAAATAAAAAGCTCTCAACCGAATGGCTAAGAGCTGTTACATTTCATAAAAACAAAAGGCACAAGATGAAGCAAACTTAGTGCTGCTTCCTTCCGGACCTGACACGATTCGTAAATCCACCCTTGCCTTTTGGCCTTGCGGCAAATACTATAATACATGATTTGCGCCACAATTACCAGCCATCGGCCTAATTTTTTTCAGCAGCTTCACGTCGTGCTTTTTTAGCCGCCTTTTTCCGTTTACGAATCCCACGGAAGAAGTTTTCCAACATCTCGCCGGCCGGACGTGCCAAGATGCGTTCATGAACCGTTACTTGATGATTTAACCGGGTATCATCCATCACCTGATACAAACTACGAACGGCGCCAGCCTTGGGATCACGGGCACCAAAGTAGAGTTCAGGTAGCCGTGCATTAATAATAGCCCCACTACACATCAAACATGGTTCCAAGGTGACATATAGCTGACAATCGGCTAATCGCCAACTATGCAAATATTCGCAAGCTTCCTGAATCGCAATAATTTCCGCGTGCATCGTTGCATCCTGACCATGCTCCCGTAAATTGTGACCACGGCCAATAATTTCACCCTGGTGAACGATCACGGCCCCAATCGGCACTTCGCCAATTAAGTAGGCCATCCGCGCTTCATGTAATGCTTCTTGCATCCAGTCTTCCGCTGTTGGTTCCGTCACGACTATCCCTCCTTTACACTTTGTAGGATGTAATACCCTTTGTCCTTCTTAATCACCTGACAATTACCAAAGGTCGTTTGCATCAATTTCTTCGCAGATGGTGCGCCCTGCTTTTTCTGTAAAACGACGGTGAGTGTTCCACCAACGACTAGCCGTGAAACGGCCCCCGTTAACATCGCATCCACCACTGCCTTACCTGCGCGCACCGGTGGGTTGGTGACAATCGCCGCGTAATTAGTCGCGGTCACTTGTTGATAGACATCAGACGTAAAAATATTGGTATTCGTAATTTGGTTCAAAGCAACATTTTTACGCGCTAAGCTTAGCGCTAACTCGTTCACATCGACCATATCAACCGTTCGTTCGGGTGATTGATACGCGAGCGCCATCCCAATGGGACCATATCCGGTTCCCAAATCTAGCATTGGGCCCGCTGACAAATCAGTTGGATCAAACGCTGCAAGTAGTGTTCGTGAGCCGTAATCCACGGTACGCTTGGAGAAGACACCGTTGTCCGTCGTAAATTTAAACGAGTGATTAAAAATTTCAAAATTCCATTGCTTTTCATCATGCACAATATCCGGATTGTGTGTATAATAATAGTTGGTCATATTTATTTTCCTCTAAATTTCTGGTCTATATCTATGATAACTGATTCAGCGAGTGAACCACAAATAATTTAAAAAACTTTTTAGTCGGTTAAAAGCTGACACTAACACAACATCTAGGGCTTGTGATTTTTACCACACCCTAGATGTTGTGTTTTTTGATTGTTTTTTTCACCACATGTTGTATACTAAATTTATCAGAAAAACGAGTTAGGATGATGAAAAATGAAAAAAGTTACTGTATTTACTAAAAACAACTGCATGCAATGCAAGATGACTAAGAAGTTCCTCACGGCGCACAATATTGCCTTTGAAGAGAAGAACATCAATACGAATCCTGAATACGTCGATTACCTGAAGAATCAAGGTTTCCATGCTGTTCCGGTCGTTGAAATCAATGGCGAAGACAGCATTGCCGGCTTCCGTCCTGATGCTTTAAAACAATTAGCTGTTTAGTTTGTTCACGCTTTTTTGCGTGGTTACATAGCTGGTTTACCCTTTAAAATATGATAAACGACCCACAATCATCAACCTACTGATTGTGGGTCGTCGATTTTGCCAGCCACAATTATACTGATAGAAAGAGGATTCCTTATGACCTTAAAAGATTTAAAAGACGTCACGTATTACGACTTAAATAATGAGATCAATATTCCCGTTAACAATCAGATTCCGCTCAACAAGGATCAGGAGGCACTTGCCGCTTTCCTTGAACAAAATGTTGAACCGAACACGATGAAATTTGATAGTCTTAAGGCGCGCTTTGACTACCTACGTGAACACGACTATTTGGAAACCCCTGCCATTGATAAGTATGATTTTAGCTTTATCGAAAAACTTTACGATTACTTGCGGTCGCAAGACTTCCACTTCAAGACGTTTATGGCGGCTTACAAATTTTATGCCCAATACGCCTTAAAGACGGATGATGGCGACTATTACTTGGAAAACTTTATTGACCGTGTGGCAATGAACGCCCTCTACTTTGCTGATGGTAATGAAGACTTGGCGATGGACCTGGCCGACGAAATCGTTCACCAACGTTATCAACCAGCCACCCCCAGTTTTCTCAATGCTGGCCGGGCCCGGCGTGGTGAATTGATTTCTTGCTTCTTGATTCAATCGACCGATGATATGAACTCAATCGGCCGGACGATTAACTCCGCGTTACAACTTTCTCGGATCGGTGGCGGGGTCGGTATTAACCTCAGCAACTTACGGGGTGCCGGTGATCCAATCAAGCATATCGATGGCGCTGCTAGTGGGGTCGTACCCGTCATGAAATTATTAGAAGACAGTTTCTCCTACTCTAACCAATTAGGTCAACGTCAAGGTGCCGGGGTCGTTTACCTTAGTGTCTTTCATCCAGATATTATTGCCTTTCTTTCTGCTAAGAAGGAAAACGCCGACGAAAAGATTCGGCTCAAGACGCTTTCACTCGGTGTCACCGTACCCGACAAGTTTTACGAGTTGATCAAGGCTGACGCTGATATGTATCTCTTCAGTCCTTACGGCGTTGAACGCGAATACGGGGTACCGTTCTCATATGTCGATATCACCAAAGAATACGACAATATGGTTAAGAACCCGAACATCCGTAAAACTAAGATCAAGGCGCGTGACCTTGAAAATGAAATCAGCAAGTTACAACAAGAATCTGGCTACCCATACGTCGTCAACATTGATACCGCGAACCGCGAAAATCCTATCGACGGTAAAATCGTGATGAGTAACTTGTGCTCAGAAGTGATGCAAGTGCAAACCCCATCATTAATTGATGACCAACAACAGTATGAGAAGTTGGGAACTGATATTAGTTGTAACCTTGGTTCGACTAACATTGTTAACTTAATGACCTCTCCAGACTTTGGACATTCTGTTGAAGCCATGGTGCGCGCGTTAACTTTTGTTACTGACCACTCTAACGTCGACGTCGTTCCTTCCATCCAAAAAGGGAACCGTCAAGCCCATACCATTGGATTAGGTGCCATGGGGCTCCATGCCTTTTTCGCGAAGAATCAGATGGAATACGGCAGTAAAGAAGCCGTTGACTTTACCAATATCTACTTCTTACTCTTAAACTACTGGACCTTAAAAGCTTCTAACGAAATTGCGCGTGAACGTCACGAAACCTTCGTTAACTTTGAAAAATCCAAGTATGCCGATGGTTCTTACTTTGACAAGTACACCACCCAAGATTGGCAACCAAAATATGACAAGACCGCTGCACTGTTTGACGGTATCTTCATTCCAACCAAAGCTGATTGGGAAGCCCTCAAAGAAGCCGTTATGCGTGATGGCCTCTATCATCAAAACCGGATGGCTGTCGCCCCAAATGGGTCAATTTCGTACATCAACGATACGACTGCCAGCCTACACCCAATCATCAACCGGGTCGAAGAACGACAAGAAAAGAAAATTGGTAAGATTTATTATCCCGCTCCTTACCTATCTAATGATACAATTAACTATTATAAGTCAGCATACGATACTGATATGCGTAAAGTTATCGATGTCTATGCGGCTGCTCAACAACACGTTGACCAAGGAATGAGCTTGACCCTCTTCATGCGGTCAACTATTCCAGCTGGCTTATACGAATGGAAAGATGGTCGCACTGATAAGATGACCACGCGGGACTTAAACATTTTACGGAACTACGCCTACCGCAAAGGGATCAAATCGATTTATTATATTCGGACCTTTACGGATGACGATGGCGAAGTCGGTGTTAACGAATGTGAAAGCTGCGTAATTTAGTATCTTAGATCTCTAGGAGGATAACAAATGGCAACAGACTTGGCTTACTACCAAAAACTGCTCAGTAATGGCAACTATAAGGCAATTAACTGGGATCGAGTTTCAGATGCAATTGATAAAAGTACTTGGGAAAAGTTAACCGAACAATTTTGGTTAGACACCCGGATTCCAGTTTCCAACGACATGGCAGACTGGCGTGAATTAGATGATGATCACCGGTGGGTCGTGGGACACGTTTTCGGCGGTTTGACGCTGCTGGATACGTTACAATCACAAGACGGTCTGCAAGCACTTCGCCGCAACGTCTTAACTTCACATGAAACGGCCGTACTAAATAACATCCAATTCATGGAATCTGTTCATGCAAAGAGTTATTCAACAATTTTTGAAACATTAAATACGCCGGACGAAATTAATGAAATTTTTGACTGGAGTGACAGTGAAGAATTCTTGCAAGCAAAAGCCCAATGGATCTACAAGCTTTACGATAACATCGACGAAGATCCATTGAAACAAAAAGTTGCGAACGTCTTTTTGGAAACTTTCTTGTTCTATTCTGGTTTCTATACGCCACTGTACTACTTGGGCCACAATCAATTGCCAAACGTTGCCGAAATCATTAAATTGATTTTGCGGGACGAAAGTGTCCATGGCACTTACATTGGTTATAAGTTCCAATTAGGCTTCAAAGACCGTTCTGAAAAGCAGCAGGCAGAATTTAAAGACTGGATGTTCGATTTCTTATACAAACTCTATGAGAATGAAGAAAACTACATTCATTTAGTTTACGATCAAATTGGTTGGTCTGATGAAGTCTTGACTTTTAGTCGTTATAACGCCAACAAAGCCTTGATGAATCTCGGCCAAGATGCCCTCTTCCCAGATACTGCGGAAGACGTTAACCCGGTCGTCATGAACGGGATTTCAACGGGGACTTCTAACCATGACTTCTTCTCACAAGTTGGGAATGGTTACCGCTTGGGTCAAGTTGAAGCAATGCAAGACACCGACTACGATATTGGTAATCCAGACGATTAATCAACACGTTAGTTCACAAAAATGCGGCGCCTATCCGGGCCGCATTTTTGCTAGAAAATTTTATCTTGGGGGTAGTTTAGAATGGCAATTCATAATATCTGTGTTTTTTGTGGGTCTAATTCTGGTTTAGATCCCGCATTTAGTGACAAAACGGTGGCACTCGGTCAATACTTGGCCGCTAATGATTACCAACTCGTCTATGGCGGTGGCGACCATGGTTTAATGGGGAAAGTCGCCAAAGCAACTATGGATGCTGGTGGCCGCGTTATCGGGATTATCCCGCATTTTCTGGTCGCAAGAGAACTTGCATTTAAGGACGTCACGACTTTTATCGAAACGCGCACGATGACCGAACGCAAGGAAAAGATGCTTCACCTCGCTGACGCCTTTATCGTTTTACCTGGCGGGTTTGGCACCTTTGAAGAATTCTTACAAATGCTATCTTGGAGTCAAATGGATATTCACCAAAAGCCGATTGCGCTCTACAACATCGACGGCTTCTACGACGACCTAGTCGCCATGCTACAAAAGACCGCCGACTTAGGGTTTGCCCCCGAGGCTAACCTCGACCTATTCATTAATGGGCATGATCTTGATGAAATTTTCGCTGGTTTCCATGATTTCAAACATGTGTTACCGCCTAAGTATACGAACTAAATAATCTAGCCTACGCAAAACAGCTCTAGTGCTTCTGCCACAATTAGTTCAGCCCTCATCATATTAGTCGGCTGAATTCTAAAGTCATCATAAAATGCCCCATCATTGCTTCTCGCAGTGATGGGGCATTTTGCTATGTCATTAACGATACTTACTTTATGACATACTATTCAATTATTTCAATCGTTTCAACAACCATACTGGCCGGTGCCGCTCAGACTTGTGCACCCGGGTATTAACGACTTGTAGCAATTGTAAAATGGTGAAAATTAGTGAATTACGTTTTCGGTACGCAATGTACTTCGGTTCCCACTCGGTCACATACTTCTCTTTGTACGACCGTAATCCCTGAAAACCATATAACTGGTAGCCATATTCGTAAATTAAATGAGCAATTTTTTCTTGAATAAAACTGTAGCGTGAAACCCCTACACCGGATAATGGTGCCATTCCCATATTGAAATAAGCATAGCCATCGTCACGCGCCTGTTCAAATAGGTGCACAAAGACCGTGTCCATAATGCCGGATGGCGCCGATTTGCTTGACCGCATTAAGTCAATTGAAGTCGTCTGATGATTTCCCTGCGGCATAATATTCGCAAACGCGACAATTCGGTGGTCAGGATCATAAACGACCGCTACGGGTGCCTGATTGAGATACTGCTCATCAAAAAATCCGAGCGAGAATCCTTTTTCCGTCTCACCTGCTAACCAACTATCCGAAACGGCTCGTAATTCAGCCATAACGTCGGCACTGAACGGTGGCTGCAAGATGGCAAACTCATAGTGATCACGGGTAAACTTATTCATTAGGGCCCGCTCACCCCGTAGCCGTTTACCAGCCAAACTAAAGTCTGCCAATTTAACGTGCCCTTCTTCACCAGTTTTGATAAAGTCAAAGCCCATTTCGTGTAGGCGCATCGTCAGCATCTCACTAATTTCGTAAAAGACTAGCGAGCAACCGTCACTATCTGCGTCATCCAATAACTGTTCCAAGGCAGCTTGTAATACCGCTTGATTACCGAATGGCTCTCCCATAATAATCAGTTTATCGGCCTTCTGCTGGTATAAGAAGATCAGTTGATCGACCCCATCGACTTGATAGTAATATGCTAACTTATCATTCAAATAAGCCAAGTGTGAGATTTCATTGCCGCCATAAGTTTCAATCACTTGTTTGACCCGAGCCGCATCCATCTTTTGACGCAATCGGGCGTTATAGCCACTCGCAAAGTAGCGGTACATAATAATCAAAATCATTGCCGCTAAGACTAACCCAATCACCCCAAATAACCAGAGCTTTTGTGATGGGAAGAACAGAGCTTCAGGAACCGCATGCCGATGATGAATTTGGGGCGCGTTATAGACCCCCACAATCGTATACAAGATAAAGGTCACCACATACACGCAGCTAACCCACAACGTTTGCCCCCACGAAAAAGCCAACCGATCACGATAATAAGCATGCCGCGACAAAGCCACTAGCGCTAGAATCACAATCAAGAAAATCACAAATTTCATCGAAATTGCATCATAAACGACGAGCCAGCGAATCGTATTCAAAATTGCAATCAGCAGGACAATCACCGTTGGCCAAAAAGCTTTTTTGACCCGGCCAGCAGTTCCCAACGCCACCCCAATCAGTAAGAAGGCCATAATAATACTGCTGGCCTGATTAATAAAGAAAAAGGTGTACGGATAAAACTGTAAGAAGAGTTTATTGTTATATGCAAAGTTAGGGACCGTTGACATCAACAACATCAAAAAACCAGAAAAGTAGAGAAAAACCGTCAGTACCATCTGAGCAACACGTTGTAATGCCTGCTTAGGAATACCCGCTAAGCGCACGTTTAAGCGATGGCCGGTGTCATGGATGAATAAGACCAACCCGATGGCAAACGGGATAATATAGTAGAATAACCGGTAAAATAAGAGCCATGCGACTGCGTCTGGTCGAGAAACTCCGACCGCACCGAGGCCAAAAATCATGAAAACGTCGAATGACCCAATACCACCGGGTACCATTGACACTTCACCGACAACCGAAGCAATCACGAATAACGGCACGACCGCTGCAAAATCAATGGGTAATCCCATAAAGTTTCCAATTAATAAGAAGAACAGCACACAGCCAGTCCATTCACCAAACGACCCACTCAATAACCGAACGACGTTGCCGAGCGTAAGGCCATCGAAGAATTCCGAATCGTTGACTCGTGTAAAAATAAAGATGGCTGGAAAATACAGTGCACCACCGACGAGCCAGATCCAGTAACTGCCATACATGTTCCCAATGCCAAAGCCATAGACTAGCACGAGTGAAATCATACAATATAATGACAATCCCGAAACTAAAAACAAAGCGATCTTGGAAATGGCAAACACGATTTGTTTCTTAGTGGCTTCGCGATTATAAAAGTTAGCACGCAGTGAGGCGCCCAGCACGCCCCCAAAACCACCGATATTCGTAAATGTATTGGTGATCCATCCAGCTTTTAAGATATAGCCAAGTGAATAGTGGTTGGGTAAAAACTTTGTAATCATGACGTCATACGTCAGCATTGGTGTCACTGCGATAATACCAATCACGACCATGCTTAACAGATGCCACCAGCTTTGCGAAGCAAGCGCATTCGCCAACTGCGCGCCACTGACTTCCTTCGCAATTTTGCCGACTTCCGTAATCACAAATAACAGGACAGAGAATACAAATAATGCTTTGATGATCCCCATGCGTTTATTGAGTGCCGTCCCGATTTTCTGTAACGTTGCCTTCAAAAAAATTCCCCCATTGGTGTGTTTGTTCTATTATCGCAATCTTAGCCTGTTTATACAACCGTTATAGGTCGTTAATAACCCCCACAGGTCTGATTTGTCGCCGTATTAAGCTATGAACATTTTAAATACCTGTTACTAAATTGTTCCGAATGGGTGTTAGTAGTTAGCACTAATTATGATTAATTATCGAAATTAATACCAGCATAAACCAATATTAATTGATTTTTAGTTACCAAACTTGCTTTACCAACCTTTACCGTTTATGTATAATTAAAGTGATACATAAACAAGGAGGAATTTCTTATGCACCATGCAAAAAAACTCGTCGTTGCACTAACGAGTCTACTCATCTTAACCGGCTGTACCACTGGTAATCAACAAGCCGCCAACCATACCAGTGTCAAAACCAAGACGGTTCGGGTTGAGAAACGGACTGCTGCTAATAAAGCCGCCTGGGCAAAAGCAAGGGCCGCTAGTCGGGCTAACGCGGCCTCAGCCAAAGCTCTTAGTTCAAACACGACCCAACTCGCAATTGCAACTAGTCAGGCTAAGCGTCAATCCGAACAACTAAAAGCAAAACATGACGACGCAATGGCCTCATCAAAATCAGCGTCACAGGCTGCCGCCAAATCAGCTGCTAGTGAAGCGGCCGCACAATCACGCTCCCAGTCAGAAGCCCAGTCCGCTTCGGCCGTCGCAGCCGCTAGCCAATCTAAGCAAGCGGCCAAGGCCAGCAGTCAAGCAGCTGCTCAAAGTCAACAAACTCAAACTAGTACCGCAACCACGAGTCGGCAGAATAATTTTTCTGGCGATACCGATACCGCCCAAACCGGACGTATCGTGGGTAACCGCAATTCCAAAATTTATCACGTTGAAACAGGGCAAAACTACCGGATGGCCGGTAAAAATGCCGTTTACTTTAGTACGGAAGACGCAGCGCGGGCCGCTGGTTTCCGTAAGTCATTTCGATAGGAGGATCACTTCATGGCATTGATCGGCACCATCTTATTATTTGCAACCCTGTACTGGTTCTGGCGCTTACATCGGCGCTACCGTGGGCGTCAATGGTGGCGGCATAGTTGGCCGGCCATTATCGCATTGCTCGTCAGCTTTAGTATTCTCGGCACATCTGATGAATCCACTCAGCCAACTGTGAAGACAAAGACCGTTACTAAGACACACTTAGTAACGGCTAATAATGACAAGCAATTGACGGCACTTCAGGCTGCCAATCGTGCTTCTGCTAGCAGCTTAAAGCAGGCTGTGAAAAAACTTTCGAGTAGTCAACAACATATTGACAAACTCAAGGCTACGAACAAGCAAGCTGGTGCAACTTCGACAACAGCACCAACCAAGGTCAATTCTGACCATAACCCAAGTAACACTACGTTGGCGAGTAAAACTTACAACGGTCAACAAACGATCACGATTAATCAGAATCAGCCCGCATTTACCGCTAAGGAGCTCAGTACGAGTCAGGGTGCCTGGCAACAATATGGCAATTTAGACTCACTTAACCGGGTGACGGCTGCTAATGCCCTCTTAAATCAGTCACTGATGCCCAAAGCTGAACGTGAGGCCCTGAATGTTCGACCAACGGGTTGGCATAACAAACGCATCAGTAGCGGTTGGCTTTACAACCGCAGTCATCTGATTGGCTATCAATTAACGGGGCAGAACAACAATATCAAGAACCTCATGACCGGAACCCGTTCTTTGAATGACCCTGAAATGACGACCTATGAAAACCAAGTTGCGGCCTATTTGAAAGAAAGTCCGAAAAACTACGTCCGCTATCAAGTGACCCCCATTTTCAAAGGTAACGAACTGTTAGCCCGCGGTGTTCAAATGCGTGGTCAGTCAGTTGGTAGCAATGCTGTCAGTTTTAATGTCTATATTTTCAATATCCAGCCCGGTATGACCTTGAACTATACTGATGGCACTAGTCAGGTCAGTCACTAACGATCATTGATCATCGTATTCAGCCTATCACGCAGCAGCCACAAAAGTGATAGTGCCCTGTCGACCAGAAGTTCAACCCAAGTGAAATTTTAAAACAAGCCCAACAGACGTACTATGCGACGTTCTGTTGGGCTTGTTTTGACTTGCTTAATCCAATACGGTTACGCCTCTAACGCCAAGTCACCGTAATCATACGGCGGTTGATATCAAGTTGCACTAACAATTAGCCTAAGTATAAATTCTCAGTAATCGTTATATGCGTGGTCATGCACGTGATGATTCGCACCAAAACCACATCCAGAGATAAAAAAAGACCACACCCCATAGTAGGGTGTGGTCTGATGACGTTCCGTTAAGTAAATAATTACTTAAGGGTAACGACACCACCAACTTCTTCAAGCTTAGCTTTCATATCGTTGGCTTCGTCTTCTGAAACGCCTTCTTTGATGATTGAAGGTACGTTATCAACAAGACCCTTAGCATCTTTCAAGCCAAGACCAGTGATATCACGAACGGCCTTAATAGCCTTAACCTTTTGGTCACCGGATTCAGTTAATTCAACATCGTATGAATCCTTAGCAGCGGCAGCGTCGCCACCAGCAGCACCGGCAACAGCAACAGGGGCTGAAGCTGAGACATCGAATTCTTCTTCGATAGCCTTAACTAAGTCGTTTAAATCTGAGATTGAAGCTTCTTTTAATGAGTCGATAATAGCATCTTTATCAAAAGCCATTTTTTGTTCCTCCATTTTATATGAACTTATATTTTAGTTTTTTTAACACACTGACAGCAAATTAAGCTGCGTCTTCGTCGCCTTTTTCAGCAACCGCCTTAACAGCGTATGCAACGTTACGAACAGGTGCTTGTAACAAGTTGGCGATCGTAGCCAATAATTCTTCACGTGATGGCATCGTAGCGTATTCTTGAACAGTTTCAAGATCAGCAACTTTACCTTCGATCACGCCACCCTTTAATTGAAGGGCATCAGCGGTCTTCGCGAAGTTAGCCAAGATCTTTGCAGGAGCAACTGGGTCTTCTTCAGAGAAGGCAACGGCAGTAGGACCAGCAAATACAGGTTTTAAGTCTTCAAATCCGGCCTTATCAGCGGCACGCACCATGATCTTGTTCTTGATAACGCGCATCTTAACACCGGCTTCACGTAATTGCTTACGTAAATCAGTTACTTGTTCAACAGTCAAACCACGGTAATCAACAACAATGGCTGATACTGAGCTCTTCAATTGTTCTGCAACTTCTTCGACTTCTTGTGCTTTAACAGCAATTGTTTCTTTACTCAACAGATTCACCTCCCAGAATTTTGGTTCAGGGATTTATAAAAAAATCCCTATGTCCACCAAGACATAGAGAAAAAACAATGTCCTCGGCAGGTAGATTAAGGCCGTTAAGCCGCCTGAGTCTTAGGTAGAGATATTACTTAACCTCTAGTAATCTATCACAGATCACCCACGGGGTCAATTGTTTTCAGAATTTAATCCTTAAAATGATGCTAAATCAACACGTACCGCTGGGGTAAAGGTTGAAGTAACAACTAAGTTTTGGATGAAAGTCCCACGTACTGAGGCTGGACGAGCTTTCACGATGGTGTCTTCAATGGTCTTGAAGTTACCAACTAACTTGTCAGTATCGAATGATACCTTGCCAACAGGAACGTGAACGTTACCGTCACGGTCAGTCCGGTAAGTCACCTTACCAGCTTTTGAATCGTTAACGGCTTTAGCAACGTCCATCGTAACCGTACCAGTCTTAGGGTTAGGCATTAAGCCTTTAGGTCCAAGAACCCGACCTAAACGACCAACTTGGGCCATCATGTCAGGGGTAGCGATTGCGACATCAAAGTCTAACCAACCGTCTTGGATCTTCTGAACTAAATCAGTTTCACCAACAAAGTCAGCACCGGCTTCTTCAGCTTCTTTAGCCTTGTCACCCTTAGCAAAAACGATAACGGTTTGATCTTTACCGGTACCATTAGGAAGGACAACCGCGCCACGAAGTTGTTGGTCGGCTTGCTTTGTATCAACGTTTAATTTGAAGGCAACTTCAACAGTTGCATCAAACTTTGCGAAATCCATTTTTTTAACCAAGTCTACCGCTTCAGTTACATCGTAAGCTTTGTCACGATCAACGAGCTTAGCGGCGTCTTGGTATTGTTTACTTTTCTTTGCCATCTAAGTGTTTTCCTCCTTGCAAATGTGGTTCAAACGGAGATTTCCTCCCACTTGACACATTCATTTTGATGAAGTGTCCGACATACTCAACAGTACTGAATTAGCCTTCGACGGTGAATCCCATACTCCGAGCAGTACCTTCGATCATGCGCATAGCTGCTTCAACGTCAGCTGCGTTTAGATCTTGCATTTTAGTTTCGGCGATTTGCTTAACTTGATCTTTGGTTACAGTTGCAACCTTCTTCGTGTTAGGTTCACCGGAACCACTTTCAACACCGGCAGCTTTCTTCAATAGAACGGCAGCAGGTGGGGTCTTAGTGATGAAGTCGAATGAACGATCTTCGTACACCGTAATCACAACAGGGATGATCATACCTGCTTGATCAGCAGTACGAGCATTGAAATCCTTTGTGAAACCCATGATATTGATACCTGCTTGACCTAAAGCTGGGCCAACTGGCGGAGCAGGTGTTGCTTTGCCCGCAGGAATTTGTAATTTAACAACGTTAGCTACTTTTTTAGCCACGAGACATTCCTCCTTAGTCCGTGATGTGGTAAATGGAGCTGAGTTTTTGCTCCTCCCACGTAAACGTGCATACGTGACGCACAAACATCATTGTAGCATATCTATTTTTCACCAGCAACCTTTTTTGTGGCTTCTGGATATAAAAACTGGACGATTTGGCGATCAACTTCATAGTTTTCATGTAATCGTGAATGGCGGGCATTCTTACCATGTACCACAAATTCTTGATACTGGTCACGCGTTGGTCGCAGTAAAAAGCGCAATGACAACGCACTATTCAGAGCGACAGCACCATCACTTTGCGCCGCATCGCCAATGTTACCCGCAATATTCAAATACGAAATCGTGTTTGGCAATCGTTGGAGCGTTCGCAAAAAATAATTATAAACGGGCGTGGTCTTAGTTGGTCCGGTCGCCGTCAACGGGTGGTTTTCAATCGGATACGTATTCTGCCCGACCTCACTATCATTAAACGGCGCACCAATTGTGACAACCTTGCGGACTTCCGGTAAATTGACCAGTTTGGCAGCTGTCGTCAAGTATTGAAAGAGCACCACACCACCCATCGAATGAGCGACTAAATTGATCGTCTGAACGTGCTCATGCGCAATCAAATACTGCACAACTGCCAAGACGCCTGCCGCCTGTTGCCGTACAGCAACGCGTGGCGTGGCAAAAATCAACTGTACCATTGGGCGGTAAGCGTCTAGCTCACCAGTCACATGGGGATGATTATGTCGATCAATCATTACGACTAATGACTTATTGGCGATGCCACCGGCCGTAAAGCGTTGTAGCATGCCACCAAAAGAGAACCGGTTGCCCGCATACCCTGGAATAAATAGCGTCACGGCGCTATCATCTGCTGAATTAGCCGACACCGACTGCCGCAAATGCTGCGGTCGCCCGTATTGCCAAAATTTAAAGGTGATACGCCCCAAAATACCGAGCACTAAGGCGCCGATGATGACTAAAATTACTTCTGCCAAGATGGTCCACCAGCTTACTTAAATTAATTACCGAATCTGATCAACTTGATCGAAGTCCAATTCAGTACTTGTTTCCCGACCGAACATATTGATATTAACCTTGAGCTTCATCTTTTCGTTGTCAATTTCAGTAATTTCACCAGAAAGGCCAGAGAAAGCGCCATCGATGATGGTAACTTGTTCGCCAACTTCAACGTCCAATTCGGTATGCCGAGCACTCATGCCTAGTTGATGCAAGATTTGTTCCGCTTCTTCAGGCAACAATGGCGTTGGTTTACTACCTTGCCCATGTGATCCTAAGAACCCAGTAACACCTGGCGTATTCCGAACAATATACCAAGCTTGGTCCGTCATGACCATTTCAACCAAAACGTAACCAGGGAAGATCTTCTTCATTTCAACTTTGTCTTTCCCATTCTTGACTTCATGAGCTTCTTCTTCGGGAACAACGACCCGGAAAATATTGTCTTCCATTCCCATAGATTGAATACGGGATTCCAAGTTAGAACTAACCTTATTTTCATAACCAGCGTAGGTATGTAAGACATACCATCTTTTCTCAACAGACTCGACCATTATTATTCTCCTTTAAAATGTCTTTTGGCAAAATAAAAAAACCTCGTTTGCACGAAGTTTTCTTTCAATGCCATTATTATAACAAAAATTTGTTCAAAAAGCCATTAATGCCAGCTTGTTAACATTTGTAATAATAATTGGATAATCCAATCAAATAAAGCGAAAAACGCCACGAAGAACAGTGATGTTGAGACAACTGTCCACGAATCACGACGATTTTCCCGCCAAGTTGGCCAGGTCACTTTTTTCATTTCATGTCCAACTTGACCAAAAAATTTAAATAAGCGCATGTCTAATCCCCCTACCGCGTTTCACGATGAAGTGTGTGTTTACCACAATATTTACAAAATTTCTTAACTTCTAAGCGGTCAGTTCGATTCGGGTTAGCATCAATCGTGTAGTTCCGCGAACCACAAACGGTACATGCCAGTGCAACTTTTTTCTGTGCCATCGACAAAACCTCCATAATAAATCAGGTATAACATTAGCATGGAACTTTTCGAATGTCAATTTCAGGCAGCGTCTTGTAAAAAGTCACGCATCTTCTTGCGGCATCGATCCGTGGCGTTGACCACTTGATCAACTTCCACTTGCCGACTCAATGCAATCCGTTCTGGCGATTGCCCTGCCAATAGATCCATAAAAACCAATCCTTCAAATGCCGAACAGATTGCTGGAAAAATCCGCACCTGCTCACGAACATGAACCACATCAAGGGTCGAGGCCCTTAGCGTCTGAATATTGCATAAGATATCCTCATCATTAACATCCAGTGATAAGATATCCCCTTCCGGACGACGCTTGCGAGCCTGTGTCCGTCGAATATGATCAATAATCTGATTACTCAATAGCACCCGGTAATAAGTGCCAAAGCTACATTGCCGTAGCCGTTGATACTTTTTAGCCGCTCGATAAACTGCAATTCGACCTTCTTGAAGCCAATCATCCTCGTCAAAGTTCCGGACATAGTATTGCCGTCGCAACCGCCAAACAACTGGGACATACTGCTGGGCTAATGCATTAATGCTTGCATCATCACCATCTGCTGCTAAGTGGATCAATTGCTGTTCATTCACGTGACATTCCTCGCTTCTGACTAGTTTCAGAAACTGCACCCCTGAGCATCTGTAATGCTAATATACCGGGTTAATTGTGCCGTCACAAGCGAACGAACGTTTCAATTCAGCCACCTCAGCACTCACAGAAATCTTCTTATACGCGGCTATCAAAACTACTATGATCGTCCCATTCATCAACCTAATAGTGCTATATCGCACTAATTATTAGTAATATCAAAATATTTCTAACGCCAAAGACAAGTGCGACCTACTTAAGCCCGTTGGAGACGAGTACGCGCGTCCGCTGGAGTTGCACGAAGCCACTACGCTGTCTAACCAACCGATTAATGCAATCGCCAGCGCAAACTCCGATAACACTAAAACTGTTATGACAAGCCATCCTAACATCTAGTGAACAGCAGCTGAACTGGGGCATTTGATTACTAGATATTTTAATACTAGAACTGCTTTCGAGCCTTAAATTGCCACTGGTTATCTTTTGCAAAATTTAAATATTAATTATGACGATTTAGAAACAGCCCACGCTCGCGGCAACCACCTAATTACTTGTGATGATGTTTAACGTGATTGCGTTCTAGTTGTTGGCGGTACTGATCCAAGGCCGATAATTGATCATCATTCCAGGGTGATTTACGAACGGCACCTAAATCCTGGGTGCGCACGGCAGTATGACGCACATCTTTCAGCGCAGTCTTGACGCGGTGTCGTAATTCCAAGGCTGGTACTCGTAATGCACCTTCCGAAAAGATTACCCATTGTTCTGCCTGATCACTAGTCGCAACCGTCACTTGAAGTACTCGCGATTGCTTTTCACCCGCGTACTTTTCGATATAACTGTCAGCGGTCTGGTCTTTACTCGTCCAAATAATCTCAAGATCAGCTTGGCGATAACTCTTAGAATTACCCGGAACGTACATCGCATCAAAAACCAGGCTAATATTAAGGCCCGTAATTTTTTTATACTCAGTCAACATGCTAATTAACTCGTCACGAGCTTGCGGCAACCGGTCCGTTTGTTTTAAATGATTGAGTTCTGGCCAGTTGCCAATCATATTGTAAGCATCGACAATCAATAATTGTTGTTTCATCTTATTTTCCCAGTGGATGCCGGGACGTGTAGCCTTGATAAATCAGAAGGCTGGCCGCCACACTGGCATTCAAACTTTGAACATGACCAATCATTGGAATGGTCAACATTTCGTCCACACTCTTCTTAAGTAATGGTGAAATTCCCTTACCTTCATTACCAATAATCAAACCAACGGCACCGGAAGCATCCCACTGTCGGTAGTCCGTCCCGTTCATATCAGTCCCAAAGATCCACAGACCGGCTTCTTGCAATCGTTTAACCGTTTGAACCAAGTTCGTCACCCGCGCAACTTTCACGTGTTCGATAGCCCCCGTTGACGTCTTGGCAACCGTACTGGTTAACCCCACGGCGCGCCGTTTCGGAATAATGATGCCATGGGCGCCAGCTGCATCGGCCGTCCGCATAATCGAACCTAAGTTATGGGGATCTTCGATATTATCCAAGATCAAGAAAAATGGCGCTTCATTCTTAGCCTTAGCAACAGCAAATAAATCATCAATGGTGGTATATTCAAAAGCAGCCACCCCCACAGCTACCCCCTGATGGTTGGCGTTGTCGGTTAAACGGTCTAACTTTTGTTTCGGCACGTACTGTACGATCAAATTACGTTTCTTCGCAATCTTGGCAATGTCATTCAGTACATCGGCCTGTAGACCGCTTTGAATAAAGACTTTGTTGATCTGTTGATCACTCTTGATTGCTGCCATGGCGGGGTGCCGCCCGATTACAAAGTCAGCTGCTGTTTGGTCTTGTTCGTTATTTGACACTGGAAACCCTCCCTTCATCAACTTGTTTAATACACCACTGTGCCAGTTCTGCAATTCGGTCCGCCTGCTGAGTCAATTGTAAATACCCAAAAACGGCTTCAAAACCGGTTGAGATCCGGTAAGTGACGACATCGGTATGTTTGGCCGACGTATGACTCTTGGCATTCCGTCCACGCTTAAAAACGTCCACTTCAGTTGGCGTTAAAACTTCTTCGGCCTGCATCCGTTCGATCAGTGCCGCTTGCGCTTTGGCTGAAACATAGTGGGTCGCATGGTGGTGCAACTTAGTGGCTTTAGTAAAACCACTTTCAATCAAATGTTGGCGAATAAACGGTTCATACACCGCGTCACCGAGGTACGCGAGTGCAATCCCGTTTAATTGTTGATAATCAACTTGCATATTATTCCTTTCTAAACCGCACACCCTGAGGCGTATCTTCTAAAATAATCCCCTGAGCTTTCAAATCATCACGAATCTGGTCGGCCTTAGCAAAATCCTTAGCTTTACGAGCAGCTTCTCGTTCATCGATCAGTGCTTGAATCGCGTCATCAGCCAGCGTCGCATTAGCCGTTTCAAAAGTGACGCCGAAGACGCCAGTCAACTGCACTAATGCCTTCTGTAAGGCAATCAACGTCTCTTTTTGAACCGTTGCCTGGGCTGCATAGACATTGGCTAACTTAGCTAATTCATACACAGCAGCCACCCCGTTTTGAACATTGAAATCGTCATCCATTGCGGTTCCAAAGTTAGTGATGAGTGTCTGTAACTGTTCTGCCACCGCAGTATCCGTCCCGTTCGTCGCATCTTGCAACCGGAACGTGAGATTACGATAAGCATTACGTAACTTATCCAAGTTATTAGCTGCTTCGTCTAAGTTGGCCTGCGTATATTGAATCGGTCGCCGGTACTGGGTCGTCGCCATGAAGAACCGTAGCACTTGCGGATCAACCGTTTTAATAATATCGTGAACCGTCACAAAATTACCTAATGACTTACTCATCTTTTCGTTGTCATCACCAACCGTCACAAAACCGTTGTGTAACCAATAATTGGCAAACGTCTTGCCGGTCTTCGCTTCACTCTGGGCAATTTCATTTTCATGATGTGGGAATTCAAGGTCCTGACCACCACCATGAATATCAAACGTATCGCCCAAGTACTTAGTAGACATGACCGAGCATTCAATATGCCAGCCGGGCCGACCCGCACCCCATGGCGATTTCCATGAAATTTCACCGGGCTTGGCCGCTTTCCAGAGTGCAAAGTCAATTGGATCTTCTTTACGATCGGTTTCTTCATCGGCAGTATGCTGACTGGCACCCACTTCTAAATCATCGATTCGCTGGTCAGATAACTGACCATACTTTTTAAACTTCCGTGCGCGGTAATATACGTCGCCAGCTGATTCGTAAGCATAGCCCTTTTCAATCAATGCTTGTACAAATGCAATGATTTCTGGGATATTCTCAGAGGCCCGCGGGTGAACCGTCGCTGGTTCAATATTGACCGCAGTCGTATCTTCCATAAAAGCTTTAATAAATCGGTCAGCAACTGCTGGTACCGTGGTGTGATCTTCAGCGGCACGTTTGATCAGCTTATCATCCACATCCGTGAAGTTGGAGACATAGTCAACGTGGTAACCGCAATATTCAAAATACCGTCGGATAGTATCAAAGGCAATTGCAGAACGCGCATTACCGATATGAATATAGTTATAAACGGTCGGCCCACAGACATACATTTTCACGACTCCGGGGGTGATAGGCTTAAACGGTTCTTTTTGACGCGTTAACGTATTAAAAACACTTAACATATTGGCGACAACTCCTTTCAATTGAATCATTACTTTTGATGATAGTTTACCATGTTTGAAACACAAATAAAAAGCATCCCTCGCACGGCGGAACCGAAACTCCACCATACAAAAGATACTTTCACATGCAGTCACGCGCCACTGGGTAACTTTCGCGATACTGAGATAACGCTCACCCGGGGACTAGCTTGCTGACCGCACGATGTATTAATTGCGTTGTCTTGCTGACGACGACCGCCACTTACGACAACCAACTAATATTTTAATAATCCATTCATTACTTGGCGAGTTCCGCAATCATAGCATCGAGATGCTTTTTGGTCGTTTCACGCCCTAATAATTCAATCGTTTCTGGTAATTCTGGCCCGTGCATTTCGTGAGAAACGGCGATCCGGATCGGCATGTATAATGCCCGGCCCTTGATCTTCGTATCCTTTTGAATGCTCTTGATCGTCTTTTGAATTGCGGTTGCTTCGAAGACGTCAATATCTTCGATTCGTTGCCGGAATTCCTTCAAGACAGGGAGTGCCGTGTCATTATCAAGTTCGGCCTTAGCTTCATCATTGATATCAGCCGGACCATTGAAGAAGAGATCTGCTAAATCAACGATTTGACCAGTATAGCTCATCTGGTTCTTAAATAATGAAACCAACGTCCGTGTCCATTCAATCTGGCTCATATCTGGGCGTTGTGGTAACCGGCCAGCCTTGATCAATTGGCGAATTGACATTGCAAAGACTTCGTTTTCGTCAGCCTTCTTAATGTACTGGTTGTTCACCCATTCCAACTTCTTGCCATCAAAAGCTGCTGGTGACTTGCTCAACCGCTTTTCATCATACATTTTGATGAATTCGCGCTTACTGAACAATTCACTTTCGCCAACTGGTGACCATCCTAGTAGGATGATGAAGTTAAGCATTGCTTCTGGTAAGTAACCCAATTCACGGTATTGTTCGATAAATTGCAATACGGTTTCGTCACGCTTGCTTAACTTCTTACCGGTTTCGGTATTGATAATTAAGCTCATGTGGCCAAACTTCGGTGGTTGCCAACCAAAGGCTTCATAAATCATCAATTGCTTAGGCGTGTTGGCAACGTGGTCATCACCACGGAAGACGTGGCTAATTTCCATCATATGGTCATCAACAACCACCGCAAAGTTGTACGTTGGCATCCCGTCACGCTTCTTGATGACAAAGTCGCCACCAACCGTCTTGGATTCAAACGAAACTTTACCTTTAACCATGTCATCCCAAGCATAGGTCGTATTTTCTGGGACGTGGAAGCGAATAACGGGTTGGATACCAGCCGCCTTAGCAGCCGCGATCTTCGCCTGTTTTTCGTCTTCCGTCATGCCAGCAAATTCGTAGACGTAGTGTGGCATTTCCTTACGCGCTTTTTGAGCTTCACGTTGTGCCGACAATTCGTCTTCCGTCATGTAAGATTCGTAAGCTTTACCTTCATCAATTAATTGTTGAATCAACGGGTCATAGATTGATTTCCGTTCTGATTGACGGTAAGGGCCAAAGTCGCCACCCTTATCCGGACCTTCGTCCCAATCAATCCCTAACCACGTCAAATTGTCCATCTGACTCTTTTCACCGTCTTTAACATTCCGCTTTAAATCGGTGTCTTCAATCCGAAGAATGAACTTTCCCTTATTATGCCGGGCAAATAAATAGTTAAACAATGCAGTCCGAGCATTACCAATGTGTAAATGGCCAGTTGGACTTGGTGCGTAACGCACACGAATCTTGCTCTTTGCCAATGTGATTAACGCCTCTTTCGTATTTTTTCATCTTAAATGTTACGCCGGAACCTTTCTATCGACCAGAATATTCCGACTTTCACTTGCTTTTCCAGTTTACCATGTTTACCGCTAAAAATTAAGGTTTCAGACTGAACCCATTGTAAAAATATCGAAACAGGCCCTAATCGTACACTAACAACATCCCAATTTATTGATAATGAGCATTAACCCTCCTATTTTGTTGCGATTCGGCCGCCTCCCTTACGACGTCCTGGATTAGTCATCATTGAACAAAAAAACGGTAGCCCCCATCAAATGAGTTGCTACCGTTGAATCGCTTAACCTAGTGCCGATTATCGCGATTATTATTTCGATTATTACTATGATTATTGTTGTGCTTATTATTTCCATCCGCATGATCCGGAATTCCGCGATTAGCGTGCGCTAAACGGGCAAAAATCATTCGACCAGCATCCGTTTGTAAGGCGCTCGTTACAACGACATCCACCTTTTCATTGATGTAAAACTTCCCATCTTCGACGACAACCATCGTCCCATCGTCCAAGTAACCGACCCCTTGTTGGCGTTCGCTACCATTTTTGACGACCATGACATTCATCTCTTCACCAGGAATAACCCGTGGTTTCAACGACTTAGCCAACTGATTAATATTGAGAACTTGTACGTTTTGGAACTCAATCACCTTATTCAAGTTGTAGTCATTCGTCACGATCACACCGTTGACTTTTTTAGCCAATTGAATGAGTTTACTATCAACTTCTGGAATATCCTCAAAATCGCCCTCGTACATTTCAACCGGGATAATATTTTCATTTTGTAGCTTATTTAAAATATCTAGCCCGCGACGACCCCGCACACGTTTAATACTATCAGCTGAATCCGCAATGTACTGTAATTCATACAAGACGAAGTTCGGTACTAACAGTGTCCCTTCTAAGAAACCAGTCTTGACAATGTCGTAAATCCGGCCGTCAATCAAGATGTTGGTATCTAGAATCTTATAATGATGATAGTTCTGATCTGGCTGAGCATCAGTAATCTCCGGACTTGTTTCCTTTTCACGACGGCGGAAGTTGAAAACTTTCCGCCACTCATCGATCCGGGTAGTCCCGACTCGCGCACCAATGTAACCAAAAAACAACATCAAAATAATTGGGACGACCGTGTTCAATAGGAATAATGGACTACGATTAAATAATTGCGAAATCAGAACCGCGATCAATAACCCAATAATAAATCCGATACTGCCAAATAAAAGTGTCATTGGGTTTTGCTTGGATAAGTTCTTTTCGACTCGATCCACCAGTCGTACAGCGGCATTGGCTAAGAACAATGACAAAACCCATAGAATCAGCGCCCCCAACAAAAAGTTGGTAAAAACGTTATTCAATAACACATTTGGTTGCGACAAAATTGTCGTCCACAAGAACGGCAGGTAAGTTAGTCCTAACGTACCCCCGACGACAATAAATACTAGTCGCACCGTTAACTTCTTCATGGCATCAGCCCCTTTTTAATAATTTGGTTGTTGTAATGCTAATTGGAGCGCTTCTTTTAGCGTGGCAACTCCAATTACTTCGATTCCAGTTGGGATATCCCAACCTTGCAGATTATTCTTAGGAATAAAGATACGTTTAAAACCTAGCTTAGCCGCCTCACCAACTCGTGATTCAATCCGGTTGACCCGCCGAATCTCACCAGTCAAACCGACTTCACCAACAAAACAGTCACTCGGACGAGTCTGCTGGTCACGATAACTAGAAGCCACACTGACCGCAATAGCTAAGTCAATCGCCGGTTCATCTAACTTAACGCCACCGGCCGCTTTCAAATACGCGTCCTGGTTCTGAAGCATTAGACTCGCCCGTTTTTCCAACACTGCCATAATCAAGGAGACTCGATTATGATCCAAGCCACTTGCGGTCCGCTTCGCATTACCAAAGACCGTTGGCGTTACCAGCGCTTGAACTTCTACTAAGATTGGTCGTGTTCCTTCCATTGAAACAACGATGGCGGAACCCGTAGCATCCTTCAGACGTTCTTCCAAGAAAATCTCTGACGGATTGGCCACTTCATACAAACCGCCCGTCCGCATCTCAAATATTCCCAGTTCATTCGTTGACCCGAATCGATTCTTGACTGCCCGTAAAATGCGGTACGTATGATGTAAATCACCTTCAAAGTACAAAACGGTATCAACCATATGTTCTAAGATCTTAGGCCCCGCAATGGCACCACCCTTAGTCACATGGCCCACAATAAAAATGGTAATGCCGTTAGTCTTCGCAATTTGCAGTAGTTCAGCCGTAATTTCACGGATTTGTGATACTGAACCAATCGCAGAGTCCATATCAGGTTCTTGCATCGTTTGTACCGAATCAATGACCACAAATTCTGGATGCGTCGATTCAATCGTTGAACGAATATTCGACATATCAGTCTCAGGATAAAGATAAAAGTCTTCACTGCTAACAGCCAGCCGGTCCGCCCGCATCTTCACTTGGGAGGCACTTTCTTCACCAGTCACGTATAGTACAGAACCACCCGTCTCGGCCAATTGCCCCGAAACTTGCAGTAGTAACGTTGACTTACCAATACCTGGATCACCACCGATCAAAACTAGTGAACCTGGCACAACACCGCCACCTAAGACCCGGTTGAACTCTTTCAGCTTAGTCTTGACACGCGGTGTCTTAGTCAGCGACACTTCTTTGAGTCGTTGTGGCTTAGCCGACTTACCCGCAAAGCTCACCCGCGACTTGCGGTCCGGTTTTGTATCAAAATGTTCTTCAGTTAGTGTATTCCATTCACCACAGTTCGGACACCGTCCTAAATATCGCGGTGTTGAATAACCACAGTTAGAACAAACAAACTGAGTTTTTGCTTTTGCCACGTACACACGTCTCCATTTCTCCGCCAACATATCAATTTAATGTTGGGTATTGGGATTTCTAAAATATTTACTTCATCCGCGCCACACTGTCATGAGTCATGATTAAAAGGTGCCAATTAGATAGATTTCTGTTCGTCAGCAATGACTATCCTATTCCGACCTCCGGGGCTGGGTGACAATTGCTGGAACGTAAGCCGACGTCGATTTGAGCTAACGCATAACCCGTGTCATCTCAAATACGAGTCTTATTCTAAGCCGGAAGAAAGACACTTCCACCTAAGAATAATTTGGCTACTGAGCATTGTCACCCAGCCCCTCCAGTCGGGAAGCCGCTCGAATGGCAAATGAACGGCCGCTTAACTTGGTACAATTGGTTGCTGACTACTTTGATACGAAAACTTTGAGCGAAACATCAGAATGTATTCTCTACTTTGTCGAAACGTTCAATGTATTATGACTGGTAACTCAGAAATAGTAAGTCATCACAACATCATTTTCAGCCTGACAGTTGATTGAGAAAATTGCCGTTTATGAAAAACAACGACCAATTCATCAAAAGTTGGGTACATCTTCATCAGCTATTCGAATACCATCCCGACTGGAAGGTGTTTCTGACAATGCCCAGTACTGCAAGAGTGTGAGGTTCAGATGAGTTGAGACTGAGGATTAGCCTAGCTAGGCCGTTAAGCGGTGAATTCCCGCTTGGCGTCATAGCGTAGCTAACCGGAAGTCTCAGTCTGACCCGAACACGTTTCACCAATATGGCATAAAAGCGTGAAAGGCCAGTATTTAAGACGTGGGCTTCGGCTCAAATCTGTGCCCACCGCGTTCCGGCAATTGGCAGAAATGTCTGGAGGTCGGTGTAGGACGAATTAACTAAGCAAGTTTACGCTAACTCGAACTGTTTCCAGCGAACCTAAGCTGGCTGCTTTTAAATTTAAAAAAACGGCACCTTTTAATCATGATTCTTACTAAACAACCAGCCAGTACGATGCAGACTTAAATAATCAATCAAACTCAATTAACTGGATCGTCATTTTCATGCTATGGGTATAAGTTTATTTTACCATTATTAATCATTAAAGCCTTTAAATCACCTTGGCTTTACCGATTTTTTATTATTTCCTATTTATTGGTCGAACCGAAGCCCCCAGAACGTGTCGTTGTCACATTCGTTTCATCCGTAACAGTCAGATAAGGGGTAAAAATCCCTTGGGCAATGCGTTCACCCTTTTTAATGTGAACGTCGCGAATCCCCATGTTGATTAATTGGACGAAAATCGCACCTTCGTTCTTGGGATTGTTATAGTAGTCGGCGTCAATGACGCCAATCCCATTCGGTAGAATCAAGTTACGCTTCAAGGGGTTGCTGGAACGATTGGCTAATAGTAAGTATTCGCCATCATTCATAAATGCCTTAATACCCGTTGGAACAAGCCATGGTTTAAGGACTTTAGCCGCCGCATCCAAATCGGCTGCAGAACTCGTTTCACCATGATGTATTTGCCAAAGTACTTTAATAAAGTTCATTTTCCAAATTGACGGTAACGTAAAATCTTCCGCCGCTTCGAAGTCATAGCCAGCTGCTTGCTTGGTGGTGCGGTAAGGTACATGTAACCCCGCCTGCGCGTATTGACTTACAATTTCAAATCCCCGTGCCATTTCAAATTCCTACTTTCTCAACATTAATTTAGTGTTCACATTTTACCATACTTTTATTATAGAAGTTTCGTTGACAAAACGGGCAATTACCGGTTTAATTACGGTAGATATAAAACCCTTTACAAGGTGGTGAAATCAATGGAATTCACGCGTGAAGCACACCGCTTTTATTTTAATGACGATCACGGCAAGTTGGCTGGTGAAATTACCTTCCCCGCCATCAATAATGATCAGACCTGGGTCATTGAACATACCTTTGTTCGTGACGATTTTGGTCATCAGGGCATTGCCGGCCAATTAACCAAAGCCGTTATTGACGCCGCTCGAGTTGAACACAAACGTATTCAGCCACTGTGTACCTACGCTAAGGCTTACTTTGATCGGCACCCTGAAGCTGCCGACATATTAGTCACTAGTTCTCAATCAAAGGAGTAATTCATATTATGAATCAGGATCAGTTAAAACAACTTGTTGGTCAAAAAGCCGTTGAATACATTCAAGACGGCATGCAGGTCGGCCTCGGAACCGGCTCAACCGTTAAATTCATGGTTGATGCTCTGGGTGAACGGGTCAAAAATGAACATTTAAACATTGTCGGCGTCTCAACCTCCGACCGAACCGCTGCCCAAGCTAAGGCGCTCGGTATCCCGATGAAATCCGTTGACGAAGTCGACCATCTCGACTTAACGATCGACGGTGCCGACGAAATCGCCGATGATTTCCAAGGCGTTAAGGGTGGTGGCGCCGCCTTACTCTTCGAAAAAATCGTTGCCATCAATTCTGATAAAGTCATGTGGATTGTTGATGAAAGCAAAATGGTCCATCAATTAGGTGCCTTTGGCTTACCCGTTGAAGTGATTCCTTACGGCAGCCAACATGGCTTTGAAAAAATGGCTGCCCGGGGCTATAACCCAGTATTCCGTAAAGTCAACGATGAACTCGTCCGGACCGATTCTAATAATATTATCATCGATTTACACATCGACCCAATCACGGATCCCCACGCTTTAGCCGAAGATTTAATTCACATGGTTGGTGTGGTTGAACACGGCCTGTTCTTAGACATGGTCAACACTGTCATTGTCGGTCATGCCAATGGTCCCGAGGTTATCGAAGCGCGACCATAGTTTTGTGCGACTCCCCGCTTGCCCCACCCGTCATAAACCGATACAATTAGAATTAGATTAAAGGAGAGTGATCTTTTGAGTAAAGCAATCAGTATGAACCAAATTGCTAACTTTCAAGCCGACTTGGACCAACGTCCCGAAGCAAAAGTCATCGAACGTAGTGTCACTAAGAACGGTATCTTAGCAAGCAGTCAAGATATTCAGGCCATGAGCCAAACCACACCAGTATTTTCCATTGATTTGGATACAGGTGACGTTGCGAACCAAAAGCAAAGTGGTCGTTGCTGGATGTTCGCCGCTTTAAACACGATGCGGCATTCATTAGCTGAAAAATTCAACTTGAAACATTTCGAACTATCACAAAACTACACCTTTTTCTGGGATAAGTTCGAAAAAGCGAACTATTTCTATGAAAACGTGTTGGCAACCGCTGACCAACCAACTAGCAGCCGTAAAGTTGCTTGGTTGATGACCACGCCACAACAAGATGGTGGCCAATGGGATATGCTCGTTGCCATTATTCAGAAGTACGGTATCGTGCCTAAGAGTGTCATGCCTGAAACTTACAACAGTTCAAAATCGGCTGAAATCAACAGCACACTTAACTTAAAGTTACGTAAAGATGCCGTTGAATTACGTGAACTAGTGGCTGCCGGAACTAGTGACGACGCGATTCAAGAACGCAAGGAAAAAATGTTAAATGAAGTCTATCGCATGTTAGCCTATGCCTTTGGCGAACCCGTTTCACATTTTGACTGGGAATATCGTGATGATAAGAAACAATACCACATCGACCAAAACTTGACGCCACAAAGCTTCTTCGAAAAGTACGTTGGCTGGAATTTGGACGATTACGTTTCAATCATCAACGCCCCAACCGACGACAAGCCTTATAACCATACCTACACGATTGAAATGTTAGGTAACGTCTTAGGTGGCCGTGAAGTCAAACATTTGAACGTGTCTATGGCCGACTTCAAGCAATTGGCCATCAAGCAATTACAAGCTGGCCAAAGTGTCTGGTTTGGTTGTGATGTTGGTCAATCCTCCGACCGCCAAAAAGGGGTCATGGCTACCGATGTCTACAGTAAAGATGAATTATTCGACGTTGACCTTTCAATGTCGAAGGCTGAACGTCTTGATTACGGCGAAAGTCTGATGACCCACGCCATGGTTATCACCGGTGTCGACCTCGTTGACGGCCAACCAACTAAGTGGAAGGTTGAAAATAGCTGGGGCGACAAAGTTGGGACTAAGGGCTTCTTCGTCATGAGCGATGCTTGGATGGACGAATACTGCTACCAAGTTGTTGTTAACAAGGAATTCTTGTCCGATGACTTAAAGGCAGCCCAAGCCGAAGAACCAACTGTTTTAGCACCTTGGGATCCAATGGGTGCATTAGCCTAATTAAGTTTAATGGGCCATCTAAATTAAGCACCATCACTGCTTTAGCGTGATGGTGCTTTTTGGACTGCATTAGACTTAACTACCGCTCAAGGAACTACTAACAACAAACAATAAAAAAATCGACCAAACTCGCGTGAGTTTAGTCGATTTTTTTATTATTACGTTTACTTATAGCAATCACTATTATAATTATTTATACATCTGTTTAAGCGTACTAATTTCACGAGTCGTAATATGTGCTGCTCGATGCGACTGGTAATACATCACCGCACTCTTGTTGTTCTCGTGCTCTAGTCCCAGTGCATGTCCCAATTCATGGGTCGCAACGGACAGCTTATATTCTACCGAATGATTGCTGGCTGGAAAGCGATTCGTATAAATCACACACTTCGCCGAATCCATCCAAGTTGTTCCTTGCGAACCACTTTGATAGTACGTCCGCCAAGTCCGGCCGATTTCCGATCCGGTCGTCTCCGTCTCGTCTTCACTCTCGCCCAACGTAATCTGGGCTTTCGCTTGGTCCTTAGCCTCAACTAACCTCACCGCGTTAGTGTTATTCCAACGTTCCACGGCTCGTAGCCAAATCGCTCGATACACCTTGCTGTCACTCGTGATCCGATACGTGATGACCCGACTCTTAAAACGGGCCTTATAGTTCAAAACCTTAGTCCCGTTATTTATATAATCATATTGATAGTTATCCATCTGATCATTGTAGTAGACCTGATCATGCGTCGTATCGTGACCACTAGCCTTATCCGCTTCAACTCGCGACGCATTCGGGTTGATCAGCGTACTGATTTGTGGCGCGAACATCAACAGCATCCCGCAGAAACCCAAGCTCATTATAATTAATAATAATAAATTTTTATGTTTCATCATAACGTTACCCGGCTTTCTGATCAGATTTTTGGCTGTCAAGCGCGCCAAATCGCAACTTTGTCCAACTGATATGTTACAGCGTTCACCATTCTATTACAAGTTATATATTATATTTATTTATGAAAACTGAAGGATTTTATTACATTAAAAATATTTATATTAACTCAAACAGTTATGAAAGCACTGTTATATCAACTTTTTAAGCCTGTATCATTTTTTGAGTACTCGTCGGCAATTATTATCAATGATTATAATTACTTATACTGGGCATTTGTTTAACACTTTAACTAAAAAAAGAGCTTCAGCGTCTGCTGAAGCTCTTAACTCAGGCTCGATTAATCTGATAATGGTCTAAAAAAGCAGTCCAGATTAGCACTTATTTTCAATAAAAGTACCGCTTAGGAGAACTATTACTAAATTTAATACTCTTCTTTACCGATAACGTGCAGTTGCTGATCAAGGTGATAACAAATTGGCACCCCGTTAGCAACTTCGACACCATCAATCCCAGTATCACTAATATGCTCTAAATATTTGATCATCGCACGCAACGTACTACCATGCGCCACCACGAGTTGGCTTTGACCGTCTAACAGCCGCGGTGCAATCTCATCGATCCAATAAGGCATGATGCGGTCGTAAGCCATCTTCAAGCTTTCTCCCCGCGGTTCGACGGCGGCACCGTACTTGGTGTAACGTCGATCATGGTCTAGTTCAGCTGGTGTCAACAACGGCGGCACCGTATAAAAGCTCCGCCGCCACTGTTGAACTTGCGCCTTACCGTACTCTTGACGAGTCACATCCTTATTTTGACCACGTAAGGCACCGTAATGTCGTTCATTTAACCGCCACGTCTTATACTCAGGCAGCCATAACTGATCAATTTCACTTAACATAATATTCGCGGTAACGATAGCCCGTTTTAGGACTGAGGTATGCACAGCGCCAAACTGCAGTCCCGTAGCTCGTAATCGCTTGCCAGCTTGATGAGCCTGTGCAATACCCACTGCTGTTAGCGGGACGTCACTCCAACCGGTATACGTATTATCCCGATTGGCCGTACTCTCACCATGGCGAACCAATACTAGTTCTGTCATTCTCTTTCCCACCTACTATCTTCAATACTTCCTATGATAATCGATTTGGTTCATTTTTCAAAGTCACAACCAGCTGTTACGTGCGATAACGCACTTGCCACAAAAAAACGGTCAAGCTGATTAATATCACCCTGACCGTCCACGATTAATTAATTTTCTTGATTTGAAACGGCGTGCGCGGCTTTGATGACATGTTCATCATCAGTGGCGGCCGCTGTTGGCTGCTCAATCGCACCCATCGTATCCCGTTCACGGAACCGATTACCGACAAAGGTCACGACGGAACCAATCAAAATCACAACAATTCCGACCACTGTCGTCCACAAAATTTGTTCATGGAGGATCAACGCTGCTAAGATTGGCGCCAACCCCGGCTTAATGAAGAATACTAGGGAAGCCGTTGAAACATCGGTTTGTTCCATTGCCAAGAAATAAAACGCGAAGCCCCCACCAGTAACACAAACGCCGATAAAAAATAGTAACCAGAAATAGTTGAGATTAACATTCACCAAAACCGGAATGGCAGCAAATTGCCGCAAACCGATGGCCGTCAACCCATTGGCGACAGCCGGAATCTTAGTAATCCAAGCTAAAACTAGAAGTTCAAACGCACCAGCAAAGAAAGTAAAACAAGTCATCGTCAGCCCATTCAAGCCCCGTTTAACAGACCCATAACGCGAGATGATACTGTACAGCCCAAAAGTCACGGCAGACCCGATGGCTAATAGCAGCCCGAGCCCATTCGTCAAATGGGCCGGATTAACAATGATCAACAACCCAATCACAGAAATCACGACGGAGATCAAGTTAGCTCGACCCAACCGTTCTCGCAGAATTAAATAGGAGAATAATAGCGCAAATACCGGATTACAACTAAACAATACGGCCACAGTCGAAGCTTGATCGACCGTAATCGCGAGTTGGTAAAGCGACATACTGACAATGACACACACTAGCCCGGTTAAAGCAAATAGCCGCCAGTCAGCACTCACTAACTTTCGTCCGGTTTGCTTTAATGCCCGCAATGCAAATGGCAGTAACACAATTGCCCCAATAAAAAATCGAATTAGATTCAATTGGATTGGGTTAAAGGCACTGCCGGCCATCTTTAGCGCAATTTCCATCGAACTAAACATTAAGGTCGAAATTGCAATGTAAAGATATGCTTTCTTCACGAAACGTTCGCTTCCTTCTTAATCAAAATTTAATACGCAACGGTTCTCAGTATAGCACCATTTTCACGTGACTTTCAAATCAGCTCAGTATACTACCTCGCTTTTATCCACGGGAAAACGCCGTTTAACGCGGAATCAGGCGTTATTTTTTTCAATTTTTAATTGCTTTTGAAAACAATTTTCATCAGGCTTGAACCATTCAATGGCATCTTGCCGCCTCAACCATCATCCAGCACGCACTCATCAGCTTGTCATCAAAAACTACCAGCGAGACGTGTTGGGACAGCCCTGAGCAGAAAGTATCTAATTGGTCAAACCTTGTTGACCGAACTAAATTGAGTTTTCATCATTAATAACCAGCAAAAAAGCACCCGCAACGCCTGTCACTAGTGGCACGCATTCGGGTACTTTTAATTTTAAGTCACACAATAATTAACGAATAAAGTTGGCTTGAACGATCACCATCAAAATCGGAATAACGATTAGGCTCAATAGTGTCGTTTCTGTCACCATGACCGCGGCATAATCGGCATCTGCCCCGTACAGTTTGGAGACAACTGGTGCGTTCGTCATGACGGGCATCGCGGACTGCAGAATGAAGACTTGCTTCATCTCCAATGGAATCGACATTGGAATAAGCATCAGCGTCATCAGTACCGGCGCAAGGATAAAACGCCCAAGTAAAATTCCCAAGCTATCCCGGTCGAAGCGCATGCTGCTTAACCCGGCGTTGGCCATTGAAATCCCAATAAAGATCATGGACAGCGGAATCGTTAGACCGCCGATATATGAGAAATCATCCATCAAGAATTTTGGAACGTGAATGTTTCCTAGAACAAGCAAGACACCAATCATAAATCCTAGTAATGGCGGTGAGAAGATCTTGGTCAGTGTCTGCTTCAAGTCAAACTTAGCGGTGCCAGTACCGTCACGTTGAATCAAATAAACGCCCAGCGTCCAGAAAATGGTGGTATTGGCCATGTAATAAACTAACACGTATGGCAATGCGCTATTCCCAAACAAGGCTTGATTAACCGGTAGCCCAATAAACACCGTATTGGAGTTCAAAAACATGGAGGCAAATAAGCCGCGATGACTCTTTTTAATATTTAAGGCTCGCATCACCCCGAAAGAAATGCCAAACAAAATAGCCATATTAAGAACTGGAAAACGTAATCCTGGCAACGTTGATAATAATTTATGCGCTGTAAACTGCTTTGTGATCGTTGCAATCATATAGGCTGGTAGCGCAATTTGAGTGACCAATCGGGCAATCAGCTTAGTCGCACTTTCATTAAACCAGCCCCAGCGTGCCAACAAGTAACCAACTGCAATCATCACGATGATCGTCATGACACCTTGAATACTCTGCACGAATGTCTGTAAAATTTGCACGCTCAGTCTTCCCCTCTTAACAAATTGCTCATCATTGAATATCGCCATCAAGCTATGTAAAATAATAATTCAATGAGAATTATTCAAGTATACCACTGTTTTATGATGGCTTGTACCGTAATTTATAGATGGAAACGTTTGACGCCGGTCACAATATTACTTATAGTGTTCTATAATTGTGTTACTACTGATGCCAGTAATTTTTTGATTATTAAAATCTTTTTAAATTACTAACTTTAAGGACCAATGATTTGCTAAACGTCATAAAATGACTATTGAGGGAAAAATCTAAAGTGATGAGGAACGAATATGTCAGAAAATAACAATGATAATGAAATGGGACCACGCCAACGCCGCTATCGTGAACAGCAACAGCGTAACCCACATTTGAAACCACACAAAAAACGTCCTTGGTTAATTACTTTACTAATCGTCGTTGTCCTGTTGATCGTTACGGGTGGCTGGTGGGGCTACAAGACCTGGAATGCCGCTAAGGATACGATGAATACGACCTACCAGTCGACCGGCTCGACCAAGCTTCGGAATGTTGATGCCGTTATTAAGAAGGGCAAGCCATTCTCGATTCTACTGTTGGGAACTGATACTGGTGCACTAGGTCGCGGCAAGGACTTCTCAGCCCGGACTGATACCATGATTGTTGCGACAATCAATCCTAAAAAAGAAAGTATGACGCTCACTAGTATTCCACGGGATACGCAAGTGATGATCGATGGGCAATCACAAAAAATTAACGCAGCCTACACCATTGGGGGCGCAAGTGGTGCCGTCAAGTCAGTAGAGAAGTTACTGGATGTTCCAATTGACTTCTACGTCTTACTGAACATGGGTGGTTTAAAACAGATCATCAACGCGATGGGCGGCGTGACCGTGACACCTAAGCTGACTTTCAAATACGGTAATGCCAACGTTAAGAAGGGCGTTAAGATCAAACTTAATGGTGCAGCGGCACTTGATTACTCACGGATGCGTTATGACGATCCTCAGGGTGATTATGGTCGTCAAAAACGGCAACGGCAGGTTATTATGGCCATGGTTAGTCAGTCTAACTCACTTGGGTCAATTGCCAATATTGAAAAGATTACGAAAAAACTCGCTAAGAACATGCGCACCGACTTAACTTGGAATGACATGGTCGCACTCGATACGAAGTACAAGAATGCGTCTCACCATGCCAAATCATATACCGTTCAAGGTACTGACGCGACGATCGATGGGCTCTCTTATCAAGTTGCCTCTTCGTCAGAACGTTACAAGAATTCGAAGCGCATCCGTAAAGCGCTGGGACTCTCAAACAGTAATTTAACAGAGTCAGTCTTCTCTGAGACAGCTTCAATTACAACGGGTAGCTCAAGTTCCAGTTCAAGTTCATCAAGTACCACAACGTCTAGTGATACCACTACTTATGGCACTAGTACGACACAAGATACAACGACGCAGGACCAGACCACGACTCAAGATCAAACCACGACTAATCAGTACTAAGCAACTATTAAAAAATGGGTTTCTTCAGAATAAAAATTCTGAGAAGCCCATTTTTTGATGATTATTTTTAATTGACCGGCCAAGATTGTAAAAAGTGTTGAAACTTTGCTTCGCGCTGTTCAATTAGATTCGGTGCCGGCAATGCTTCTAGTGCGGCAAGTTGGGTCTCAATCGCCTGGTTGATCGCAGCGACTAATGTCTGATCCTGATGGTCAATAACCAGGTCAACTAAGCCGCGCGACTGCAAAGCGCTAGCTGTCATTGGTAATAAATCGATGGCGTCACTGCTAGTTTGTTGCCCATGTAAAATCGCTGTGACTGCCTCGGGAGAAGCAACGTTGAAAAGTGCATCATCTAGCATGATAATGCGGTTGGCGTTGGCAAAGGCTAACGCCCCACCGCTATGGCCCTCACCGAGAAATACAACAACGTTCGGTACGGTCAGCTGACCAGTCGCCGCAATCAAGTCCGCAATGGCCTGACTCTGACCATAGCGTTCCGATCGGGGACTCGCATCAGCACCTGGCATATTGATTAAGCTAACGACCGGCCACCCAAATTTAGCCGCATGGGTTACGACTCTTAACGCCGTGCGATAGCCGGGAACAGTTAATGCTCCCCCGTTTTTTCGACGCCGGCTCGCAATATCAACACCCCGGTCAACGCCCAGAACAGCTAATTGGCGACCAGTGGCAGTGCGCCCAAAGCCAGCCGTTAAAGCCGCATCCTGACCTAATAAACGGTCTCCCCGTTGTTGCGTCATTGTCGGCAATAACGCTTGAATGATAGTCGGCGCACTGATCCGATCAGCCGCCCGTAATCGCTGTAATCGTTTATCCATGGGCTGACCTCCCAATCCCATAATTCGCTAATGCTTGTCCTAGCGTTGACCGCAATTGAGGTCGTTCAACAACTGCATCCACCATGCCATTTTTAAACAGCTGATCCGCCGTTTGAAAATCCGCCGGCAGCTTGACAGGCAAAGTTTGTTGGATGACCCGGGCTCCGGCAAAGCCAATCTTAGCACCCGCTTCTGCGATAATCAGGTCACCCTTAAACGCAAAACTCGCCGATACGCCCCCCATAGTGGGATCTGTCAGCACTGTGATCAAGGGTAACGGCGTTGCTGCTAACCGTGCTAATTCTGCCAGAATCAAATTCATTCCGACCAAGGCATAAACACCTTCTTGCATCCGAGCACCACCTGAGGCGGTCACAATGATCAGTGGTAGCCGTTGGGCCCGCGCTTGTTCACTAGCATGCAATAAGCGACGTGTGACCGCCGTGTTTAACGTCCCCATCATAAAATGACTATCCATCACTGCTAAGATACAGGGTTGTTGCTCAATCAGGGCCGTTCCACAGACAACAGCCTCGTTTAACCCGGTCTGGCGTTGAGCCCGCCGCAGTTTGTTCGTATAGTCCGGGAACCCCAGCTGATTGACAGGCCGCTCAGTCATCGTCAACGGCTGAAACGCCCCTTCATCGACGAGTTGTTCTAATCGTTGCGCCGTCGTCAATCGTTGCCAATAGTGACAATAAGGACATTGCTGATAAGTGCCCCATTGACGTTGGTGGACGTGCCGACCGCACTTAGGGCAGGCTTGCCAGGTCCCAGAAGCTGGATAATGACTCATTTCGACGCCTCCCAACGTGCTAGACTGTGAATCGTGTACTGATCATGAATGTAGGCGGGCCGGGCCACCGTTTGCTGTAGAAAAGTTAAGTTCGTCGTGGGTCCCGTCAATGTTACTTGCGCTAAGGCCCGTTGTAAGTTGCGCACGGCTTGCTGACGGTTCGCACCGGTGACCATCAACTTGGCAATTAAACCATCATACATGGTTACTAGCCGATCGCCCTGATGATAATCCGTATCCACTCGTACATCGGCTGGCCAGCTCAGCGTTTCAATCCGCGTCTGCTTAACCGGTAAGGTCGCGGTCAATCGAGCTTCGATCGCCGTACACTTGGGCTGCAAGCCAACATGCTCTGGAAAATCAACCGTGACGCCAGCCGCCTGTTTGATTTGTTCAGCCACAATATCAATTCCGGTGGTTAATTCTGTCACCCCGTGTTCAACCTGTAAACGCGTATTCATTTCCATGAAATAGAACTGACCATCCGCAAATAAGTATTCAATTGTGCCCAAGCTTTGATAATGTGTACCCGCTAATAACTGCCGGGACAGATCGTATAAGGTCCGGCGTTGTGTCTCAGTCAAAATACTTGCCGGACTTTCTTCGAGAACCTTTTGCTTGTGCAATTGGAGGCTACAGTCACGATCACCAAGAATGAATAATTTCGTCCCCGTGCCGAGGACTTGAACTTCAATGTGGCGGGCAGTTGTCAGAAATTGCTCTAAATACATCGCATCGTTCAAAAAGGACGCAGCAGCTTCTTGACGCGCAGCCCGCAATTGTTGATGGAGTTCATGAACGTCGGTAAGAACTCGAATACCCTTGCCACCGCCACCATAACTGGCTTTCAAAACTAGCGGAAAACCGATCTTGGCGGCCGCGTGTTTAATATCCGGCCATGCTAAGCCCTGTAATGATTGACCTGCTAGTACCGGAACGGCTTGTTGCCGTGCAAAATCCTTAGCGCGGGCCTTATCACCCATCAACTTAATTTGCTCAGTCTGCGGGCCAATCCAGGCAATGCCACATTCCGCACACATGGCGGCAAAATCCGCATTTTCAGCTAAAAAACCATATCCCGGGTGAATCGCATCGGCGTGCGTATTAATTGCAGCCATTAGAATCGCTTCGGCATTTAAATACGATCCACTGGCAGCTGCAGGTCCGATACAGACCACTTCATCCGCTAATTGTGTGTAACCCGCATGCCGATCAGCAGTTGAGCAAACGGCGACCGTCTGAATATTCAATTGTTGACAGGCTTTGATAATCCGTACGGCAATTTCACCGCGATTCGCGATTAACAGCTTGCGAAACATAGCTACCGATCCTTTCGCATTGTAAATAACGGTTGTTCATACTCAACAGTGGCGTCGTCAGCAACTAGTACTGCTGTTAACGTCCCATCGGTCGGACTAACTAATGGATTGAATAATTTCATACTCTCAATCTGGCCTAGTTCTTGACCAGCTGTTAGTGACTGACCACCCTTTAAATCTGGTGCCAAGTGGACCACCCCGACCATCGGACTCGGCAGTGTAACGACTTCATCTTCAGTCTCCGCAACTATGCTGGCAGGCGTAGCGGCTACGGGAGTTACCGTTTCTGAAGCTAACGCTGGTTTTGTCACTTCAATCTCCAAGTCGCCGGCTTTAACGCGAATTTGCTGATAACCCTGTCGCGCGTATTTCTCAACTAATCGATCTAAATCTTTTAATTCCATCTGCACACCCCTACTTCTTGATCAAGACTGAGCCATATGCTAGCCCGCCACCAAATGCTGTTAACAACACTGGCCCAGTTAAGGTATCAAAAACATTGGCTAAGGCCATTGCCACCCCAGCTGAGGACGTATTACCATAATGATCAACATTATGTGGAAACTTCGTCATTGGTAACGCCAAGTTAGCCGCAATTTTTTCAATGATCCGTAAATTAGCTTGATGACAGATCACGTATTGTAAATCACTGGGTGTCAGTTGCGCACTCGCAATTAACCCACGCATCTGTTCTGGAACAACCGTCGTGGCAAATTGAAAAACATCCCGTCCAACTTGGTAAAACGCATCCGTTTGCGGGTAGTTCGTTGCGGCAACTTCAGTAATCGGCCGTACTCGTCCAGAGTGAATGACCGTAGCGTTTCCTTGCGATTCTAATTTCTCAGCGATCAAGCTGTTTTCATCTGGATTGTCAGTAGCTTGTAATAACGCGCCACCAGCACCGTCCCCAAAGAAGACGGCTGCCGTCCGGTCTTGAAAGTCCATCATCTTGGAATTAACTTCCGCACTGATCACCATCACATTTTGGTATTGCCCACTGCGAATAAACTTGTCAGCCGTTGCTAGGCCAAACGTGAACCCAGCACACGCTGCACTCAGGTCGAACGCAAACGCATTATCAGCGCCAATATTAGCTTGCACTAAACAAGCCGTCGCAGGTGTTAAGGCATCGGGCGTAATTGTCGTAACTAGGATCAAATCAATGGCACTGGCAGCTAAACCACTTTTTTGTAGTAACTGCTGGGCGACCTGGGTGGCTAAATCCGAGGTGTTTTCATCATTCATCGCGTAGTGTCGGGTTTTAATCCCAGTATGCGCCTGAATCCATTCGTCGCTAGTGTCCATAATGGCTGCTAATTCGTCATTATCAACAACGCGTCCCGGAACATATTGTCCCATGGCGGTTAATTTTGTATAAGTTGGCATTTTTAAACCCCCGCTACTTTCCGTTTCGATTAGTTTAATTTTATCAATAAAAGCCTATCCGTCAAAGTTTACGGCTGTATTTTTGGTAAATCCTTAGAAACCTAGCCAAAATGAAAGAACAGTGGTGCCCATAACCGACACACCACTGTCCATCATAACTTTGTTAATACTTATCTGGCGCCATAAAGCCATTTTTAGCTAATAGCGGCATCACATCAACCCGTTTATCCGTCGGGACTTTCTGCGCAAACACCTTTAATCCCGCTGCTTGTAACGCATATAATGCCCGTGCTTCGGCTTGACCGATTGCAATAGCATTGGTGACCATCACCATGCCCGCTGAAAAAGCTAGACTACCAATATCAATGCCCGTTTTGCTAAAATCAAGTCCCCCCGCTACTAAGCGCGCCATGTTCTGGGGCGTATCAGTTAGGATTAGTGGCTTTACTTCATCAAATAGCGAGTCTTGATAAATCTCGATCATTTTGTCAACTGTAATCACATTAGCTTTCACACCAGGGGGCGCGGCTTGCACAATTAGAATCTTGCGAAGTGCATCCTGGGCAACTTCGTCTGAGACGACCAAAATACGGTTAGGACTGACCGTCTTGGTCCACACCGTGGCAACTTGCCCGTGGAGTAGCCGACTATCAATGCGTGCTAAACGAATATCCATCGTCATAGCGGCTCATCTTCCCCATCGTCCTGTAACAACTTGAGATGCTTAATCCCAATCTTTCCAGTCTCTTCAAGGTGGGCAATCACCTCATCAATTGGCTTATCACGAACAGTGTAAGCCTCAATCAGCATTGGCAGATTCAGACCGGTAATCAGACCCATGCGCTCTGTATGTTCGGCAACGATCCGACTAGCGGCGTTAAATGGCGAACCGCCCCATAGGTCAACCAAGAATAAAACTTGATCATCCGCGTCAAATCTGGCAACCGCAGCAGCTAATTTATCAGCTAATTCATTAGGTTCTTCGTCCAGTTGAAAGGTAACCGTTTGGACCTTATCTTGCTTGCCAAAGATCATGTAGGATGAATCGACAACGCCCTGCGCAAAACTCCCATGACTGACAACGACAAATGCTAACATCTACTTTCCCTCCTCAGTCGGTTAAATCTACTCAATAAGATACATGCAAAAAGCATGCCAAGTTAGTGTATCAACTCATCGCGACCTTTGCCTGATGAGTCTCCAATAATTGCACAATATAATAATTTTCAGCATCTGAGAAGGTTAACTGTAGTTGATCTGTCAATTGCTGATTGGCCTGTTGCACAAGTGGGTACCACTTCGATGCCATAATGTCTGGCATCTCTTCGGTGGGTGCCGAAATTTCATCTTTGATGGCCGTTCGTTCTAGCGCACCCGCTAAGTGCATAATCAAATCAATGCGAAAAGCATTCGTCATTACACCATCCAAGTGCGTCGCAATCACTTCGCTATACTCCCATAAAATTCCCGTTAACTTCTTAGGATTTAAAAACGTGAAGTAATCGCCTAAGTACCGTTCGCAGAGTTCCGGTGTCAACTGCTGACTTTCTTCCGCCATGGTCTGTGGCGAATCGATCCCCGTCGCTAACTGATCAATAAACTTTTCGCCACCACCTTGTAGCAATTCTTCCAATGAAATAAAAGGGACGTCTAATTCGGGTTTTGTAATCCCAGTTGCCGCAATGATTTGATAATTTTGACTGATTTGTTGTATCCGTGTCTTCATTTCGACCACTGAGATTGGGAATACCGTGATACCTTCGATAAAGTTTTGAGCTAATAAACTGTCTAAAATTGACTTGATACGTTCAGCCGTCCCAACGCCGGTCGCACAAATTGCAATAATCGCCCGTTGTGCCGTCTTATCCGTCGCTAAGGCGGGCTTGACTGTTGCGCGCTGACTATCCGTTGGTAGGTTCCGTGAAATTCGCGAATAACCTTTGAAACCAACGAGCTCCTGATACATAGAATCCAGATCACTATCGACCAGGCTAGCCTTCCGAACGGCTTCCAAAACAACCGGCGTGGTCACCATGTCAATCGTTCGCGTCGCAATTCCCGTCTCCTGCTGAATTCGTTCCCCGAAGGTCGTTAACGACCCCATATCGACTAGTAACAAAATTCCTTTCCCAGAATCAAGCTTTTCTACTCGTCGCTTGACATGATCATAGGCGACACTCGGGTCCATATCGAGAGGCATGTCGAAAGCCTGAACATCATAATCATCTAACAATTGTCCGACGACCTGTGCCATGGAAGACGCGGTACTCATCCCGTGCGCTGCCACCAACACGCCAACTTTGCCGTTAAGCTGCATCGATTTTAACGAGATGAGCAAAATGGCCAGATAATAAACTTCGGACTTGGGAATCGGTAAATGATACCGTTCCTCTAATCCTTGCTTGAGCGCCTCCGCTGCTTTGATTTCAGCCGGATATTCACGCACCATCGCTAACATATCCGAACTCATTTGACGCATGGGCTTGCCTGCCTGGATGCGTTTGATAAAGGAACTGACGTGCAAGCTCACAGCGTAAATAAAGTTATCCTTGAAATTATAACCTAGCATGTCTTGAACCGTCATCTGCGCCGTCTTGGTAAAATCAATGACGTCCTGATCAACGATCTCGGCTAACTTGTTTTCTGGTGAAACTTCTAACTGATTTTGTTTATAAAATGATTTTAAATGCACATTGATATCGGTCGTGATGAAACGATTGATGTGTTCTTTATCAAGGCCTTCCCGTCGGAGTAACGCTGCTTTATCACCAATAATCTCATATAAATTATATGGTAATTCATAATTATCGTTCTTATTACGAAGCGGCGTTGGACCATCATTTGGCTTCACGATGAGAACCGGGTCCAACAACTCAGAGATGGCCCCCAGTTCGTGACGGTTAGAGGCTACTGTCATGAGACCGCTACGGATATTTTGTGGCAAATCATCCATCGTGATTGTGATTTCACTGTCATTTTCGATGCTATTGACAAAACCCTGGGCACACACCAGCTGAATGTTCGACTTCAACTGACCGACGTTCCCAAATGTGACTGAGCCAAGTAAGGCCTGCACCACGTCCTCCGTTAACCGAATCTGTTTATTGATTCGATTAGCTTCCAATGACAATAATGCCTTCAGTAATTCTAAACGTTCCTTGGCTGAGCGATGATTGAACGCTGGTAGCTGAATCGTAATCGGAATTCGCCGAACAAAGGTCTGCAGTAGGGTACTTTCTGGGTCCTCGGTCGTTGCACAAACTAAGCGGACATTGGCATGGTGACTCTTCGCCGTCTCACCGAGTCGTGAATAAGTCCCGTGATCCATGAAATAAAAAATCATTTCCTGACCTTCTGGTGGTAGACGGTGCACTTCATCTAGGAACAACATGCCCCCATCCGCTTCTTGGATCAAACCGTCCTTATCTTCATTAGCACCTGTAAAAGACCCCTTAACATAACCAAACAAATGCGACATCAATAATTCCGGATTATGCGCATAATCGGCACAATTGAACGTAATCAGGCCTTGCGGGTTCGTTAAGACTTGTTGGGTTTCCGCAAAACGATACATGGCGTTTGCAAAGTAAGTTTTACCAGAACCAGTCGGGCCAATGATTAATGTATTTAATCCCCGCGGTGGGTAAAGAATGGCCGCTTTCGCCTGTTCCACTTGATTAGCAAGGCTCTCATGCGAGCCAATCATGCTGGCAAATATATCATTTACAACCGGTTTAGGCACAGACGTCGCGACGGGCGCTGTCGGTATTCGCTCTGTCGTCGCTCCATTCGCTACGCCACTAGTTGTTGTGGCCGTTGTGGCTGTTGCATTCACCGGAACATAGTGCACAGGCCGCCCTGTCAGCTTGTGCAACTGGCCTTCTCGCACCAGTGCATTTAATTCCTTGCTGACGTTTGAACGCGCTATCATTAAAGCGGTCGCTACCATTTCCGTCGTCAGTCCGTGTCGATCGCTATGTTGACGGACGTATTCACAAATCTTGGATTTTCTGGTCAACTTCGCCACTCCTTTTCACCACTATCAAATAGCTGATCCGTTTTGATACACTATAACACACTATATTCTACCATAGTTCCCGACTCAGTTACTTTTTAAGACTTGTCAGTACAACTATTTCTGTTTCATGGTATTGAAATTCCATTTATGACGCACCTTAACGTGCTCAGATACTGCTTTTGATGCGTCAAAAAAAGCTTAGACACTGCAACGCGCTAACCCCACCCGTTGATACCTAAGCTTCTTAAACTAACTATTAAATAATCACCAATCCGTCGGCAAAGAACCCTCGACAGCATTGGTCATTATTTCAAATACTTATCTTTTTTACCTTTACCCTTGAATATTCTCCCAAGGACTTGGAAAAATGTCAGTGATTTTACAATTCGATCAGGCTCAATATATTGCCGAACGGCTCGTAACACTTTCTTAGGGTCCTTAGCTGAGAAAGTAATCATACCGTTCCGTTTCGTTTGAAAAGAGAACCGCGGAATCCAACGGCCACCAAACATTACGGATACGACCACATATTTCACTTCAGTCCAAGGGATTTGAATAAAATTACGAACATTGCGATCATCATAAAATTCAAAGCCGTTATCACCGACCATAATTTTACCGTAATCGGTCAATCCCATATGTGAATTACCGTTCGTAACTAAATCAACCTTAGTATTGATTGATTGCACCATATTAATCCCTCCTCGTATCCATCCTCATACCGATTATACGGCGAGTTTGTCAGTTATGCAAAGTACGCTTGTAAATAAAAAGGATGAGCTCCCACGAGTCCATCCTTTAAATATGACATAAGCAAGTATTACATCCAACCAATAACGTGCATTAGAACCCCAAATACGAAGAGGCCAAGAATGATAATGATTGGTGAAACTTTCTTCTTTAATAACCACATGCAGAGGAAGGTTAACAGCAACGCCATCAAACCAGGAATCAATTGATTCAAGTTATCTTGTAAGGTGGTTACCTTGTATTTGTCAAGTGAACGGCCAGCAGCTTGTTGTGTTAAAGCTTCCTTAACACCAGAAGCACCCTTTGGCAGTTTATCCCAGTCAATGTACGAACCAGCTTGTTGCTTAATGGTCGAAACTTTAACTGGACTGAAGTCAACAACAACCCACCGTTCGATTAACGCCGCCAAGATAAACATCCCTAGCATGGAAGCACCACGGGTAATATCTTGTAAAATACCACCAGATAAGTCATCAGTAATCTTAGAACCGGCTTTGTAACCGAATTCTTGGGTATACCACATGAAGCCCATCCGAATTGCATTCCAAACAACGAAGTACAAGATTGGTCCAACAATGCTACCAGAAATAGCCAATGATGCAGCTAAGGCACCAACGATAGGCTTAACCGTGTACCAGAACACTGGGTCCCCAACACCGGCTAAAGGTCCCATCATACCAACTTTAACCCCTTGAATCGTAACGTCATCAATAGGTGCCCCATTGGCACGTTCTTCTTCAAGCGCTAAGGTAACACCAATAACTGGTGAAGCCACGTATGGATGGGTATTGAAGAATTCCATGTGACGCTTCAAAGCAGCAGCACGGTCTTCTTTAGTTGTATATAATTTCTTGATTGCTGGAATTAAAGAATAAGCCCAACCACCGTTTTGCATACGTTCGTAGTTCCATGAACCTTGGAGGAACGTTGAACGCCACCAAACATGCAGACGATCACTTTTACTTAATGTAACTTTTTTAGTAATATTTGTAGTTTCAGACATCTCAGTTTGCCTCCTTCTCTAATACTTGTCGATAATGTCGCCAACCGGATCACCCGTGTTGGAGCCACCACCATTGCCAGAGTTACCTTGCTTTGAAAGTGCCAAGTACATTAAGGCTAAGGAAATACCAATTGCACCTAAACCAATCAAAGTAATTTCACTGATCGCAGCTAAAACAAAACCTAAAGCGAAGAATGGCCAAACTTCACGAGAAGCCATCATGTTGATAACCATTGCATAACCAACGGCAACAACCATACCACCACCGATTGATAAACCATCAGTTAACCAGCTAGGCATAGCGTTTAACATTGCCTTCACTGGCGTAGCACCAACGGCCAAAATCAAAGCGGCTGGAATCGCAATACGAAGTCCTTGCATGCAGATCGCAACCCATTGCCAGAAGTCAATTTTACTAAAACTACCTTCTTCAGCGGCACGGTCCATGATGTGGACAATCCCAGTTGCTAACGTACGAGCGATGATCGTTAAGAGTAACCCAGCAACGGCTAAAGGAACGGCAATCGCAATAGCTGAAGTAACTCCGGCACGGCCTTGACCACCTAAAACTAAAATAATTGCAGATGCAATTGATGCTAACGCAGCATCAGGTGCAACGGCGGCACCAATGTTGGCCCAACCTAAGGCAATCATTTGTAAACTCCCACCTAAGATAATACATGGGACTAATTGTCCGGTTACTAATCCGATTAGGGTACATGCAACAACTGGTTGATGGAAGTGGAATTCATCCAAAATACCTTCCATACCAGCTAAAAATGATACAAGTACGACTAAAATCACTTGAATTACGTTCAAATTCATGATTTAATCCTCCATCTTTTCTGATATTCTTGGAACTACTTTTGTTCCTTCAACATATTTTCAGCTTTGTTCAAAATGTTATCCATATTTTCTTTACCATCACTTGGAACCTTCCGAACATCAAATTCGATGCCGTCTTTTTCAAGTTTACGGTAAGTGTCGATATCATCTTGATCAAATGCCAAAACCTTGTTTGGTTGAACTTTACCAGCCGAATGAGCCATCGAACCAATATTCAATGTCTTAATTGGCACACCACCCTCGATTGCACGTAATGCATCTTGTGGTGTTTCGAATAAGACCAACGCCTTTTGACCACCAAAGTGCTTGTCATCTTTAGCAATCTTAATCATTTGAGCAATTGGAATAACGTGCGCTTTGACACCAGATGGCGCTGCTTGCTTGATCATGTTAGTCCGCAGTTCGTCTTTAGCAACGTTATCAGACGCAACAATGATCCGAGTTGGGTTAACTGTCTTACTCCAAGCAGTAGCAACTTGTCCATGCAAGAGTCGCGAGTCAATCCGTGCTAACCCATATTCCAACTTCCCTGGCCGGCCAGCGTTATTGTTGGTCGTTGCAGCGGCAGCAGCCTTTTCTTCCTTAGGTGCTAATGCTTCAGGACGAACCTTTACGCCATCCTTAGCAGTTTCAATGATATGCGTGGCAATTTCGTGTGCCGAATCCATTGAAAGTCGTGAAGCATACGCTTCAATTAACATTGGCAAGTTCAAACCGGCAACGATTGCCCATTTGTCCTTGTGTGCTTCAAACAAGCCGTTAACTTGATTGAATGGTGTACCGCCCCAAAGGTCGACTAAGAATAAGACTTGCTCTTGATCGTCGAATGAAGCAATGGCTTTTTCCAACTTAGCCTTGATGTCGTCAGGGCCTTCGCTAGGCATCAACGTAACGGCTTGAACGTTTTCTTGTTCGCCGAAAATCATTGATCCAGATTGATAGATGCCTTTAGCGAATTCGCCGTGACTAGCAATGATAATGCTTACCATCTTTGTACCTCCTATTTTTTCGTTACAGTCATATAAAACGAATAAATAATATCTAAATTGCCTGTAACTATTTATGTTTTTGATACTGTAAGCGCAATCTTTTTCGCACTCACTTATATATATGCAAATTCCGTGCCAAAATACACTAAAGCTAAAAGCCCTTATTTCAGGCTAGAAGTTGATACACTAGTGTGATACAGTATTAAAAACGATTATTTTGTGTGTCAAATAGCGTATTTTTAATATAAAATTATGAAACAGTAACTAATGTTAACTATGGTATCAATTTCTTAATAGCTCAGTGCCCGACGACCATTTAATTGCCACATCGTCTCAAACGCTTGGTTATCCATCTGTCCGGATTGACCACGCCAAGGATCATTGTACCTAATAGTTGCCGTTGTATATCCAGTGAGCGTCACTGTATGACTCGCAAAACCATCGAGTCCCTGAACCCAAGCGACTACCGGATGACGTTCAGCGAGCTGCACTTTAAGTCGTTGCAGGCCCACCCCACTGAGATCTACAGCGGACGGCAGATAGTGGCGGATCGTTGGTAACAAGCCTTGGGGGTAGATGTAGAGACCAATACCATAGGCCGAAGCAGGATCGCCAACAAAGCCAGTGTTAGGATTCGAACTGCGCGGCACGTGGCTGGCAAACTGTTCCTTATTAATATTAACGCCGGCATACTGCAGCATCATGGTAGTCGCTGTCATCTCACACCCCGTTGGCAACTCCGGTAGCTGGTCAATCAGTGGTACCCGCAGTTGAACCGACGCCGTACTGGCGGGTTTTAGCTGATTAGCAGCTATCCAGCCGCTCTGCTGATGACCATTATGCACATAGTAGAAGCGTTGGTAATGCCCGTTGCGATAAATATCAGCTTGCTCAGTACGCGTCCACTGTGTATGCTGGTGATACTTTAAATGTAAATTAACACGCAATTGGGCACGCTGATGACGCACGACGGTTAAATGGTAACCGACACCGTTCTGACTATTCGTCTGATAGACCCGCGGCTGCACCACCTGAATCCCTGTAATCGGATAAGTCGTTACGGCCGCTTGTGCGGGGTAAACCACGCCACTAACCAGCAAGCCGCCCACCAAGATACGCCACCACCATCTACTCATTCTAATCAATGCCTGGTCCTCGCCTTCTCTTAATATCGTAATCAGTAGATTAACCGTTTTCATTATAATGCTGGTAATCATGAGATTAAACAATAAGGTACGGCAAATTTGGTGAACATAGTTGAAGTAGTTGGCAAAAAAGCAAGCCTGGAATAACGTGACCAGTCCAATTTACCGCAACAAAAAAAGAATCGATCCTTCAAGGCTTAACCTATCGAAATCGATTCTTATATTCGTTAGTGCGGCCAAGAAGATTCGAACTTCCACCGGGTTAACCCCGACAAGATCCTTAATCTTGCGCGTCTGCCAATTCCGCCATGGCCGCATCACAACTCACAAAAAATATCATAACAAAATTTTGCGAGTCTGACAAGCTTATTTTAAGATTTTTGTACTTTTACACCAGTTGCATCTATTGGCAATAGGAATAATTGGCCAGTGAGTGTTGTATCTTGGCTCAATTGTGCCTGCAACGTAGCGAGTTGACCGTAATCACCCAGAGTAATCACCGTCGGCCCAGCACCACTCAAATAAGTCCCCGTTAATCCCAGAGCGTGGGCATGGTCTCTAACCGTTTGTAGTGCCGGCACTAGCTTAGCCCGATACTGTTCATGGAACTGGTCCTGTTCTAGCAGCGGTAACGCCACGTCCCAATTTTGAGTTGCTAGAGCAGCCACTAACGTATTCGCCACACTACTACCAGTAACGGCTTGGTGGTACGCCAATTCAGTTGGCAAGGCTTGGCGACTGGCGGTCGTCAATAGCGGTTCGTTAGGCACGTAGACACTTGCAAAAAGCATCGGTAACGGTAACTTCACCGCACGGACGCGTTCATCAGTGTTCGTCGCCACAACCAAGCCTCCTAATAGGGCTGGTGCAACGTTATCTGGATGACCCTCCAGTTGAGTGGCAACTTCCAGTAGCTCAGCAGAAGAGCGCGTTGCGCCGGTCAATTCGTTTGCCAGCACTAAGCCGGCTACGATGGCCGTCGAGCTACTACCCAATCCGCGCGCTAACGGGATTTTTGAAGCCATCTGTAAATGCTGTGGTTGTAAATCTGGTACCAAATGCAACGCCGTTTTAATAATTAAGTTGCGTTCATCCGTCGGCACATCCGCCCCAAAGGGATGGTCAATCTGCCAATGGTCACTAGGTTGCAACACTTGTAGCGTTAATTGCATGTCTAGCGCCAGACCGATTGAATCAAAACCGGGACCAAGATTAGCGGAAGTCGCCGGAACCGAAATCGTTAACATGTCCTCACCTACGCATTCTTTAAAACTTTATAACTCGCTAATAGTTGCATATTCTCTTGTTCACCGATTTCACGAGTGATATCTGCTAACTGTTGATCATTCATGGCATGGGTAATGATCACAACACGAGCGTTGCCGTCACCTAATTGATTTTGAATGATTCGACTAAATGAAACTTCTGCGCGGGTCATAATCGCCGTCAATTTCATCATCATCCCCGGCACATCACGCATCTTCAAGGCAATAAAGTGAGGATACACAACATCTTCAGGCGTTGCTAAGACTGTCTCCTGGCGATAAGAGTTAAACGTGTTGCCAGTCGTATTCAACGCAATATTTTTCGCAACCGTTGTAATATCACTCAGCACACTGTTGGCGGTCGGGAGTTCTCCAGCGCCGGGACCGTAAAACATCGTGTTCCCCACAGCCGTTCCCGTTACCATTACAGCATTATTCTCATTTTGCACCGTGGCAAGTGGATGCTGATCAGAAACGAGCACAGGCCCGACTGAGACCGCAATGCGATCGTCAATTTCTTCCGCAATCCCGAGTAATTTAATTGTATACCCAAGCTGGTGAGCTTCCGCAATATCCTCTGGGCTGATTTTCGTAATTCCCTGAACTTGAACGTGGTCGAGGGAAAGACTCATCCCAAAGGCAAACTGCGTTAAAATAATCATCTTGAACGCCGCATCAAGGCCTTCGACATCATTAGTGGGATCACTTTCGGCAAACCCCAAGTCTTGTGCTGAGCTCAAGGCTTGATCATACGACCAATGCTTAGTCAGCATCTGCGTCATGATGTAATTAGTGGTCCCGTTGACGATTCCCATGACCCGTTGAATCCGGTCAGCGGCGAAACTATTATCAATCGTCCGTAAAATTGGAATCCCACCAGCAACACTAGCTTCATAGAACAGGTCACGATGATTTTCACGAGCAATCTGAACCAACTCCCGGCCATATTGCGCAATCAAGTCCTTATTGGCCGTCACCACGTGTTTGCCAGCTTGCAAGGCTTGCGTAATATATTCCTTCGCCGGATGAATTGAACCCATCACTTCAACCATAATTTGAATGGACGGATCATCAAGCAGGGTCGCGATTTGGTCGGTCATCTGAACGTCCCCCAAATCAACTTGTTCGTGCTTTTTCAAGTTGTGGACAACTACGCAGGCTAGTTCCAACTTACGACCGGTAATTTCTGAAATCTTTTCCTGATGCGCTTGAAGCATTTTTACAACGCCGGTCCCGACTGTGCCTAGTCCGACCACACCAATTTTAATCGTTTCCATCTTAATCCCTCCATATCAATAGTTAAGCTAATTCTATCGGAAGCGTACCACTTTAGCAAACCTTTTCAGACTAATTTAATTGGCCCCTGACAACGACCACACGTATAGCGGCGAGTGTCCATGCGGCGCTTGCGGTAATACCGCTGGCCACACCGTTGGCATTCATAAATATACCGATACGGCCGGGCCGTCGCCTGCTTCGGCGCTGGTGCATAGCGCGAGCCATCCACTTGCGCGAGTAATCGTTTAAAGTCTGCATCACGATGCCGATATCCCCGCTTAGTCAAATGTAAATGATAATGGCACAATTCATGCTTGATGACGCCAATCAAGGTGGCCTCATCAAAATCAGTCAGCATCTTCGGATTGATATCAATATCATGCGAGGCCAACTGATAACGACCACCCGTCGTTCGTAACCGAGCATTAAAATAAGCGCGGTGCTGGAACGGACGGTGAAAATCATGCATGGAAATGGTCGCAACGAGCTGCTGTAACTCTAAATCAGTCATTATGCTTCAGCCGGTGCAATCATCGTCAAAGCGATGCGCTGCCGCTGTTCATCAACTTCTTCGACCCACACCGTTACGATGTCGCCAACTGCCACCGCCTGACGCGGATCTTTCAAGAACTTATCCGTTAGTTTGGAGACATGTACGAGGCCATCTTGCTTGACACCAATATCCACAAACGCCCCAAAGTCGACCACGTTGCGTACGGTTCCTTGCAACTGCATCCCTGGTTTTAGATCACTCATCTTTAAAACGTCTTGCCGGAGTAACGGTGCGGGCATCGTATCACGAACATCACGCCCGGGCTTTTGCAAACTACTAATAATATCCTTTAAGGTCAGTTCACCGACACCGGTGCTGGTCGCAAGTTGCGCTAAATCTAATTGATTCAACTGTTGGGCTTTAGTCGTCCCAACGTCCGTCGTCTTCAATCCAGCCGCTGCCAATAACGCTTTGGCTGCGGGATAACTTTCTGGATGAATATCCGTGTTATCAAAAACATTCTTGCCGTCAATGATTCGCAGGAAGCCGACCGCTTGTTCATAAGCTTTCGGTCCCAACCGCGGCACTTTTTTCAATTGTGGTCGGCTCGTGAATTCGCCATTTTCATCCCGATAAGTAATCACATTTTGGGCAATCGTGCTGGATAGCCCCGAAATATGCGTCAATAGCTCCGAACTAGCGGTATTCAAATTGACCCCAACTTGGTTAACCGCGGTCTCAATCACCGTATCTAGCTGCGTTGTCAATTCCTTCTGGGGCACATCGTGTTGGTATTGCCCCACTCCCACTGACTTCGGATCGATTTTGATCAATTCTGCCAGTGGGTCTTGTAGTCGCCGGCCGATACTGATCGCACTACGTTGTTCAACGTGTAGCTCAGGAAATTCAGCACGCGCCTTAGCACTAGCAGAGTACACGGAAGCCCCGGCTTCGTTAACGATGACATAATAAACCGGTCGGGTCATAGTCTTCAATACCTGTGCCACAAACTCCTCGGATTCGCGGGAAGCCGTCCCGTTACCAATCGCAATCATTTCAACATGATACTTCTCTAAAAAGGCTTTAAACTCACCCGCAGCAGCTTCCCGTTTGGCAGTTGGGGCTGGTTTGTGTGGATAAATCACAAGCTTATCTAAGAACTTACCATTCGCATCCATCACGGCTAATTTACACCCCGTCCGGTAAGCGGGGTCGAACCCTAATACCACGCGACCTTTTAATGGTGCCTGCATTAATAAGTGGTACAAATTATCGCCAAAGACTTTGATGGCCTGTTCATTGGCAGCCGCACTCAATTCGTTGCGAAGTTCACGTTCGATGGCCGGGCCAATAAAGCGTTTGTAGGCATCCTGATAAGCAGCTTCTACTAGTTCAATCGCTGGGCCGTGGTGCTGACCAATAAAACGAAAATGACAATACCGGTCAATTCCAGCACGATCAACATCAATGCTGACTTTCAATACTTTTTCGGCTTCCCCACGGTTGATAGCCAGTACCCGGTACGGTACCATCTGCTTGATGGGACTATTAAAATCATAATACTGTTGGTAAACACCTTGTTCATCGGCTGCTTTACCCTTGGGTTTCACTTTTGCGACTAGTAAGCCCCGGTCACGCGTATAATTCCGGACCCAGTTTCGTAAACCGGCATTATCACCAAAGGCCTCAGCCAAGATTTCGTGAGCTCCAGCTAACGCGGTATTCGCGTCTGTGATGTCCTGCGCTTCGTTCACAAACTGCGCCGCGTGTTCCTGAATACCACTTGCCGGAAAACGTAATAACCAAGCTGCTAACGGCTCCAGTCCAGCATCTTTCGCAATCGTTGCCTTCGTACGTCGCTTCTGTTTGTACGGTAAGTACAAATCTTCGACATCTTGCAACTTGTCAGCTTTTTCAATGGCTTGCTTTAAAGCCGGCGTCAAGTGATCTTGTTCAGCGATCAACTTCATCACATCTGCCTTACGACTCTCTAGACTCGCAAGCCGATCATAGTTATCTTTAATTTCGCGAATTTCAACTTCATCTAAGTTACCGGTACGTTCCTTTCGATACCGTGCGATAAACGGAACGGTGTTGCCTTCGTCCATGAGTCCGAGAACCGCTTTGATCTGTTGCGGTTTAAACTTCGTCAGCGTTTGATTAACTAACGTTAAAATCTGATTATCCATTATTTCACCCAATCTTTTAATCTCATTACATTATATTATACGCGTTTTACCCAAGTTTCCGCGCCGAATGACCATCTGAAAATTGTCGTTGACTGTCACTACCAATCGAAGCCATTACCGATACTGTTCACACATTGGTTGTGAGCTGGAAAAAAACAGCCCATTAGGCTAAACGAGCACGGCGCGGCCGCACAGTTGGCTGCCCCGCAACCAACAATAAAACGCTCGGCAACGCATAAACGTTACCGAGCGTTTTATTAGTGTGCTAAATCCAATCACCCAGATTAGCGCTCCTACATGACTGTATTCATGATCCGTTGCACGTTATTTGAAACGCGGCCCATTTCAGTCTCTTGATCCGTTTCAGCCTGATTAAAAGCAGCCACATCAATCGTTTGATCGTCGATGTTCATGCTAGCCGTCATGGCCGCACACGCATTCGTGTAGGCTTCGTATGCTGCTAACAAATTACGGTGCCGCCCCATTAACCGTGCGGGTACCGCAACTTTTTTCAACTGTGCCAAATTTTGTTGATACTGTTCAGTACCATCGCTAAATTCCATCTGAATATCATTGAATTCAGCTGGAACCATTTTGGCAACTGCGTCATTATCAATGGCCTGACGTAGTTTTTCAAAAGATGGGTTTAATTCTTCCCCCATTTTTTCAGTACTTTCGATAACTTTAGACAGTACTGGCATATACGTTTGAATCGTTGCTTTTTTCATGTACAAACTCTTTTCTTTAAATTAGTTAGCCTTATTTTACCCCTAATGGATGGGTTATGCGCGCCGCATGTGTCGACGTTGGAAGAACTTAACAATTTCAACAATCACGACCATCGATAAGGAAGCTAAGGCCACGATTCCCCATTGGTAAGCATCCAAGTGACTCACGTGGAATAACCCATTCAGACCGGGAACGACGATTGTCATCGCCAGCATCACAAATGCAATTAGAATCGCCCAATTAAAGAACTTGTTTCGGAACAAGCCGACCGTAAACAACGATTCATGAATGGATTTAGAATTAAACGCGTGGAACAACTGAATCAAGCCAAGGGTCGCGAAAGCCATCGTTAACGCATCAGCATGAGCTAATGAGGCCGTTGCGTGAACCGGATACGTCAAAGCTAACCAGTACACGAGCAACGTAATGCCACCTTCCAGTAGCCCTTGATAAATAATACTGCTGAAGACCCCACCTGAGAAGAAATTAGAATTTCTCCCGCGCGGTTTATGCTGCATAATGTTCTTTTCAGTTGGTTCAACGCCTAAGGCAATTGCTGGCAAGGTATCGGTCACTAAATTAATCCATAAGATATGCACTGGTGCCAAGATTTGCCAGCCCAACATCGTCATCACGAACAAGGTTAAGACTTCCCCTAAGTTCGCTGACAAAAGGTACTGAATCGCCTTTTGAATATTGGCGAACACTTTTCGGCCTTCCTCGACAGCAACCACGATCGTGGCGAAGTTATCATCAGCCAAGACCATGTCACTAGCCCCCTTGGAAACTTCCGTCCCAGTGATTCCCATACCAATACCGATATCAGCAGCCTTCAAGGCGGGCGCATCGTTGACCCCATCACCAGTCATAGCAACAACTTTGCCTCGTTTTTGCCATGCGTTCACGATTCGAACTTTGTGTTCAGGCGCCACCCGGGCATACACCGAGTAATCGCCGACCTTTTTGCCGAATTCCGCATCACTCATTGCATCTAACTCGGCACCAGTAATCACAGCGTCATCTTCGCCAGCGTTAATGATACCAAGACGGACGGCAATTGCTTCGGCGGTATCACGGTGGTCACCCGTGATCATCAACGGCCGAATTCCAGCTGATTTAGCTTCTGCAACGGCTTGCTCAACTTCTGGCCGTTCCGGATCAATCATGCCGACCATCCCGGCAAAGACCAGGTCATTTTCTAACGTCTCCGTATTAACAGTCGTCGGAACCGTGGTGATCACTTTATAAGCAAATGCTAAGACCCGTAAGGCTTGCGTTGCCAATTCATGATTAACAGTTAGAATCTGGTCACGGCTTGTCTTGGTTAATGGCTGAACGTCACCGTTACTTTCAATCTGAGTGACCCGTTTGAGTAATTCATCAGGAGCCCCCTTGACGGCTACTAAGAAGCGACCATCTTCTAAGGGGTGCACCGTCGACATCAATTTACGTTCCGAATCAAAGGGGACTTCTGTTACTCGGGGGCGGTCCGTCAATAACTGATCGACTGGATAACCCTGATCCAAATTATATTGAATCAACGCTGTTTCCGTTGGGTCACCTGCTAACCCATCCGGCATGATCTTCGTATCATTACTTAAAATCATCACTTGCGCTAAATGGCTATCAAGCGGCAATTCAGTAGCGCGCGCGTCCACCAGTTCCTGGTTGACGACCAACTTTTCAACGGTCATTTTGTTTTGCGTCAACGTTCCGGTCTTATCAGAGGCAATAATATCGGTACTTCCCAACGTTTCAACTGCGGGTAATTTTCGTACTAACGCATGCCGTTTGGCCATCCGCTGGGTTCCTAACGCTAACGTGATCGTAACGATTGCCGGCAACCCTTCTGGAATTGCGGCTACGGCTAACGAAATCGCCGTCAATAACATGTTGATCAAACTCTCTTGACCGCGCAACATTCCGATACCAAATACCACTGCGGCAATAACTAAGATTAAAATCGTCAGCGACTTACCTAACTGTGTCAAGTTCGCCTGCAGTGGTGTGGTCGTCTCATCGGCCGCTTCAATCATGCCGGCAATTCGACCTACTTCAGTCTGCATCCCAGTCGCCACCACAATCCCAGTGGCCCGACCATACGTCACGTTACTATTCATGTACGCCATGTTTAACCGGTCCCCGATTGGTAATTCCCCATCGGCAATCATCTCCGCCTGCTTCTCAACTGGGACAGATTCACCCGTCAGCGCCGATTCTTCAACCTTCAATGACGCACTCTCAATTAATCGTAAATCCGCGGGAACGATATCCCCGGCTTCTAGCGACACAACATCCCCAGGAACCAACGCGTCACTCTTGACCGTTTGCAGCTGACCATCCCGTAAAACAGTCGCGTCCGGCGCTGACATTTCCTTCAACGCGTTGATGGCCTCTTCCGCTTTCGATTCCTGGAAGACACCGAAAATCGCATTTAATACCACCACCAATAAGATGATAACGGCATCGACGGCTTCCCCAGTAAAGGCGGCAATCAAGGCGGCCACTAACAGGACGATAATCATGAAATCCTTGAACTGCGCAATAAATTTTTGCAACAAGGAAGTCGCTTTTTGCTGATTCAACGCATTCGGCCCATATTGTTCTAACCGTTGCGTCGCAGCACTTTGCTGTAAGCCGTGTTCATCAGTGCCTAGTTCCTCATAAACGGCGGATAACGCTTGTTGATACTTTGGTTTTGTACTCATCGTAAGCTCCTTTTCTGGCATCCGAGCCCCACTCCCTAACTGATTTCCAGATAGAAAATGAGACTCATGTATGCACGCAAAATTGTGTGAACATACATAAGTCTCACTATTTAAGACAATACCGGATTGGCTTCTTGCTGACGATATTGCCGCAGAATATTTCTGCTAGTTACTCCCTTATGATTGTATCGTAAGAATACCAGATTCCATGGGAGCTGTCTAGCAAAATAATCGCTTTGACTACCTCTGCATTCGCCACAGCACTTGGATATTCTCACATTAAGCGTTTACATATTTTAAACCATTCTACTGCTTTTCCACCAATCCCACCAATATTACGGTAGTCACCATAAAATTATGTGACTATGCAAAAAGGCGACCTGAAGCTGAATAATCTTCAAGTCGCCTTTTTAATTAGGTTAGCCGTAATCCTAATCGATTATCAGCTAACTAGCTTATTTCCAAAAATCATCAAACACAGTGATGGCCGCGTGGCGTTTGTGGGCAGTCTTTAAGTACCACGCCTCAATCTTTTCGGCCGCAGCATCGCTGACCGTCCGGCCTTCCAAGTAATCGTCGATGTCGTCGTAACGAACACCTAACGCGACTTCATCAGGTAATGCTGGCCGATCTTCTTCCAAGTCAGCGGTCGGGACTTTGTCATACAAATGCTTGGGCGCATCTAAAGCGGCCAGCATTTGTTTACCTTGACGCTTGTTCAATCGCCATAGTGGCACAATATCCGCACCACCGTCACCGTACTTGGTATAAAAACCAGTAACAGCTTCGGCTGCATGGTCGGTTCCCACGACAGCACCGTGCATTTCACCGGCAATCCCATATTGCACGATCATGCGTTGGCGCGCTTTAATATTGCCCTTGTTGAAATCATGAATCGTCAATTGGTTAGCTTCCAATGCAGTTACCATGGCATCCGTAGCCGGTTGAATATCCACCCGATCCGTCACGTCGGCTTGCATAAAATCAATCGCTGCCATCGCATCCGCTTCATCCGCTTGATTGCCATATGGTAACCGGACTGCGATGAATTGATAGCGATCATCACCCGTTTCCTGCCGCATTTCGGTAATGGCCATCTCCGTCAATTTTCCAGCTAACGTGGAATCTTGACCGCCAGAGATGCCAAGCACATAGGTCTTCAAAAAGGTATTTTTAGTTAAATAAGCCTTCAAAAAATCAATACTTCGACGAATCTCAACTTCTGGATCAATCGTTGGTGCAACGTGTAACGCTTTAATAATCTCAGCTTGTAATGGCCGCATTAGTAAGCTTCCTCCTCATCTTTATGGTTAACGTGGTCTCTGACCGTGTTAATAATATTCATTTTATGATCATAAAGTTTTTGTGACAAGTCGACCGGGTAATCCTGAGGGTTTAAATCCCGTTTGTATTCGTCCCAAAGTGCATCTAGACTTTCAAATGAATACTCCTTGATTTCATCTAACGTTGGTAAAGTATAAACTTGTTGACCGCGGTCATAGATGGGAACCAATAGTGGTCGCGCATCAAAATCGCTGACCGTCTTATTAATATACGTATAGCTTGGATGGAACATATAAATTGATTCTTCGTTGCGCGGATCTTCATCGTACAACGTCACATAGTCGCCTTCCGACTTGCCATCCGCACGCTTCGTAATCCGCCAAACTTGTTTTTGACCAGGCGTTGAGACCTTTTCCGCGTTATTTGAAAGTTTGATCGTATCAACCATCTGATGATGATCATTCTCGATCGAAACCATCTTGTACACGGCCCCTAACGCGGGTTGGTCAAAGGCCGTGATTAGCTTCGTCCCAACACCCCAGACACTAATTTTAGCACCTTGCATCTTCAAGTTTTGGATCGTTTTTTCGTCCAAATCATTTGACGCATAAATCTTGGCATCTGGAAAACCAGCTTCGTCTAGCTGTTCACGCACGCGTTTTGATAAGTAAGCCATATCGCCACTATCGATACGAACCCCTTGGAAATTGATTTTATCACCCATTTCCTTAGCCACTCGAATCGCACTCGGCACCCCGCTACGTAACGTATCATACGTATCCACTAGAAAGACACAGTCATGATGGGTCTCCGCATAGGCCTTGAAAGCTTGATAATCGTTTCGATAAGTCTGCACGAGCGCATGCGCATGGGTCCCGCTAATCGGAATACCAAAAATTTTGCCAGCCCGCACGTTACTCGTCGCGTCAAAGCCACCAATATAAGCCGCCCGGGTTCCCCAGATGGCCGCATCAAACTCTTGCGCCCGCCGAGTACCGAACTCTAGTAAGCCATCTTCACCGACAACCGACTTAATGCGCGCCGCTTTAGTCGCAATCAGCGTTTGATAATTGATAATATTGAGTAGTGCCGTTTCAATTAACTGACAAGTGGCCAGTGGTCCTTCGACTTGTAACAACGGTTCATTATTAAAGACCAAGTCTCCTTCACGAACCGCACGAATCGTCGCATCAAATTTGAAATTCGCTAAATAATCTAGAAAACCGTCTGAGTAGCCACCCAGTTCACGTAAATATGCGATGTCAGTTGCCGTAAAATGTAAATGATTGATATAATTAACAACTCGTTCCAGACCCGCAAATACCGCGTACCCATTTTGGAACGGCATCTTACGAAAGAACACTTCAAACACCGCATGTTTGTTGTGAATACCTTGTTCCCAGTAGGTTTGGATCATATTAATTTGATAAGCATCCGTATGCAAGGTAAAACTATCATCCGGATAGATTTGCGTCATGAGTATAATTCTCCATTTCGTAGGTAATAACCGTGTTTACAGTAAGTTAAGCTTATTTTAGCATTTTTTATAAAAGAATGCGCTTAAGCATCCAAAAAGTTGCAGAATTCCTTGATTTACCTATACTTTAATTATGATTAGAAAGTGAGGTCGCTTATGTCAGTCCCTTTTGACACGGTTAACATCTTAAACGTGCCGTTTATCAAGACAACTAACGCTGGTTTTGTTCAGCAACTTCAAACCGATATTCTCGCGCATCGCAATCGCTTTGTGGTGACCGCTAACCCCGAGATCTTAATGTATGCTCGTGAACACCCCGATTACCAACAGGTGTTAACGCAAGCGGACTATATCACGCCAGACGGCATTGGCGTCATTCAGGGGGCCCAGATTCTTGGCACACCACTCCCCGAACGGATCACCGGCTATGATACTCTTTTAACACTACTAGAATGGGGTAGCCAACAGCACCAACGGATCTTTTTGTTAGGTGCCAAGCCGGCCGTGTTAAAGCAAGTGACCACGATCGTTCAACGAGATTATCCCGGCATCGTTGTCGCGGGTGCCCGTGATGGCTATTATGACGACGAACAAACCGTTGTCGACCAAATCGTGGCCGCGCAACCCGATATGGTCTTCGTAGCCACTGGTTTTCCTAAGCAGGAATTTTTCATCGCCGAACACCGCCAACGCCTCGATGCGCTCTGGATGGGTGTCGGGGGTAGCTTCGACGTAATTGCAGGCGCGGTTAAGCGGGCGCCGTTATTTTGGCAAAAACACCACGTTGAATGGCTCTACCGTCTGATTCAAGAACCAAGTCGTTTCAAGCGGATGCTCGTGTTACCCCGCTACTTGCGGTTAGTTAAAAAAATAGCGCGCCAGCAAGCCCATTAACTGGCAATCATTACCAGTTATAAGCCACTGCGTTACGATGACAATTGCTTTTGTGCGTGTACCCAGTCTTCAGTCATAAATCCAAAAATAGCTCACCTAGAATAACATCCTAGGTGAGCTATTTTTGGTATCACCACTCTAATCAGGTGCCCAGCACCCGACCGACTGGTTATTTTTCAAGATAAAACTCAAACCGGTTACCAACGTACTGGGTCCGCACGTATTCAAACGGTTCGCCGGTTTGCAAATACGAAATCTGCCGTAACCGTAGCAACGCATCGCCACGCCGGACTGACAAGTATTCTGCGATACGCTCAGAAGCAGACATCGCCGAAACCGTCTGTTGAGCCTTACCAGGCACTAAACTTGCCTTTTCTTCCAACGTCCGATACAACGAACTCGTAATTTCGTCCTTGGTGAACTGCTTGACGAGTCGTTCTGGAACTGTTGCGACCTCAAAACAAATTGGCACATCATCACCATAGCGAATTCGTTCCATCCGTAGAACTTGTTCGTTGGCGCCTAACGCCAACTTTTCGCTCTCAGATAGCGACGGGCTCGTCACGTGATATGAAATCGTCTTACTTGATGGGACCTTACCCTGGGCCAGCATTAGATCAGTAAAACTGGTGACACCGGACATTTTTTCTTGGACCTTCTGATTCGCGACAAACGTGCCGGCACCGACTCGCCGCTCTAATATTCCTTCGTCAACCAATGTCTGGATTGCTTGTCGAAGGGTCATCCGACTAACATCGAACTGTGTAGCCAGCTCCCGTTCAGACGGAATCCGGTCACCAACGGCCCACCGACCTGCTTCAATCGCCTGCTTAATTTGGTTGTGGATTTGAATATAAATTGGCGAACTCATGGTACTCATCCCTTACTTCTAATTTATTTAGCTGCTTTTTTACCGTAGCTATATGTTGCGACTAAATCTTGATTGCCATCTAAGATGTTGATATCAGCATCTTTACCGGCTTCCAATGTTCCTTTCTTAGTCAACCCAAATTCACGTGCTTGGTTGACAGAAGCCATCTTAACCGCTTCAGCAATGCCACAACCGGTGAACTTCTGAATATTCTTGAAGGCATTAATGAATGTCAGGACAGAACCAGCCAAGTTACCTTCTTCAAGACGTGCTTGACCATCCTTAACAATCACTTTTTGACCACCTAATTCACTGATACCGTCGGGTTCACCCTTGGCACGCATTGAATCAGTCACCAATTCGATCCGGTCAACGCCCTTTTGTTCGTAAGCGAGCTTGATCATGTCAGGCACGATATGGAACCCATCACAGATCAATTCACAGTACATGTTGTTTTCAAGCATGGCATGACCAGTAACACCTGGTTCACGGTGCTTGAATTCACGTTGCGCGTTGTATAAATGCGTCACGTGAGTTGCTTTACTTGCTAATAATTGTTCACGAGTCGCGTTACTGTGGCCCACTGAAGGCACAATGCCATTTTCCAAGCAGTACTTTTCAAATTCACGCGAACCAGGATCTTCCGGCGCGTAAGTAATCAACTTAACCCGACCACCCGACAACTTGTTCCAGTTGTCTAATAAGTCAACGTTAGGATTCTTAATGTACTTTTCAGGTTGGGCACCCTTAAACGTCGCCGAAATGAATGGGCCTTCCAAATGAACCCCTTGGATAACCGGATTTTCATCGGCGGCCTTGTTAATACCGGCCATCGAATGATCTAAGTTTTCGTTGGATTGCGTCATGGTCGTACAGAAGTATGACGTAATACCTTCGCGGGCAACCATATCATTAACCATTTCGTTAATTTCAGCTGGATTCCCGTCCATTGAATCAAAACTATAACCACCATGGCTATGAACATCAATGAAGCCCGGTACAATCGTTTTGCCACTCACAAATTCGATATCATCATCGGGTTGGGCCACGTAGTCATCCATTGGACCAACCGCTTCAATTTCCTTACCGAAACGAATGTAGCCGTCATCGATCTTTTCTAGACCAGTATAAATGATGGCATGTTTTAACACTTTGCTCATGAACAATTCCTCCTTGGATTTATCTGGTTTAATTATAATCGGTATAGACCAAACTTGCAACCACCAGCACCAAGTAATTTAAGATTCGCCAAGTTCCTTCGCAATCGTCGCATCAATTCCCTTCACCACTGCGGTCATAAAGCCGGCCTCTTCCATGGCCAGTAATCCAGCAACCGTCGTGCCACCAGGTGAAGAAACTTGATCGATCAGGTCAAACGGAATTTTATCAGAAGCTAAAACATTCTGCGCACTGCCCAGCGTGGCCTGCGCCGCAATCTTAGTCGCTGCATCCTTGCTCAAACCGTGCTTGACGCCTGCGCGGGCCATCGCGTCAATAAAGAAATAGATGTAGGCCGGCGAACTACCTGCTAAGGCTGAAAAAGTTGGAAAATCTTTCTCAGCGATGGCACTCGTGGCACCAATCGCATCGAATAATTGTTGTCCAGCCGCATATTGCTCTGGTGTTAAGGCATCATTACCAACCAACGCCGTCATCCCGGCACCAATCGCCACGTTCACATTCGGCATGATTCTCAGAACGGGGAGATCAGGGACAACCGTGGCATAATCGGCCAAACTCAATCCTGATACCATTGTAATAACCCACTTGCCCGTTAAAGCTGCTTGAACTTCTTTTAATGCGGCCAACGCAATGTTCGGCTTAACTGCCAAAACGATAACGTCAGCAGCTTGTGCCACGGCCAAATTAGTGTCACAGGCCTGTAGCCCATTTTTTTGCGCATAAGGTTGATAACTCGCAGCATGGGCACTGTGAATATAAATATCTGCTGGGACGACCGCTTGTTGTTTTAACCACCCATCAATAATCGCGCGGCCCATGTTACCGGCACCAATGAATCCGATTTTCATCCGTAAAACGCTCCTCTGACTTATAATTTATATCATTAACCACTAACCGATTAACGGCTAGGCAGGATTAAACAGACATTCCCGCTTACTCTTCTACTATACCAATATTTGTGAAACTGTGGGTAATTAATCACTTTTTTCAGCTCAACTTTCACTATCAACAAATAAATATCACGAGCCACTCTATTAAGGTGATTGCTTATCAATACTGAAACCAATTGATTAATCTATTAATAATCGGCCTTCAATATGCGCGAAGCTCGTTGACAGGTCTGCTTGAACAAGCTAATGTAAACAGCAATCAAACACAGCGTTGCTTCCGAACACGGCTGTCTAAAAACAACTAAGGAGTGTTTCACTATGAACCAGAACAACCATTTCCGACTCACCTTATCAACCCTGCTGCAACAATGCCAGCAAGACATCACTAGTCTGCCCACGGCCATGCGCGCCGTCTTCAGCTGGCAACGGGGACTTAATGAATTAAAGACGCTTCGCCGCACCACTAAGTTGATGATGAGCACGATGCTAATCGTGACCATCATTGGTTTTATTCTGGGCCGCGATTACAGCCTACATGGCTGGATTGGCCTATTGACCGGGATTACGGTCGTGATTAACTTAATTCTGGTTGATCAAGGGCGACTGACGAACTATAGTTGGGGCATTATTGCCTGTGCGGCTTGGCTGACTACGGCCATCACCAATCGGCTGATTGGTGACATTGCGTCGCAATCATTTTACCTTATCATGCAATTTGTCGGCATCACCGTCTGGCATCGTAAAATGGCAGCGCAACCCGATGCCAGCGAACTGACTGGTCGTAAATTGAGCAAATTAGCCGGTTGTTCCTGGTTCGCGTTAGCCATACTCGTCTACGCCATTGTCTTACACTTTAGTAAACAACTTAACGGTAACCAAATCTACCTGGACGCGACCCTGTTACCACTTGGGATTGTCGGTAGTGTCCTCATGGTCAACGGTTATCGTTCCCAATGGGTTGCGTGGATCACACTCGACGTGATTAACGTTATTATCTGGTTCAACCAATTAAAAGGCTTCAGTCCTGCAGCCGCCTCAATGTTAGCATTGCAACTAGTGATGCTCGCTAACGCGTTATATGGTGCCTACTTGTGGTTCTTCGGTCAAAACACTCAGCAAGATAAACTAGATACACATTAAGCAAGCTAACTGGCAATCAAAACCAAGCACTAATCGCTTCAAAGTTAAACACATAACTTTGAAGCGATTTTTTATTTGGGTTACCGTTCGGGTGGCTACATCCTTATCTGAAAAATGTCTATCAGTTTACATTTAGCGACGAGTTTGTTTAAGTTAGAACTAATTAACTGACTATTGAGGGGGACGTTTACCATGGTGACAGTCGTTCGTCGCACACTTCACGATAAAATCTTTATTATTGCATTAATTTGTGCTGGTTTAAGTTTGTTCATCGGGACACCCCAACTGACGGCAATTAATTGGGCTACGATTGGCACCTTATTTGCACTCATGATCAGTGTTCAATTACTTCGCGCGATGCATTTGCTTGATACTTTAAGGGACTGGCTCTTAGTTAAATCACACGATACCCGTCAAATGTGTCAATTATTCATCTTACTGGCCTTTGGTGGCTCAATGATTTTAACTAACGACGTTGCGATCCTAACGTTAATTCCAATCTTTCTCACACTCGCCCGGCGGCAGCACCTGGCCATTGCCTACCCAACGACTTTAATTATCATGGCAGCCAATCTTGGTAGCGCGTTTACGCCCATTGGCAATCCCCAAAATTTATTTTTGGTCACGTTCTATCACGTTAATCTATTCACGTTTTTTAAATTGTCGACTCCGTTAATGCTTGCTAGTCTAGCTTTATTAGTTGCCTTAAGCCGGCGGTTACCTCGGTTGCCGCTAACTGTAACACCAACCAAATCTACGCCCATTTCTCGCAGTCAAATCGGGCTTGCGGGCGGCCTGCTCAGTTTCATTATGCTTGGCATTTTTAATTTGGTGCCCATTTCACTAGTTATTATCGGAACGATTGTCGTAGGCCTCATGATTAACCGACGCGTCTTTCAGTACGTTGATTACGCACTACTCTTAACCTTTATCTGCTTCTTCATCTTCGTTAGCGCCATCAGTCATAATCCCGCAATAACGCATTGGCTCAACCAATTGACTCAGACAGCCCCCAGTGTCTATATTACTGGACTAATTACTAGCCAAGTCATCAGCAATGTTCCAGCCGCCATCTTACTAGCGAATTTCACGCCCCATTTATCAGCGCTATTTTTAGGCGTCAATATCGGCGGTCTGGGGTCATTGGTGGCCTCACTAGCAAATCTGCTTGCCTTAAAACAATTGTTGCCCTTCAATGATGAACAACCACTCCACCATTTTTTGATCGTGTTTACGGCCCTCAATGGACTTGGCCTGTTCATTTTAGGCCTTGGTGGCTGGTTCTATTTACACCTATAATTCAGTTACGCTGAGTAACGATTCAGTGAGAACTTGCAAACCAATCAACTTGAAATAGTGCGAAAACCAGTAACTAGCGTGACATCATAAAAGGAGCAGTCTCAATATCATGTGAGCCTGCTCCTTTTACGTTCTATCTCTGAGATGTTTAGTGATACTTAGTGCGCCTGATCCACCAACATGGCCGGAGTGACGATTTGCTGACCATCGTAGCGGTGACCCTTGATCACGCGTTTCGCCCTGACAAATTCACCATCGACCGTCAGCGTTAACGCACAAATTCCACCATCAAACAGGCCTGAACGACTGCCTGCATCAATTAGATATCGTGGAACGTCTTGCGCATCTGCCTGCATCTTTAAATAACCAGTGTGTGAACCAGTCAAGGTCTGCACCGGCGTATGACCAGTAATGATGACTTTATTGAATAAGTTCCGATGCCAACGGTGACTGCCAGTCGTGAAGTCATCATAATAGTCATCCCGAATCCACAGTAGGTCAGTCGTTGTTTGTTGTGTTAATGGGTATTGCCAGTTAACACCCGCGTGCATAGCCAGTAACCGACCATGTTGCCACATCAGCGGCAAATGTGCTAAGAAATCAGTATCCGGCTTTAATAGCGCACCATTTAATGCCCGCCGAACATGATTGGGATTGGAGGAGTAAATCCCTAATTTGCGCCAGGTCCGGTGACCACCGTTCAACACCCAAGTTGCGGTGGCATTGTCATCACCATGAGCTGTCCGTAGCCAAAATTCATCATGATTGCCAAGTAAAGCCACATCGCCGTATTCCCGTACCCGTTTTCTAACCATCGTCAGTACTTTTAGCGGCGCCAACGGAGCTGACTCGGTGGCATGACCAAAATAGCGTGCCGCCGTACCATCAATATAATCGCCCAAGAAAATCAAGCGCGTCGCGGTAACTTCAGGATCGGCTAATAAAACTGCCAGATCATCCGCGGCACTATGAATATCACCAATAAACGTATACAGCGGCATATTACTCCCTCCGTCTCATCGATAACCACGTGCATTAGTCGGGTTTAACGACCACCAATAACATCTGAAATCCTTGAACGGCATATAACGCGTGCCGGGCATCCTTAGGAATCACGATCGATTGTCCCGCAGTTAAATGATAAATGGTGCCTTCAATCGTAATTTCCGCTTCTCCACTTAAAATATTGACCATCGCATCGCCCTGGGCAGAATGGCCGCCAATCTCTTGGTCGGTTGCGACTGAAAATAGCGTCATACTTAAATCATCCCGTTGAACCAGTGTCCGGCTATTAACTTGATCATCATCCAGTGGAATTTGTTCAGTTAAATTGAGGACCTTAGCATGATCAATTTTGTTAATTAAACTCATTTGAATTCCTCCGCATCTCGCTATTAAGGCCTATTTCGTTTCTAATTGAATAAACTGGCACGGCTGCTCAGCGACCAACGTATGGACCGTATGAGCTGGCACCACTAACATCTCGCCCGCATGCACTTCTTGGTCGGTCTCCGTCGCCAAACGGACGGTCAAAGTACCATCAACAACCTCAAATAAGCGGGTCAGCGTGGATTGTTCAGCACTAATACTTTCACCCGCCGCCATTGCGTACATCGCAAACGGCAGTTCAATCCCTAATTTTCGAGCAAATGATTTACTAGTAATTGCATGCTCCCGGTAAGTCATCGTGGTTTTTAAATCAATTTTAGTTACCGCCATTTCAAATCCTCCTTGGTCATCATCATGGTCGCTTACGTTATTCATGATGGTATGATTTCTTAAATTAAGCTTAACGCTAACAAACTCAATTTTCGAGGTTCGATTGAATAAACATCTTATAATTCTGAATAACTGACTGCTAGTCATATACTTAATAACCACGTCATCTCTGGCAGGTAAATGCCTTTGCATCCAGATATGGGCCATGCAAAAAGCTGCCCAAGCATTATTGCGACGCTGGACAGCCTGCCGTTACTGCATTTGATAACAGTTCTGTGGAAAATTTGATTTATTCAGTCAACTAGTTGGGGCTGGTAGTGGGACAACCAAGGGTACGCATACGCAGCCTCTTCAACCAAATCTCATAGATCAAGTTCCAATACGACTTATTTTCGATAATAAGCCTTGGCCCAGCAGTTGCGACGCTCCCGACACCACTGTTCAAAAGTACCTACAAACATTTGGACATCTTGCGCAGGAATTAGTTCTTCCGTTCGCTGCATGTGCACAATATCAGATATCACCGGATCAAAAGTATACGTAACAACCAGATGTTGTGGGATTCTTCGAATAATCCCACCGTTGCGAGTAATCTCTAATCGCATCGTCTCCAGCTCAAGTTGAACTTGCGAATAAGTCTCTCTGGAGCAATAATCGACAACATCATACTGCTCATAACATCGTTTATACCAGGCATGCGAATTAGCCGGCAAATCATCAAATTCACCACGATTCATACGATTTCGAACAGCATGGTTAGCGCGCTTCTTTCCATAACCCATATGTGCTTTAAAAATTGGTGTGCTTTTATAAGAACGACTCATAATAATTATGATGGCCGTCATGACGCGTTAACTAGTACGTATTTTTAAAATTAACAATGCCAGCCATTAACCTCTTCCGTGTACTTACGGAATAAATAAATTCATTGACCAGACCTCCTATCCCATCTGGATCGTGCCCCCAAATAGAATACCAAAACATATCACATTATTATTGATGATGGCAAATAAACAGACCGAGACAAAAAAATCCACTTCATGAAGAATCCGTTACGCATTCTTCACGAAGTGGCACTACCCGCCGATATTAAGATAAATTTAAGCCAATAAAAAAAGTCGTTACATCAAGATCCTAAGACCTGATTAACGACGAAAGGCGTAACAATTGGGCTAGCTGGGTTCGAACCAGCGCATCACGGGATCAAAACCCGTTGCCTTACCACTTGGCTATAGCCCAATAATGAAATGGAGGGGAGTGGATTCGAACCACCGAACCCGAAGGAGCGGATTTACAGTCCGCCGCGTTTAGCCAGACTTCGCTACCCCTCCGTAAATCATTCAACTATATTAGAATACATAATTTTGAATAAAAAATCAAGACTTTTTTCAAAGTTTTTTCAGTTTTTATTTCAAATCCAGAATTTGCGTATCTTGATACCACTCCGCCATAAAATTATTGGCTTGCCATTCATTGATACGCTTGAGTCCATAGCCCACTGCTTGGTCATAATAGGTGGTCTGACCAAACACCCGCGGTTGCGGATGGACGTGCAAATGACCAAATAAAACGTGCGCCACGTTAAACTGCTCCAACAGTTGTCCTAACCGGGGCGTTCCCATTAACGCGTTAGCCATATTCCAAAACCGATTATCATCAGAAAAACGCAAATAATCGATCCGGGGAACAAAGTGCGTCATAAAAATAACTTGCTTGTGATCCACAGCAGCCAAGTTAAGCTGCGCTTTTACTTGGTTGAGCATTAAATCAGTCCGCTCCTGATCGCTCATCGGCTGTTTAATAGCCCGGTCGATCCAAAACGCATTCTTCCAGTGTAAGAAGTCGGCCGCAGTCGTATCAGGGACCTGGGCAGCATACTGATAGTCATACCACCCATTATGTCCAATCACGCGCCAATCTGTACCAGAAATATCGATATACCGGTTATGCAGGTAGCCATCAAAATGCCCTGTTTCAAGCTCGTCAAACGAAATGCCATGGACCATGTCATGATTACCCGCAATCCAGTAAACACGCGTCTGTGCGCCTAATAGGGCCTGTAAATCGACGACAAACTGCTGACTACGCTGAAAGTCATTAAAAAGATCGCCAGCAATCAAATAAATCTGAACACCATTCTGTAAAAGATAGGTCGCCTGAGATCGCATCATCGCAGTCGCATCCACTCGATTAACATCAAAATGATTATCACTACTGAAAGCAATTCGTACGATGGTCAACCCCTCCAAAACAAAAAAGATATGCTATCACTAAGATAACATATCTTCGAGTAAATATTCAATTTAGCGAATGCCTTGCATCGACCGTTTAATCATTGGCACCATCATAAAGAGGATAATCCCTAAAACGACACTAACAATCCCGGTAATCGCAAAATATGGCACTTCGGTTTGCGTCGAGTAGAAACGGACAATCTGTGCATTAAGCGCACTACCAACCGAATCAGTTAGGAACCACATACTCATCATCTGAGAAGCAAAAGCCTTTGGTGCAAGCTTGGTGGTAACTGATAAACCAATTGGTGAGATCAACATTTCAGCAATTTCAACGACTGCCCAACTGGCAACTAACCACCATGGACTAACCTTCCCTGCAGTTCCAAAGAGCGCCCCAGGTACAGCCATCACTAGGTAAGAAGCCCCAGCGAATAGCAACCCAATCGCAAATTTAGTTGGTGAACTAGGTTGTTTTTTACCCCACTTAGTCCACAACCACACGAATGGTGTTGTATAAATCATGATGAACAATGGGTTTAGCATTTGGAAATCAGAAGCAGCTAGATGGGTAAAACCAAGATCCAAATTAACCCGGTTAGCTGCAAATAACGCAAGTACGGACGAACCCTGTTCTTCAATTGCCCAGAATAAAGCAGCGGCAATAAACAATGGGATATAAGCCCGAACACGTGAACGTTCTGTTGCATTAGTCTTGTCAGACGTTAACATCAAAATAAAGTAAACGATTGGTGTCAAGATAACAAGCGTACTAATTAAACTAATAACATTTGCTAACGTAAGAGCATTCATTAATTGCATTAATAGTAGAATCAACCCAATCCCAACGATTCCTAAGATTGTCCACCGCATGATTTTTTTCAAATCACCGGGTTCCAATGGATCAGTTGGATAGAGGCTAGCAGAACTTAAATTCTTCTTACCATCAAAGTAGTATTGCAATAGACCAAAGAACATCCCAATCGCAGCTAAGGAGAAGCCTAAGTGGAAGTTAACATTTAAGCCGATCCGACCAACTAAGGCTGGTGCAACCAATGAACCTAAGTTAATCCCGAAGACGAAAATACTAAAACCAGCATCCCGACGTGTATCTTCTACTGTATACAATTGACCAACCATGTCAGAGACGTTTGGCTTTAATAACCCAGTCCCAATGACAATAAGTGCGATTGAAACAAATAGTGCGCCAACTCCAAATGGCGTTGATAACACGATGTGGCCTAACATGATGAAGACCCCACCAATAAAGACGGTCTTACGGCTACCCCAGACACGGTCACTTAGAAAGCCACCGAGGACACTAGAAACGTAAACTAAGGCCGAATAGATTGACATAATGGATGCTGCGGTGACTTGGTCAAATCCAAGACCACCTTTAGCGACACTGTAGTACATGTAATAGATCAGTAGCGCACGCATCCCGTAGTAACTGAATCGTTCCCACATTTCAGTGAAGAACAACGTCCGTAAGCCACGGGGTTGGCCAAAGAACGACCGATCCAGCTTTTGTTCCTTATCCAATAGAGATTCCTCCAAACTTCTTAACCAGTTTGTATTTCGTTTAAAAGTAACAAGTTTTGTTTCTTAATTAAACATAATAACTATTATACTAGCCTTAATCTTAATCAACAATAGCACTAACCGTTTTCTAATCTAATAACCATTAATTAAATTAATATCCACCATACATAAATAGTCTTAAATCCTTTTATAGCACCAAAAACTAGTTGATAGGACATTTTATAAGGCTTTTAGCTTTCTAAAATTAACACTAAATTCTAATTTAATATAAAATAATTAATAGCATTCAAATGCTGAAAATACGCAATTGGTATTAAAAATCTAATTAAACAAAAAACAAAACTGAAATTATCAACAATAAAGTACCGCTATTAAAATGGCTATGATTGTTCGCAGCATGTAATTTACAGTTATTGCGACTAATTATAATAAACCGCAAGATTGATATGCTAAGCATACCTAAAAAGCAGTGGCGACAATAGGCATCATCCTACTAAGCCCTTACGATCATTTCGATACTTCGGCATTCAAATAGCTAACATTCTTATATCAAAAAAGCAGCTTTGCGTTTGCGCAAAGCTGCCAATCATTTTATGTCTATTTAAAAATAAAAAGGCGAGAACCACGTCCCACCTCACAAGTGCCGGCTACCAGAGTCGAACTGATGACCCTCGGTTTACGATACCGATGCTCTACCAACTGAGCTAAGCCGGCATGATATAAAAATAGATGTTAACACAATTGCCAACATCTATGTC
>NZ_JBVAYE010000030.1:0-248 GCF_055413545.1 Lactiplantibacillus sp. 3062
ATTAAATGAGCTTTTTAGAACTCATCATTAATTTGAGAGTTTGATCCTGGCTCAGGACGAACGCTGGCGGCGTGCCTAATACATGCAAGTCGAACGAACTCTGGTATTGATTGGTGCTTGCATCATGATTTACATTTGAGTGAGTGGCGAACTGGTGAGTAACACGTGGGAAACCTGCCCAGAAGCGGGGGATAACACCTGGAAACAGATGCTAATACCGCATAACAACTTGGACCGCATGGTCCGAG
>NZ_JBVAYE010000031.1:0-236 GCF_055413545.1 Lactiplantibacillus sp. 3062
GCCGCAAATTGTTGCGCTGCCGACCAACCCCCATATGTCTTTTCACCCGTGACAGCATCTGTAGATACAGTCCGTGTAAACGTGATGGGCTGGGCCACATAATCATCATGGGCTATAGTTCCATCCGTATAAACATAATGAATAGTCTCATTGACCGTTTTACTTTCCGTTGTCACGGTTGGAGCATTCTTGGTGTACACGATGGTAAATTCAAGGTCACTGGAATCGCCAGTAAC
>NZ_JBVAYE010000032.1:0-231 GCF_055413545.1 Lactiplantibacillus sp. 3062
TGTTCTACCGTTGAACTACGCTCGCATGTTAACAGAAGTTTCAATAGATGTTGTAAAAAGTTGTGTACATACCAAACAATCCCACGATGATGGCAACTATTAATTTGAGGGTTATTATAAACATGTTGTAGGGGTTGTTATGATTTGTTTGCAGAAGTGTATCCACAACTAAGTAAAGAGATAGTACTATCAATCCCCAATCTAATAGTTTTGTGATATCAATATTCATAG
>NZ_JBVAYE010000033.1:0-220 GCF_055413545.1 Lactiplantibacillus sp. 3062
AATGAGCCGTGACAGTCTCGAACTGTCGACCCTCTGATTAAAAGTCAGATGCTCTACCAACTGAGCTAACGGCTCATGATGGAGGATACAGGGCTCGAACCTGTGACCCTCTGCTTGTAAGGCAGACGCTCTCCCAACTGAGCTAATCCTCCAATTTCGCATGGCAACGTCCTACCCTCGCAGGGAGCGATCCCCCAACTACTCTCGGCGCTAAGAAGCT
>NZ_JBVAYE010000004.1:0-187450 GCF_055413545.1 Lactiplantibacillus sp. 3062
GTTTCTCGTCCCATTTGCTTATACAGAGGCTAGTTATGTCACAGCCTCTTCGTGTTCAGTTGATTTTTGATTGGCGGTTGCAAGCAATTCAATCTGCCGCAGAATGAGCCTGTCCTTGTCCACAAGCCATCAGTTCAGCTTGGTAGGCATCATTGATGCGATTGAGTGCTTGGTGAAATTCCGTGATAACTTTGTTCATTTGGCGCTGATACTTTTCATCCAACGAATAACCGTTTTGAACTTGAGTTTTAGGCCCCGTTGTTTGATTCAAGTACGCCTTTAAGTCATCGTCTGGCTGTAACTTTTCGTATAAATCGACATTGTCTAGTAAGCGGACGATCCGGTTGTATTTACCCGTAAAGGTCCGCCGAATAATCTGTATTCGGTGACGAAAGACATAGCAACCGGCCTGAATGACGGCTTGAGGTTCTGGATAGGTTGTCGTTTGTTGGTAGTGTTGGACGATTTCAGGAACAATCTGCCGAATCGCATTATTGATAGTCGGTGTAATTAAGGCCGCCGCGATTTTAGTTGGGTCGGATACGCCCTGTTCAGTCTGTGAGGCCGAACTGAACAAGTCACTAGAAAGAATGTTCGGATTGGTCGTAGTTAGGTCCACATATTCCCATAGTAGGACATTGAATTCTGAATGATTGAGACCACCATTTTGAAAGACAGCGGTGACATATTCAGTCAAACTACCGTATAAAAGGTAATTAGTGGATACGTCAAAGTATGCAGCTACTTTAGCGAGTCGGTCCGCGTTAGCTAGCGTACGTCCCTTTTCCCAGTCATTAATTGTGCTTTTTCCAGCCAAGCCAATCGCAGATGCAAGTTTGGCCATACTTAAACCAGCGGCAATTCGAAGTTGGTGAATACGATTACCAACTTGTTGTTTATCAATCTGCAATTTGATTTCCCCCCTGATTGGTTCTTAGTATATTCTAACATAGGGAGGGAAGCGCTCGCATTGTTAACACTGAATATATTAGCACTTTCGATGATTGGCGTGGTAACGACAGATAAGTAGTATCAAGTGCTTAGTGATACTTATGAATAATTGTCATAAAAGCGGTGCTATTATTTACCGGCCAGCCGTCTAGTTGGATTTCATAAGGTTGTTCCGTACCAGGATAAATATGACCGGGAATCGCAACCTTTTGCCGGTGGTCGTGAATGATCAGGAAAAACATCGCAGGTCGACAAAGGATGGTCACGTGTGCGGCCAGGCAGTCGCTAAGCGTGGCTGCTAAATGCTGGCGAATGGTCGTTAGTCCCGCAGCCCCTTCATTAATAACGATCGACCAATCGAATGCCAAGTCTGAATAGGCGGCTAATGGTGTTAATTGTTGCATGTTGAATGCCTCCTCCAAGGTATTAATTAGACTAAATATTACTATTAGCATACATGCAAATAGTTGTGATGACGACCATCTGCGCTTGTTATGGCCAATTAATAAGCTGGCTTAACAGAGATCATGCGACAAGTGTAAATTGCCAGCGTATACTAGAAGTATTATGTGCAAAAGGAAGTGTCGAGAAATGCAACACCGGATTGCTGTGCTGGCAGATATTCATGGAAACTTGACGGCGCTTAATGCTGTGTTGGCGGATGCGCGTCAGCAAGCCGCGACGGATTATTGGTTCCTCGGTGATCTATTCTTACCCGGCCCGGGTGCCGAAAAGCTCTACCAGACCTTAGCGGACACTGCGCCGTCAGTATGGTTGCAAGGTAATTGGGAACAGGGGATTAATGCGGTCATGACTGGAAACGGGCGACTGGATGATCCTTCACAGATTTATTTTGCACGATTGACCGCGTATCTGGTGACCCATCTGAGCAAATCACATTACGCTGAATTAGTGCAACGGCCCATTGCGACAACGATGGTCGTGAACGGGTTAACTTTTCAACTGGCCCATAATCAGCCGGAACGCTCGACTGGTCACGACCTGTATCCGGATGAACGCCAGTCTAATTTTGATCACCTAGCTGGTGATGCGGATGTGGCCGTTTACGGCCATACCCACCAACAAATTATGCGGGTGAGTCAGCGGGGCCAGCTCATTATTAATCCCGGGGCGACAGGCCAACCTTATAGTCCATACGCTAAGTTCATGGCTGATCAGCGTGCTCACTATGCAATCTTAACGGTGGATGACGCGGGTCGAATCAGTGTGGATTTTCGAAAAGTTGATTATGATATTAGCCTTGAGTTGACCGTTGCGCGTGAACAACAATTACCATATTTAGACTTATATGAACATCTTCGCCGGACTGGTTTTACGAGTACCCATGACCAAGCCTTATTGGGCAAACTGAACGCTAAGTTTAATTACGCTAATGAGGTACGACGATTTTTTGGCATGCAAGCGTGATAGTTAGTGGTAAGTTAGTGAGTTAACTCTTATAATGATTGAACAGGATACGAGGAGGGTTTTCATGAACTTTGCACCATCAGAATGGTTTGGCTTTAACAAGCGAGCTAGACATGATATGACGTTTACTAAGACTATCAATGGCGAGACCAGTACCAAGCAAGTGTACGGGCACTTTAACGTGTGGGCCCTGTTGTTCACGTGGTTTTATGCGCTGTTCAGTGTGCGGTGTCGAACCTCGTTTTTCTTACTGAAAACGGCGGTGCCATTCTTAGGCATGCTGTCGTTAAATATGGTGACGCAGCTGTTTTTTAGTGACCAAGTTGTCATGAGTATCGGGTTACTAGGCGATATTTGGTATGGTTTTATGTTTGAGACGTGGTTTAGAAATCAGCTGGTTGCAAATGGCTATCAACAAACGGCTTAGTGCGACAGGAATAGATTAGCTTATCAGGCTTCCCAGCAAGACGTGGGGAGCTTTTTTGATTGGGGTCGTTGACAAGTTTCTGGCTGGTAAAGTATCGCAACATAAATAATATCGTTTCTTTACAAACATCTGACTAAACACTTTACATTCCTTAACTATTCTTAAAAGTGCAGTTTGTTTTACGATAAAAAAGATGGAGTGATAATTTTATAATGATAAAGCCGCGTGTTTTAACGACCTTATTAGTTTGTTCAGCAATCTTAACAACGACGGTGACCCCGGCCGTCGCTGCAGTAACCCCGATGGCGACTCCGAGTGAGCAAGTTGCCGAACCAGTTGCCAGCCCGGCAGTTCCAACAGCAACCTTGAGTTTGGCAGTTCAAAATCAACAATTGGTTGATTTAATTGGGCAGACGCAGTGGCAAAACTATGGGCAGCCTGCCGTGACGAAGGACCCTGAATTTAACGACCAAGTGTTGAACTTGGATGGCAAATCAGCGTTTTACACGACCTTCACGGATCAGCAGTTTGCAAAGTTACAGAATGGGATGGCGATCGAGGCGTACTTTAAATATGATCCAGCCGCCGATGCCAATGGTGAACATGAGATCTTTTCTAGCCAACAGGGTGGTGGTTTAGGACTTGGGGTGCAAAACAATCAAGTCGTTTTCTTCGCCCATGATGGTTCCGGCTATAAGACTCCTAAAGGCACCTTACATAAGGGGCAGTGGGTGCATGCGGTTGGTGTGATCGATAAGAATAAGACGGCTAGCTTGTATTTGGATGGCCAGTTAGTCCAACAAGTGGCTATGCCCGGTGATTTAAAGCTGGCACAAGGAACCAAAGACTTTGTGCTGGGTGGTGACGCGGTTCCTGGAAGTCACGTTCAGTCAATGATGACCGGTCAAATTAGACAGGCCCGCTTGTACGATCAGACATTGACGTCCCAACAAGTAAGTCAATTGAACGTTGAAGCACAGGTCGGCAAGCAGCCGGTCGCACCCGTACCAGTCGACCAAACGATTGCGACGAAGCTCGTTGGCCCGAAGCGAATTGCGAGTGGGCACATTTATGGTCTTAATGTACACGCCCGGCAAATTAAAGCTACCGGTGCCGCCCCAATCACCATGGATGTCGTGTATGATGCGGCTAAGTTTGACTATGTCGGTGCAGAACGTCTCTTACAAGGGGGAAAGACGCAGATCCAACTGATTGCGCCTGGCCGTATTCGCCTGACTACGACGGCGAACCTTTCAAAAGCTGAATTTAAAATGTATGCGCAAACGCGGTTAGCGCACCTTAATTTGAAAGCTAAGGCCGCTGGTGAGACGCAGATCAAGTTTGAGCAGCTAACTAAAGATACAACCATTGAACTAGGGCCAGCCCAAACTGTTGAAATTCAAGGTAAGTACGCGCTAGATTACAACGGTGATGGGATTATTGGTGTTGGTGACGTGGCCCTGGCAAACGCAGCCGATAAAGTGGCAGCCGCCAAAGCAGCTGAAATCAAGCCTTATAAACACGTGGTCGTTTTAACGACTGATGGTGGTGGGAACCCCTGGGATCCGAAGGGAATGTACTATGCACAAGGTGCGGAGCAAGGAACTAAGACTCCCGTATGGACAACCAACCCAGAAATCATGAAGAAACGTCGGAATACGTATACGATGGACTTATTCAATAAGCAGTTTGCAATGAGTACGTCAGCGCGGGCCGTTTCACCAGCGATTTCGGCACAAAACTACATTTCCATGTTACATGGTCGGCCATGGGACACGCTACCTAAGGAATATCAAGGGACTAACGCGACCATGGGACAAGAATACTTTGCAGACTTTAACAAACCACAAGCAATGTTCCCATCAGTATTTAAGATGTTACAAGCCGATAATCCAACTCGGGGCGCTGCGGCTTTCTCAGAATGGGGACCAATCGTCAATAGCATCATTGAACCAGATGCCGCGGTGACTACTAAACAGTCAGCTTCGCTGAAATCCTTTGATGATGTGGCTAACTATATCGGCACGCCAGAATTTCAAAGTACTGGGTTAGTCTACATGCAAAGTGATTATATGGACGGTCAGGGACACGGTCACGGCTGGTACAATGACAATTACTGGGATAAGTACGCGCAATATGATGCGCTGTTCAAGCGAGTAATGGATAAGCTTGAAGCAACCGGTCACATTCATGATACGTTAGTCATTGCCAACGCTGATCATGGCGGTTCTGGCAAGAATCATGGTGGTTGGGATGAATATAACCGCAGTATTTTCATGGCGCTCGGTGGCGAAACGGTCGATAATGGCCGCCGTTTGCATGGTGGAAGCAATGCTGATATCAGTGCGCTCATCCTGAATGCTTTGCAAGTCCCACAGACACCACAGATGTTTGACAGTCAGGTCTTTGACTCATCGGCTTTTCTTAAGCAGACTGACCTATCGAAGAAGAAACGTTCAGTTGAAACGTTAAAGCTCAGTCGCAATGATCAGGAAGCAAAAGTTCAATTGACTCATAACCAAAACCGGCAACTGACGGCATTTGATCTGCAATTGGACTTAGCAGGTCGGGAAGTCGCTGACGTTAAGGTTCCAACCGGCGTGCAGATTTTACGGCAGACGGTCGCTAATGGTCAATTAAGATTAACAGTCAGTGCCAGCCAACCCGTGACTGACCTGGTGACGATTAAACTCGTACCAAGTAAGACGCGTGCGGCTAAGACCATCATGTTAAGTCAAGCAATGGCTGCCACTGCCGACGGTACAGAAGTGCTTGTGGATTTGGATAATGATAATCCACTGACGAGTACGGCTAAACCCGACGAAAACGGCAGCACGACGACTAAACCAGATGGCAATGGTACTGCGGTCAAGCCGGATGAAAATGGCAGCACGACAACTAAACCAGATAGCAATGGTACTGCCGTTAAACCGGATGAAAATGGTAGCACGACAACTAAACCAGATGGCAATGGTACTGCCGTTAAACCGGATGAAAATGGTAGCGCGACAACTAAACCAGATGGCAATGGTACTGCCGTTAAACCGGATGAAAATGGCAGCACGACAACTAAACCAGATGGTAACGGTACTGCCGTTAAACCGGATGAAAATGGTAGCAACACGACTAAACCAGGTGGCAATGGTACTACCGTTAAGCCGGACAAAAATGGTAGTAGCACAACTAAACCGAATGGCAACGGTACTGCTGTCAAACCCGACAAGCATGAAACTAGCACCACGGGGAGTGGGACAGTTAATACATCAGGTGCAGACAAAACGAGCACCAACGACAATGGCACTTCAATGACGGCCGGTACAGCTAGTTCGCATGCAAGTACAGTCACGGATCGGGTGACGAGTGGCACGGTATTGCCTGAAACTAGCTCGAGTGCAGCTACTAATCATGGCAGTCATTCGACAGGTCATCATGGTAGCGGCTGGTTACCACAGACAGGTGAAGCGGTGCAACGCTGGCTAGCAGTCGCCGGCGGTGTGTTCCTCATGCTGACTGGTGCAATCGCGGTTTGGTGGCGGAAGCGACGCGCCTAGGTAAATATAACTTGGCACGATAATTTTGGAAGTAAGCACGGATGAGGCAGTTTCTGGGAACGGTGTGTTTCTCGAAACTGCCTTTTGTGCACGCTGATCGACGGTGGTGATGTCGGTTGAAGTACCAGAGCGAACCAGGTTGTAATGTCACTCCTTAATAATTAATTTCAAATTATTTAGCCTAATAGTTAGTTTTTGTTGTTATAGTCTAACTAAAGTGCTATGATAAGATTCAATAAAAATAAGGTATAAGATTTTTTCCACAGTTGTTTTTTTGGTAAACTTAATGACTAATAGTCACAGTTAAAGCCCTTGATATAAATAAAGGGGAGTTGGCACACGATATTGACGTACAGTAAGGTAGGGTGAGCGAGGATGAGCTACTTAGAATTAAAAGATATTCACAAGGCCTATTATTTAGGCAAGGAAGCTTTCCCAGTCTTGAATGGGATTAATCTAACTTTTGAACGAGGTGAATTCGTCGCGATTTTAGGGGAATCTGGCGGTGGTAAGTCAACGTTGATGAATATCATTGGTGGCTTGGATCGGCAATTTCAGGGACAAGTGTTATTGCAAGGAACCGCGTTAGATCATCACCAAGAGAAACAGATGGATCAGTATCGGCGTGAAACAGTCGGTTATATTTATCAATCATATAATTTGATCAACCATCTGTCCGTGTTAGACAATGTCCTGATCTCGTTAGATATGACCAAGTTAAATCGGTCAGAACGTGAGCAACGAGCTAAGCAACTGTTAACTCAGGTGGGGTTAGCGGATCAAATTAAAAAGTACCCGAACCAATTATCTGGTGGCCAGAAGCAGCGAGTTGCGATTGCCCGGGCTTTAGCGAGTGATCCGCAGATTATTATCGCGGATGAACCGACTGGCGCATTGGATTCTGAAAATACCACGGAAGTTTTGAAAATTTTGGATCAGATTGCGGCGGAAGGTCGGCTTGTAATTTGTGTGACACATTCGCAGGATGTTGCGAATGCGGGTACTCGAATCGTGCGCTTAGCTGATGGTAAAATCACGGATGACGAGCGGGTGAAACCCGCTTATCCGGTCGATGAAAATCGCCAACAGATTGCGGCACGTAAGTTACCGTGGTATGTGCCACTGAACACGGCGTTTAAACATCTACGCTATACTTGGACTTGGAACTTGATTATTATCATTGGGACAGCGATTGGTTTATTCGCAGTGATGTTGTTTAACGGGTTAGGTAATGGCCTCAAGGGGTATATTAATCAGGAAATCAATGATATGGTCAATCCCCGTGTCGTGACAGTGAGTCGGTATCAAAAATCGAGTCAAAGTCAGCGAGGCGGCAGCCAAGAAGGTAACCAGCAGGCAGCTGCCATGGGGGCGAGTGTGGCGACGACCAATCAGCCAACGTTCAGTACGGCCCAACTGAGTAAACTGAAAAAAGTTGCGCATGTTCAGACCGTTCAGCCAATTTTGAGTGCAAGCAACGCGACAATTACAGTTGGTAATAAAGACTACACCGCTTCATCGTTAACAACGTGGACGGCTTCTAACCGGAAGTCGATTATTAAAGCTGGTCACGTGGCTGGTAAGAATGAAATCGTCGTCGATAAGAGTAGTGTGGCGAAGAAATGGTCATCTAAGAATTGGAAGCAATTGGTCGGTAAGAAAGTGACTGTGGCTTTTCAGACAACGAATAAGAGTGGTAAAAGTGTCACGGTTAAACGGCAATTAACGGTTGCTGGGATCACGGACAGCACGACTGGAAGTGGTGTGAACGCCGTGACCTACGCCACTATGAAAGATATGCGGTCAGCAAAGAATTTAAGTACGCAGCCAACTTCAGTTGCGGTGAAAGTTGATTCGCGGGAGCATAATGATGCTGTAACCAAGCAGATTAATAAGCTAAAGATTGATGGCAAACGGGTTTACCGTGCCACCAGTATTGCCAGCATGCTTGATACGGTCAATACGTATGTTAACTTAGCAACCACGATTTTGGCGGCAATCGCTGGAATTTCCCTACTAGTCTCAGCGTTAATGATCATCGTGACCATGTTCATGTCGGTCAGTGCCCGGAAGAAAGAAATCGGAATCTTACGTGCGCTGGGTGAAAGTCGCCGTGATATTCGGCGATTGTTCACGAGTGAATCATTGATCATTGGGGTCATCAGTGCACTACTAGCTACTGGAATTGCTTATGGTATTGGAGCTGCCTTGAATAAGGTCCTCTACCAAATCGCCAGCTACAATATGATTGAGATTCAGGTAAGTAATATTATCTCGACCTTTATCATTGCCCTGGTGATTGCTTTATTAGCAGCCATCTTACCAGCTTGGCGCGCCGCTCGGTTGAATCCAATCGATGCCCTCGCCGCTGATTAAGTAATTGTGAGTCATTAACTAAAATAGTCTGTTAGTAAAACGGTAATGAAGCCCAGAACGGGATTCATTACCGTTTTTTGTGCGTGGGGCCTTTGATGCTAATTTGCTTTACATATGTCGAAATTGACATATAATGAAGACAACTAAATAGAACACACATTGCGCGAGCCAATTTGTCATGAATCGTGATTAAAATGTGCAAAGTTTTTAAGTTCAAAAGCAGCCAGCTATGGACCGCTGGGAAAGTTCGACTCAGCGTAAACTTGCTTAGTTAGTTCGTCCTACACCGACCTCCAGGCATTTCTGCCAATTGCCGGAACGTGGTGGGCACAGATTTGAGCCGAAAAACCACGTCTCAAATACTGGCCTTTCACTAACCAAGCACAGGACGCTTGCTAAGTGAAATTTCACCACTGGGCATTGTCAGAAACACCTTCCAGTCGGGATAGCGTTCGAATGGCTGATAGGGATGTACTCAACTTTTGCTGGATTTGTCGTTGTTTTTCATAAACGGTAGTTTTCTCAATCAACTGTCAGATTGAAAAAGTCTTGTGATAACTCACTGTTTCTAAATTACCGTAGTAATAATTGAATATTTCGAAAAAGTGGAGAAGGCACTCTGATATTTAACTGAAAGGGTTCAGTATCAAAATAGCCAACGACAAATTGTACCGAGTTCAGTGGCTGTTCATCAGCCATTCGAGTGGCTTCCCGACTGGAGGGGCTGGGTGACAATGCTCAGTAGCCAAATTATTCTTAGCTGGAAGTGGGTTGCTTCCGGCTTAGAATAAGACTCGTATTTGAGATGACGCGGGTTATGCGTTAGCTCAAATCGACGTCGGCTGCGTTCCAGCAATTGTCACCCAGCCCCGGAGGTCGGATTAGGACGCGCACCGGCTGACGAACAACAATCTAAACTTGGCACGTTTTAATCACAGTTGATGCTAAATACTAGCATAACGCGTAAAGAAGAGTGGGTGAAATGATGCATTATGGGGTTTTAGCGTTAACGTTTTTGAGTGTCAATTTGGATTTTTTCTTGATGTTGGTTTTTTTATTGAAAAAGTATCGGTTGTGGCAGGTCTTGTTGGGCTATTTATTGGGCAATCTTATTCTACTAACGGCAAGCTTCTTTGTGGGTAAAGCACTGACCTTATTTTTGCCAGAATGGTTATTAGGATTCTTGGGTGTGCTGCCGATTTGGCTTGCGTTTCACGACGATGATGATGATACCGCCGATCGGGCTGGTGGGTCGCCGGTGATTAACGTACTAGTCACTTATTTGGCCGTATGTGCTGGTTGTAATTTATCGATCTTTTTACCTGTGCTCGTTGGGGAAAGCATGGTACACTTTGTGATGACTTTAGGATTTATTGGTATATTGACGATGCTTGTCGTGCTTATCATTAACCAGGTGGCGGAAATCAAGGCTGTTCAAAAGCAAATAGCGGCTCATGGTGAACGGTTGATGAAAATTTGTTACGTGGTGATTGGCTTATATGTTTTCTGGGATAGTGGGCTAATTAGCCATTTAATCGCATTCCTATGATTGGTGAGAACGGAGGAACTGGCATGGAGGTCAGCGGGCCACTATTAACTGAGGCGGCTAAAATATACAAAGTACTGAGTAATGTTAATCGGATTAAAATCCTAATTTTTTTAGAACACCATGAAGCGGACGTCACGCAAATCGTTGAACATGTTCATTTGGCGCAGCCATTAGTCTCGCATCAGTTAGCAATTTTGTTTCAGTATCAGTTGGTATCTAAAACGAAGCGGGGGAAGCATGTCTACTATTGTCTAGACGATCCCCATATTTTGGAAATGGTTGATGCCATGATTGGACATGTGGCTCATGAAATTAAACATGAACCGCATCATGATTAATGACGGGAGGAAGTTGTGAAGGTTAAGATAACGAAACGACAGCTTATCAGTGGGGCAGTACTGCTAGCATTACTATTAATTGGACTGTTGATCTATCGCTACCATGGTACTTGGGAGATCATTCAGCATCGGGTATTTGATCAATCAGCACTGGTGGCCCAAGTTCGACGACACCGCGCGATTGATATTTTATTAGTAGTTCCCTTATTGATTTGCTTTTCAATTATTCCAGGTGCCCCCGTGGCGACGATCAGTGTCGTTGCTGGCATCTGTTTCGGCAAAGGGCTTGGGGCAGTGTTAAATATTATTGGCATTACGCTGGGCAACTTGATTGCACAACGCTTTTTCGGACGGGTAACGGCTCGACGTGATCAACAGCCGTCAAAACTCGTGACGGCCATTGGTAAGATGCGGCACCCCTTATTAGGAATCGTGATTGGGTATACGATACCGTTTATTCCAACGTCATTAGTTAGTTTAGCGGCCATTGAAACGGCGGTGACACCCCGGCAGCTAGCCGCAGCAACGCTACTGGGCAGCATGCCCACGGCGATTATCTATGCTTGGGGTGGCGATGAACTGATTAAAGCGCACTTCAAGAATGCGTTGATGTTGGTTGGACTCTTGGTGCTCTTATTGGGATTGTTGTGGTTGATCCACCATGATCGTCAACGAGCAGTTGATTTGGATCATTAATAATTGAAATTATAAGCGGCGGGCACGCCTTCTTAATCATTGACTAAGAGGGTGTGCCCGCCGCTTTGCCCGTAGCCGTTATGATGCAACTGGCTGGGTATGCTTGAATTGATTGATTTGAGTTGTGGTTAGTGTAACTGTCTTATATGGTAAGAAATGTTCAGACAGTTCTGAGCCTGGATCGGCCTGAAAGATCTCGACCGTGTCGTCAGCTAAGTCTAGCTGATAGACACGCCGCGCATGCGGGCTGTCAACATAAATAGCGGTAGCGGTGAAGGGCCGCCAGGTAAAATTAGTCGCCGGTAATAAGTGCCATTGTTCTAATGCGTCGTAGGTTTCGTTTGGTGTCATAATCGAATCCCCCTTCAGTGACTATTATAGTATGTTTAGGCTAATAGTCAAATAATGTTTGACGAACCTAAAACCCCCGTTTCCACATTGAAAACGGGGGTTTTGAGGTTATTTTAATTGATTTAACGAATAACTAAAACTGAAATCGGTGCGTATTTTGCCATATAAGCAGCTTGGCTACCAAAGTGTTTGGCAATCCCCTTTTTGGCTAGGGAGCCAATAATGAGTAAGTCCGGTTGAACGTGGGGGATGACTTCCTTAACGATGGTCTCGCCAGGTTCGCCTTCCGCAATCATTGCGTGGACTTTGGTGACACCAGCAGCTTGGGCTTGCTTTTGATATTTCAAAATATGCTGTTCAAGTTCTTGGCGTTCACCATGAATGTAGTCTTTACTGAGCGCTTGATAGACGTTCATTTCATCATTTTCAAGAATCGAGATAATGACCAGTTCGGCACCATCTTGCTTCGCTTGATGGATTGCATAGTCAAAAGCAAGTAAAGCATCGGCAGAATCATCAACACCAACGAGAATCCGGTTGAATTTAGTCGCCATTATTTGTTGGCCTCCTTTGCTGCTGCAGCAAGTTGCTGTTCAACGTAACGTTTGTTACCGCGTTGTAGGTCGAAGACGGTCCAGACAAGTAGGGCTAAGATAGCGGCAATCAAAAGGTAGGCTAGAATTTTAGAAAAAGTCTGTTCGCCAGCTGAAGGATTATCGCCAAAGAAGCCTAAGATTGAATCTGGTAGACCGAGTAAGTTTAAGAAAGTCAAACCGATGACGGATAACCAACCTAAACCTTTGATCCAAAGTGAGTTTTTGAATCGTTTGCCCATTTCTGCCGCGCTGTCAGTCATCATTAATAGTGGCAACATGGAGAATGGAAGGGCGAAAGCCAGAAAGACTTGTGAGTTATTCATCAGATTATTCAATGCAGTATGCTCGTCGATTGCACTCTTACCACTAGTTAATAGCACGCAAATGAGGACGGGAATAACGGAGATCAACCGGGTCACTAACCGCCGTAACCAGAGTGGCATCCGCATGTGGACGAACCCTTCCATGATGACTTGCCCAGTTAACGTACCGGTAATTGTGGAGTTTTGCCCAGAAGCCAGTAACGCGATGGCGAAGAGGGCTGAGAGCGCCCCAGATTTAGCAACACTGATTAAAATACCATTGCTTAACATTGATGTATTGGATAATGCTTCATAAAGACCGAAGAATGAAGGATCTTTAACAGCGCCACTCTTAAAGACGGCAACGCCCATAATCAATAATAGTGAATTAACCACGAAAGCGAATGAAAGTTGGATATTGGAATCCCAAGCAGCGAATTTAACGGTCCGCGCGACATTTTCCTCATCGTTGTGGTCAATCTTCCGCGTTTGTGAGATGGCTGAATGTAAGTACAAATTGTGTGGCATGACGGTGGCACCGATAATCCCTAAAGCACCAGAAAGTGGCGTCATACCGTTTACTGAACGACTTGTCGAGAAAGTGTCAGCGGTTGGGACTAGGCCCTTGATCACACCGCCCCAATCAGGGTTGGACAGTGCGACTTGATAAACGAATACGAATAAGATAACTAAAATCAAACAAACCACGATGGCTTCGATTTTCCGAAAACCGATTTTGGTCAATAATAGCAAAACTAAAACGTCAAGCACGGTAATAAACACCGCAATGACTAACGGAATGTTGAATAATAAATAGAGGGCAATCGCAGCACCGATAACTTCGGCAATGTCGGTCGCCATGATGGCTAATTCGGTTAAAATCCACAAGACGATTCCGAGTGATTTACTCGTCCGCGCCCGAATCGCTTGGGCCAGATCCATCTGACTCACGATACCAAGTTTAGCCGCCATGTATTGTAGTAGCATCGCAATCAAACTTGATATCAAGATGACAGACATTAGCATGTATTGGTAGTTTTGACCACCGGTGATGGAAGTTGACCAGTTACCGGGATCCATGTAACCTACCGCAACTAAGGCACCAGGACCTGAATACGCAAAGAGGGTTTTCCAGAAGTTCAGATTCTTGGGAACCTCGATGGTACCGTTAATTTCCTCTAGTGAGGGGCCGTTAGCATATTCAATCAATTTATGCTTCCGGTTTGGGGTGTTCGTCTTTTCGCTCAATTAAAAGACCACCTTTCTATATCTCTAAATCTTTGAGCCGTTGTCATTGTACAATAAATAAAAGTAAATGGAAATACTTTTTTAGGTATGCCTACAAAATAATTAAAACAGTTTGATATAAAACATTCTAATTGATAATAATATTTTTAACTTACTAAGCAGTCAACCAAGCAGACTAAAACGCTATGACGGAAATCATTGTCGTAGCGTTTTGGTTCGCGATTCTCAAAAAATACAACACGCGCAAATCGCCGGCTTCATCGACTTGCTTAGAAACTTATCTTGCCGAACAATCACCCGTCGCGTACGATGTGCTTGGAGGTGTGAAAATGAATTTTTCAGATAATTTAAAAATTATTCGGCAACAAAAGAAGATGACTCAAACTGACATCGCGACACAATTACACGTTTCACGACAGACGATTTCAAGCTGGGAGAATGGTCGAAGCTATCCAGATATTGGCATGTTGGTGCAAATTAGTATGGCGTATGATTTTTCAGTCGATCAACTATTGAAGGGAGATTTAGGGATGTTAAAACACTACGAGGCTCAGTCGGCAAATAATCGGCGGCAGCAGCGCTTGGTGGCAATCAGTTATGACTTAGTCGTTGGCCTACTATTTTTAAGCTATTTGCACTATTTTTTGCATTGGAACGACGGCATCGTGACGATGGTCATTAATGGTGGGTTGATTGTGATGACCACGACGTTGATTATGAATTATAATTATTTTGATGATTGGGCAACCACTAAACGCCAGGCGTGGCAATTAGTGGGGGTTATTACGATGTTGGCGGTTTTAAATATCGCGTTGGTGTGGCCACAACTAGCTAGTCAGATCCCATCAACCCAGTTCTTAAATCAACATGCTGGTGCATATTTAGCGGGGAATGTGAGCGGAAAATTAGTTGGTGACTTCTTGCATCTCTTTATTTGGACAGCGGCGGCCGTGATGGCGATTGAAATTCCGCTCAATCGGGCGAGAAAGACTTCAGATTAGGTGTTCAGGTTGTGGATGGTGTTATTAAGTGCTGCGACCACTATTTAGTAGCGATCGAGTCACGCTCAACGGTCATTTTGGCACCTATGATAATGATGAGTTATCGGCTACGGCAAGCCGTTTTTAATTCATGATTGTCGCAGATTTTGGTTATTCGTTGATGTGCAACGGCCCCATGATGATGCCAACTAGCTGCAGAATTAGCTGATGCGGACAGTTAAAGCTGGTTGGCGTTTTGTGTATGTGAATTATTGGGGTAAAACTGAATAGTTGCCATCGCCAATAGTTAACTGCTGTGCTAAGATTAAGTTGTGTTATTTTTACTCATAAAAATGAAGATACAACTTAAACAGAATTCTTTCACAATAATCATGTTTAAGTGAAGAAAGTCAGGTGTAGTAACCATGAGTAAGCCAGATTCGATTAAAGTTGATCAAAATGAGGAAACGGTTACTGAAATTTTAGAGCCAGCAGCAGAATTAGATAAAAAAATTATTTCACCCGTTAAAGAAACCCGTAATCAGGCGATTCGCTATATCTTGTGGGGATTGATCAGTGTTGCGGTCAACTTTGCAACTTTCTATACGATGTACCACCTAATCGGACTCGAATACCAGGTCGCTAATGTTATTTCCTGGGTCATTGCCGTTCAAGTCGCGTTCTGGGTGGACCGCTTGAAAGTGTTCGACCATCATTCACACCACGTTTATCGTGAAATGGGTAAGTTCTATGCGACCCGGATCGTGACGTACGTCGTTGAAGCGATTATTTTATGGTTGTTGATGTCAGTATTGGGGAGCTCGGCGGTACTAGCCAAGATTCTTGGGCAGGCCGGCGCCATCATTGGGAACTTCTTGTTCTCGAAACTGTATGTTTTTCGAAATAAGTAGCCACATCAAGACGGAAATGAAAATTCACGTCTTTTTTTGTTCAGTGGGGTGCCGCGGTTGTTAGAATGACGAGTAGGTGTGTGAAAGCGGATTAAGATTACAAGTAGATTGCGGTAATCCTAAATATTCTTAATGATTCACTAAGAGCTATGTTTAAGCGGGGTGTCATGTGGTTTAATAAACTTAAATTATTGCTTGTCACCATGTTAAAAAATTAAGAGGAGCGCACAGCATGCTAAAAAATCTAATGCGCGGAATCAAAGCGCTGTGTCTAATCGGCCTCGTGTTATTTGGGTGGCGCAACTATGATACGCTTGCCCCGCGCGCGGCAGCTTTATATCAGACGAGTCGTCAGAATCTAGCGGCTGCCTTGTCGGGTGACTTATCTAGTCATTTGTTGGGTGCTGATGATACTAGCAGTGCTACCGAAGATTCGGCGACTAACTCAAGTAAGCAATCATCAGGTCAGCAGACGGATAAGACTGCGAGTGCCAGTTCGGTCACTAGCTCGAGTTCGCAAGCAACTAGTTCAACAACGCAAGCAACACCGATTGAATCGATCGTGCAGAACGCCACCTTAAAGAAGACGTATTATTATTCCTTCGATCATAATGTTCCCAAAGCGGCCCGGCAGGTCTTTCTTGAAGCTGTCGCGACTTATAACCAGACTGGGTTAGTCCATCTGGTAGCTGGTCAAGCCAGCGGGTCACAAAATTCAGTGACTTTTTCGATGTATCATAAAAAAATGACGACTGGTGCGACCAGTGTTGAACTTGGTCATGGTGGCCCTGATATTACTAAGCAAATCAGCTGGCGGGGTACTCAATATTGGAATAACGCGACGGCTAGTCTTAACGGCTCATACGCTTCAGCTTTCAGTAAATCGGTCGCAGTTCATGAGTTAGGTCATGCGTTAGGGTTGGATCACAGTTCATCGACTGAATCCGTGATGTACCCAGTTTCACAAGGCAAGAGCACGTTATCAAGTGCTGATATTGCGGCCCTGCAAACAATTTATCAAAAGAATGCGTAATTTATTTTCGTAATACCAAACAAAATTTAACCACTTTTCAAATTTTGACCTATAATCAAGGTGTATCAAAAATTAGAAAGGAAGTTGTTTTAGTATGGCTGCAGCAGTTGAAATGAACAGTATGTTAGACGAAAAGATGACGGACGTGTTTGATTGGAGCGACTCTAAGTTACCCGTACGGGATGCGATTTGGAATCACTTTATGGACGCTGATAGTCATGATACTGACAAGACGGCTGACGAAGTAGCGCCTTATATGAGTATGGACGAAGCTAAGCTCAAGAGCGAAGTTGAAAAACTCTTAAAGGCTTAACTAGAATAACGACCATGACGGCCTAATTTTTGAATGGGAACTGATTGCCAGTTTAGTAATCAGTTCTTTTTTTATGCTTTTAATCCGGCTGAATAAGCTGGTTGGTCAGGGGGGCCTCTCAACCGAAGCTAATCAAGACCAAAAATAATTTTTTCGAATTACTGTCGACACTATGAGCCCGTAGTGGTTTACCTTTTAATTAATATAAAAACAATTAAAAATTCACTTGACTTATAATTAAAAGTTAATTAATCTAAGAAACATCAACATTACAAAAACTTTTGAAAGCGAGGCGCGTCAATTATGAAAATTCAATCTAACCTAACCAACTTGTTGACAACCCTTGCTGTTCAAAATTTAGCCTTATTATTAACGAAGAAGGACCCGGTCACTTGACCTTGAGTATAACTCAAAATTCAAGTGAACTGAGCCCTTCTTTCCCATTGTGGTAATGAGGCTCAGTTCCGGGTAAAGGCCTCATTCACTACGGTGGATGAGGCCTTTTTGTGACTTAAGGAGGATCGGGGTCAACAACGTAGCAATAAAAAAACGAAAGTGGGAATAACTAATGAAAAAATGGGAAAAACAAACGATGAAGATTGCAGCACTTGGTGCGATGGCGTTGACACTGGCAGGGTGTGCCACTGCCAAATCAAGTTCAAGTCAAGGAAATAATCCTGGCAAGACTATTAAAATTGGGGTCAATATGGAATTGTCTGGATCTGCGGCCGGTTATGGAGAACAGCAAAAGCAAGGCATTCAGTTAGCCGTCAAGAAAATCAATAAGAGCGGTGGAATCGAGGTTGGGGGGACCAAGAAGAAAATTCAGTTGGTGATCCGGGACAATAAGACATCGAACACGACTGCTGCTTCCGTGGCTGCCCAGCTCGTGAATAACGATAAGGTCGTGGCCGTAGTTGGTCCCGCGACAACTAGCGCCGGGACTGCGGCGATCCCTAATATGACTAAGGCGGCAGTACCATCAGTCAGTCCATCAGCGACCGATCCGGATTATACGTTGCAAAAGAGTGGCAAAGTTCAAAAGTACATATTCCGAGCTTGCTATCAGAATAATTTTCAAGGAGCCACGGCAGCAACCTTTGTGACTAAGAACTTGAAGGCGAAACGCGTCGCCATTTTGACTGATAACTCCAGTGATTACGGCACGGGCCTAACAAAGGCGTTTAAGAAGCAGTATCGGGGCACGGTCGTTAGCAGCCAAACGTTCCAAGAGGGCGATAAGGACTTTAATGCCATCCTAACTGCGTTGAAACATAAAAAGATCGATGCCATCTATGCGCCTGGTTACTATTCAGAAATCGGTCTAATCGTTAAGCAAGCGCGGCAAGCGGGAATCAAGGCTCCAATCGTTGGTAGTGACGGGATGGCGGATGCTAAATTAGCCCAAATTGCTGGCAAGTCTAATGCTACCAATGTTTATTACACGACGCCATTTTCTACTAAGGCTTCGGCAACGAACAAAGTTGCTTCGAAATTTATGAGTGCTTACAAGGCAAAGTATGGTAGTGCCGCACCAACTTTTTCAGCACTCGCTTATGATTCGGTTTATATGATCAAAGCAGCCATCGAAAAGGAAGGCTCGGCTAATTCTGTTAAAATCGCCGATGGTTTGGCCAAACTTAAGAACTTCAAGGGTGTCACTGGGACGACGACTATCGATAAGCAACATAATCCTGAAAAGACGATTTCAATTGAACAATTGACGAATGGCGTGGTCAGCAAGGTTTATAACGTCAAATAGTCAGACTAGTGAAAGCGTGGGGGAACACATATGCAGACATTTGGACAACAATTGATCAACGGACTATCGCTAGGAAGTATCTACGCGTTATTGGCGCTAGGCTACACGATGGTTTATGGCATTATCAAATTAATTAATTTTGCACATGGCGATATTTATATGTTGGGGGCCTTTTGGGGCTATTACAGTTTGAAGTCACTACACTTTAACTTTGTTGCGGCGCTCCTGTCCGCAATGGTGATCTGCGCAGTTAGTGGTGTGATTATTGAATATTTCGCGTACCGCCCATTACGCCATTCACCGCGAATTACCGCGCTAATCACGGCAATCGGTGTTTCATTCTTGCTTGAGAATGGAATGTCATACTTTGTTGGTGCGAGTGCCCGTTCATTTCCCCAAGCAATCAAAGTGGTGACTTATCACTGGGGCGGATTGCGGGTATCGAATGTGCAGCTACTGATCTTAGGAACGGCGTGCCTATTAATGATTCTATTGGAATTAATTATCAAACGTACCAAAATGGGTAAAGCAATGCGGGCCGTTTCTGTTGATCCCGAAGCTGCACAGTTGGTGGGCATCAATCTTAACCATACGATTTCGTTCACGTTCGCATTAGGGTCTGCAATGGCCGGCGCTGCCGGAGTCTTGATTGGCCTATACTATAATTCGATTGATCCGTTGATGGGCATGACGCCCGGTATCAAGGCCTTTGTCGCAGCCGTGATTGGTGGGATTGGTTCTGTGCCTGGGGCTTCATTGGGGGGCTTTATTATCGGCATCCTGGAGACTGGTGTTCAGGCGATTGGCCTATCCGCATACAAGGACGCGGTGGTTTACTTTGTCTTAATTGTTATTTTGCTCGTGTTGCCGGCTGGAATATTCGGTAAACGAACCAAGGAAAAAGTCTGAGGGAGGCGCCAAATTAATGAAAGCAAATTTGAAAACTAACATGGCGTGGCTCGGTGTGATGGTTATCGGCTTTGTTGTGATTGACGGTTTAGAGCTGATGGGCGTCATTAACTCGTTTATTGAAAATATGCTGGTGACGATTGGTATCAACGTTATATTGGCGGTGGGACTCAATCTGATTATTGGGTTTGCAGGCCAGTTCTCGCTTGGTCACGCCGGCTTTATGGCAATTGGCGCCTACGCGACTGGTATTATGACCCAAACAATGGCGACGCCCGCGGGATTTTATCTGTCGATGATCGTCGGCATGGTGATTGCCATGGTAGCGGCGGTCATTGTTGGCATCCCAACATTACGATTGCGCGGTGATTACTTAGCCATTGCGACGATGGGGGCGGCCGAAATCATTCGGATTCTAATCAATAATCTGAAAATTACGAACGGTGCAGCGGGGTTATTCAATATCCCGGCACTTGCTTCGTGGGCAACGGTGTACGTCTTAATGTGTCTGACAACGATTATCACGGTCAACTTTATTCACAGTCGCGGTGGTCGGGCCGTGATGGCTGTGCGGGATGATGAACTGGCGGCTGGTGCCATGGGAATCAATACGACGCGCTGGAAGTTGGCCGCTTTCGTCTTTGGCGCGGCGACTGCGGCGATTGGTGGGTCGTTGCACGCGGCCTACATTCAGACGATTGCGCCGGGTGATTTTAATATCATGGCTTCCATTGCGATTCTGATTATTGTCGTACTCGGTGGGGTCGGCAGTATTACCGGGACTTTCGTAGCCGCAATCGTATTAGGAGCGCTCGACACGATCTTACAAAACTTCGGTACGATCCGAATGATTATTTATTCATTGGCACTGATTTTGATTATGATTTTTAAGCCAGCCGGACTGTTAGGAACGTGGGAGTTCTCATTCACGCGTCTATTCAGACGGCGATCAACTAAGGAGGCAGTTAACCATGAGTAGCCGGTTATTAGACGCACAAGGGTTGGTCAAAAACTTTGGCGGCCTGACCGCCGTTGCTGACGTTTCACTCCATTTTGATCAAGACGAGCTGATTGGTTTGATTGGCCCGAATGGTGCTGGTAAAACCACGTTATTCAACTTGTTGACTGGTGAAACGCCGGTTAGTTCGGGTAGCATTAGTTTCTACACAGATCAGGGCGTGGTGTCGTTAAATGGCAAGCAGCCCGCTGCGATTGCTCGGGTTGGTATTTCACGGACATTTCAGAATATCCGGTTGTTCAAGGAGATGAGTGTACTCGATAACGTGCGCATTGCAATGACCAATCATTATCATGAACGGTTTTTGACTAGCATCCTGCGCTTACCTAAGTATTACCAGACTGAGCGGGCAATGACCCAGGCGGCGCAAGCCTTATTAGCGATGTTTGATTTGACCGCCGTCGCTGATCAGCCCGCAAAGAGTTTACCATATGGTATTCAGCGGCGATTAGAGATTGTGCGGGCCCTGGCGACGAAGCCCAAGTTACTCTTCCTTGATGAACCCGCAGCGGGTATGAATCCCGAAGAAACGGCGGATTTGACGCGCTTGATTCGCCGAATTCAACAAGAATTTCATATTACCGTTGTGCTAATTGAACACGACATGTCACTAGTTATGAACGTAGTCGAGCGGCTCTACGTGTTGGAGCACGGGGCGTTACTGGCAACTGGGACGCCAAAAGCCATTCAACATGATCCGGCCGTTATCAAGGCCTATCTAGGAGGGGTGTAAATGCTTAAAGTACGTGATTTAGTCGTTAATTACGGCGCGATTCAGGCAGTCAAAGGTGTTAGTTTTGACGTGCAACAGGGGGAAATCGTTACGTTGATTGGTGCTAACGGCGCCGGGAAATCTACGTTGTTGCACACGATATCTGGCTTGATGCGTCCGGTCAGTGGTTCTATTCACTATTTGGATCAACCCATCCAAAAGACGGCCGCTCCTAAAATTGTGCGGGCGGGTATCTCGCAAGTTCCTGAAGGACGCCATATTTTTCCCGGCCTGTCTGTTCAAGAAAATCTACAAATGGGTGCTTTTTTACGGCAGGATCGGGGTCAATTGGCTCAGACTTATCAGCAAGTTTACGACTACTTTCCAATTTTGAAGAAACGTCGGCATCAAGATGCCGCGACGCTCTCAGGTGGTGAACAACAAATGTTGGCGATGGGCCGCGCACTGATGGCGCAGCCCAAGCTGATGTTGCTTGACGAACCTTCAATGGGATTAGCGCCCATCTTTATTAATGAGATCTTTGAGATCATCAAGGCAATCAATCAGGCTGGAACGACGGTTTTACTAATTGAACAAAATGCCAATCAAGCCCTGAAAATCGCTGACCGCGGCTATGTCTTAGCTAGTGGACAAGTCAAGCTTAGTGGTCGGGGTTCCGAATTATTAGCTAATTCAGAAGTTCAGAAAGCTTATCTAGGGGGTTAAGTATGAGTGTTGCAGATTATATGACACCACGCCTGGTCGTTGTTAGTCCTAAAACGACGATCAGTGTGGCGGTCGAATTAATGAAGAAAAATGCGATTCATCGGTTACCCGTCATGGCAGGTAATCGAATGGTCGGCTTGATCACGCATGGTATCATTCAGCGTGCGATGCCATCACAGGCCACGAGTTTGTCGGTGTATGAATTAAATTACTTACTTACTAAGACGACGGTGGATCAAATCATGGAAACGGCGGTTCAAACTGTCGCAGCAACCGCTCAGTTAGAAACAGCGATTGCAACGATGCGGAAAAATAAGATCGGCGTACTACCAGTCATGACGGGCGACCAAGTTGTGGGCATCATTACTAATAATGATATCTTGGATGCGTTCTTAAATATTGCTGGTTACGGCCAGCCGGGAATCGTAACTCGGGTGGTGGTCCATCATGACCATGTCGGCGTAATTTTTGCCATCGGAAAGGTCTTAACAGAACACGATTTAAGTATTCAGACGTTAATGGTCGTAAATCACCAGGCTGAAAAAGTGATTGAGCTCCACGTGAATAGTGAACAGGCCGCCGATGTTAACCAAGTCTTGACAGCAGCAGGTTTTGAAGTACAACCGGTCAGTGATTAGCTCTGGCGGCTATTGTCTATTATTGGAGATTAGGTGGCTAAAGACATCGCGTTGTACAAAGTTATAGGGCGTGGTGAAAGTGTGTGGGCACAAAAAAGATTCAGGATGATTCAATCCTGAGTCTTTTTTTCGACGTATTGTTACTTAAGACTGCGGTCGACTGAATGTTTTATAGACAGGACATTCGCTAGCTGATGGAAAATTACGGCAACTAACTAGTACTTGTGAGGAGTAGTGATAACTGATTGAGTTCGTTATTACCATGCGGTTTTGAGCGGTACACACAAATTTAAGACCGGATAATAAAATTGATAGCAAACCGAGACTGATCAAGAAGAACGAGACTGACCTGAACGTGACAATAAAAAAAATTATTATTAATTGGATTAAATCCCTATCTGTTGTTTTATTAATGTTGTACAAGTATTAGAAAAACAGCGGATAGAACGTTTTTTAATGCAAAAATGATGAAACAAAAAATTAATGCCGCATACAAAATACGGCCGGAACAGTTGACCTGGTTGATTTTCACGAGTTAACAAAGAAGCAACTCAAAGATTAAGGGGTTGTAATTGTTGGGAAGTGTGGTAAATTATTAGTGCAGTTAATGAATTAGGCAAACTAAAGGGGATGCACGATATGAAAAAAGTAGTAGGCAGTTTACTCATGACCAGTACCATTTTATTGGGGGCCTTAACGCCAATCGTTGGTCACGCGGCCGATGGTGAAAATCGGAGTGGGACGACGAATGCAACGGCAACGTTTACGGCAAATACCACTAATCCAGTTGATCCGGTCGATCCGACTGACCCAACGAAACCACTTGACCCTAAGCCTGGTGATGGCGATAACGGTGCCAATTCCGGTGCTGGTTTGTCACTGATCTATGCGCCCGGTAAACTTGATTTCGGTTCACATGAAATTGACGTGATCAATAACCAAAGCTATAAAGCATTAACAGGTAGCGATGGTAGCACGGTCACCATGGGGTCAACGAGTAAAGTTGGTTTACAAGTCTCTGATCAACGCGGGACGAATGCGGGTTGGACATTGAGTGTTGCCGCTGCGGATGGCACGGATGGTAACTTAAGTACGCTTAAGGGGGCCACGGTCTCCTTACCTGCAGGGACGGTCATTTCTTCCGGATCGGAAGCTAGCAACGGCAGTACCGGTGGTAATGGTGCGGTCGGACAAGCTGTTGAACTTGACTTAGGTAGTCAAGCTTCGACTAGTGCCGGGGCGTCCTTTACGGGGACAACTTCTGGGAATGTTATGACAGCAGCGGATAAGAGTGGGGCGGGGATTACGTCGGACTTGCTTGATCCGGCTGCAGTCAAGTTGAACGTCGTGGCTAACACGGCGGCCGCTACGACTTACAAGGGCGTCCTAAATTGGACATTAACATCATCAGCAGATAATTAAATTAATGAACTTGGAGATGACCACGTAATAGTGGGCGTCTCTTTTACATAATAATCGACGGGGGGACGCAATAATGAAGAAAATGATGCGGTGGTTAGGGGCCATCTTAGTGATGATCAGCGGCTTGGCCGCGGTGGTTCCAGCACAGGCAGCCAATACGGACACCAGTAATAATATTGGTTTTAGTGTCGCGGCCCAAACGCCGAGAAACCAAATTGATAAACAGGCAACGTTTTTTGACCTCAAAATGACGGCAGGGCAGACCCAAACGTTGCAGACGCGAATCTATAATACGACTAACCGGGATATCCGCGTTGCGATGGGGATTCATACGGCATATACCAACAGTGGTGGCGCCATTGAATACGTGACCCCGGCGAAAAAGTATGATGCCTCACTGCAGTATCGGGTCGACCAATTGACTAAAATCAAGGGGCCAACGACGGTGACAGTTCCAGCCAACGGTTCTAAGCTGGTCAGTGCCCAAACGACCATGCCGACTAAGGATTTTAACGGTGCCCTGTTAGGTGGTTGGTATTTTAAACGCGTCGATCAAAAGGTCACTGGTGAAGTGAAGGGTGCTACGAATATTAGCAGTGAATATTCTTATGTGGTGGGCATCAAGTACAGCTTAGGGACTGCGCCCACGCCCGTCTTGAAACTAAGCGATGTCGCTGCTGGAATGGTTAATTATCACCGGAGTATCGTGGTGACGTTACGCAATACTGCAGCAGTGATGATACCACGGGTTACCATGAAGACGACGGTCACAGCCAAAGATAGTGGCAAAACCGTCGTAAAGGCGACCAAACAAGGCGTGATGTTGGCGCCTAATACGACGTTTAATTACCCATTGTTACTCAACAAACAGAAGCTTCAAGCGGGGACGTATCATTTACACTTGGTTGCGCACAATAGCGCTCATAAGTGGACTTTTGACCGCGATTTCAAGATTAGTGCTGCCGCGGCTAAGACGTATAACCAGGATACGGTTGATGATAACGGCATCAGTATCTGGTGGTTGATTGGTCTGGGCGCACTGGGCATGTTGATTGTAGTCTTACTGATTTTGTGGTTAGTGCTTTTCTTGAAGAAGCGGCGGCAATCCCAAGACTAACAGCAATCGGCTCGGTGTTTAGTTTGGGGCCGCTAAGCGTCATGAACAATTAGTAGCTGGGCAAAAAAGGGGGACTGACAAATGATGCGATGGCTGTTGATACGGGGCTTACTGGGCTTATTAATCGGCCTAGGACCATCCATCGGGGGAGCTGCTCAGACGGTGGGCACTTCGTCGACACAAATACAGTTCTATACGTCACGTTCAGCGGACAAACAAACGCCTACGACGGTGCAACAAATTCCGCAGGGCGACGTTGTGTACGCAACGAAGGCTGTCAAAGCCGCGCCCAATCGCTTTGTCGGTCAGTGGCAACAGGTACTAGCAACGGGCCGTTTGCCCCAAACCGGGGTCCAAGCGAATCACTATTATCAGTGGCTCGGGTTCCTGACCTTAATGGCACTCTTATTAGGGTGGCAGGTGCTTAAGTTAATGCGTGAAAGGGGAGCGAACACGTGAAACGACTGCGGCATATTAAGCTAGGCATGCTGTTACTGAGCTGCTTAGCGTTTATCAGCATGCTAGCGATTACGAGTCAGGCAGCGGCGCCCGTGACGTCTGCGACAACGACAATCGCTAATTCGAGTAATAAGTACTACACTTACTTTAATAGCGGTGATGTCGTTGGGTTCAATATCTCGGGTGGAATTGGGATATATCCAAGCTTAACCAAAGTGACGGCCAACTATGCGGATCAGGGACGTATATCGACTAAGACTACCACAATAACGTTGACCTTTAGTGGTTCGTTGTTTGCGAATAGTTCGGAGATTAAAACGCTATATTACGATGTCTTTTATAAGCAAGCAACCGAAGAATTTGGAACTTCACTAGTGACCAAGACTCCGACAAATATGGCGACTGGTTCTAGTACGGTATCGATGAATACTAGCAAGACTTTGACAGTCGATATGAGTAAGTTAAAGGATAATTTGCCAGTATATATTGGGTTTCGATTAACTACAGTAAAGGGTGAGACATCCACGTACCGCTTGGCAGTGTTTAATCGGATTAGCCTTAATACGACGCTGAATACGCCAACAACGACGGATACCACTCTGACAGGAACTGGGATTGCCGGTAATACCGTCAGCACGACAATTAATGGTAAGTCGTACACGGCGACAATCGGTAGTGATGGTAAATATGAAATTAAGTTAAATGATGGCCTCAGTGGGGTCACTTCAGTCACAGTAACGCAGACGGGAGAAGCCGATTATGGCGAATCTGAATCGGTGACTAAGGACGTGACGATACCACCGCTGACAATCAAAAGTAGCAGCACAGCGGTGAATTTGTCCGTGAGTGATCTAGCGGCGTTAACGTCTGATAGCGATGCTGTTAATTGGTTAGTTAAGCAGGCTGGCGTGGTTGCGACGAATCCTAGTAATGCTAATGATACGATGACTTATCATGCGAGTGAGAGCGGTCTGGTCGCGTTATTCAAGGGGCTCGCTGATAATCAGAGTACTGCGGTTCACATTTATGCAACGAGCGCTAGCGGCTTAACGTCTGATAAAATTGCGCTACAAGTGACTAAGTTAGCAGGGACGCTGTCGTTTGGTCAATTAACGACCAATATGAGCTTCGGCGATTTAAAGGTGCCGTTGACACCACAAGTCTATCAACCGACTAATCCACTAGCCATCAGTGTGACTGATACCCGGGCGACCGGGGCTAAGTGGTATTTGTACGTTAGTGCCACGCCGCTGACATCGACAACGGTCAGTGGACGGACGTTGAAGGGCGATTTGGTTTACCGTGATGGTAGTGCACAGACCGTCTTAACGAATCAAGCGACGTTGGTCCAACAGGGACAAAAAGTCGCGGGGACGACCGATACGGTAGTCACTGATGATTGGTCGACAACGAAGGGAATCGGATTATCAGCGCAACCAGGTATTTACGCTGATACTTATCAAGGTACCTTGAGTTGGACTCTGAGTGATACGCCAGATAAATAAGTTAGCGTGTATCAGTTGGGTGACGGGGACTTTGACCAGTTACACTTGAATTTTTTACTGGTTCGCAGTTGACAAGTTAGGTGTCGTCATGGTTTACTATTAGCTATAAATTGAAACGGAGGATGACTAATATGTCATTAGCAACTAACCTTCAATTAAATAATCAATTTGCCTTTAGCTTTTTCTTTAGATAGCGTTTGTATTCGTTTGATGGATACAAGCGCACGCAACGCGTTTGTATCTATCGAGAGCTAAAGTTATTCAACATGACTTAAACGCCAGGTAGATGCAGGGACAATCTATCTGGAAAAATATCGGGCCCGATAAAACACCAGTTAGATTCTTCCCAGAATCTAACTGGTGTTTTTTGTTTTCAGTCCGGTTCATCAAGACGTTGATGAACGTTGGGCGAACCAGACAATTTTTAAGGAGCGTTTCAAGATGAAAAAAACAACTTTAGGGGTATTAATTTTAGGTGCTGGGTTACTATTAGCTGGTTGTGGCAAACAAGCAACGAGTGGTCAGCAAAGCGTGTCGGTGGGCATCTTACAGGTGGTTCAACATGGTTCACTAGACCAAGCGCGCAAGGGGTTCAAAGCCGGATTACAAAAAGAATTAAAAGCGCATAACAGTAAAGTAACGGTCAAGTATCACTATCTAAATGCACAGGGTGATCAGAGTAATTTGAATACAATGAGCCAACAACTCGTCCAACAGAAAAATGATTTGTTAGTTGGCATCGCAACGCCAGCTGCTCAGGCATTAGCCAAGAAAACGACGACGGTGCCGACCTTGGTTACGGCCGTAACTGATTTGAAAGCGGCGGGATTGGTGAAAAGTGATACGAAGCCCCAAACTAATGTGAGCGGCACGAGCGATTTAATGCCCGTCGGCAAACAATTACAGTTATTGAAGAATATGAGTACAGGTAATAAACCGTTGGGGATTATGTATAACTCGTCAGAAGAAAATTCAGTGCTACAAGTCAAGTTGGCGAAGGCTTACGCGAAAAAGCACGGTATCAACTTAAAGGTCGTTAGCGCAACGAGTACTAATGACGTTGCCAGTGTTTTGGCCGGTTTGACGGGTAAGATATCTGGCCTTTACTTACCAACCGATAATTTGATGGCGAGTGCGATGAAGACGATTGGTCAGAAGACCAAGGCTGCAAAGCTACCAGTGGTAACGGGTTCGATTGAAATGGCTGAAGATGGCGGGACTGCGACGTATGGTCTTAACTATTACGAATTAGGTGAACAGACTGGAAAAATGGCTTACCAAGTCTTAATCAAGAAGCAGAAGCCGCAAACAATGGCGGTTCAAACAGCTGACAAGTTACACCTCTACGTCAATAAAGCGAATGCTAAGGCAATCGGCTTACAACCAAGTACAATCAAGCAACCATAAGAGGGGAGCGAGGTAATATGTTAATCACGAGTATTGGACAAGGTTTATTATGGGCGCCACTGGTTATCGGGGTGTTCCTCACTTTCAGAATTTTAAACATCCCTGATTTGACCACCGAGGGTAGTTTTCCATTAGGGGCTGCCGTGACGATTAGTAGCATGTTGGCCGGACAGTCAGCTATCGTGGCGAGTTTATTAGGATTTGTCGCCGGATGTTTGGCCGGTTGGGTCACGGGGGTATTAGATACTAAGCTTAAAATGCCGTCATTATTGGCCGGAATTCTGACGATGACGGGACTATATTCCATCAACATGCACATTATGGGCAAAGCGAATATTCCCTTGCTTGACCAGAAAACGTTGATGGGATGGTTACCAGCGAGCTGGTCTTTGAATTTACAAACCATCGTGATTGGGTCTGTGGTTACGCTGGTCGTCCTGGCCGGGTTGATTTGGTTATTCCAGACGCGTTTGGGACTATCTTTGATGGCAACGGGTAATAATCCTGCGATGAGTGCTGCGAATGGAATCTATACCGATCGGATGGTCATTATTGGCTATATGTTATCTAACGGTTTGATTGCTTTATCGGGTGGTCTGATTGCACAGAGTAACGGTTACGCGGATATTGGGATGGGAATTGGGACGATTGTCATCGGGCTGGCTTCAGTCCTGGTTGGTGAAATCTTCTTACATGGTCGTCAAATCTGGGTCCGTTTGACTGGAATGGTCGTGGGCGCCATTATCTATTGTTATTTGTTGACTTTGGCAATGGGCTTAGGTTTCCCCGTCAATGACTTAAAGATTTTATCAGCGGCGATTCTTGTCATCGTCATCTGCTTGCCACTATTACAAAATAAATACCGGACAAAATGGCAGTTACGCCGGTACCTTAAAGAGATTGGAGTCGATCAACATGCCACAACCAACTATTCTGAACGTCCAACACTTGCAAAAAGTCTTCTTTCCCGGAACCAGCAACGAGCGGCACGTCTTAAAGGACGTGAATCTAACGATTGAACCTGGCGAATTTGTGGCGGTTATTGGGAACAACGGCGCCGGCAAGTCGACCTTGCTCAATACGATTGCAGGAACGTTAAATACGGATGCTGGAGAGATTACACTAGCCAATCATCGTGTGACCAATCGTCCCGTTGCGTATCGGTCACGGTGGGTGGCCCGGGTGTTCCAAGATCCTAAGTTGGGTACCGCTGGCGAACTAAGTGTGGCCCAGAATCTCACGTTAGCCCAACGTCATACGGGGAGCTTGAGTCTGCGCCGTTATCGCCAACGTGGACAGGAAGAACGATATTTAAGGTTGCTGGCTAGTCTTAATATGGGGTTAGAAGCGCGACTGAATACGCAAGTGAAGTATTTATCCGGGGGGCAACGGCAAGCCTTATCCTTACTGATGGCCACCTTGAGCCAACCAGAGCTGTTGTTGCTGGATGAGCATACGGCGGCGCTTGACCCGAAGACGAGTGCGGAAGTGATGGCGCTGACCCAACAAATCGTGACGGCCAATCATCTGACAACGATGATGATTACGCATAAGATGAGCGATGCGTTGACATACGGCGACCGGCTAGTGATGGTACAGGATGGTCAGATCAAGTTGGACGTGTGTGGTGCCGAAAAGCAAGCATTGCGGACGGATGACTTGGTGACGATGTTCGCAGCTGAGGTGTGAGGCTGTCGTTGCAAAAAACGACTTGCAACGGCCGATGATCAATTAGCAGGTCATTATCTTACTTAACGAATTTCGCAATCAAATAAATGATCAGTCCTAAACTGATGAGACCACCGATGATAGATATAATGAAAATTAAATCGCCAAAATACATTGGTTTTCCTTTCTAGCTTAGCGCATGCTGAGCAATACCAAAATATAATTATTGTAGGTTCGGTTAGTCACCGCTTCGTGCAAATCATGATTAAGGCGTGCTGTTAGTTTAGATTGCAGTTCATCAACACGTGTTCGTCCGACTTCCGAGGCTAGGTGACAATCGTTTTAGCATACCATATTAGTTTCGTGGCGATAATATTCATATGACGTATAATTCTGGAAAAATAAGTTAATTGAATAATCCATAATTGCCGGTAAACGTTGCTAAATGGCGAATGAGTTACGTTAAGGAAAATTTAAAGAATTGTCCGGCGACTAGATTATCGAAAATAGCCCTCTGCGTATCAAATACGTAGGGGGCTATTCATATAATTGGCGCATGTAACAAGTTATTTCGTCGTGACCAACATAATCTCATCACTGACTTTGACTTGGTTGGTCAACATCTTGAATTTCATCAAATTGACAGCATCCATGTTAATGATGATAACCATCATGGTTGTGGCCTTACCAGCAGCCTTAATCGCTGCCAGGTCAGCTTTGGCAACTACTTCGCCATGGTGAACGGGTTGACCGGTTTGGACTAGTACTTCAAAGGGAGCACCGTTCAACTCAACGGTATCAATACCCATATGCAGCAGAATTTCTAACCCTGAATCGGTTTTAAAACCGATTGCATGCTTGGTAGGAAAGACGGTGCTGACCGTCCCGTCGACCGGCGCCGTAATCGTCCCGTCTGCGGGATCAATTGCGAAGCCATCGCCCAGCATCTTCTTAGCAAATGTGTCGTCGGCGACGTTTTCAATATCTACGTACTGACCGTTAGCGACGCTGTAAAAGTCGGTGGTCACACCACTAGTGATATTAGTCGCAGTTGGTGCTGTCGCAACAGCTTCATCGCTAGTCGTGGTCTTAGTAATGGGTGCGTTCGTGAGCTTTAAGTGGCTCAACGCGTCGGCGACGAATTGGACTTCGGTCCCAATAATGATTTGTAGATTATGGTCGTCTAATTTGTTAATACCAGCAGCACCACTGTGTTTGATAGCGGCTTCATTAATGGTTGACGTATCGGCTAATTGCAATCGGAGACGGGTCGTGCAGTTATCGACAACCGTTAAATTATCGGCACCACCGAGCGCAGCGTAAATTTGCTTGGCTTGACGTGTGTATTTGTCATCATCCACATCAGTGGCGATGGCTAAATCATCGGCGTCATCGGCTGTCACTGGTTCGCGGCCCGGTGTCATCAAATGGAACTTCTTGATTGCGAAGTCAAAGCCAAAGTAGTAAATGACGGCTAGAACCAATCCTTGTAAGATTAACATTAAAGGTTGATTAGCAATCGGGTTTTTAAGGCTTAAAATGTAGTCAACTAACCCGGCGGAGAAGGCAAAACCGGCTGTCCAGTGCATGAAGGCAGCAAAGGCTAGCGATAAACCAGTGAAGATTGCGTGTAAAACATAGAGTGGCCAAGCTACGAACATAAATGAGAACTCTAATGGTTCGGTCACACCGGTAAAGAAGGACGCAAACGCACCGGCCATCATCAGGGATGCTGTTTCAACTTTACGTTCTGGTAACGCATTGCGGTAAATCGCGTAGGCCCCAGCTGGTAAACCAAACATCATGACTGGGAAGAAACCAGCTTGGTACATCCCAGTCACACCCTTGATCCCCTTGTGTGCTAAGAATTTACCAATATCATTGATGCCAGCAACGTCAAACCAGAAAACGGAGTTGAGTGCTTGGTGCAACCCAGTTGGAATCAATAGGCGGTTGAAGAAGCCATAGAGACCGGCCCCAACGGCACCGAGACCCACGATGAATTTGCCAAAGGTAACTAATGCATCATAGACGGGCGGCCAAACAATGAGAAGCGCAACGCTGACTAATAACATGGTCAGCGCGGCTAAGATTGGGACTAGACGTTTACCACTGAAAAATGAAAGAGCCATCGGTAGTTTGGTCTCGTGGAAGCGATTGTAAAGAGCTGCGGCAATCAGACCAGAGATGATCCCAATGAAGGCGTTGCCAATTTGACCAAACGCTGGATTAACAGTGGCTACCTTGATATTCAAGAGTGTGGCGACCGATTCTGGTTTTAAAACGTTAGTTGGTAATTCAAAGGCAACTAAACCAGCAAGAGCGGCTGCGCCATCTTTATCTTTTGACATACCGAGTGCCAAACCAACTGCAAATAGTAGTGGTAATTGGCTCAGAACAGCGTTACCACCGGCTTGTAAGAAGTGTGCGACGATGTCGTTACTAGCAGATGCCCACCAGTTACCAATTCCCACAAGTAAAGCTGCTGCGGGTAGAACGGCAACGGGTAATTGCAGTGAACGGCCCATACGTTGCAAATAATTCTTCATGTACAAAATCCCCCTAAAAAGATAGTTTTGAATAAGTGCAATCATTATTGTACGGTGCTGAAAGCGCTATTACAACCGCTTTTTATTGGTATAGTCCATTGGTTTAATAAGATTAACAGTACAATTGGGAGTGGTCTAATATAAATACAAATACGGAACTACAAGTCCGACAAGCATAAGTAATACTGGTATAAACGATGACCCCAGGTAATGAGCATAAAAAATAAATATTGGTCGGAATAATAGGTGCTAATGATAGCGATTTCAAAATAATTGTGAAAACAAATACAAAATCAGTTATAATAAGATTGATTAATGAATTTGTTACTTTTAAAAAAGGAGTTGTTTAGGATGCCAACAACCATGACGACTAATATTAAAAATAATGATTTTAAAGACGTGGTGTTTAACCGCCAATCAGTACGGCAGTTTGATCCGACTGTCAAAATTGACCGTGAAGAATTGCAAACGATTATTGATGAGACAATCAGCGCACCATCAGCATGCAACTTGCAATCCTGGCATTTTGTGGTTGCCGATAGTGCGGACGGTAAGGCAAAGGCGAAGTCGGTTTTAATGCCATTTAATTATCCACAAATTGATTCTTGTTCAGCCATGATTTTTGTCCTGGGCGATACGCAATCGCATTTGGTCTATCGGGACGTGTGGAATAAAGCTTGTGAAGAAGGACGCATTACCCCGGAAAAGCGGGATCAAATCTTCAAGACGTTCTTACCAATGTATGAAAATGCGAGTCCAGAATTTCTACAAGCTGATGCGATGATTGATAGTAGTATGGCCGCAATGCAATTACTATTGATTGCCCGCGCACATGGCTATGATGCTAATCCAATTGCGGGTTATGCGGCAGATAAAGTCGCGACGACCTTTGGCTTGGATGCCAAGCGCTATGTACCAGTGATGGCTATTGCACTTGGCAAGGCAGCTAGCGAACCAATCACGACAACGCGTTACGCTGGCACGCAGGTTACCGAATTCATTTAATTGAGTTAACCTTTTGATATCTCAAACCTTGATTTAATAGGGCTTGAGATATTTTTTGAACTTTTGGTTAGAATTTTAGTTAGTTTTTGTTGTATTTATCTAACTATCGTGCTAACATAAGCATCATTCAAATCAAGGAGGACAAAAATTCATGACAGTTAATAATCGTGATTTATTTAGTAGTTTTGGGAAGTTATTTCAAAATCGAGCCTTCGTCATGGCGGTTGCGCAACAATTTCATTTTGGCGACCATGGTTCTGAGCGTGGCGGGCGTGGTCAAATGGGCATTTTACGGGTATTGGCGGATGCACCCGCTGGTTTAACCAATGCTGAGATTGCTGAGATCTTAGATATTCGGCCGAGTTCAGTCAGCGCCACATTGAACCGTTTGGAAGATGGCGGCTTGATCGAACGTGAACCTAGTGCTCATGACAAACGCGTGGTCATCGTGCGGTTAAGTGACCGTGGTCGTGAGATGGCGGACCATCGCGCGCAAGGAACGAGTGATCTGGCGGATCAGTTATTTGGTAATCTGACGGATGATGAGCGCGATCAGTTACAACATTTATTAGATAAGTTGCGGGCCAATGCGGATGACATCGATATTCAAGATTTAATGCAATTTGGTCAACAACACGGTTTTGGCCCACGTCCCGGTTGGGGTCATGGGCATCATTGGTTTAATTAAATTTTAGAAACACGAGGCATAAGAGCAGATGGAACGACCACAAGCAGCATACTCGCGTCCAGCGGGTGGTAAATTTGATTTAAAACAATTCTTACAATTGATTCGGCACGCTAGCCCTCGTTATTGGCAACTCTGGTTGGGCTTGGCATTAGGCTTATTGGCGACTGGTGCGCAGTTGATGGTGCCCAAGTTTGCCCAAACGTTGATTAATGGGTTTAGTCACGGCGTTAATCAGACCTTACTAATTGGTGTGATTGGCTTATTCTTGATCAGTGCAGTCATTAGCGCGTTATCAGGTTCCTTATTGGGGATTTTTGGTGAAAATGTTGTCGCTAATTTACGGGGGACTTTATGGCATAAATTAGTCCGGCTCCCGGTTCGCTACTTTGACAACGTTAAGACGGGTGAGATGACGTCGCGGTTGGTGAATGATTCGACGCAGATCAAAGACTTGCTCGCTAACGCATTTCCACAAGTCGTGACGTCACTGATGCAACTGGTTGGGGCCATCGCAATCATGGTCTTAATGGACTGGCGAATGACCTTGATTATGGTCTTGGCGATTCCAGTTGTCTTATTAGTCATGTTTCCAATCATGCGGCAGACGGGCAAGATTGGTCATGAACGCCAAGATGCTTTAGCTAATTTTAGCGGGACGGCAGAAGAAACGCTGAGTGAGATTCGCTTAGTGAAATCGTCCAATGCTGAACCAGTGGAAACAACGACTGGTGCACATCAGATCAAGACGTTGTATCGAATTGGACTACGCGAAGCCATTTATGATTCCATCTCAAGTCCAGTGATGACGGCAACGATGATGGCGTTATTCGTTGGGGTACTATTGTATGCGTCTGCGCGGGTTGCCAGTGGAACGATGACGATGGGGACTTTGGTCTCATTTCTAATGTATCTGTTCCAAATCATTGGCCCAGCTGGGATGCTTGGTCAGTTCTTCACCACGTTAGCAAAGGCCAGTGGCTCGACGGCACGGATTCGGGAGTTATTGAATGAACCAGAAGAACAATTGACGGTTGGTGTTGAACACGCAGTCGCCAATGAGACTTTGGCGATGCACCATGTTGACTTTGCCTATGATGATGATCAACAAATTTTGCACGATGTCAGTTTTGAAGCTAAACCAAATACGGTGGTGGCGTTTGCGGGACCGTCTGGTGGTGGTAAGTCGACTATCTTTGGCCTTCTGGAACGTTATTATCAACCAACTGCTGGCGAAATTAGTATTGGCGGGCAAGATGTTAATGAACTAAGTCTCAATAGTTGGCGGTCACAAATCGGGTATGTCAGTCAGGACTCGGCAATCATGGCCGGCACGATTCGTCAAAACTTAACGTACGGTGCTGATCGGTTATACTCCGACAATGAGTTGTGGCACGTCTTAGAATTAGCTTCCGCGGCTGACTTTGTACGCGCCATGGCAGATGGCCTTGAGACGCAAGTTGGCGAACGTGGGGTTAAAGTCAGTGGTGGTCAACGGCAACGGTTAGCCATTGCCCGGGCCTTTCTACGGGACCCCAAGATTCTAATGCTCGATGAAGCCACTGCTAGTCTGGATTCTGAATCAGAAGCGATGGTACAACAAGCCCTCGGCGAATTAATGAAGGGCCGGACGACCCTAGTGATCGCCCATCGGCTGAGTACAATCGTGGATGCGGATCAGATTTACTTCATTGAAGATGGGCATGTGAGTGGTTCAGGTACGCATCAAGAGCTAATGGCGAACGTCCCACTCTATCGGGATTACGTTAAAATTCAATTTAAAGATTAACTAAAAACAGTTGGTTACCATGACGTGGGCACGTGGCAATCAACTGTTTTTGTTGTCTAGTATCGGTCAGAAAAGCATAATTTGATGAAATATGTCGGGATGGATTGTTATTATAAAAGAATATACATTTTCTGAATTAAACGCTATCATTGTTATGATAACTAGTTTAATTGATAAAGGAATGATAAAACGATGCAGTCATTAGGAGTTATTGATATTGGTGGAACGACCATTAAGTTTGCTGTGTGGCAAGATCAGCAATTAGTTGCTAAGACCAAAGTTACGACGCCCACAACGCTAGCTGAATTTTACACTTTGCTAACCACGCAGGTCGCGCAGATGAAACGCGATTATCAAATTGCTGGTGTAGGCATTAGTTCGCCCGGGGCTGTCAACAAGGCAACTGGAATTATTGAGGGTGCCAGCGCACTGCCGTATATTCATAATTTTCGGATTCAGCCGGAATTACAACGCCGTTTTGAATTACCGGTCAGTATGGAAAATGACGCCAATTGTGCGGCGTTGGCTGAATTGGCGGATGGGGCTGGGAAGCAGGTTGCTAGCCTGTGCTTCTTAATTGTGGGAACCGGTGTTGGTGGGTCGGTCATTGTGAATCATCAAATTTGGCACGGCGCGCACTTATTCGGTGGTGAGTTTGGATTCACGCTCATGAATGACCATCAGATCTTAAGTGAGTTAGGCACCGCGGTAGCTGTTGCAAAGCGGTACAACGCGAGCCATCCAGCTCAACCTGAGCTAGACGGGCAAGCCGTGTTTGAACTGGCTGCCAAGGGTGATACTGATGCTCAAGCCGAAGTTCAAGTTATGGTTCGGGCCTTAGCGCGGGCCATCTACAACTTACAATACAGCTTTGACCCGGAATTGATCGTGATGGGCGGGGCGGTCTCAAATAATCCGCACCTACTCCCAGCAATCAATGCTGAAATTGAAAAATTGCGGGCAACGGTCAAAATTGCTTCTATAAAACCAGATGTTGTGGCTTGTCATTTCACCGATGAAGCTAATTTACGGGGAGCGGTCGTTGACTTTTGTCAGACGTATCTGGACATTCAAAAATAAAAGTCTGAAAAGTCGATGGCAAGCAAGTTATTCGCATTCCAACGCAAACTTACTTAGAATAGTCATAATGATTATAAATTCTAAGTAAGGAAGTATGGACTGATGGTAATGCGTGATCTAAATATTGGCACGAAAGTCGGGTTAGGCGTGCTCAATGACCGGTGGGCCGCGTTAGTACTGATCAACCTGAAGGCGGCGCCAACTGAGATTATGAATTTGCGCCAGCGAGTTAGGGGTCTTAGCACGCTTAAACTACTGAATGTTTTAGCTAAATTAACCGAATTAGGATTAGTTGCGACTGCAGGGAACTATCAATTTCAGTTGACGACTGCGGGCATTAGTTTTCAAAAGCAACTGCATCAGTTGGAAGTGTGGGGCGATCAAATGATCGTGGCCATGCACTGAATATAATAAGTATTGACTGTCGTGACTAAAAGCTGGTCGTAATCCACAATTATGGGATTATGACCAGTTTTTAGTTTGGTTTCTAGTTATTATCGGCCCCAAGCGGACGATCGGAAAAGAGATGGTAAGCTGCGGTGTAGCGGCTCTGAACGATAATGTTGGCAACCACTTCAGGTGGCTCCGGATGGGCCTTGGTCAGCCAGTGCTGAATAATTGCCAGCACGCCACTAAAGTAGATTGGCATGGCGTAGTCAGCCGGAATCGACTGGAAATATTGATGATTTAAGGGCGCCTGCTCAGTAGTGGCGAGTAAATTATCAATGAGACCGGCCTGAAACTGATCAAGAAACTGTGGATCACCATGGGGGCCAAGCAAGGCCTGAAAACTAGCTAATTGGGTGTTGATATTCGTTGTTAATTCCAGATAGGTTGGATAAGCATTCCGCGGGTCAGGATGAACCAAGGCAGCTTGAATCCCTTGGTTAAGGACTTGCTTTGAAACGGTTGCTTGTTCGATTAAAGCATGTTCGAAAGCGTGAATGAAGTCGTAAATATCTTGAAAGTGACTGTAAAAACTCCCACGACTAACGTGGGCTGCTTTGACGACCATGGTGACAGTCAATTTAAAGATGGGTGTCGCTGTCAGTAGTGTTGGGACAGTTGCGAACATTTTCTGTACGGCAAGCGGATAGTTAGTTGTCATCATGTCACCTCCTGTAAATGGTCAATTTGACATCAATTGTACATTTCCAACGCACTCGTTTGGTCTTAGACTATGGTTATTCTAAAAAACGAGGTGCAGCTAATGTCAAAAATTGATTTTCATACCCACTATTTACCAACGAGTTACGTTGAGGCACTAAAGCGTCATGTTCCAGGTGATCCTGATGGCTGGCCGACACCTGAGTGGACACCACAGCTTACGCTTAACTTTATGCGTGATAATGATATTAGTTACTCGATTTTATCGCTATCATCCCCACACGTGAACTTCGGTGATAAGGCGGAAACCATACGCTTAGTTGAAGCGGCTAACGACGATGGTAAAAGCTTGGCCCAGCAATATCCAGATCAATTAGGATACTTGGCGAGTCTACCAATCCCTTATGAACTGGATGCTGTCAAAACGGTGCAACAGGCTTTGGACCAGGATGGTGCTTTAGGCGTCACAGTGCCAACCAACTCACGTGGACTTTACTTTGGATCACCAGTCTTGGAACGGGTCTACCAAGAACTAGATGCTCGCCAAGCGATTGTGGCTTTGCATCCAAATGAACCAGCAATCTTGCCTAAAAACGTTGATATTGATTTACCAGTGCCATTGTTGGGATTCTTCATGGATACCACGATGACGTTTATTAATATGTTGAAATATCATTTCTTTGAAAAATATCCTAATATCAAGGTGATTATACCGCATGCTGGTGCTTTTTTGGGAATTGTTGATGATCGAATCGCACAATATGCTCAGAAGGTTTATCAAGTGGATGTTTACGATGTGATGCACCACGTTTATTTTGATGTAGCTGGAGCCGTGCTACCAAGGCAGTTGCCAACTTTAATGAGCTTGGCTCAGCCTGAGCACCTACTTTACGGGAGTGATATTCCATATACGCCGTTAGATGGCTCGCGGCAATTAGGTCACGCTTTAGCAACGACTGATCTATTAACAAATGAGCAGAAACAAGCGATCTTTTACGATAATGCCCATCGCTTACTGACTGAGTAAGTGATGTTAGGATAACTATTGAATTTTTGGCGTGACCAATATTAAAAGACCGGAACACCTGTTAATTACTGGTGTTCCGGTTTTTTACGTTGTTGTTAGCATAATTAGTTGGGCTAATCTGCTGTACGGGTAATGCAAGTAATCAGAACCCTCGTCTAAAAATAAAGTGGCTATGGTGTTGCTGTTTTAGCCATTGTCTGACCGACTGTTGCGGTATATTCACGTTCACCAAGACTGTTGGGATGTAAATTATCTTTGACAAACCAGTTGTCGTTGTCTTGCGCAACGTATAGCCAATCAATGAGATGCACATTGTTATATTTTTTAGCGGCCGCGGCAATCAATTGATTGTTAGGGTCTTGCCAATCTTTGCCTGGAACGCGGGTGTTGACCCAGTAAATCTGGTGGTTGCTGCCAATCTGATCAATGATCCCATCGATTTCGGCGGCACTTGTTGGACCGTTCGTCCCCAAGTTGATCAGCACGTTTTTCTGAATTGCATTATCAGCTTTTAATTGGCTAATGACGGCTGGTGCTTCCGACACTTGGCGACCAACCTTGGCGTTAACGTTAAAATGGTCAAAGATTTGTTTTAAGTCACTCGTGGTGCGGACCATGATTGAATCACCGATCCCCGTCACTTTAAGTTTGCGCAGGACGTGAATTTCACTAGTGGATAATTGATATTTTTCACCAAGGGCACTATCCGAAACGGCGTGTGTAGCGCCCTTAGTTTTAGTATTCCCCGTAATGGCGTTGCCAATACTGACAACCTGTTGCTTAATGGTTGGTGTTGGAATGATTAATGCGCCACCAATGAAGACGACAGCAAAGATTCCGACCAACCAATAAATTAATTTTTGATGTTTCATTTGGCACCTCCATACCCCGCTATAAGATTAGCTTACCACCATTACAGTGTCAATTATGAAATTTATCATAAGGTGCTTAAAGTGGTGTGATGGCAGGTTTGTCAGTCGGACTGTCTAAGTTGAATTTGAAAAGATCATTGGAAAGTCAACTGGTGCTTGTTAGACTAAGGCTAGTGCTTTTGGAGGTGGTTAAATGCAAAAGAAAACGGTGGGACTGTTATTAGCCAGTGCCGGGCCTTTTTTGTGGGGAAGCTCGGGAACGGTGGCACAACATCTATTTGACACCACAACGATTTCGCCGTTGTGGTTAGTGGCGGTGCGGATGCTAGTATCTGGAGGTCTGTTAATTTTATATGGATTTAGTCGCCGGTTACCGGTCATAGCCGTGTTTCATGACTGGCGGGCAACGGTGCGTCTGATTGTGTTCAGCCTGTTCGGGATGGCTGGCGTTCAATTGACTTATTTTATGGCAATCAGTACTGGTAATGCGGCGATGGCCGCAATTTTGCAATTCTTGTCACCGGTGATGATTATTATCTTTATCACCGCCACGACTTGGCAGCTTCCAGGGAAAGTGGATGTCATTTCTGTGGTCTCCGCAATCGCTGGGACGGTTCTAATCGTCACGGAGGGGCACACTGACTCGCTGGCTTTGCCAGTAATTGCAATTATCTGGGGATTGTTGGCCGCGGTTGGTGCAACCATCTACACATTAATGCCAACAAAATTATTAAAAGTGTATGGCGCCACACCCATTGTTGGTTGGTCAATGCTGATTGGTGGTGGCTTGGTGCTAGTCGGAACAGGTGCTTGGCACCATTCGCCACAGCTAACCTGGGTGGCGTGGGGGCAAGTCGGCTTCGTCGTGATTTTTGGCACGATGCTGGCCTACTTGTTCTTTTTACAGAGCTTGGAATACATCCTACCAACGACTGCTAGTGTTCTGGGAGCTATTGAACCCCTAGCAGCAACCATTTTAAGCGTCTTATTTTTGCACGTTCACTTTAACTGGGTCGGACTGCTTGGGGCGATAATGATTGTCGGGGTAACTATATTGCAATTTGCAGCGACACGCGCCAATCAGTTTGTCTCTAAGTGAGCATTGATTGGTATAGATGGGGACCAAACAATATATGAACATATTAATCGTTTTATTCACAAATTCTATTGAAAATCCATCTTGCTAGCGTATACTTTTCGATGAAGGATATTATGTTACGAGGGGGATTTTTTTATGAAGTTAAGTAAGCGGGGACTATTCTGGCTACTTGGGTTAGTAAGTTTTGCAATTTTACTACTATTTAGTCAGCCACTAGGGGCCCAAGCCGCAACTAATTATCATGCGAAGGATTACACAACTGCCGCATCGGTCATCAATGGCCCTGATTTTAAGCACGCTGATACCATTCAAATTCAGTATCAAATGAGTTTTGGGGATACGGCTTTCAAAGCTGGAGACACAGTCACCATTGATATGCCAGCTAATTTGGAACCACGGACCGTTGGGGCTACTTTTGATGTGACTGATGCTGAGACTGGTACTGTGATTGGTACGGGTGTCGTTGGCGGGGATGGTCAGGTCGTACTGACCATGAATTCGGCGATTGAAGGTAAAACTAATGTTAAGATTGATGTTAACCTGGGAATGAAGTACCGTTATGATGACTTAGGGGAACAAGACGTTGTGTTTGATACCCAAGACGGTCAAGATACATCAGTGATCAATATGGTTGCTAATGAAGCTAATATGTCTAAAAAAGGCACCATTGATAAAGAAAATGGCACGATTAAGTGGACCTTACTTGTTGATCGGCGTGAAATTACCATGAAAAACTTATCGATTGCTGATACCATTGGTGATCATCAGCAAATGATCAAAGGTATTGAAGTCTACAATGGTGAATGGTCGAGTGCCAACACTTACAAGCGGCGTGATAAGCTTAGTGACGATGCTTATCAAGTCAACTACAGCGATAATGGTTTTGACCTGAAATTCAACGATACAGTCAGCAACCTAGTTGTCATCGATTACTATACTAAAATTACGGATACAGAATTAATTGATCAAAATTATCATTTTAAAAATAAAGCTGTAATGGAATGGGGCGGCGGCACGTCCGGTGGCAAGAACAGCGAAGAAGCTAACGGTAAGGTCTACGAAAAAGTCGTTAACGGTGGGAGCGGTACTGGCGACTTAAGTTCCAGCTCGAGTTCGAACAGTTCTAGCTCAAATAATTCGAGTGACGTCGATTCCAGTTCCGACGATTCTAGTTCTGAAAGTTCAAGCGCTGTGGACTCCAGTTCCGACGATTCTAGTTCTGAAAGTTCAAGCGCTGTGGACTCCAGTTCCGACCACTCTAGTTCGGAAAGTTCAAGCGCTGTGGACTCCAGTTCCGACGATTCTAGTTCTGAAAGTTCGAGCGCTGTGGACTCCAGTTCCGACCACTCTAGTTCTGAAAGTTCGAGCGCTGTGGACTCCAGTTCCGACCACTCTAGTTCTGAAAGTTCGAGCGTTGTGGACTCCAGTTCCGACCACTCTAGTTCGGAAAGTTCAAGCGCTGTGGACTCTAGTTCTGACCACTCCGGCTCTGAAAGCTCGAGTGATGTAAATACTAGTTCTGAGAGTTCTGACAATACGACTACGGAACCAGACAATGGCCATCAGACTGGTGACATTGAAGATCCCGAAGATAATACGGCGGTTTATCCAGATATCGATGAAGATACTGGGACCATCGATGTTGATGGTGGGTTCGATAGTAACTACGATGGGAGTACGACTTCCAACAGTACTAATTCGTCAAAACCATTGAAAGATTCAACTTCGAGTGTCTTTACGAGTACGCCCGCTAACACAACGACGGGCCAAGATGGTGCTGATCAAACGCCAGCAGCGGATACTAAAAAGTCTAGTGCTAAGACAACGGTATCTGAAAGTGACGCGTTGACCCCATCAACGCCTAACCAAGTTGCTAAATTGCCACAAACTAACGAAGCTAAGATGGACAGTCAAGCGCTTCGTTCAGTCGGCATTTTGTTAGGTGTATTAACGCTAGGTGGCGGTGCACTTATCCGTCATTGGTTTTAAGGCTAACTGATAGCCCTAAAATGATGCACATATAATGTTATTTTTTAAAACGGCCTTCTGTTAATTCAGAAAGCCGTTTTTAGTTAGCGGTCATTTAATAGCTAACTTGAAATAGTTAGATTAGTTAGCAATGGCGACCATGGTCGTTAGAAGGGCTCACTGGTTAACGCACGGCAACATTAGTTTACGACGGGTTCACAAGCGGCTGCTGACTACGTTAATCGTTATTAGTCGCAATTGGCATAACTGGTTGCGCAATTCGATTTGATTTTAACTGGATAATGGGGGTAAAGTAACGAATAGATAGAAATGGAGGTCACAAGATGAGTAACCGATTGATTTTTGATGCTGACTGGCTGGTGCCGGAACAGGTCCAAGTTGCCGGGCAGGCTATTCAATATTATGCTGCCCGTAATATTCAGTACGTTCAGCATCCAGTCGCAGCGATTCAGGTCCTAAACGTTTTTGTACCAGCCGCATACTTGCATGGCAGTTCAGTCAATGGTTATCAGCGGGCAACGGCGCCAATTCTGATGCCGAATACGGTCGGCGGTTATTTGCCAGGACCGGCGGATGATCCGCAACGTGTCACTTGGCCGACGAATGCAGGGACGATTCAACAGGCACTTAAACGCGGTTACGTTGTGGTGGCCGCTGGAATTCGCGGTCGTACGACGGTTGATAAGTCTGGGCAACGGGTCGGGCAAGCGCCGGCTTTTATCGTAGATATGAAGGCGGCAATCCGTTACGTTAAGTATAATCAGGGCCGGCTGCCAGGTGACACGAACCGGATCATCACGAATGGAACGAGTGCTGGGGGTGCCACTTCGGCTTTAGCGGGTGCGAGTGGCAATTCGGCTTATTTTGAACCAGCCTTAACTGCGCTCGGGGCAGCACCGGCGACTGACGATATCTTTGCGGTGTCAGCTTACTGCCCGATTCATAATCTGGAACACGCAGACATGGCCTACGAGTGGCAGTTTAATGGTATTAATGACTGGCACCGTTATCAGCCTGTTGCGGGGACGACCAAGAATGGGCGACCAAAATTTGAACCGGTTAGTGGTCAGCTCACAGTTGAAGAACAGGCCCTTTCGTTGGCGTTAAAAGCCCAGTTCAGTACCTACTTGAACCAGTTGAAACTCACGGCCAGTGACGGGACGCACTTGACGCTTAATGAGGCGGGAATGGGTTCATTTCGTGATGTTGTTCGCCAATTATTGATATCATCTGCTCAGACGGCATTCGATCAAGGGACGGATATTCATAAGTACGCAGGCTTTGTCGTTACTGGAAATCAGGTGACGGACTTGGATTTATCAGCTTATTTGAAGTCGTTAACTCGCATGAAAGCCGTCCCGGCGTTTGACCAATTAGATTTGACGAGTCCAGAGAATAATTTGTTTGGCGATGCAACGGCGAAAGCCAAGCACTTTACGGCCTTGGCACAGACGCGAAGTACGGTGACGGCACAACTAGCGGACGCTGAGCTGATTCAGGCGATTAATCCGCTCAGTTACTTAACGACAACTTCGTCACAAGTTGCTAAGCACTGGCGGATTCGCCACGGTGCGGCCGACCGAGATACGAGTTTTGCAATCCCGATTATTCTAGCAATAATGTTAGAAAATCATGGTTATGGCATTGATTTTGCGCTACCGTGGGATATTCCCCACAGTGGTGACTATGATTTAGGCGATTTATTTTCCTGGATTGATGGCTTGTGCCAATGATTTGAATACGATGAGTGAAAGCGACCAGCGAGGGCATCGTGCCTGGCTGGTCTTTTCGTTTAGTTGGCAACGATAATGTGATGAAAATACGTTGACAATTTTCAAAACACGTGGTTAAATGTAGCTATTCTCATTTTTATCTAATCATATTCTTATTAATTTAAATGGAGGTCTACATATGGAAGCAACTACGACCGCGGCTACCGCGACACATAAGATGAGTACCATGGATTACGTTTATAAAGTTTCGGCAGGTGTTTCTAATGCTATTTTAGTTTGTTTAGGGATTGGATTGTTATTGCAGTCACTCGCGAATTTTGTTCACTGGACGGCATTATACCAAGTCGGTGCGATTGCGCAAGTGTTATTGGGACCGGCATTTGGAGTCGCGATTGCCACGATGCTCAACAGCAACACGTTAGTTACGTTTAGCGCCATGATTTCGTCGACGATCGGGGCGAACGCCGTCTTTTTCTCGCAGTCCGCAACTAACGGCGTCACAGCGACGGGACATACGTTGGCCCAAGCAGCTCAGAGCTCGATCTTTACCACCGGTCAACCGATTTCGGCCGTTGCGGCTGGATTAGTCGCGGTTCTGATTGGTAATTATTTAACTGGTAAGACGCCGCTTGATATGATGTTGGTCCCGTTAGCGGCCACTTTTGTCGGTGCGGTGGTTGGTCTCGGGTTAGCAGCCGTAACGACGCCCGCGTTGGTCTGGCTGAGCAAGTTCATCGCGACTTCGATGAAGGTCAACCCGTTGATCGGTTCGATGGCCGTTTCACTTGCCTGGGCGTTATTTTTAATGACACCTGCGTCTTCGGCCGCATTGGCGGTGGCGGTCATGTTAGATCCCGTCTCATCGGGCGCGGCCTTAATTGGAACAACCGCCCAGTTCGTGGGCTTTACGATTATGTCTTTTCGCCAAAACAACTTGGGGGCCAATATCGCGCAGGGGATTATCACGCCTAAAGTCCAATTTCCAAACTTGCTGGTGAATCCACGGTTAGCGATTCCACCAATGGTTGCTGCGGTTATTGCCGCCCCGGTGGCGACGATTGCCTTTCATTTTTCAACCAGTTACAAGCTGGCCGGCTTAGGATTGAATTCGTTAATTGCACCGATTTCGTTAGCATCGACGAACTTTAACAGTTTTATGGTCTATCTCTTGACCGGGGTGCTGATGCCAGCAGTTATTTCAATCGTGCTGTACCGCATTCTAGTTGCGGCAAAGTGGGTCGAATCGCAGCAGCTACAGTTGGAAATCGTTTGATGTCCAGCCGATATTAAGAGCCTGTTTCTATGACTGATGTGAAGGTCATGGAAACAGGTTTTTTGTATAGTGTTAGCTGTTTGTTCAGGATAGGGTGAGTGCTCAGGACTATGAAATGGGACGTAAATTCACTATATTAAAGGTATGAATAATGAATAAGTGAGATGACATCGATGGAATTTAAGATTAAACGGGATGGGCTGGCGTTACAGGCAAGGTTGGAGACTCCGGCGGCACCGAGCTCAACGCTAGTCATCTTAATGCATGGGTTTACGGCCGATATGGGATATGATACGACCCAATTTGTGCCGCAATTGGCGCAAGCATTAGTTGCTCACGGCTTGGCAGTTCTGCGTTTTGACTTCAATGGTCATGGCCGTAGTGAAGGTCGGTTTCAAGATATGACAGTGATTAATGAGATTGCGGACGCTAAAGCAGTTTTAGATGAAGCGTTGACCTTACATTATGACCACATTGTCTTGGCAGGGCATTCGCAAGGCGGGGTGGTAGCCAGCATGTTAGCAGGATATTATCCAGACGTGGTCGACAAACTGATCTTGATGGCGCCGGCCGCAACGTTAAAGTCCGATGCGCAACAAGGTGTTCTGCAAGGTGCGACCTATGATCCACAACATATTCCGACCTATTTGAATATTCGTGATGGCCTTAAAGTTGGTGGCTTTTATTTGCGGACCGCACAACAGTTGCCGATTTATGAGGTAGCTCAGCAGTATGCCGGTTCGGTGATATTGATTCACGGTACGGCCGACACGGTGGTCTCGCCACAGGCTTCTGAAAAGTATCATGAGGTCTATCAGCACAGTCAGTTGCATTGGGTTCAGGACGGTGACCATCGCTTTAGCGGCGATGCGCGTGCTACCGCGATCCAATTAGCACTGGCCGCGTTTAAATGATGACTTACGCCAGTTAATATAATGTTAGGTTAGTTAACGTTGGTGAGTTTAAAGGCGGTGTGGATAAATTAGTTTAATGTTCAATGAAAATAACCTTAATCTTTTACCGGAAGACGCCTATACTAAGAGTAGTTAGTTTTCTGAAAGTAAGGTGTGCAACGTGAAAAGTGAAGTACAGGGAATCATTCAAGATTTATATCAAGAATTAGCACCAACTGCGGCGAATCAAGAAATTCGGGCAGCACTATTGAAGGCACACCAACAATTGAAACAGGCGCCCCAGCTTGATCATGCGCTAATTAAGCGGTTAACGAATGACGTGACTTATAATATCTTTACTAAACAGTTGCGCTTGACGCCAACTGAAAACTTATTGGTTAGTGAGTTACTATCGGTCAGTCATCGGTTGAGTGCGTAATGGCTGAACCGGCGACTCATTTTGGAGGTGGGACGATGCGCCGAATCATCGCAATCGGGAAAGCACTAGTGACGGCCGGATGGTTAATAACGATTATTCTGGTGGGCTACGGTGTTAGCCGTCAGCTCAAGCGGACACTATTCGAGTAGCACTCTGGTATCGGTTACAAATTAATTTGCTCAATCTAATGAATATAAAAAGCCTCGTAAATTAACGCATTATCATAAGCGTTAATTTACGAGGCTTTATTTGTGATACCTTCGAACAACTAGTATTGACTACCGAACAAGTTACCAATTTGATTGGCAAAGTCAGTTGCGTGACTGAGAAGTGCAGTCTGTAAATCCTGCAGAATAATTTTATCCATAAAGTAGAACAGCAGGCTAACGACTAGAACCGCAATAAGGTCTAGGTAGACGCGGCTAATTAATGGTTGGGTCACCGACTTGTTAATGACGAAGATCAAACCTAATTGCCAGACAAGGACACTGACACTCAACAGGATAATCGACCATCTGAAGCTAGCCGCAATGGTAAAGAAGTTATCAACACTGAAGTTAACTAGGGACGAAGCAAACCATAATAATAGGTTCACAATAATTGCGTAATTGGTTAACTGACCGAAGCGTTTCATATAGGTCGTAAAGCCGACTTTGGTCCCACGACTGCCAAGTAAGCAAGTGACATAGCCGACAGCCAGGTAGAAGCACATGCCGATTAGGAGACATAAGAAAATCTTTAAGTCGGTGGAAAAAGCTAATTTACTAATATGGAAATAGCTTTGACTGTCATTGGCAGTGGTCAGAAACTTATTGCTAATGGTTACAGCGGCCAACGTCATGAATAGTGCTTCAATGACAAAGGAAATGTAACTAAAATAACTTTCAGTTCGGACTTCACAGCTAGGATTTTTCCAGCTAGCCAAGAGCCAACTAAAATAATTCTTAGCAGATGATTGCAGCTGTTGGACTTGTTGGTTAGTAGCCGTCCGTGTCGTATCAGCAGCTGCTGAACGTGATGCTGCTTGTTTTTCAGCGCTGGCCGATTGTTGTTGATTGGCTGAAGCTGTGCTGGTATGGACAGCTGCTTGCGTCGTTGCAGTCGTTGTTTGGGTAGCTGTGGCTGAAGTGGCGTTGGCCGTTGCCGAGGCCGGTGTCGCTTTGGTTAGATCGTAACCACAGTGGGTACAGAACTTTGCATTGGCAGCAATCTCAGTGCCGCAGTTGGGACATTTTTTCATAAGTTAAATTCTCCTTCATTAATCATCAGAATCATCGGATTTAGTGTACGACCGAATTTTTTGGGCCGGCGTGATTTTAACAATCTTGTAGTGCCCCCCGGTTTTCTCGACCGTCGCGGTGTAACGAAAGACCTGAATGCGTTCATCTTCAGAGTTGGTAAAGTCATATTTGACGTCATAAGTGATCTGGCTTTGTTGCTTAGCTGCTGGAACCGTTGATAAGACAGTCGGTTCATAGGTGACATCGAGGACGTCATCATTGTCGTAGTAGCCCTTCGCCATTTGGACCAGTTCTTTGTAGTCAGTGTTATCGGTACCGTTGACGAAGTAGTCGTCCAAAGTGCGGTCATCGTAATCCGAAGCATCCGATAGGTCACCGGTGGACGTATAACTGCTGACAGCGGTGAAGATACCGTTCAGGTAGTCCGAGGCAGTATCTTTACTCATCACACCAGCAAATTTGAGGTCCACGTCTTGACCCTCAGCGTCACTAACGTTAGTCTGTTTGGCGGTCAATGTTTGTGAACCGGCTTTGTATTTACCAGTCAACATCATGCGATTAGACCAGGGAATATCATTCAGCGCCAGTGTGCCACTGCTATTAATCGTCCCTTCATTTTCGCCATTGATATAAACGGTGGTATTCGGTGTACCATTAACGGTGAAGGAAATTGTACGTAAATCTAAGTCGTAAGTTTGGCCGTTTGCCCGGAGGTAATAAGTGCCCTTATTGGTAATCTGATGGCCGCTAACCGTTCCCTTGGCAGTCAAGGTGTATGAACCAGGAACATACGGCCCGATTTTATGCTCGTAAGTTGCTTTATTAGATGTTGCGACGTGCTTACCATTAACGCTGAGTGCAACGTTACGGTGGTTCGTCGCCAGTGTGGCATAAACGGAAGTGACTTGTAGTTGATACTTATCGAAAAACAACCAGGCTTTACCGGTTTTAACGAACTGGATACCGTAATCATTAGTCGCAGAACGACTTTTAAGCGAACTAGCCAGTGATGCTAATGATTTTCGATTGTTTTTAAAGTAAGTGACCATCGGCTTGACGCTATCATTTGTAATCTTGAGTGATGGGTCAGTGCTAGTTACTTGCTTCGCTAAACCTTTTCCAGTCTTGAGTGCGGTTAAGTCACGGTCGAGCTGATTGAGCGGTTGATAATAATTCTGTCCATACAGATAGCCGCCAATCAGAATGACAACGATAACGGCAATCAGACCCCAACCCCAAGTTGGCATATGGCGTTGGGTTTGTTGTCGAACCTTGCGCGTCGAACTTGCTGTTGACTGCGCGGTGTTTACTGATGGCGATGGCTGATCAGTGGTTGCGTGCAACTTAAAACCGCAATTAGGACAAAATTCATCCGTTGCGACCACCGCTTGCCCACAGTTAGGACAAAACGATGCTTGGCCGCGACGATCGTCAGCGGCTTTAAAAAATTGGTGCTGTTTATACATTCCCCGATGCTCCTCCAAAAATAGATTGATTAGTCGACAATAAAAAACTATTTACTGGAGTCTTCACAGTAAATAGCCGCTACTATCAATCGAGTTAAAATTCTGAATAAGACGTGTCACTTGAATATGAATAATAAGTGCTAATCGATGAATAAGGCTATTGATGACTAATCATCGTTAATAACTTAAGAAAGTCTAAAAATTATTAACATATTTTAAAGTATAAACATGATTAAACTGTTTATCAATGTTTACACGGCGTATTTATTTAGTAATGCCCCAGTTTGCACAATAAACGACATGTCACGCATTAAAAATACGACTCGGCTAAATGCTGTGCCGGTTCGTTAGTCATGAATTATGATTGAAACGTGCCAAGTTTAGATTGTTATTCGTCAGCCGTTGCGCGTCCTATTCCGACCTCCGGGGCTGGGTGACAATTGCTGGAACGTAGCCGACGTCGATTTGAGCTAACGCCCAACCCGCGTCATCTCAAATACGAGTCTTATTCTAAGCCGGAAGCAACCCACTTCCAGCTAAGAATAATTTGGCTACTGAGCATTGTCACCCAGCCCCTCCAGTCGGGAACCCGCTCGAATGGCTAATGAACGACCACCGAACTCGGTACAATTTGTCGTTGGCTATTTTGATTAAACAAAGCGTTAGGTGTATTAAGCCCTCTGTCAAGAGCTTAAATCTCACTACACCAATTCAGGATTAGTGAGCTATCTCAATATCATTTTCACCCTGACAGTTGATTGACAAAGTTATTGTTTATGAAAAACAATGACGAATTCACCAAAAGTTGGGTACGCACATGTCCGCCATTCGAACACTGTTCCGACTGGAAGGCGTTTCAGCCAATGCTCAGCACTGCCAAGAGTGTGAGGTTCAGACGGGGTGAGACTGAGGATTAGCCTAGCTAGGGCGTTAAGCGGTGAATTTCCGCTTGACGTCATAGCGTAGCTAACCGGAAGTCTCAGTCTGACCCGAGCACGTTTCACCAATATGGCATTAAAGCGTGGAAGACCAGTATTTAAGACGTGGGTTGCGGCTTAAATCTGTGTCCACCGCGTTCCAGCAATTGGCAGAAATGCCTGGAAGTCGGCGTAAGACGCGCCAACTAAGCAATTTTACGCTAACTCGAACTTTTTCCAGCGGGCCTAAGCTGGCTGCTTTTGACTTTGGAAATCAGCACGTTTCAATCATAATTAATACATAACAATCATCGACCTAATGCGTTTAGTTGTATTATTCCATTCACGAATAACATATCTGCGCAATCCGAATTGAACCCGCTTACGAGTGGCCGTATGATGGTCTTGTAAACTTTAAGGGAGATGAATGAAATGGCAGAACAACCATGGGATTTGCGTCGCGTGCTTGATGAGATCAAGGATGATCCAAAGAACTATCATGAAACTGACGTCGAAGTTGATCCAAATGCGGAACTTTCTGGTGTTTATCGGTATATCGGTGCTGGTGGGACCGTTCAACGGCCAACGCAAGAGGGTCCAGCAATGATGTTTAACAACGTTAAGGGGTTTCCTGATACGCGGGTCTTGACTGGATTGATGGCGAGTCGCCGGCGCGTTGGTAAGATGTTCCACCACGATTATCAGACGTTAGGGCAATACTTGAACGAAGCAGTCTCTAATCCAGTGGCGCCAGAAACGGTTGCTGAAGCGGATGCGCCAGCTCACGATGTCGTTTATAAAGCGACGGATGAAGGCTTTGATATTCGTAAGTTAGTGGCAGCACCAACGAATACGCCCCAAGATGCTGGACCATATATTACGGTCGGTGTGGTGTTTGGCTCAAGCATGGACAAGTCTAAGAGTGATGTGACGATTCACCGAATGGTCCTTGAAGATAAGGATAAGTTAGGGATTTATATCATGCCTGGCGGTCGGCACATTGGTGCGTTTGCGGAAGAGTATGAGAAAGCTAACAAGCCAATGCCAATTACAATTAATATTGGTTTGGATCCAGCCATTACGATTGGTGCAACTTTCGAACCACCGACCACGCCATTCGGTTATAACGAATTAGGTGTTGCTGGTGCGATTCGGAACCAAGCTGTTCAATTAGTTGACGGGGTGACCGTCGATGAAAAGGCGATTGCGCGTTCTGAATATACGCTTGAGGGGTACATTATGCCTAACGAACGTATTCAGGAAGATATCAATACGCATACGGGCAAGGCGATGCCTGAATTCCCGGGTTATGATGGTGACGCCAACCCAGCTTTACAAGTGATTAAGGTGACGGCGGTGACTCATCGGAAGAATGCCATCATGCAAAGCGTGATTGGACCATCCGAAGAACATGTCAGCATGGCGGGAATTCCAACTGAAGCTAGTATCTTACAATTGGTTAACCGTGCCATTCCTGGTAAAGTGACGAATGTTTATAATCCGCCGGCTGGTGGTGGTAAGTTGATGACCATCATGCAGATTCACAAGGATAATGAAGCGGATGAAGGAATTCAACGGCAAGCTGCCTTGCTTGCGTTTTCAGCCTTTAAGGAATTGAAGACTGTTATCCTGGTTGATGAAGATGTTGATATTTTTGATATGAATGATGTGATTTGGACGATGAATACCCGTTTCCAAGCCGATCAGGACTTGATGGTCTTATCAGGCATGCGGAATCATCCGTTGGACCCATCGGAACGCCCACAATATGATCCAAAGTCGATTCGTTTCCGTGGGATGAGTTCTAAACTAGTGATTGATGGCACCGTACCATTCGATATGAAGGACCAATTTGAACGGGCCCAATTCATGAAAGTGGCTGACTGGGAGAAGTATTTGAAGTAACGTCATCCATTGCACTTGATGAGCGTATTTTTATCGCATTGAACCAAAATTTAATCTTACAAAGAGCCGCCAGACCAACGGAAGTGTGCTGGTCGGGGGGCTTTTTGCTGTCAAAATTGAAGGGAGCATGTAGCTCGTGAACAAGAAAACGATTGGCTTTTTCAGCGGAATCGCCGTATTTGCCATTATTTACTTCTTGCCGATTGCCGGCTTGTCAGCTAAGGGTCAGATGGACTTGGCACTTAGTTTGATGACGGTCGTCTGGTGGGCCACCCAAATCGCGCAACCCGCGTTCGTTGGTGGGATTTACTTAATGTTGCTCATTATTATGAACGTGGCGACACCGTCACAGGTCTTCTCGTCGGCGTGGACTGGTTCAATTATGTGGCTCGTAATTGGGGCGTACTTGATTGCGGGAGCGGTTAATGAATCTGGTTTGGGTCAACGCATCGCGTACGCATTCATTATCAAGTTTGTGCGGAGTTGGAAAGGGATTGTGATTTCGATTTTTGCCCTGACCTTTATCCTCGCACTCCTGATTCCCCATCCATGGCCTCGGGCGTTCATGATTATGTCCGTCATTACGGTGGTCGCGGAAACGGCGAAGATGCCCAAACGCGATTTGGCTAAGCTAGGCCTCGCTGTCTTTGCTGCGTCCTGTCCACTATCCGGGGTCTTTTATACTGGTGACACGTCACTAAATCCGTTGGCAGTACAGGCCTCTGGTCAAAGCGTCAACTTTGTCTCTTACTTTATCTACATGGGCGTGCCCATGATCATTGCGGCCATCTTAACCATGTTTCTGTTCTTATTCCTCTTCAAGCCTAGTCAGGAAGTCCACATCGATGTGGAAGCGTTAAAGCAACAACAAGCCCAGTTGGGTGGTATGACGGGGAAGGAAGTTCGAACAATTATTTGGCTGATCATTGCGATTGCACTCTGGTTAACGAGTGGGATCACCGGTTTGGACGTTGGTTGGTTGACGTTGATCGTTGCGCTGATGATGAGTCTCCCGGTAGTTGGCGGGATCTTGACGGCCAAATCATGGGAAGGTGTTCCCGTGAACGTGCTCGTGTTCTTGACTTCGGCAATCGCAATCGGGAATGTCGGTGGTGTGACTGGCATGAATAATTGGATTGCGAAGACCTTGATTCCAAGCAACTTGCCAACTAATATTTATTTATTAGCGATTGTGATTACTGTTTTTGCCATGATTATCCACATGTTCATGGGTTCTGTCATTGCGGTGATGGGGATTACGATTCCGGCCTTCGTAGCGGCCACGGCTCATATGGGAATTTCACCCTTGGCCGTATCGTTACTAGTCTTCTCGGTGACAAACTTGCATTATATTTTACCGTTCCACAACCTCGCTGTCTTAGTTGGAAGCGACCCCGATACTGGTGGGGGTTACACACAAAAAGACGTGATGCGGTTAGGAATCCCACTGACGGCGGTTGTCTTTGTCGTTGCGTTAGTTGAGATGTTCTGGTTCCACCTCGTTGGGTTGGCATAAGCGGATAAGTTTAAAAAATACCCTTTTCAAACGGCCGGTTGGTCGGATGAAAAGGGTATTTTTTAAACTTGTTGATTTTCCTGGGCAGTCACCGTCAAGTAGTCAATTAAGTCGGTGAGTAACTGGTTCCCCGTTCGCTGGGGATATACAAAGTTCAGTTGACTGATGAACGGGATGGCGAGTGAGCGCATGACCACGTGTTCAGTCATGAACGGAAGTACCGATTGTTTAAATAAGAAAGTCACGTTATTTTGATTGAGAATGCCCAGGAGCGTTTCAATATGCGTACTTTCAAAGAAGAATTGGGGCGTCATGCCTTGCTGAGCAAAGAGTGCGTTGATCGGTTCGTAAACACCGGAGCCCGGTGGTAACGTTGCAATTTTCTGCCGCGCTAAGTCTTGAATCCGAATGACTGGCTGGGTAGCTAGGGGGTGATCACGCGGTAAAATAATTTTGAGTTCGTCAGCGAGTAGTGGTTGTTTTTGAAATTCGGTGGGTTGCAATTGGGTCGTCTGAGTATCGCGAATGATGGCCGCTTGTAGCTCACCACTCAGTAACCGTTTGACGATTTGGTCGCCCTCATCCTCGATGATTTTGATTTCAGTATCAGGATGCTGAGTATCAAAAGTGGCGATCTTTTTGGCAATGTTATATTGACCTGAGATTGGAATGGCGCCAATGATGAGCTTGGCAAATGTCGTTGGCCGATTCGGTGCCAAATCGTGCATCATGGTCTCATAGTCTGTAATCATTTTATGCGCATGATGATAGAACGTTTCACCAGCTGGCGTGATTTGTAGACGGCGCTTGTTGTGTGTATCTAGTAGTTTAATGTTCAGTTCGTTCTCAAGGGCTCGCATTCGTTTGGACAATTCCGATTGTGATAAGTGGAGTTCTACGGCAGCGTTAGAAATGTGGCGTAAATCGTACACCATCACGAATGCTTGGAGGTCATTAATGGTCATAGCAGTCACACTTTTCTTTAGGTTAAATTCTATTCTAACACCGATGGCGGGGCCCACCTAATTAAGTAACGGTATAAATTAGTATCAATATTGTGAGGCCGCTACGGTAATCGAAATATTAGTTATTTTTTTTATTGAGAATGGGTCACTAATGAAATCATGGTGCGGGTTAACATTTGTTAGCGGTGATGATTATTCGTTACCGTTTAATTGTGGATGGGGACTCGTGTTGAGGGAGGCAGTAATGACATCTAGATATAATTATTTTGGTGATGTGGATGAAAGTTGTTGAGTGGTTGGTGATTACAAATACGCTGAATCACTAGCTTTCCTTGCTTTTGAAATTGAATCCGGCAAAATGAAATAGTTCCAGCAGTTTCATATTGATCATCATGCTGGTCATGGCTGGGCAATACTTTTTAAAAGGGGATTAGTTTAGTATGTCAAAAGCGCTTAAGATAGTGATGGGAATCACCATGTTAACAGGGGGCATCATGGCCCAGAAAATGACGGTACATGCAGCCGAATCTAACACTCGAACCGGTCAGGCAGTAAGGATGAATGGCACGGTCAGTTTAGCAAGTCAGGTCGAAAATAACCCAGCTGTTAAGGCGGCCCACTACCAGGTAACGCAAGCGGTGCAAGCATTAACCATGGCTACTACGGCAGTCAAAACGGCTATGAGTGATCTGCAAGCGGCGCAAACCACGTTAGACGCTGCCAACAAAACGTTAGCCAAGAATCAAAAGATTCAGACGCATATGGGCGTACTTAAGCAAGCAGCCACTGACCGGCACGTCAAGGCAACGAAAGCACTTGATGAACAATTGGCAACTAAAAAGACAAGCCAAACTGCGGTAACGACGGCGCAAGCGGCAGTGACTAAGTCACAAGCTGCTGTTCAAGTAGCCCAGAGCAACTTCGATAAGGATAACAGTGCGGCCAACAAAGTCACGTTACAAACTACTCAGGCAAAGCTGGAAACGGTGCAAGAGACGTTAACAGCGGCACAAGCTAACCTTGATAAGACTAATGAGCACGTGATGATGGCAGAAGAAGAATTAGCCAACGCCAAAATTGAAGTCAGTGGCACGAGCCGCGACTTCCAAATGGCACAAAGAGATTATGATATTGTTCAGCCCCAAGCAGCAGTTAATCAGGCGAAAGCAGCGGTGACAGCTAAGTTGCAGCGCGTTGCGGGTACTCAAGATCAGGTCGTTACTGCACAGCGGGAATTGTCCCAAGCTCAAGCTGGATTAACGACCGTGCGCGCCCGGACCTTGGCAACCTTAACAGCAGCGGCCGAAAAGCCAATGACTGAAAAACCTGTGGGCGAACGACCAGTCGTTAGTCATTCAACTGGCACGTCAACCAGCACTAATCAGTCGGCGGCACCACAAGCGACCCCGGCCAAGCCCACTCTTAATCAGTCAAGTTCAGCTTCCGTCCCAACAGCGCAGCGGGTTGTTACGACGCAGCCACGACAAGCCACAACGGTATTGCGGACGACGACGAGTCCGGCAATGGCTAAGCCAGTGACTCAGCAGACGGTGCCAACGACCGCAACTAAAACGGCCACGTTACCACAGACTGGTGAACAAACCAATCGAGTTTTGACCGTATTGGGCTTCGTATTATTGGCCGCAACTAGCTTATTTGGTTTTAGCAAGCAACAACGGCGCCATAAAACAACTGATTAATTAACAAGTGTGTGGGCACAATTCGATTTCTCAATGATTATTTCGAAGTGCAAGACTAGTCCAATCGGTTACTTTAGTCTGAGCGACTAAATTGACGGCGGAATTAATGGCGATTTAAAAAAGTTCTTTCGGAGTTTTAGTTGTTCCTGAAAGAACCTTTTTGCTGGGAATGATTGGTATCGTTTAGTTAATAATAATATGCTAAGAACGCCAGTTTTTCGGCCGGAAATACTTGCTTGAAAGTAGCTGCTGGACTACTATAAACATGGTTTCAAAGAGCCCAAGAATTTTACTAAATAAGGAGTTGAGTTTGTGATGATGATGACGGGAATGATGGTTCTATTTGTATTGTTAGTTGGTTTAGTTTTAAGTGGGATTTTCTTCCGATATATGGATACAACTGCCGGTATCTCATTCAGCTCACTGAAGTTCGCTGATTTGCGGATGGAATTGTTAAACTTGGTACTCGTTATTGGACTATTGCTGTGGGCACTGGTTTTAATTCGTTAAAGCGACAATTAAACTTATCAACTTAGCTATTATTGCGAGTCCGGTTAACGCCGGACTTTTATTTTGGCTTGTGATTGACGAATTATGTTAGTGCGGCCGCCAAAATACTTGCGCTTCAACGTGGAACACCGCTATTATGGATAAGTGATTATTATCTAGAAGGGAATGAATAACTATGACGCAGTCGCCATATTGGCAACGGATCGCGGCCAAAGCTCAGGCCGCCCAGCGACCGTTTTTTAGTTTAGCACCGATGGAAGCCGTGACCGGCTCCGTTTTTCGCCGGGTCGTGATGCGCGCTGCGGCCCCCGATGTCTTTTATACTGAATTTACGAATGCGTTAAGCATTACCCACCCGAAGGCTAAGTTTACAACGCGGGGACGACTATATGTTGATGAGGCCGAGTCGCCCCGACCAATCGTTCAACTTTGGGGCAATAGTGGTGAGGACTTTACGAAAGCGGCCCATGAAGTGAAGAATCAAGGTTATCAAGCCATTGATCTTAATATGGGCTGCCCAGATATGGCGGTCATTAAAAATCATAGTGGTAGTGATTTAATCCGACATTTTGATCGTGCCAAAGAAGTGATTGAGGGCGCACGTCAAGCAGAGCTTCCCGTTAGTGTTAAGACGCGGTTGGGCTTTGACGATGTGCATGAGTACGAGACTTGGATTCCATTTTTGTTGCAACAGCAGGTTCCCGTGTTAACGGTTCACGTGCGTACGAAGATGGAGATGAGCAAGGTACCAGCGCATTATGAGTTAATTGATAATTTAGTTCAAATGCGTGATACTTTGGCACCAGCGACGCTATTACAAATTAACGGGGATATCCTGGATTATCAGGCTGGTCTGAAGCTTGCCAAAGCCCATCCAGGAGTCGATGGTATCATGATTGGCCGCGGTATTTTTCAGAACCCATACGCTTTTGAACCGATTCCCCAGCCTCATTCAACGCGTGACATGCTAGAATTGTTACGGTATCAAGTAGATCTGTATGATCAATTTATTGGCTTAGGTCTACAAGGGCATTTCGCACCGCTTCAACGCTTCTTTAAGATTTATGTTCGCGGTATGCGTCATGCGGCCGAATTGCGCAATGAATTAATGCAGACGAAGACAACGGATGATGTCCGTGCGATTATTGATCGCTTAGAGGCTAAGCTACCAGCGGATTAGGTCGCGTTATTTTAACTAAAACGGCTATATTTTTGCCATTTAGCTGTGCTTGATTAAAATGGTTTTAATGTCGAACGTACCGCATCTAAAGTCAACTGCAAATTAAATGCTAGCCTGTAAGTGGACCATAAAATAAGCTAGGTCCTTCAAGACGTTAATTTCTTGGAGGACCTAGCTTATTTTGTGGTCTAAATTATTGTAAACCGGTCATCGAGTAAGGTAACTTGTTCAGGTGATAAGCCAACGATTTGAAGCTCACGTTGTTTAGTCACAAAAATGGCGCCGTAAATATCGGGTCGCTGAGTTGCCCAATCGGGAATCGGTTGGCCCGCAAAGAAGAGCCGCGTTGTTTCGATTTCACCATCAATGGAAGCTTTCGAGAAAACGGTGACACTTTCAAGGTCGTTTTGTCGGGGATAACCCGTTTGCGAATCTAAGATGTGGTGGTAGGACTGGCCGTTAAATTCAAGGTGCCGCTCGTAAATACCGCTGGTCACGGCCGAGCAGGGGCCAATCGTAACGCTGGCAATCGCGTTACCGCGGTCAGTGGTGGGATCTTGGATACCAACGCGCCATTGCCCATCCGGATGAAGTGGGGACGTCCCCACCATTAACAGATTACCACCTAGGTTGATCATTCCGGCCCGCTGTCCAAACGCTTCCCAGTAATCTTGAATGCGGTCGGCAATGTAGCCCTTGGCAATTGCGCCTAGATCCAGCTCCATTCCCGTGACCTTGAGAAGCACACTGAAATCAGCGTCATTACAAATGACGGCTTCGGGGTCGATCAAGGCCAATCGTTCGTTAATTGCAGACTGTTCAGGGACGTGCGCGTTAGTAAAACCAATGTGCCAGAGTTTCACGAGCGGACCAATCAACGCATTGAAACCAAAATGTTGTCGACTGAGTTCGACAGCTTGCCGAACGAGTGTATAGGTGGCGGCGCTCACTTGAACGGGGTGTTGGCCCGCCGCCTGGTTGATTGCCATGACCTCAGAAACAGTCCGGTTGACAGTCAAGCGGTCTTCATATTGGTCGATAAGATCGCAAGCAGCTTGTAGGTACTGGTCACTATCACTACCAAAAAGGGTCAAATCAATGTCGGTACCGAGCGCGTGATGAGCTTGGTGTCGACGCTGCTGAGCGAGTGCAGGAATTGCTGTCTCGCCATTATAAGCTAAAGTTGTCATAAAACCAGTCCTATCTTTCATAAATATCAACGAGTTCAGCAAACTGAACATTTATTCCCGCTCAGTTAGAAGTAGGCACAATTAAATCAGTTTCCCTGCACAGTGATCTAATTCATGTTGAATAATTTGTGCTGTGAAGTCGTTGAATCGTTGTTGTTGCGGTTTAAAGTGTTGATCTTTATATTTCACCGTGATTTGGTGATAGCGGCTAGTCGGACGTTCACCAGGTAAGGACAGGCAGCCTTCCTTAGTCTCGTAAGTGCCGTGATGATCAATGATCTTCGGATTGATCATTGCAATTGCAAAGGGACCGAGTTGCACGACAATAATTTGTTTGTTGACCCCAATCATATTCGCGGCCATTCCAACGCAATTATCGGTGTGTGCGGCGAGGGTATCCAGTAAATCAGTCAAGACTTGAGTGTCTGCAGGGGTTGCTAAGTCAGCAGGGACACTAAGCGCGGCGGGATCATGCACAATTGGTCGAATCATTTGATGTTCCTCCATTGATTAGTCATATTAATTTAATTATAGAGAGCACGGTTGACAGAAGCAAGTCGTTCGCTAGTTGTCAGGCCCTAAAAAAAACACCACACTCACACAAGTCAACGTGCAAATGTGGTGTGGCCTTCAATTAGTACGACAATTTAAATGTTGGCGTTAAGGTGCCCGCCTTTAAGGCGTCATTAGTTGTGGTGGGAACCTGGTTGTGTTCAGGCTGCCAATTTGGATCTTTAATCAGTGCGATATTAGTCCCTTGATAATTCATGGTCATTTGATTAGCGTCGTTGAGGGTCAGTTTTGCAACATTGTGATCGATTGTGAACGTGGCACGTGTATCACTTAACGTTAACGTTGCGCGACTACGAATGGACGTATGTCCGCGTCGGAACCAAGCAACTTGATGATTGGTACTGAGGTACAGACTCATTGCTGGTCTAGCGCTGACCCAGCGACCTAAGAAATCCCGAGTCGTGACTGAGCGAACGGCGCTGACTTTTGATGTTGCTGGTTGAACGGTGGGCGTTTGTGTGTCAGTGGCAGAATGGCATCCTGTCAGTAGCCCTGTCAACAACAAGCCAACGATTATTCCCCTGCTTTTTTGCATAATTATTCTCTCCTCCAATGTCCACATCCCTCAATGAGGACTTAATTTCATTATAGCGAATCCGCCGCATGAGTTAAACAAAATAGTCATAAGTTAATCAGTTTACAACAACTTGGTTGTGTTCAGCTTAATTTTTAACGAATTAAAATTCGGTTTATGGCGTGTGAAAAATATTGAAAGCAAGCCGTATCAAGGTTGGTTCGGTAGTTAACGAGATTGATTAAATATTCTGATATTAGATAAAAAACAGTATAAAAAATATTTTTTAAATATTCCAAAGACGCACTAACCGGACGATTAAAGCGATTTGGTGTACACAACTGAAGGTGACAGTTAATTTTGGCAATGGGCAAGTTAATGGAAATGAGCTACTATATATAGTATTGATTCAAACAGAACGCACTATCAATTGTATTCAATCAATGACTTTGAAAAGTGGGGAATTAAGATGCTAACAACGACAACTAACGATATATTAGACCAATTACGGCCACTGACCGTCACAAAGCGGGGTGGCGAACAAACGAAATTTCATCCGTATAAAATTGACTTTGTCTTACGACGGTTGTTAGCGACTGATGACGAGGTACGGGTCGTCAAGCAGGCCCTTGTTGCCCAGTATCAAGATGCTGACAACATTGATACTCGGGAGCTACGTAGTACCATGATGCAGATTTTGAATGCGCAAGGCCTGACCGCGGCAGCTAAGGCATATCAGGATTACTTTGAAGCTGAACAGCAGCGGTTTGCGGCAGCAACTAATGTTCAAGGACGGATTGAAAAGTTGTTTGAGCGCGATGCCAGCGTTGTGCATGAAAATGCAAATAAGGATAGTACGATTTTTAACACGCAACGCGACTTAGAAGCCGGTGCTGCAAGTCGCGCCATGGGCTTGAAGATGCTACCAGATGTCGTGGCTAAGGCGCATCTGCGTGGCGATATCCATTGGCATGATCTCGATTATTCACCAGTCACGCCTGAAACGAACTGTTGCTTGATTGATTTTGACGGCATGTTCAAAAATGGGTATAAGATTGGGAACGCCGAAGTTGCCTCACCCCGGTCGATTCAAACGGCTACAGCGCAAATGGCGCAGATCATTGCCAACGTGGCTTCATTACAGTATGGTGGCTGTTCCGCTAACCGGGTCGACCAATTATTGGCTCCCTATGCGGCAATCAACTATCAAAAACATATGACTGATGCGAAAAAGTGGGTCCCTGCCGATCAGCGGGAAGCTTATGCGAAAGCCAAAACTAAAAAAGATATCTATGACGCGATGCAAGCCCTTGAGTATGAAATCAATACGTTATATTCGTCACAGGGCCAGACGCCGTTTACCACGGTCAATTTTGGTCTAGGAACTAGTTGGATTGAACGAGAAATTCAAAAGGCGATTCTCCAGATTCGAATCAAGGGACTCGGTAAGGAGCACCGAACTGCGATTTTTCCTAAATTGATCTTCACGATGAAGCGGGGGTTAAATTTAAGTCCGAATGATCCCAATTATGATATTAAAATGCTCGCGATTGAGTGTTCGACCAAGCGGATGTATCCCGACCTTTTAATGTATGACAAGATCAAGGCATTAACGGGGAGTTTTAAGACGCCGATGGGGTGCCGGTCCTTCTTACAAGGTTGGCGTGATGAAAATGGTGTCGAGGTAAACTCGGGCCGGATGAATTTGGGCGTGGTGACAGTCAACCTGCCACGAATCGCGTTAGCCGCACATGGGGACCAACAGTTGTTCTGGGAAATCTTCGAGGAACGGATGGCGACTTGTCATGAAGCACTCGCGTACCGTATCGAACGAACGAAGGAAGCTAAGCCGGAAAATGCACCACTCTTATACATGTATGGGGCGTTTGGTAAGCGGCTACCAGCAGGTGGTAATGTCGATGAGCTCTTCAAAAATCAGCGGGCGACTATTTCACTGGGATACATTGGAATTTATGAAGTCTGCACGACCTTCTTTGGTCCGAACTGGGAACAAGACGAGCACGCGTTAGCTTTTGCGGAGACCGTGGTGAAAGCGTTACGGGATAAGTGTGCGCAGTGGGCGGCTGAAAGTGGCTATCATTATAGTCTGTATTCAACGCCGGCTGAATCGTTGACGGATACGTTCTGTCGTGACGATATTGCGAAGTTTGGCCGGATCGCAGATATTACGGATAAGGAATATTACACGAATAGTTTTCATTATGATGTCCGTAAGCACCCGACGCCCTTCGATAAATTAACTTTGGAGGAACGTTTTCCACAATATGCGTCAGGCGGCTTTATTCATTATTGTGAATATCCTAATTTGACTCAGAATCCTAAAGCCTTGGAGGCCGTCTGGGACTGGGCCTATGATCATGTCGGCTATTTGGGAACGAATACGTCGATCGACCAGTGTTTTAAGTGTGGGTTTAAGGGTGAGTTCAAGGCCACTGCCCGTGGGTTCGTCTGTCCAGAATGTGGCAATCACGACCCTAAATACTGTGATGTTGTTAAGCGGACGTGTGGGTATCTAGGTAACCCACAACAACGACCAATGGTACATGGTCGCCACGTTGAAATCGCGTCCCGTGCTAAAAATATGTCTCCGGAGATGATTAAGAATGCCGCGCGCTACGAAAGGACCAAACAATCCGATGCCCAAAGAATGGCTGGCAGAGGACTTAAGTGAACAATATGTTGCTGATTATAAGGCATTTAACTTTGTTGATGGGGAAGGGGTCCGCTGTAGCTTGTACTTGAGCGGCTGCCCATTCCACTGTCCAGGCTGTTATAATGTGGCGGCACAAAATTTTCATTATGGACAACCGTATTCACAAGAATTGGAAGATCAGATTATTGAAGACCTTGGGCAAGATTATGTGCAAGGGTTGACGTTGCTAGGTGGTGAACCGTTTCTAAATACTCAAGTCGGCATTCGGATTTGTGAACGCATTCGCTCCGAATTTGGAAACACGAAGGATATTTGGTCGTGGTCAGGTTATACTTGGGAAGAATTGCAACAAGACTCTGAGGATAAACTGAAGATGCTATCATTAATTGATATCTTGGTAGATGGGCGCTTTTTACAAGATAAGATGGATCTCTCGCTACAATTTCGGGGGAGTTCCAATCAACGTATTATCGACGTTCCTAAGTCGCTAACAGCTGGTAAAGTCGTCATCTGGGATAAGTTGGTTAAGTGAAATTAAGACTGGTAAAAAGAGCGTTATGACGAGGTCGTCACGACGTTCTTTTTTGTTACGGTCAATATAACGGTTACATATAACCCTTAATAATTTTTTTAATTAAAGTCTGTAACTATGTCTCGATATTTTAGTTAAAAGCGGTTATACTTTACAGGAGTTGTCAATTTATATTGACATAAAGAAATCATTAAAAGCGAGGCTTCATGAATGTATCGTTTTTTTGTTCAACCCCAAGTTGATCACAGCCATCGAGCTGTTTTTGGTTATGAATTACTGTTACGTAAAGAGATGAATGGTCACTGGGCCGTTCCGAAGTCGTTCACTGAATTATCATTAGATAAACAAGCTGAATTATTAGAACAACTTGCTAGTCAATTGCAGACGAAAGCGACTAATCAGGTGTTAGCCCTTAATTTAAACCGGCAACAAGCTGAGGACGACCTGATGTTAGGGACGATCATTTACCTAAAAAAAAGGTTGAATCCGGCCGCGCTGACGATTGAGTTGACAGAATGTCCTTCATTAAACGAGATTCAAAAATATAGTCTCTTTTTCCACCAACATGATATTAAATTAAGCATTGATGACGTGGGGACGGGCTCGAACACGTTTGAGAATATTCGCCACGCACTACCGTTTGTTGATCAAATCAAGTTTGCGATGCAAAACTTACGGATGAGTGGGCAAGCGGAGCGCATTCCTCATGAATTAGCATTTTGGCGTGATATTGCTCAGTCTTACCATCTGGAATTTATTCTGGAAGGTGTCGAAGACCAGGGTGATCAAAAGATGGCCGAACAACAAGGTATTGAATGGCACCAGGGTTACTATTATGGGAAACCGCGGTTAGTCGATGATGGTCGGCAATTGGTCAACGGCGGATGCTGAGAAAGGATCCTTACGATGACATGGTCTAATTGGCGAATTTCGCCGTTCGTAACGAGTATTTTCTTTATATTAGGTGTTCTAACACTTTACTGGGTCCTCTTTAATTGGATTACGACGTGGTTTCATGCCCGTCACATTAACATTGACGATGATACCGTCAATGCTTGGCACGGTGTGATTTACATGTTGGTCTTTGTGTTTGTCATGCAACTGTCGGTCGTCGGTAAAGCAGATAGTTGGGAGTTTGTTAACTTTCACTTGATTGCCGTCGTGTTCTGCTCGTTTTTTTTGAATATTCGAATGCCGTATTATTCATTGTTACCTGTGGTCATAGTGTACATGGTTTTCGACCAGTCGATTTTTTACTGGGAATCGTGGAGTTACGCCGTCGTGTTCGTGCTATTTTTCTGGAGCATGAATTATCTACGGCTGTGGGTACCTAAGCATCGGTATCCTTGGCTATATTACTATGGCGCGGTCGCTTTTTACGGCGGAATCTTGTGGGGCCTGATCAAGCTTAAATATTCGCTGGATTGGGACAATACTTTACAAGAATATGGCTACTTAATGATTTTTGCAGGATTATTGTACGCCTACGTTAATATGCTGACCCAAGATAGTGAGATTAAATTACGGTTGGCCCAGTTTGCGAGTCACGACGCTTTGACTGAGACTGAGAACTTTGCCGCTTACACGGAACATATCAAATATTTATTCGATGATAGTGCCAAGAACAATCTCAACTTATCGATGATGATGTTCGATATTGATCACTTTAAGCACGTTAATGACACGTACGGTCACCTTGCAGGGGACCGCGTTTTGCAAGAAGTTGCCGCCACGGTCACAACGGTCTTGGCCGCCAATGACGAGAAGGTCAAGCTGTATCGCACCGGTGGTGAAGAATTCAATGTCCTGTTTCCCGGTTATGATCTGGCTAGTACCAAAGTGATTGTCCGTCAGGTCTTTGAAGCAGTCAATCATCTCGTTGTTAAGTATGAAGACGAGGAAATCAATGTGTCGATTTCGGTTGGTGTCTCGACACTGCATCAAGCCGATGGTAGTCCGATTGATTTGTACAACCGTGTTGATCAGAACCTCTATTTTTCAAAGCGGCACGGGCGGATGCGTGTTACGGTTGAATAGTGGCTGAGATTAAAAATAAATAACGTTGACTTGTTGAGCTCCCGGAATAAAAGCCGGAAGCTCTTTTTTGCTCGCAATCGGTCTGACTGAAATTGTAGGCCTAACCGTCATTGCCTGATTGACGTATTGGGGAAACATGATGTCAAATCTACAAGATTGATTGAGTGCGACATTGGGGTTATGGTGGCCAATTTCAGCTATTTAGTAGCATCGTTCGTTAATTGAGTTTACGAATTAACGCTAACAGATGTAAACCTTAATCGAAACCGTTAATTATGCTGGTATTCTAGTTTAATTATGGTATGGTTTATGTTGTAAAGATAACAGTCAATGACTTAAACTAATTGACTTACATATTAAAGAAAACAAGTTTTTTACGTTACGTTTGTTAAGGTTATTTAAATACGAATGGTTGCCAATTTATAAAGTAAGGAAGTGAGAAGTGTGCCAGTGGTCATTAGCTCATTAATTCCCGTAGTTGCGCCGGTTAAACGCCAAGTGATCAATGTGACGACCCTTGCAAATACGGTTCACTTATATGGGTTACTAGGATTTAAGCAGCAAATTATACCGGCAACGGATCAAATTGTTGCGCCCTTTGCTGGGGTTATCACAGCCGTGGCAGCCAATCAACGGTTAATTGGCTTTCGAGCGGCCAACGGTCTGGTGGGCTGGCTACGGATTGGTCAATTAACCAGTGCTTTGGAATCGCCTACATTTAAGTTCAACGTTAAACCGGGTGACTGGGTGGTTGCTGGGCAGATGTTGGTTGAAGTGATTTCACTACTGACACAACGGCTCCAACCAGTTAAAACGACGGTGGTATTGACGATTAGACATGCGGTTGTTCGTGTTCGAGAACGGTTGCTGGCAGCAAGTAATCAAGTCGATCCGATGGGAACTGTTATCTCAGGTATTACGACCAGTATGGCTGGTAATCATCGGGTCGCAACGATCGGGCCACCCCAAGGTAATTAATTGTTTGACAATAAGCAATCGACGTCCTAGATACGGGGTGTGTCTAGACGTCACGCTTCGACGCAGCCCATTGAATGGGCAGTAGTGGCTGAGGTGTGCGTTTTAATAACGCAGTTAGGGGCAGTACTGGACACATGAACAGTACTGGTTCACAAGGTCGCCGTACTAGGAGGTACGGCGTCGCTGATGTTATAAGGTATTAAGATTAAGTAGTTGTGGGTAGCAGTAATTGGTCAGCGATTAAGTTTTGGCAGACTTATAAGCACAACTGCTATCACGGGTACGATTAATTGGGTGCTAACGTAAGTATGGTTACCTAGTCAATTAAGTTTCGTCGGTCAAAGGTTAGGCCGGTATTACCGAGATGGTTGTGGGGGTATAACTACTTCGGCGATCGTTTGATGTCGCGTTATGTTCAAGATAGGTCAATTATTTGGTTTAAGAACGGATCACTTGCTTTTACTTGGCAGTCCAGTTTATCATGACGGTAAATTGTGAAGGAGTGATTCGGCATGAATTCAGCGACATTTAATCAAACTGAATTAGCAAAATATAATGGTCAGGATGGTCAACCCGCATACGTGGCGGTTGATGGTGTCGTTTATGATGTAACGGGGGTTGCAGCATGGGCTGGCGGTAAGCATCATGGTAATCTTGCGGGGCAAGAATTAACCGCAGTCATTGACACCAAATCACCACATGGACGTAAAGTGTTAACGGGACTGACCGTCGTTGGTCAATACGTGACTAATTAAATTATTGAAGACTGGTTGATTGTGACCAGTCTTTTTTTGTGTGGATATGCGGCTGTTGTGATTGCTTAAACGAGCTTTCACACCAAAATTTTTCGTACTGCGAGGCAAGTATTGACCAATTTTAGGCGACTGTTTGTGGGCTTGAGACATTGTGTAAAATAAGTGCGTGATGATAATCGATATTCCAAGTAAACGAATAGATAACAAAAATACTAACTTATGATTAGTTAAGACCTGTAATGGTTGCTGGCACGTCTATTGACAGTCATCCACTGTTTATATAACAATACAAAATAAATTATATAAAGAGTTGAATGTTGTATGAAAAAGCGTGAAAATAGAATTGAATTAAAGGAAAGTTAATAAACTATATTTTAGGTGGGTAAATGATGGAGCGAAAACGGACGAATTTTAAAATGTACAAAATTGGCCGTCGCTGGGCGTTTGCATGTGCCGTTATCTTGACGATGGGCACAACAACGCTGGTGGCTCGGGCTGATGATGGAACGACTGCAACGGGGACTGATACGGCATCAACCAGTTCAAGCACAACCAAATCAGTCACGGCTAAGACACAAACTTTGAAGACTACGGCCACAACTGAAGCGGATGTGACTAACCAAAATCAGCCGGTTTTAGATACCGATGGTTCGAATTCAAAGACTGCTGCTGGCACAGTGGCTGGAACTAAGGCGGCAACGGATACTGATACAAACGCTACCACCAATTTGGATGAGACAACTAGTGCCAATACTGAAACTGGTTCAGATACGACAGCTGGTTCAAAGACGGCAAAAGAGACGAATGCGACAACCGGTTCAGAGTCGACAAAAGAGACGTCGACCACAACTGATTCTGCCACTGCAACGGCTGCGCGGACAACAACTAGTTCTAATAAAGGTGCGACTACTGACTCAGCTACCAGCAATGATACCGCGGCAACGGTTGCTAAAACTACCGATGCTAGTGCTAAGACTACCGGTACGACGACTAGTGATAGTGCAACCCAGCAAACCGCGACAACTAAAGACCAGTCGACGACAATTGCGACGCCTCAGACCGCCGCGGTGGCGCTTAGTCAAGCTGTGACCCAAGCAAACGATGCCGTTGCCGATGGTGGCAATGTGACGGACGACTACCCGGATCTACATAACATGCTCGGGGTTTCGTCTCAATTCCATATTTTTGCGCGGGAAGCGGAACTACATGCCCATACGAATGGGAACGTTGCGGTGCAAAACTTAGTGGGCAACGTTAACTTTGGGACGAACATTATTGAAGAATTACTAGATAAAGATATTTCGTATATTCAAAATATCAGTAATATTGCTGGGAGTTCGTTTGTTTCGGCTGGTGAGACGCGGAGCAATAAAGTCATCTTTGGCGAAAATATTGAGATTGATGTTTCGAATCCTAATCGGCCGATGGTCAACGGGGTCTATATCGACCATTTACTTGCCTCTGAAGTTTATCAAGACAAAGATGGTAACGTCTATATTGATTTTGACAAAGAGTTTGCTAAGTTGGAACAATTGAGCGCTAGTCTTAGCGAAGCGTCCGCGAACGCCACCTATACGAGTGACAGTTTTGAAGATATGAATCAGCGGGTCATCGATGTGACGGATATGCAACCTGATGCGGATGGACACATTGTGATCAATCTGTCAGCGGATGTTTTAAACACGAGTACGCCGCTGACAATCAAGGGACTATCGGCAGATGCGGATGGTAATACGGTCATTATTAATGTTGATACGGCAGGTGCGACCAACTATCAAGTTAACTCGCAGATCAAAATCATTTATGATGACGGTACGGAGCGGAATAATAAAGAAACTGAAGACTTTGGTGATAACCATTTGCTTTGGAACTTCTATGATTCAACCGCGAGTGACAAGTTAGCAACTGGTGTCATTAGTGTCGACCGGCCATTTCAAGGCAGTATTTTAGCCCCAGCGGCGGAAATTGATGCAAATCAAAATATTGATGGCAACATCATTGCTAATAAAGTCAACGTGAAGGCGGAGACCCATCGTTGGGATTTACAGGATAATGTTGATAATGAAAATGATCCAGAACCAGTTCCGGACTATGAGAAACCGGTACATCCAAGTATTGATGCCGAATTACCAGATGGTGGCGAGGGCGAAGAGCCAGAATACGACAAACCGGTACATCCAAGTATCGACATTGAAATGCCAGATGACGGCGAGGGGGAAGAACCAGAATACGACAAACCGGTACATCCAAGTATCGATATCGAGATGCCAGACGATGGCGAAGAAGAAGAACCAGAATACGACAAACCGGTACATCCAAGTATTGATATCGAAATGCCAGATAATGGCGAAGAAGAAGAAGAGTACGACAAACCAGTTCATCCAAGCATCGATGTTGAAATGCCTGACTTTGACGAGATTGAGGACGAAGAAGAAGCTGAAGACGCAGAAGAAGAATTTGAAGACGATATTGAGGATGAAATCGAAGCTGGTGTGACGCCAGACGAAGTTGTCGACCAAATCGAAGAAGAAGTCGACAATGAAATTACAGCTGACTGGGTCACGGACGAAACTGCGACTGAATTGGAAACGGCGTTTGAGGAAGTTCAAAAAGAAGCAGTGGTTGGCGATCAGATTAAGGATGAGGAAACACTGATCAACTTGATTGACCGGGCAATCGCACAAGCTAAAGCGCATCATAATACGGCGTTAGTAGCGCAATTACAAGCTCTACGAACTAAGGTGGCTAGCGCGTTGGCAGTGGCTAAGGGGCAAGCATTACCACAGACTGATGAAGCGCCAAGTCAGATGATTAGTTTAGCGGGAATCGCATTAGCAAGTACATTAGTATTAGGTGCTGCAGCGGTTAGCCGGCGGAAGCGTCAGTATTAAGCTTAAAATTGTATTTTGAAGCAACTGTTGATTCGGCAAGTTTAATCTTGCGAATCAACAGTTTTTTTGCATAAAAAAGTCACTAAACCAAATTGGTCTAGTGACGCTCAATTCTCTCTACTCCATGACCGACCTAATCTCTTGACCCCAAATGCGCCACTAGTGAAACGTGGTATAAATGCTAACCCCCATTAGCATTTATGATATTTATTATAAATAATTCAGCACATTAGTCAACTTTTATTCGAATATATTTTTAATTTATGTTGAAACCTATTCACGGATAAATTTAATTGACCGACTGAATTGGTCTAAAGTAAGTAACCATAATAAAAAGCTGGATGGTCCGGATGACCATTCAGCTAAGTAATGTTGGTAAGGTTTAATTACGAATTAATTCATTGAAGTTAAATTCGTTCGGAATAAAGTGGGATTCAGTGTATTCAACCTGGCGTCCTTCATCGTTAAATGCGATGCTAATCATATTACCGACGCAATTATTATCACCGAGCGCTAGCTGAGCTTTGTCGAGTTCGTTGGCGGATTCGACTCGTAGCATTCTTTTAACGACAGCAATTTTCAGACCATTTTTTTTGAAGTGTTGATAAATTGAGTGTTGGGCAATGGTCTTAGTCAGAGTGGGAGTGCGCTGGGCGTTAAAATAGTTAATGTCCAGCACTGCCCGAATACCGTCTACGATCCGAACCCGTTGAATAGCATACACTGGAATACCCACCTCAAAAGCGGTATGTGTGCTAAGCGGCTGGTCAACGATTCGTTGCTGAAAGGCCACGACCTCGGTCTGATAATCGAGGTGGCGCTCCGCGTTGAGGCTCTGCAGACCGTTGAGATTATTTAAAGCCAGATTGAATTGCTGGGTTTGTGGCGTGTGCTCCAATAAGACCACCCCGCGCCCCTTAACGCTGTAAACTAGGCCGTCTTTGGCTAGTTGTGCGATTGCCTTACGAACAGCATAGCGACTGCTATCAAATTCTGTAATTAATTCGTCTTCAATGGGTAATCGCATCTTAACGCTGTAGTGTCCCGTGAGAATGCGGTCCTTTAAAACGTGATAGATGTCGCTGAATGTTTGTTTCCCCATTTTAATACCCCCGCTCATCATATAATTAATTTAATTATAGCAAATAATAGTCATTAGCGAGTAAACAAGCGAATAAATATCGATATTTATTCGAATAAAAATTGACAAGCAATCATGTGACCTACTATAATGAAAGCGAAATCAAGTCGGTAATACGGGAGTAGGAGGGGGAACATATGCAAGTTGAACAGCGCACATTAAATACTGCGGCACACCCATTTCAGATCACGGCGTATTGGTTAGACCAAATTAGTGATTTTGAAACAGCTGTTGATTATCCAATCATGATTATCTGCCCGGGAGGTGGCTTTACTTATCATTCTGGGCGGGAAGAAGCGCCAATTGCAACCCGGATGATGGCCGCCGGAATGCATACGGTGGTCTTGAATTACCAATTAATTGTGGGAGATCAGTCCGTCTATCCTTGGGCGTTGCAGCAATTAGGTGCAACAATTGATTGGATTACGACCCAGGCGTCCGCGCACCATGTTGATTGTCAGCGGATTATTCTTGCCGGGTTTTCGGCTGGCGGCCACGTGGTTGCGACTTATAATGGTGTTGCGACCCAACCAGAATTGCGCACACGGTATCATTTGGATCATTATCAAGGCCAGCATGCTGCCATTATTTTAGGCTATCCAGTCATTGATTTGACAGCGGGGTTTCCCACGACTTCGGCGGCGCGTAATCAGATTACCACGGATGCCCGGTTGTGGGCAGCCCAGCGCCTAGTCACACCAGCTAGTAAACCCGCTTTTGTCTGGCAAACGGCGACGGATGAGTTGGTCCCGCCAATCAATTCGTTAAAATATGTGCAGGCCATGCTACAACATCAGGTCGCAACTGCGTATCATTTATTTGGTAGTGGGATTCATGGGTTAGCGTTAGCCAATCATGTGACGCAAAAACCTGGCAAGGACAAGTATTTGAATGACCAGGCTGCAATATGGCCACAATTAGCATTGCGGTGGTTACAAGAACAGGGATTGTTAGCTGGTAATTATTGAAAATAAATCTGGGCGATCAGTCGTGCTTCACTGATCGCCCGTTTTTTGTCAACGATCCTGACACCAATTAATTTTCTGCGGTATAATAATACGAATAAGCTTATTAAGTAAGAAGGAGCGATTGAGATGGCAACAAATCAACACTTGGTCATTATTTCCTTAGATGCGTTAGGATTTCGTGATTTACGCGAACATCAAGCAGAATTACCCGTTCTGAGTGGATTGATGACCGGTGGTACTTGGGTCAAGTCGGTGACAGGCATTTATCCAACACTGACATATCCGTCACATACCACGATTATTACGGGACAGTATCCCAGCGTGCATGGAATCGTTAATAATACTAAGTTACAACCGACACGCCGTTCACCAGATTGGTATTGGTATCAAAAGGACGTTCAAGTACCAACACTATATGATTTGGCACGGCAAAAGAAGCTAACAACGGCGGCTTTTTTATGGCCAGTGACGGCTGGCAGCAAGATTACATATAACCTTGCCGAGATCTTTCCTAACCGCATTTGGACGAACCAAGTTCTCGTCTCGTTGAAGGCGAGTTCACCGCTCTTCTTACTCGCGATGAATCATAAGTATGGGCATCTTCGTAATGGGATTAAGCAGCCCCAACTAGATGAATTCATCACGGCTTGTGCAGTCGATACGTTAACGAATAAGAAGCCGAACCTAACGATGATTCACTTAGTCGACATGGATAGTATGCGCCATCGCTATGGTGTGCGATCCAGTGAGGCCATGGCAGCTTTACACCGGCTAGACCGGCACGTGGGCCAGTTGATTGACGCGACTAAAGCTGCGGGCACGTTTGCGGATACCAACTTTGTTATTTTAGGTGATCACTATCAAATCAATGTGGATCACATGATTCATTTAAATACGTTATTCGCTCAGCAGGGCTGGTTGACCGCACGTCAAGATCAGACGTTTGAAGATGACTGGTCCGTGATGGCGAAGACGGCGGACGGCTCAACGTACATTTATACGCGACCGGAATTTGACCAGTTAGATGAATTGAAGGCCCTGGTTAGTCAGGTGGAAGGTGTTGAGACCATCATTACTGGGGAGGCAGCTGCACGTCGTGGTGCCGACCCCGCTTGTGCATTGATGGTTGAAGCCCAGGAAGGCTATTATTTTACTGATGAAAGTCGACGACCAACTGTGGTTGAACCCGTCCATCCAGCGACACTCGGACAACCAGACCGTTACCACGGGGTTCATGGATATGACCCGACTAAGCCTGACTATCAAACGACCCTGTTATTCAATGGACCAGCAGTTAAAGCTGGTGGGACGATTGAAACGGCTAACTTAGTCGATGAAGCGCCGACATTTGCGCGGTTACTCGGATTGAATTTCGATGGCCCCATGCCGGGACATTGCCTCGATGGTGTTTTTAAAGACTAGACAAAAAAGAGAGAGAGAGGAAAAGCGGGCGGACATCAGCACCACTAATATTGTGGTTAGTGCTCGTTCCGCCTCCGATTGCGATCAGAGGTTCCCGCGAAGTAACTTAATGAAATTTAATAAACAGCAGTGGGGTTGGATCTTTTACGATTGGGCCAACTCGGGCTATGGCATTATTGTCACAACGGCGGTGCTACCCGTTTACTTTAAGGCAGTTGCCCAAAGTAGCGGTGTGACACCGGCTAATGCAACGGCTTACTGGGGTTATGCCAATAGTATTGGGACCTTACTAGTTTCGATTTTGGCGCCCGTCCTAGGTGCACTAGCAGACTATCCCCATGCCAAGAAACGAATGCTCAACATCTTTTCGATACTTGGAATGGTGATGACGCTAGGGCTGAGTGTTGCCCCGACTAGTGCCTGGAAGTGGCTATTAGGTATTTATATTTTATCAATTATTGGTTATTCCGGTGGTAATCTGTTTTATGACAGTTTTCTGACTGACGTGGCGCCAAACGATCAGATGGATCGATTATCGTCATATGGTTATGGGTTTGGCTATCTCGGTGGTGTCTTGGCGTTTATCTTATTCTTGGTCTTACAATTAACCAGTGGTTTTGGTCAATTATCAAGCTATGGGGTCGCGCGGTGGAGTTTTGTCTTAGCCGCTGCGTGGTGGATTATCTTTTACATTCCTTTGTTGAAAAACGTTCACCAAAAGTACGCGTTAGCACCCAGTGCACATCCGGTGCGTTCAAGTTTTCAACGGGTATGGTCGACTTTGAAACACATCCGGAATTATCGCGCTGCGGCGTGGTTCTTGGTGGCGTACTTCTTCTACATTGATGGAGTCGACACGATCTTTACAATGGCAACTTCGATTGGGATGGATATGGGAATTACGACGACCACGTTGATGATCGTCTTGCTGGTTGTTCAGCTAGTCGCGTTTCCGTTTTCACTGCTTTACGGGTGGTTAGCGAATAAAACGTCGACCCGGACGGGCATCTTGCTTGGCATTATTATTTATTTAGGTATCTGCTTGTACGCGTTGCGGTTGAATAGTACGACGGATTTTTGGATTTTAGCCATACTAGTTGGAACCAGTCAGGGTGGGATTCAAGCGCTCAGTCGTTCGTACTTCGGTCGTTTGATTCCTAAGACTAGTGGGAGTGAGTTTTTCGGCTTTTACAATATTCTCGGTAAGTTCTCAGCCGTGATGGGCCCCGTCCTAGTTGGAATCGTGACCCAAATGACGGGGAAGTCAACGATTGGTGCTGCTTCTTTAAGTATTTTATTTGTTATTGGATTAGTGATTTTCTTAGCTCTACCGCATTTGAACCAGACAAAGTCGGTTTAAGCCAGGGGTTGTTTTATATCATGCAAAAAGAACTTCTTCTAATTTGGAGAAGTTCTTTTTACGTTGCTCAAGCTCAGACCATCATGAGTTATAAATTCATTTCCGTATTCCGCTGTAATACACGCAAGATGAGATAGTAGCCAATACCAATAAGTAACCAAATTCCGCCAATTTCTTTTGCTAATACGTTTAAATTAATCATAACGAAGCCAATAATGATAAAACCGATAATTGGTACAATGAGATGATGCCAATAGTCATGGGAATGTTGCTTGATAAAGAAGTGGTTAATAACGGCAATATGAATCACTAGAAAAGCGGTCAGGGCACCACAATTGACGATTTCAGAGAGTGTCCCACTGTCATTCATAAAAGTTAACCCGACAAGCAGTGAAATAATAGCTACTAGTAAAGTACTCATATATGGGGTCTTGAATCGGGGATGTACACGGGCAAGAACGTGTGGCAAATTGTGGTCACGGGCCATTCCGAATAGGATTCGTGAAATTGCAGCTTGGGCAGCTAATGCATTGGCAAATCCCCAAGAGAGAATGGTGGCAATAGTGGTTAAATCAGTTAGGAATGGGCCACCGACCTTGCCGGCGACGACGTAAAATGCAGTATTTAGATCGTTAAAAGAATGCCAGTTAGGAACGATTAGAGCAGCTAAGTAAGTCTGAATGATGAATAATGCGCCTACAATTAATAGCGACCATAGGATACCTTTTCCCACAGCCTGATTACCACCAGTGGTTTCTTCCGCTAGGGTACTAATGCCGTCGAAACCTAAAAAGCTGAGAACTGCTACTGAAGTGGCTGTCATGACAAAATTAAGATTAAAGTGACTTGCGTCATAAAATGGTTTTAGTGTGAAACCATTTCCAATTCCCCGCATTAAGCCATAGCTCCCGAGGATAATGAAAAAAACAAGTACAATTAATTCACCAATGAGAAAAATTCGATTTGCAATAGCAGTGAAGGCAATGCCTCCAACATTAATAAGGGTATTGATTGCAATAAAACCAACCAGCCATAGCCAAGTTGGAATGGTTGGTAGGAGGGATTTTAATGAATTGGCAGCGATGATGTAGAGTAATGCGGGGACAAAGATATAATCTAAAATAATCATCCAACCAGACAGAAAACCAATTGATTTATTGATGCCAAGTTTTGCATAGGCATAAACTGATCCAGCCACGGGAAAGGCCTGTGACATTTGTCCGTAGCTGAGAGCGGTAAAGAACATCGCCAGCATCCCAATGGCATAGGTCAACGCAATCATACCTTGTGAAACCGAAATAACAGCGCCATAAATCCCCATTGGTGCGATTGGCACCATAAAGATTAGGCCGTAAATAACCAAATCTTTAACAGATAGTGTTCGTTTTAATTCTTGTTGATAGCCAAATTCGTCAAGGTTAGTATTAGATGAACTAGGGGTGTGTTTTAAATCCATAGGCAATTTCTCCTCAGTATGGCATAAAGTCAGGGCATTGAGATGGTAAACGAGTGAGCGTAGATGTTTTCATAAAGTGGCACTGTGGTTGCTGGCGTTGACAATTAGTGAGGCGTCGTTTGTCGCAACTGACAACGGTGCTTTGTTAGCGGCCCAATTGATCAGAAAAATAGTTTCGTAGATAAGTAAAGAATACGGCTGGATTGTCGACCATATGATTATGCCCACTGTCCGGTGTTACGACTAACTTTGCGTTCGGCATGCGCTGTTGCATTCGTTCAGCCGTTGCTAGTGGCATGGTTTCGTGATCAGCAAACATTAACAGTGTCGGTACTTGGATTGTTGCAAGTGTATCCGAGAAGTCCCAGTCATCAAGTACCCCATAAACGACAAACTCGTTGTCGCCTTGAAAATGGTTGTAAACGGGCTTGGCTTGAATATCGAGTTGATGTTGCATCATACTGGGGTGACGACGATTGATATATTGGTGGTAGAGGTGTGTTATTAATTGGCGATAGTGGGGGTTATTCCATTGTTGACGTTTTTCAATTGCGAGCATAAAGGCATTTTCAGCTGGTGAAAACTCCGCGGTGCGAATTGCGTGCATCCGCTTTAAGTAATCGGCAATATTGTCGATCATGCTAATGATGATTAGCCCGTCAAGTTGGTCTTGATGATCTGCTGCGTATGTCATTGCGAGCATGCCACCCCAGGAGTGACCTGCGAGATAGCAGTGTTTATACCCTAATTGTTGGCGAACCTCATCAACCTCGCTCAGGTAATAATCTTCGGTGAGATACTGTTGTCGGATAGCATCGTCGTCCCAGTTAGGGGTGTCGGAGTACCACGAACCGAGTTGGTCATACATCGTCACCTCAATGTCGAGGTCGGCTAATTCAGGACCAAAACGTTCAAAAACTTCATGAGTATCTCCAGGGCCACCGTGAAGGCAGAGCAATTTTGTGCGACCGCCTAAGTTACTAGTGTGGCTCCAAAGATGATACCCATTACTAAGCGTTAAAATTCGTGTCACGTTTTTCATTAAAACGCCTCCTTAATTATTTGGTTGACATAGACGATACGCCAAAAACTAATTATTTTCAAATCTAATTTTAATGAAGACGTCTGCTCACCAGTATCAATACATACTAAAAATCATACATGTGCCCAGGTGTCACCAGTTTTTGATGGGGTCTGTGTGTACACTTACGGCTCAACTCTTACGATTTGTAAACTAAGTAACTTAGCGCTAACTGAACGAGCATCTTCAAGGTTGAGTAACCCTGAAGAACCAGACAGGGCTATATCAAATGGCAGTTTCTCAGTGGGCCTTGCAGATTGTTGGTCTTTGGGACTGGCGCAAGTGAGACTGTATTATTCAGTAAGCCTTAGGCCAGTTAATCAGTATGTGTGATTAAGAAAAAGCCTGTTCCAGTCTGGCATAATTTATTGCCAGGCTAGAACAGGCTTTCGGTGTTAAAGATGCTTGTGAGACTGATGCGATTGGCGATAAGTCTGGGCTTGCTTAGTGCGAACGTTACGAATTGCAAATAACGTATTATCAATCCGGGGGTGATGATGTGTTTCTAAGACGCTGACTTCATCAAGCAATTGGTTGCCAATTTGCCAGTCGCCAAAGTAGAGATTCCAGATGCCAAGCCAGAATTGTTGGCTCAACCGCCCATCCCAGTTTAACTGGTGACTGTCGATGGCAGTGAACTTGGTTTTCAGATTTTGAGCGGATTGAAAATCATGAAAGTTCAATTTAGTTTGAAATAGTGATCCATAAAAATCGAGTAAGTCGTTGCTGACGTGAAAGGGATCGCCCCAAGCCGTTTGATAACTGGCACAATTGGCGGCCATACGGGTTGTCAGTGGTGTTAGCGCGGCCAAGCCGTCGATGGATGCAATAATTGGAATTAGAACGGGCACTAATTTTAGTTCCTGCAGGGTCCAAGTCTTGGCTTGGCGCAGGTGATCAAAAGCGGGCTGGGTCGTGGTTGTTATGCCGATTGAACGATGGTCATAGGATAGCATCAAGATGCTGGCATAACTGGCGATGAGTTGTTCGTAGGCGTGGGGGCTGTGTCGATGTTCGCGAATCCAAGTGGCTAGGGCGGGAAAATTTAGCGTTTCATAAGCGTGACGAATTGTCCAAAGGGCCTGGTCATATGCTGATGGTTGGTAGTTTTGGTGTATGAATCGTAACTCGTCGGCTGAAATTGCTAAGTTATCCAGAATTGCAAAGAGTTTACTGGCGCCAATATCGTTGGCACCACTCTCAAAGCGTGAGGCGAATGAGCGCGAGATAATACCGCTATACACTTCTTGTTGAGTTAAGCCCTTACTTAATCGAATCTGATGAATAGTTTCTCCGATGTTTGTCATCTAGCACTCCTTAATGTGGCATATATGCAACCTACTTGCTGATTGTACCACGGTAATGACGAGTAAGCTAAGTCCATTATCTTAATGGGAGATGGGCTAATGCTGACTTTATTAAAAAATCGGACCCTCCAAACGATTGCTAGTGCAAATTTTTTTACGACGCTGGGGGTGAGTTTGTTCAATATCATTTTACTCACGTACGCAAAGAATTTTCCAAATCCGCATTGGTTTGTTGCCATCGTTTCGGTGGTGACAGTTGTGCCGTACGTTTTTGGGGGATTAACGGGGCGACTCGCTGATCAGACGCGTCGAAAAACTAACTGGCTGATTGGAATTAAGGTCGTTCAAGCGGGGTTATATCTCGTCTTGGCCCAAGTGATTACTCAGCAAACGGTGGTTGTTTTCTACGTGGTCGTTGCGATTAATTTTATTTCGGATCTACTAGGTCGATATGGTGGCAGTATTTTGACAATTGTTATTCAAGACCGGATTGGGCCTGACGATCGCCAACAAGTGATGGGGCTTAATGCGAGCGTAAGTACACTTGTTGAGCCACTGGGTCAAACACTAGGGGTCTTGATTATCGCCCAGTGGCATGATTATGCGTTAGCTGGAATAGTGAATGCGATGACTTTTATTGGAGCCGCTAGCTGCTTGTTGGCCGGACGTTCAGCGATTCAGTCGACTCCCAAAGTTGCTGTACGACCACGACATATTGAGGCCTGGCCCGTGATTCAGCGAGTGATGCTGACGACGACTAGAATGGGTGCAGTCAGTTATCTGGGTATTCTGATGATTTTAAACGTCGCAACGATGAGCATTGATGCGATTTTGAACTTAATGTTTATTGATTTGGCGTCCCGCATGCCCGTGAGCTATTCGGTCGCAATTTTAATGGTCAACGTGGTCTTTGTTACCGGGAGCGTATTGGGTGGCATTACTAAAAATACTTGGTTTGATCGGCTCTCATTGTTTCAATTGTTACTGGCAGCGATGCTAGCGCCGATGCTGACCTATGTGATTTTACTAGTCGTTCCACAACTAATCTTGATTCTTGGGGGCATATTTGCAGTGGGCTTCATGAGTGGCAAACTGGACCCGAAGATGTTCGCCATCATGATGCCACAAATTGACCCGCACTTAACAGGGACGGTCTTTGGTACCATCAGTTCGATTGTGACGTTCGCGGCACCCGTTGGTAGCGTCGGCATCGTTTTATTATATAACTTAGTTGGTGCGACGGCGGCGTGTTCGGTGATGATTGGTGTGAGTGCGCTGGCGTTGATCTGGGCAGTGATGGCGCACCGGCAGTGATTAATTGTTAATCTTTTGTTATTGATATTTCAATTTGGCGTTAGGATGTGGCTATCAGCTTTGTGATGACTTACGAATGGATTTAGTGAAATGCAGTGCTCAAAAAGACATCTTGGGACGGCTGACTAACTGAAATGGTACATTAAGGAAAAGGACGTTAGTTTCGTCCGCTTCATTGGCACCATCGCAGCACAACAAAAGCGTGTCTAACCCCTAGCAAGTTGACTAGCTGGGGGTTAGACACGCTTTTTGATTAAATATTCGATAAGACCGTTGTGATGAATGAGGTCGGTCATCAGTTCATTGGTTAAACGTGGAATAGGGCCAAATGCGTCTTCAAATATTGCCCTGTTACACTAGTTGGATTTTGACTAACGGCTAATGGGGTACCGGTGGCGACAATGTTACCACCGTTGATACCGCCCGCGGGTCCCATATCGATAACGTAATCAGCGTTGGCGATTACGTCGAGATCGTGTTCGATGGCAATGACGGTTGCCCCTTGTTGAATCAGTTGGTCAAAGACTTTGACGAGTTGCTGAATGTCGAGCGGGTGCAAACCGACTGAAGGCTCATCGAAGACAAAGAGCGTTCCCGTTTGGCGTTTGCCAATGCGGGAGGTGAGCTTCAGGCGCTGAGCTTCGCCACCCGAGAGTGCCGGCGTACTTTCACCTAATAGTAAGTAGCCTAGTCCCATATCATGCAGAATCTGGAGTGTATTAGCGATGGCGGATTGCGCTTTGAAAATTGGTAGGGCCTCGTCAACCGCGAGATCTAAAATATCCGCAATCGAATAGCCATGCCATTTGACGGTCAGCGTCTGTTTATTGTAGCGCTTGCCGTGGCATTGGGGGCAGACTTCGGTGATGTCTGGCAGGTATTGCACATCTAAGGAGATTTGGCCCGTACCACCACAAGTTGGGCAAGCACCCGCAGCGACGTTATATGAAAATTGGCTAGCGGTCCAACCGGTTGCTTGTGCTGCTGGGGTGGCGGCGAATAATTGGCGTAGATGGTCGAGAATGTTGGTATAAGTGGCGACCGTTGACCGTACATTCTTACCAACGGGCACTGAGTCGACGGTAACAACGTGCCGAATGTGACCATTGTCAAAGGCCTTAACGTGGGTTGGGAGTGGTCGCTTTTTAGCTGTGGCAATCAGTGCTGGAATCAAACTATCTAGTACCAGAGTCGTTTTACCAGCGCCGCTCATACCCGTGACGGTCGTGAAACGGTTTTTGGGAATGCGCGCCGTAATGTCTTGGATGTTAAAGTGATGAGCCACTTCAATAGCAAGGGCCCCCTTTTTCCAGAGCGCATCGTCGGTTAATACGGGGCGTTCACGCAGCGTGGCAGTACCGGTGAGAAATGGCGCAATTAAGGACTCTTTGTCCTGCTTGATGGCTGCGACAGTGCCTTGTCCGACAACGGTACCGCCGTGCTTACCAGCCCCCGGACCAATCTCAATAACATCATCAGCTGCACTGATAATACTAGTGTCGTGGTCAACCACCACGACGGAATTTCCTTGGGCGACTAGCCCGCGGAAAGCTTTGATTAGGCCCGCCACGTTAGCTGGATGAAGTCCAACGGAAGGTTCATCAAGGACATATAACACGCCAGTCGTGGTGCTACGCAAAGTGCGTCCGAGCTGAATGCGTTGTAATTCACCAGTTGACAGGGTCGCGCCGGGGCGACTGAGTGTGAGGTAGTCGAGTCCAAGTTCTTCCATGGGTTGCAGGCTGAGTAGCAATTCATCAACAAGGGATTGTCCAAGATGATGCATCTTAGTAGGTAGCCACGGGACAATCGTGGCCGCAAAATCATGCAAGGCGGCGACAGTCATATCACTAACCGTCGCAATGTTTTGACCATTTAATTCGTAGTTAAACAACTGAGGATTGAAGCGTGATCCGTGACAATCTGGACAAGTATCAAACTTGTAAAAGCGATTCAGCCGAGTAATTGCCCGTTCATTTTTGGTCGTCGCCATACTATCTTCAACGGCGGCAAAGGCGTTCTCGTAGACAGCGTTGTCCATGTGAAAGATTTTACCTTTAGCGCTTGGAATGTTGATGGCAACGGTTTGCTTAGGACCATGCAATACGCGTGTTTTATCGGCTTCACTAAGGTCTTTATACGGAATATCGATGGGAATCCCAATTTCGCGTGCAACGATCGGCATAAAGTTACGTCCAGGCAGGTGCCAAGAAGCAACGGCCCCTTCTTCGATAGTTTGATTTTCATCCGCAATAATGAGTGCCGGGTCAATTTGGCGAACTTGGCCTAGGCCACCGCAAGTCGGACAGGCCCCACCTGAATTGAAGGCGAAATCTTCGGCGCCGGGCGCTCTGAATTTGGCGCCACAAGTCGGACAGGTGACGTAACCATCATTTTCAGCCACATCGAGCGTTGGTGGCATGCGGTGACCATTGGGGCAAACTGCTGAGCTGAGTCGTGAGAAGGCTAGCCTTAAGATATTTAAGCTTTCAGACATGGTGCCGACGGTTGAACGGACGCCGGGAACCTGGGGGCGTTGGCGTAGCGCTAATGCAGATGGTAAGTATTGTACTGAATCAACACTGGCTTTGCCGACCTGATTGATTCGGCGGCGGGTAAAGGTTGACAGGGCGTTTAAGTAGCGGCGGGCCCCCTCAGCGTACAGGACGCCCATTGCGAGTGATGACTTACCGGACCCACTGCGACCAGTAATCGCAACAAATTCGTTGAGTGGAATGTCGATATCGATATTTTTTAAATTATTGACGTGTGCGCCTCGCACTTGAATGTGAGTCGGTAACGTGGTTTGTGGCATGACTAAAACCCCTTTCGTGTCACTTTATATGCTACAACAAAAGGACGGCTTTGCCTAAGAAAGCGGTGGCAGTATCTCGCGCCCCACGACCGGGGGAGTATGATAAACTAGGGCTAACGATTATTGGAGGGGGCGATGGTGAGATGTCGAAGAAGCGACGATTAAGTTGGCTGAGCGTGCTCGGACTATTGGCAGGATTTTGTTGGTGGTTTAGCTTAGCAATGCGCGCGGCTGCGGATTATGATATTGACCAATATCAAGTCAATGTAGCCATTCAACGTGATGGTAGTGCGAATGTAACGCAAGCGATGACTTATCAATTTGATGATGATTATCACGGGGTATTTAATGTTCAAGATTTGAAAGGTATTCAGGGGGCCCAGTTGGAAGGGGTCACGACGCAACTGAATGGTGGGACCACGGTGACGGCGGCGCCAAGTGAAACGGGGGCCAACAACACGTATCAGTTGACCCAAAATGCTGACCGGATGCGTGTCAAGCTCTACCGGCAAGTTCAAGAAGATGATAAGTTACGGGTTGTCTATCGGTATCGGCTTAAAGGGGTCGTAACGAACTATGCAGACACGGCCGAACTGAATTGGAAAGTGATTGGTAGTGGCTGGGATGTACCACTGAATAATGTCAAAATCGTGATTCAGTTACCTGCCAAGAATGTGAGCGCGTTACAAGCCTGGACGCACGGACCGTTGAGTGGTCAGACGAAAGTTGAGCGCGCGGCAGGCCGGGTGACGATGACGTTGGGACATAATCCCGCGAACCAATTCGTTGAAAGTCACCTACTATTTCCAACCACGGTCACGGCGACGAATACGCGGACGAATACTGCCAAGCGAAAAGCGACGGTCCAAAAACAAGAAGCTAAGTTGGCACAGGAAGCTAATGAAAAACGGCGACGTAATCAGTTACTGCGTCGCGTTATCTTTGGTGCCGCGGTGGCTGGTTGGTTATTGGTCATGATTGGCTATCTTTGGTGGCTGGCTCGTCATCCGGCTAAGCCACATCAGCAGCCGATTCCCATCAATCATTCATTTGACGTGCCACCAGTAACACCAGCAGTTGCTGAGTCATTGTGGGCACAGCGGTCGCCGAATACGGATGCTTTAACGGCTGAAATTTTGCGAGCAGCAGCTAATCACGAAATAACGATTGAAACGGTTGCGGGTCACCGAAAACCGGATGTGCGGTTAACGCAATTGAAACCAGTGACTAACTCATTTTTGGCTCACTGTTTTGATAAAATCGCGGTTGACGGGCAGTTCATGTTAACGGATCTCAAAAAATATGGGAAGCGTGATAAAGCTGGTCGGTTGGGCAAATGGTTTAGCCGCTGGCAGACCGAAGTAGACCAAGACGTGGCGGTCTATCAAGACGAAACTAATTATCGGCTTCGTAATCAATGGCTGATGGCAGCAGTTGTCGTGAGTGTTATGGGGATGATTGCCACGGGTGCTGGGTTATTAGTTAGTCCGAAGGTCGTGACCCTGATGGTGATTCCAGCGGTAGTGGCCGCGGTGGCTTTCTGGATCGGCTGGATAATTCAAAGGCGGCGGATTGCCATCAATACTGACGCAGGCTTGGAATTACGTAATCAAATCAATGGACTACGCCGCATGCTTAAGGATATTGGGCACTTTAATACGGTCCAAGTCGGTGATTTGATTTTGTGGGAACAAATCTTGCCATACGCCGCGGCTTTTGGACTAGCTAATCAAGTGACTAAGCAATTGGCGATTGATTTTGGTACGGAAGCATTGGCTATGGGGATGCTCGTGTATTACCCACTCTTCTATGCGAATGGTGGGCTGGACTTCGATTTGTCCGGTGCAATCAACGATAGTTTTAGTGGCGCCTTAGATGCCTCTGGAAGCGCTAGTTCGGCGTCGGGTGGTTCAGGAGGCTTCTCCGGCGGTAGTTCTGGTGGCTTTGGCGGTGGCTCCGGTGGTGGTGCCTTCTAACAAAGTATCAGAAAAGACTTGTACTTTGCGGGCATAATCGGTAGGCTAAGGGGTAGAAAAGGCTTACATGAAATGGATGATTAGTAATGACGATTAAATTAATAGCAACGGATATGGATGGGACGTTTTTAAATGATCATGGTGATTATGACCAGGAGCGGTTTGCCAACGACTATGCGGCGCTACAGCGGCGCGGTATTCAGTTTGTGATTGCCAGTGGTCACCAAGCGGCGGAACTAGCCACGACCTTTAGTGCTTACCCTGAAATGTGGTTGATTGGTGGTAACGGCGCAGAACTGTGGCAACGAGAAGCGGGACTCAAAGCCGCGACGTTCAGTCCCCAAGCGACTCAGCAAGTGTTAGCGGCCCTGGCACCGTATCCTGAATTACAAGTGGCATTGTGTGGCACCCAAACGGTCCATGTGTTGGCGCACGCGAACCCGCAGTTTGTAGCTAATATGCGTGACTACTATTACCAATTAGAGACATGTGCGGATTTAACCACAGTTACTGATCCGGTTGTGAAGTTCGACGTTATTTGTCCCGCGGCAATGACGGACCAGTTAGTATATGAACTTACCCCTAAGCTCGCTGGCATTGCCGTACCCGCTTCAGGTGGTCAGGGCAGTATGGATTTGATTCAGCCGGGAATGCACAAAGGCCGCGCCCTCAAACAGCTTGGTGAACAGTTGGGTATTCTGCCGGATGAGATGTTAGTTTTTGGCGACGGCACCAATGATCTTGAGATGTTTCACTATGCGACCCATGCGGTTGCAATGCAAAATGCGCCTGAAAATGTCCAAGCCAATGCGACAGCGGTGACAGGTACCAATGTGGACAATGGTGTATTGGATTATATTGAACAACATATTTTGAGTTAACTTTTGTGAGACCAGTATTTTGCTAACTTGGGTTACTTGGTGTGCGTGATGATCGTCAGACGGGGCTTTGGTCGCGCAAGCCTGTTCACTAGACACGGTTCAAACTGGTGTTTACGGGTGGGGTTAATTTAGTTTGTTTATGAAAATGATAAGATACTTTCAGAAAATCACGTATGGTTTTGATTGCCAAACGAGCTGAAAGCATGCTAAAATTAAAGTTATATAATTAACGACACAGAGGTCTGGAAGGTTTGTTTAATTCCGACCTCTTTTCTATCGGACAATTTCACTTTAAAAAAGAAGAGGTAATGGAATGCTCACCGTAAATAATGTTAGTATGCAGTTTTCAACACGTAAGCTTTATGAAGATGTCAATTTAAAATTCACGCCGGGAAACTGCTACGGCGTTATTGGTGCCAATGGTGCTGGTAAGTCGACGTTCTTAAAAATCTTGGAAGGTAAATTACAACCGACTACTGGGACGGTCTCGATGGGGCCTAACGAGCGGATGTCTAGCTTGAATCAAAATCACTTTGCTTTCGAAGATGAAGAAGTGTTAGCAACTGTTATTCGTGGTCACGAAAAGTTATACGAAATCATGACTGAAAAAGATGCGTTGTATGCCAAGCCTGATTTTAGCGATGAAGATGGGATTCGGGCCGCTGAATTAGAAGGCGAATTTGCCGAAATGGATGGCTGGAACGCGGAGTCGGAAGCGGACCAGTTGTTACAAAACCTTGGTATCGATGAATCGATGCAACACTTGAAGATGAGCGAGTTAACTGAACCGCAAAAGGTGAAAGTCTTATTAGGTCAAGCGCTGTTTGGAAGCCCCGACGTGCTATTACTGGATGAACCGACGAACGGGTTGGACGTCCAATCAATTAGCTGGTTGGAAGACTTTTTGGCTGGTTACGAAAAGACAGTCATTGTCGTTTCTCATGACCGGCATTTTCTAAATCAAGTTTGTACCCACATGTGTGATGTCGACTTTGGCAAGATCACACTATTTGTTGGGAATTATGATTTTTGGATGGAATCTAGCCAGTTAGCGGCCAAGTTGCAAGCGAATGCCAATGCCAAGAAAGCTGACCAAATTAAAGAGTTGCAAGAATTCGTGGCGCGATTCAGTGCCAATGCTTCGAAATCTAAGCAAGCCACCTCACGGAAGAAACAATTGGAGAAAATTACGTTGGATGATATCAAACCATCATCACGTAAATATCCGTTCATTAAGTTCACGCCAGACCGTGAAATCGGTAATGACCTTGTGAAGGTCGAGAATGTCTCCAAGTCGATTGAAGGCGTTAAGATTCTTGATAACATTAGCTTCACGCTCCGTCCCAATGAAAAAACGGCGTTGATTAGCCGCAACGATTTGGCAACGACAACGCTGATGCAAATTATTGCTGGGTCGATGGCACCAGATAGTGGCACGGTGACCTGGGGACAAACGACTTCGCGGACTTATTTGCCTAAAGATATTAATGAAGAATACGCGGGTAGTGAATTGCCAATTATTGATTGGTTACGCCAGTTTGCATCGAAAGAAGAAAGTGACAATACTTTTTTGCGAGGTTTCCTGGGTAAAATGTTGTTCTCTGGTAGCGATGTTGAACGACCAGTGAACGTGCTATCTGGTGGTGAAAAAGTACGGGGAATGTTATCAAAGATGATGCTTAGTCGGGCTAACGTCTTATTATTAGATGATCCGACCAACCATTTGGACCTGGAATCCATTACCGCACTGAATGATAGTCTGATTGATTTCAAAGGCGCCATCGTCTTTACTTCTCATGACCATGAATTTATTCAAACGATTGCCGACCACATTGTCGAAGTGAGTGCGAAAGGCGTTGTTGATCGTGGTGATACGACTTATGATGAATACTTGGCCCATGAAGCAACACAGGGCCGGGTGCAAGATCTTTATTAGTTAGTCGTGGAATCCGATAAATCTAAACAAAATCACGTGTGAGCGTCCCCCAATCTGGTATGATTAATGCATATCAGATTGGGGGATTTTTTTTATGACGCCGGAAACCGAACAATTATTACGACGCTGGTACATGGGGCAGCTCATCGTGTTATTTGGCGCGGCCTTTATTCAACTATTTACGTTTGATGGTGGTGTGTTTTTCCCAGTTGGTGGTATGCAGTTGCTGATATGGGGACTGTTAGCCTGGTGGCCAGCTGCCGAGGAGGACCAAGCACAGTGGCGGCGTTTGCGACATGTTAATTATTATGTCCAAACAGTACTGCAGTTCACACTCTTGCCGATTTTACTGGCGAACCTCGTGGCTTGGTTAAGTCAGCTGTCATGGTTAGACGAGCAGGGATTGATTGCTGTGGGGATGGCTTATTTAATGGTCGCATTCGTACCGGTGGCAGTGGTGGTCACTAAACCGATCGAATCTGTGATTGGCCGGATTGCGGTCCTAATTACGGCTATTTTTAGTGGTGTCGTCAGTGCGCAGCAGACTTTTTTGATTTTACCGAATCTGCAAGCACCATCAGTATTCGAGATGGTCAGTGATACTGGTATTTTAGGCGCCCTGGGCTTTGTGATTGCTGTTGGGGTCTTACTGCGGGGATGGGGATTGACGGGCCCATCGTGGCGGTTTAATCGTCAGGCCCAAACTAGTTTAGTGGTTGGGCTGATCGTGGTGGGAACGGCTTTTAGTCTATGGAATGCCTTTAGTGCGGGTGGTTCATGGGCGACAACGTTCACACATTGGGACTTCCAGCTACGGTCAGCGACTTGGAAAATGTTTTTGAGTGGGTTAGAACCGGGAATCGCGGAGGAATGGTTGTATCGTTTTGCCGTTTTAACCTTGTTATTACAAGCTTTTCGGCATCGGCGTTACCAGATCGACTGGGCAGTGTGGCTAAGCGGTGGCCTATTTGGAATGTGGCATATTACAAACGTTTTTGCGGGCCAACCCTTGTCAGCCACGGTTGAGCAAATCATTTTTGCAGCGACACTAGGCTGGTTTTTAGCCTCGACGTACCTATACTCAGGTAGTATCTTGCTGCCGATGGTGATCCATGCTGCTATTGATATTTTGAGCATGATGGCATCAGGTAGCCAGACAATGGTTAAGCCGGATGTGTTCGAATGGCAAACAATCGGTGCTACCGTCATTATTTTTGTTGGCATAACGATTTATTTCTTGACCGGTTCTCGGCGACAAGTTATTCAAGCACATGTCAATCAACGGCTTTCAGCTCAATAAAGGCCGACTGTTAAGACCATAGTGGGCGACTTTGTTCGTTAAAGATAAACTGGGTGTCCGTAGCCAGAGACGATTAAGCAATACCAGGCTAACTTTTAGTTGGTTTAGACCAGTTGTAACATTTTTGTAATCTTCGTGTTATCTAAACGCAATGCTGGCTCGCTATACTAAAGACAAAGTTATGAAGCAATACATACGCTTTGTCAGCGGATTTAGGTTGGGAGCCGGATCGATTTACTTTGTCAGGACATTGTTAATAAGCAATTATTGATAGTGATAAGTAGCTCAGTTAGCTGAATCATAACGTTTGACAAGCATTTATACCTCTCGGGATGGGCTGGGTCCATGACGAGGCACATACACAATGGCAAGCTTGGGGTTTGCAAGTCGATCAGAGAAAGGGACGGTTGGTTACCGGCCCTTTTATTGTGGTTAAAATTTGCGAGAATTGGATTTAGGAGGACGAAATGAGAACGCTGCATAAAACGTTAACACGGTTATTACAGGCAGACTTGATTCCGATTGCGCATGTTTCATTTAATGAGATGTATACCGGCTATAGTCGCCGCTATGACACCGTAGTTTTTGTTAAAGTTTTCAGTCCGAATCACGAACGTAAATTTAGAACTGAGCAGCAAGTGACAGCGCAACTCACAGACCGGGTCTTAGCCAGTTTTCAATTAGCAAGTCGCGAGTGGGTGTTGGTGTTGCGAGATTGGCAACTAACTCCTGTACCGACAACTTTGACTCCAGCGCTCGTTTACCAAATGGGTCAGGTAGTCTCCAGATTTCACCACGCAATTCAACTTCCAACAACCGCAGACCTGATGCCGGTTCTGGATTTCGATGGGATGGCCGCCCGGGTTGAGCGGTTAAAGACTAGTCCCCATTACGACGCGCTGGTGTCCTTATTACCATACTTTCTCGACCACCGGACGATGATTATAACCGCACTAGCACCGCAACCAGTCATGACACTGCATGGGGATATGGGTACTCGTAACTTTCGCTACCATCATGGTCAGCTTGTTCTGATTGATTTTGAACGAGCCCGTCACGGGTACGCCCTCGAGGACTGTTTGAAATTCTTTTTTGAAGATCTTCAACAATCTGCAACGTTGATTCAAGCTTTTTGGGCTGGTTATGGGACAGACTTACAAATACCACCATTAGTGACACAGTGGTTACTGTTACAATGTAGTACTGGGATATTTACGTACGTTAATCAGATTACTGACCCCCGATTTGAAGCGGTAGGAACTGCGATGCTGGCACAGGTGACTTTGCCAAATCATTGAGAGTGGAACGAAATAATTTACATTTGCCAGTAGATTATTATAATTAACGAATCAATAATAATTTGGAGATGGCAATTTGACTCAGTTTGAAACGGAACGGTTGATATTACGACCAATGACAGCGGCGGATCATGATGCGTTAGCGGACATGCTTTTTGATTCGCAGGTTGTCGCTTATTTACGTTACCGACGGGTTCAGAGTCCGGCCGCGTTCGAGCAACTGTTTACGACGCACTTTTTGGCAGACACGACCACTGTTTTTGGCATTGAACGTCGCCGTGATCATCAACTGATTGGGTTTTATGAGTTTCATGGTAGTGGTGCGACTGGTGAATTGACGTACGCTTTAAGCCCAGCTGCGTGGGGGCACGGTTATGTTGCGGAAGCCGGCAATTGTTTGATGCATTATGGGTTTGAAACGCTGAACTATGAGACCATCGAGGCTCACTATGCGAGTGCCAACCCTAATTCTGGCCGAGTGATGGCTAAGATGGGCATGCAAGCGGCTGGAGAACTGCACACGTTTACCAGTGATAAAGGTGAAGTGATCCACGTCATGCGGTACTTACTGACCAAAGCAACCTGGCGCCAACTTAGTGCTTGACCTGAAACGCGTTTCAGCAGCTATACTAAAATTGTTGCGACAGCTTGCAACACACGCTTAAGACTTATGACCACCATTCTTTCAGCCAGAATGGTGGTTTTTTTAGCTGTCGTTGTCCCTAAGTGAGCTAAAGTCAAGGACGGCCAGCTTCGGTTCGCTGGAAAAGGGGCCGTTTAATGTAAGTTTATATGTCCACGAATGTGATTGTTGTTAGGGTGGTTTTTCGATATAGTAGACCTATGAATTGAGAGGGCGTGATCAAATGACGGCAACAATTACAATTCGACCGCTTCAGCGCGCAGAATTAACGATGCTATGGCAACTAGGTTTTAGTGATCCAAATGCGGAGTGGACGCGCTGGAATGGACCGTATTTTCATGACCAACTACCGACTCAAACAGACTTTGAGACAATTATTGGCCCCCGTGATTGGTTGATTCGACCGCGTAACTGGGTCATCACACGGGATGGTGTGATTGTCGGCAGTGTTAATTGGCACTTTGTGGATGGTTCCCTCAAACGCTGGTTAGAGGTAGGCATCATTATCTATAATCAGGAGCATTGGGGTGAGCATATTGGGCGCACCGCGTTGACTAAATGGTTGACCCACTTATTCCAAGAGGAGACGACTTTGCCGCACATTGGATTGACAACGTGGTCGGGGAATATGCGGATGATGCAGTTAGCGGAAGCCGTGGGATTAAAGCAGGAGGCCTGGATTCCACAAGTTCGTTATTGGCAAGGGCAGTATTATGACTCGGTCAAGTATGGGATTCTAAGGAACGACTGGCAAGTACAAAAAGATTAAAAGAAAACGTTTGTTCCCCTTGTAAAAGTACGGTATGATAGAACCGTACTTAAAAAAGACGGGGTGGAAGAGAATCATGGTGAAATTAATGCGACGCGTTGGCATAGCGGGTCTCTTGAGTTTGAGCTTGCTGTTGGGTGGTTGTAGCTTGTTAACGTCTGGTACGGATACGACGAGTTCGACGACTAGTCAGCAGTCTGAATCCAGTCGTAATCAAACGACCAGTACGACTGGTAATACGCAACAAACTTACAAACAACTGGCAAAAATGACTTATCAATCGGGCAGTGCTGCGGCCATCAAAGTTAATAGCGGTAAGAGTACGCTGGCAGCGAGTCAGTGGAAAAATTCTAAGATTGATTACGGTAATTTAGATTCATTGAATCGGACAACCACGGACACGGCTTACTTGAGCAAGGCCAATTTAGGACGGTCTGAAGGACGGACGGCGCAAACGTGGAGCCCAACTGGCTGGCATAATCAACCGCTTACCGTTAATGGTAAGCGGGTCTATCCGCAAAATCGCGGGCACTTGATTGCTTACACGTTATCCTTTAACTTGACGTCTAATGGGCAGTATCGCGCTGGTGAAGATGGTAGCTTAGATAACCCGAAAAACTTGGCAACTCAGACGGCCTACTCGAATCAAAAAACGATGCAGATTTATGAAGATCAGGTGCGTACGGCGTTAGAACAAGGTAAAAAAGTCATTTATCGTGTGACGACGGTTTTCCGTGGCAACGAATTGATGCCTCGTGGTTACTGGTCGCAAGCAGTCTCAACCGATGGCAGTGTCAATTTCAACGTCTATATTTGGAACGTTGAGCCTGGCGTTAGCTTCGACTATGCTACTGGTCGTGGGAAAGCGGATTCGACGATGCAGGTTGCTGGGGCTGATAAAGTCAGCAGTAGTCAGAATACAAGTACGAGTCGCTCGTCTCAATCGACGACCACTAGTAAGCAAGTCGAGCGCGAGTTGGTTAAGTATGGTTACAAATATGTGAAGAAGGCGTTGAATTAAGCGGCAAGACAGTCATCTAGGTCAGCATAATGGGCACGGTCGGCTGTTAAACGTCGTTTTTTCATACAACAATTTAATCTAAATGTCCTGTTTTACGACAAAAGGTTCAAAGTAGGACTAGCAAAGTTTCACTGAGCGATTATACTGTAGTTATTCGAGTTACTTAACCGCCGTTAATTTGCTGATGTTTCTGTCATTATTAACAAGTAACGCGATGTCTTAGATCATGGGGCCTTCCCAAACACCTATGATTTTCCATACAACGGCTCCGGCTCCCAACCGGACGTTGCTATCAATCGTTTTGATTGCTAGTACTAATTACCCTTGGAGACGTCTGACTGCGTGGTCAGGCGTCTTTTTTTTGCGTCAAATGCGACAAAAATAATAATTTGTCGCGTTTATCGACAAAGTGGATTTAGGTGTTGCAAACGGATTCAAAAAGCTTTATCATTGATACATTCGAACATTAGAATATAAGAATATAGGAGGCTAATCGCATGGTCAGTAGTGAAGAAGCACTGCAAGAATTTCGAGAAACAATTCCGATCTTTGAAGTCTTAGCCGATGAACGGCGTCAACAAATCATGATCGAACTTTCGCAACACGCGCAGGGCATGACTGTTGGTGAATTAACTGAACGGATGCATATTTCGCAACCGGCCGTTTCGCATCAATTGAAGACGTTAAAGGAACGACACTTTGTCGCAGTTGAACATCAGGGGACCCGTAACTATTATCGGGTGACGTTTGACGCGCCACTAACGCAAGTTGAGCATTTGATTCACACGCTTAAGGCGGACTTGGAATTGAAACCGTACTTGCACTAAACTGCATGAACACCAGCAATCGTTGCACGGGGATGCAGCGGTGTTTTTATGGCAAATATATTCTTCTATTCGAATATAAGAATTTAAAAAACGGGGTGATGGTAATTTCAATTCGTACGGAGCTGGATTTACAGCGGGCGATGTACCAATTGTTGGAGCAACGTTCAATCTCACAAATTACGGTTGAGCAGATCTGTAAGCAAGCATTTATACATCGCAGTAGTTTTTATCGTTATTATACGGATAAATTTGATTTGCTCAGGCAGATGGTGATGCACACGTTAGATGAACTATTGGCTGCTGAGCGAACTGATACGGTTGGTTCGGCAATTATGTCGACGTTTATCGGGGCGCACACGCAAGTTTTACGACATTTATTAGTGACGAACAATGAGGGTGACAATACCCGTTCTCAACAAGTGATCAATGACTGTTTTGTCACGGTCGCCGAGACGGGGGCGGATGATCGGGTTTTTGCGATGATTCGCCAGTCGCAGCATCCCGATTTGACGGCGTACTTAGTCAGTGGGGTCGTCACAAGTATTGTCCAGTGGCTCAATAACGGTCATCGTGATGGTCAGGCGGCCAGCACGCAGGTGATGATTCAGGGGACGCTTGCGACGGTGTTTTCACTTGAGCAACACACAGTTTAATTATTTGAAGGAAGGTTTCAGGTTGTGAAAATGATACGCGACGAATGGCGGTCAATTCGTCATAGCAAAATACTATGGATTTCAGTTTCAGTCATGATTTTGATCCCGTTTTTATACAGCATCTTCTTCTTGAAGTCGGTGTGGGATCCATATGGGGATACGCAAAACTTACCAGTGGCTGTCGTTAATGAAGATAAGTCAGTGAACTATCAAGGCGAAAAGTTTGCAGTTGGTAAGCAAGTCGTGACGAATTTAAAGAAAAATAACGATTTAGATTGGCACTTTGTGTCGGCTAAAAAAGCCAAGCAGGGATTGAAAGACCGGAAATATTACACGGTCGTCACGATTCCTAGCAATTTCTCAAAAAATGCCACAACGATGACGGATACCAATCCGAAAAAGATGAACTTGCATTATGAAACCAACGAATCGTTGAATTATATTGCTAAAGTCATTACCGATACTGGTGTTTCACGAGTTAATAAGAGTATTCGGGCGCAAGTCACTAAGGCCTACGCATTAGCAATCTTCAAGCAGATTCGGACTGCCGGTAAGGGCTATCAAAAAGCCGCCGATGGGGCTACCAAGCTTAAAGATGGTGGCGTTGAACTGCAGGATGGCTTGACGACGTATACGACGGGTGTTCATACGTTGAAGAACGGGACGACTGAGCTGAATACGAAAGTGCAGCAATTACCTGCTGGGATTGCTAAGCTTGCTGATGGTGGTAGTGCGTTGAAGACCGGTCTGGATACGTTGAATAGTAAGACCGGGGCATTAGCCAGTGGTGTTAGTCAGTTATCAGATGGTTCCGGGCAGGTTACTAGTGGGCTTGGAACGTTGGATAGTAAGACTGGGGCGTTGGTTAGTGGCGTCAGTCAGTTGGCAACTGGATCAGCAAAAGTAAGTAATGGTCTGACGACATTGAATGGTAAGACTGGTACGTTATCAACTGGCGTTGTTAAGCTAGCAGACGGCTCTAAGGCCTTGCAAGTAGGAATTGTAAAATATACTGGCGGTGTTTACACTGTCTCGCAAGGGTTAAGCAAACTGAATAGTCAAACAGGAGAATTGTCAAAGGCTGTGCCGCTGCTGAAAGACGGTTCCTCAACATTGAAGACTGGTGTTTCAGATTATACTAGTGCTGTTAATAAGATTGACGGCAAACTAAAGACCGCTTCTAATGGTGCTGGTATGCTTAGTCAAGGTGCAAATCAATTAAAAGAATCAACAAGTGGTTTAGAAGCACAATCAACTCAGTTGCTATCTGGAGCAACAGATGTCAATAATGCGTTAAAAGGAATTCATAGTGGTAGCAGTACAGTAACGACTGGACTCTCAGATTTGTATAGCGTGGCGACATCTGATAGTGAAAAAAAGCAGATTGCAACGTTACAGTCTGGAATGACTGCGATGGCGTCAACATTGGAAGATGTTGATGCACTTATTGCAAATTTAAAGGGCAATGCTAACGCAGCAAATATTTCTGCTCTAAATAGTGCGATTAATAACGATGTAGCTACTTTGACGGCATCCACGGATACTAGCAATGTAAGTGCTGAAATTAATACTAAAATTGAAAGTATTAAAGATGCACAACATTTAACGGATGCTCAAGTTAAAGCGCTTGAAGACACACTGTCCAGTGTTGGTAAAGGCAACTCGGATAGTACTGCTAAACAACAAGCAGCTACGGACTTGAATGCCAAGATGAAGCAAGTTCAGACAACACTGGGAACAGTTTCTAAAGCAACGACAGTCGATGCTAGTTTGGCACAAAGCTTTGAAAAGTTGCAAAGTGGTGTGAATACGTATATTGATTCTGTTAATCAATTAGCGGCCCAAATTCAAAAGCTTCAAGCTGGTTCTGCAAAATTAACCGATAGTCTTGAGCAGGTTCAGTCCGGAACGAGTCAACTGACTACTGGGCTAACTCAATTGGATGAGGCGGTACCAGGACTAACCTCTGGGATTTCAAACTTATCAAGTAAGACCACAGACTTGTCTTCTGGTCTAGGACAGATTTCAGAAGGAACGACTGCGCTCAATAGTAAGTCTGCTGATCTCAATAGTGGTGCAGGCAAAATCCAAGGTGGACTAACCGCGTTAAATGGTCAGGTCCCAACTTTAGTGGGTGCTATTGCTCAGCTAAATAATGGAACCACGGAACTAAATAAAAGCTCTAGTACATTGAACAGCGGGGCAAATCAAGTGGCCGCTGGCAATCAAGCATTGAACGTGCAGGTGCCAACGCTAGTTTCTGCAATTAGCATGTTAACCGGTGGCTCAGGTCAGGTTACAAATGGGTTAATTCAGCTCAACGGTCAGGTACCAGTTCTGGCTAGTGGCGTTCAACAACTCTTTGCTGGTTCAAGTAAGGTCACAAATGGTTTAGTAACGTTAAACGGTCAAGTACCAGTCTTAGTAAGTGGTGTTCAACAACTTGACACCGGTGCGGGGCAACTAAACAGTGGCTTGCAAACTTTACAAGGTAGTACCGGTCAATTAACGAGTGGTGTCAGTCAATTAAATGACGGGGCCACCCAGCTTGACAACAACTCTGCCAAACTCCTATCCGGGACAAAGCAGATTAAGAACGGTAACAAGACACTTGCGACTTCCTTGCAAGAAGGTGCGGATCAAGTTAACGCGACACCATTAAAGAACGCGAATGCGAAAATGATGGCGGCGCCAACTAAGACGTCCTATAAAGACTACACGCACGTGCCAAACTATGGTCATGCGTTAGCACCTTACGTCTTGTCACTGGCTTTGTATGTTGGGGCAATCGTCTTCAACTTCGCTTATCCAATTCGACGGATTGCGGATGACGACGGCACGCCAACACAATGGTTCTGGAGTAAAGTTGCTGTTGGTGGTCCCGTAGCACTTGCGATGGCGGTCATTGAAGCGACAGTGTTATTAGTTGCTGGTTTGAAACCAATCAGTGTACCTGAATACTACTTGACGGCAATCATGATTGCCTTAGCGTCAATGTTCCTAGTCATGTTCTTATCGATGCTATTCGATAACCCAGGACGGTTCGTCGCAATGGTTATCTTGATGCTACAACTTGGTGGTTCTGGTGGGACCTTCCCAATGGAAATTACCAACAAGTTCTTCAACGCTATTCACCCGTATTTGCCATTAACGTACTCGATTCAAGCGTTCCGGCAAGCCTTAACTGGTGGTTGGGGTAGTGGTATTTTCTGGTCATCAATCGTTGTCTTAGCAGGAATTACGATTGTGTCGCTGGGATTACTGTGGGCTTCCATGGTCTTCCTCAAGCAACACGATATGCAAGTTCCAGCCGAGGCTGAAATTCAGATGAAAGCTGGTAAGTAATTACTGGTAATCATATTATCGCGCTTCTAAGACGAAAAACCGCGTCTTGGGGGCGCGGTTTTTTTCTCGAAAAGGGTTAAATTTTAATTTTACTGATACCATAATTCGAAGACATTACTTTTTTCTACGAGTGAGCGCAACTAATGAATAACTAGGCACATCTAATCGCGTACCAGGCCAATTGTGCGGCGATAAATCCGACTCCGATGCCATCTCCAAGGTATCTGATTAGTAATTTAGCCGCTGCCTTCCACGCCTTTCTTTGGATTAATCCTTGAATGCCTCCGCGTAATAATGCTTGGAAAGTTTGGTAGCCAATCATGTCCAATAATTGATTTTTCATACAGGACCAAAAACTTCTAGTTTGAATACTATTTAGCTTGCCTTGGTTGAATTGCAAATTTCGCTTGTATTCATATTTCATTATCTCGTTGATATGCTGCAATTGGTTCTGGTTATTGGAACCGTATTTTGATACTAAAGCGTTCACATCTAAGTTTGTTGCTAATCCAGTCTGGGGATCATACCGAATGCTATTTGATACATCTGCTAATTCTTGAGCGATACAATCTATGGCTTGTTGTGACGATGATGTTGTATTGGCAGAAATTTTCAAAGTTATGGTAGTAGATATTAGGATACTGCTCAATAAAATAATGACCAAAGTAAATTTGTGAATGTTAGCTTGACTGGTATAATTCATTGAACTTCCTCCTTATTCCGGTAGTGTACATTTTTGAATTGCGTATGTATAATAAGACAAAACGAAACCGGTTTCAATAGATGGGAGCAGGATATGATGGCTGTTTTTAAATCAAGTTTCAAACAAAGCATGATTGTTTTTGGAATATCAGTTATTTATTTTTTTGTTTTACATGGTGGATATGATTTTCTCACACAATACAAATATTGGTTTACAGAATACTGTGCTAATGTTTTGGGTATTTCCATTATTTATTTTGTAATGTCACTAGCTTTCAATTATGTCATCATAATATGGAAACTCTATTTGAGAAAGCATTGAGATAGTAATTTGCTTAATAGTGTGTTTATTGACGCTAGAGTACGCGAAAAGGCCCAGGTCAAAGAAAACCTGAGCCTTTTCGATGTAGATTTAAAGCATTTAAATAATTAATCTCCAAAAATGCAGCAATCAATCCACTTGCAAGACTAACGATGCTACCAGTCAATCCTAGTTTTGCCCCGCTTCAAGTCGTTTAACATGCAGAACACTAACCAAAATGGCGATTGCCAACACGAATAATAGCAAGAAATCCAACTTGCTTCCCATAATCGTTCCAGTTACGGTGGAATGATGAATTTCAAAGCCGGCAATTACAGCGGACATAATACTGGTCCCGATTGAACCGGCGTACTGTTGCATCATACTGAACATCGAGTTTTGATCGGATTTTTGAGGCAGAGGGACGCGGGTGCTACCATCCGAAATCGCAGTCCCAAAACCAGTATTAAAGCCGACGCGTAGTAGCGCGTAAATGACAGCCATGATGATGACTGTGAAGTAATCGGTTGTCAGCCAGAATAATAGTAAGGCGGCGCTCGCCATGATGGCACTAAATGTTAATAAGGTCGTTGGGCCTTGTTTATCGTAAATTCGACCGGCGATTGGCCTAGTGATGGCGCCGACGATTGCGCCGGGAAGCATCATGAGCCCCGCCGTCATGGCCGAAGCCCCAAGGACGGTTTGGGCGAAAAGTGGCAGAACGAACGACAACCCGATATTAATGAATTGTAAACCAAAGTAATTAAATAGCCGAAGTCGCAAGATTGGCAATTTGAGAATTGAATAATCAATCAGTTGGCGACGCCCCTTGATGGCGTACGTCACCATTGCACCAATCATCACGATGCTCCACAGACACCAGAGGCCGAAGTTCGGCGACAGCCAGCCGTGAGTTCCCGCGTTGTTAAACGTGAACAACAGACTAGTGAAGGTGATGGCTAAAAGGATTGCGCCCAGATAGTCGAATTTTTTATCGCCAACACCTAAGGCCTTCCCCGAAATGTTGAACGCCCCTAAGATTGCCAGTAATGCCAATAACGGTACGATACCAACGAAAATTGCCCGCCATGACCAGACGCTAGTTAAAATCCCGCCATAAGTTGGTCCGAGAGCCGGGGCTAGAGACACGATGACACTAGCTAAACCGGTATAAGTTCCTAGTTGATTGCGAGGGACGTAAGTGAAAATCAACTGGAACATCAGTGGAATCGAAATCCCAGTGGCTACGGCCTGTAAAAGGCGGCCAGTTAATAATACGGAGAAATTCGGCGCTAACCAACAAAGAAGGCCCCCAAGCAGACACACGAGGGCGGCAAATAAGAATAAGGGCTTGGGGTTAAACCGCTTTAGAACATAGGCCGTGGTACTCATGACAATGGTTGTCAGTAATAGGTAACCGGTCGTCAGCCACTGGACGGTATCTAGTGAAACCCTCATTGTTTTAATCAGCGTGGGGAACGTCACATTCATCGATGTTTCCACGAGAATCCCGACAAATGAGAGTAAACCAACGGATAAGATTGCCAGTTTGGTTTTTAAAGTGACGGTACTTGGTTGGGACACAATCAACACTCCTTATAAAAATAATTGGCGTATTTTGGACAGCTCACCAAGCCCAATAGTCGGTGGTAAAAATCAGTAATCTGAATTTTTACGATTGAAAGGGACGATCGTAATGACCGTCCCACTAACGTCCCCAGTTTAAGCTTATTTTCAATCTGGTGCAATCACTTTGCATTCGGGATGGAACTTATCATTAAGGGGTTTGCGCGAGGTATGGTATTATAAAAAGTTGTCTAATTAAATTTTAATTAAATTATTGGAGGTGCGCTGTGAGTATATTTTTGAAATTAGGCTGGTATTTTCGGCGTGAATGGAAGTTGTACCTCGCGGGGGTGCTTGGACTAGTTTTGACTGCCATTATCGGCATTGTGCCGCCCCGGATTATTGGGGACGTCGTTGATGGGATTAATCAGCACAGCTTGACGGCGCACACGCTGACGGTCTATTTAGTTATTATTGGTGTGGCCGCCGTTGGTCAGTACCTGGCGCGTTATTTATGGCGGAATGCCATCTGGGGTGGTGCAGCCGGCCTTGAACGAACGCTGCGGGAACGACTCTTTTGGCATTTTATGAAGATGGATGCGACGTTTTATCAGCAATACCGTACCGGGGACTTGATGGCCCATGCGACCAATGATCTCACGGCGGTTGAACGGGTCGCTGGTGGTGGCATTCTCCAATTTGCGGATTCCATTATTACTGGTGGGACAACGCTGATTGCGATGATGACACTAATCGACTGGCGACTGACGCTGATTGCGGTGGTGCCTTTCCCATTATTAGCGATCGTGTCACGGTATTTGGGTAAAAAAATTCACGTCGCGTTTCGTGCCTCCCAAGCCGCCTTTTCGCGACTGAATAATAAGGCGCAGGAGAGTATCAGTGGAATCAAAGTGATCAAAGCGTTAGGTCAGGAAAAGGCCGATGTTGCTGACTTTAATCAACAGATTGATCAGACGATTAAGATCAATCGGCATGTCAACGTACTCGACTCGCTATTTGATCCCGCGATTACCATGATTATTGCGTTATCTTACGGCGCCACAATTATTTTGGGCGGGTTGTACGTGACCCATGGTGTCATCACAATCGGTAACTTGGTCTCGTTCGTCACTTATTTGGGAATGATGGTCTGGCCGATGTTTGCGGTCGGGATGTTATTCAACACGATGGAACGGGGAAACGCCTCGTATGATCGGGTCATGGAATTATTGAATCAGCAAAGTGCCATTATTGATGCCAAACGGGGCATTGAACAGCGCCCGCATGGTGATATTCAGTATCAAATCAAGCAGTTCAATTATCCCAACGATGCAGGAACCAGTCTGAGTAACGTGGACTTTACTTTGAAGGCGGGACAGACGCTCGGAATTGTCGGGCGGGTTGGTGCTGGTAAATCAACGATTATGAAACTGATTTTGCGTGAATTTGATCAGTACGAGGGCCACATTACTTATGGTGGTCACGATATTAAGCAGTATGCGCTTGATAGTTACTTACCAGCTCTTGGTTATGTGCCCCAAGATAGTTTTCTGTTCTCGAATACGATTCGCGAAAATATTCGTTTTGCCGATCCGACTGTGAGTCAAGCCGTTGTGGAAGCGGTCGCCGCCAAGAGTGATTTGAGTGGTCAGATTGCCAGCATGCCCGCTGGTTACGATACCCAAGTTGGTGAGGAAGGTATCTCGCTATCTGGAGGGCAACGCCAACGACTAGCCATTGCGCGGGCCTTACTCATCAATCCTGAATTGCTGATTTTAGATGATGCATTATCCGCGGTTGATGCCGAAACTGAGGCAGAAATTTTAGCTAATCTAAAGGCAGAACGAGCAGACAAAACGACGATTATCGCGGCCCACCGGTTAAGTTCGGTGATGAACGCTGATGAGATCATTGTGTTGGATGCCGGTCACGTTGTTGAACGAGGGACCCACGCGCAATTAATGACGCAACACGGGTGGTATCAGAAGATGTTTACGCGCCAGCAATTGGAGACCAAAGTGGAAGGAGCGGTGCAATAATGGCAGCACGTCAATCGGTATGGGCACGTTCCATGCCTGTTAAGGAACAACTCACGGTTATTCGGCGACTATTGCCGTATGCGAAACCGTTCAAATGGTTTTTTATTGCGGCCATCGTTTTTTCCGGTCTGATTAGTGTGGTTAATATCTATCTGCCGCGTGTATTACAGACCTTTATTGATCATTATCTCAAAACAGGACACGCCACGGTACCGGTCATGTGGTACTTTGCGGGCCTGTATTTCTTCGGCATGGTTGTGCGCGCGTTGATGCAGTTCGTACAGAACTTCAGTAGTACGATGGGGGCAGAATATATGCTTGAAAATGTCCGCCGACAAATGTTCGCCAAGTTGCATCGGATGGGCATGCGCTACTTTGATCAAGTCCCTGGTGGCTCAATTTTGTCACGCCTGACTAACGATACGATGTCGTTTTCCAATTTTTGGGCGTTGTTTAATACATTATTTACCGCCTTTTTTGCGGTGATTTCGTCGTTTGTCGCGATGTATCTCACCGATGCGCAGATTGCCTTGTGGTTATTGGTTTTCATGCCTTTTTTGGCTGTAACGATTTGGTATTATCAACGGTATAGCTCACGGGTTTACCGGCGAATGCGGGAACGGCTCAGTGAGTTGAATACCAAGTTGAGTGAAGCAATTACTGGAATTAGTGTTATTCAGCAATTTCGACAAGAACACCGCATCAATGGTGAATTTGATCATACCAATGATGCCTATTTTAAGACCCGCCAAGCGATGATCCGGACGAACTCATTATTATTAAGTCCACTGATCGACTTGTTTTATGCGTTAGGGACGGTCATGGTTCTGGGAATCTTCGGGGTTCGTGGACTCAATGGTTATGTGGCTGCCGGGGTCGTTTACGCGTTCATCACGTACCTGAATAACTTCTATAATCCGATGACGTCGATGATGGATAATTTGTCAGACTTTCAAGATGGCGTCGTCGCCGGATCACGGGTTTTACGGGTCATGGATGATCCAACGATTGCCCCGGCCCAACACGCCGATCCTACGGCTAAGATTACGCGCGGTAAGATTGAATTTCGGCACGTCACCTTTGCCTATGACGGCCAGCATCCGGTCTTAAAAGACGTTTCATTCGTGGCTGAACCAGGCCAAACGGTGGCACTAGTTGGTCAGACGGGGAGTGGAAAAACGTCGACGATTAATGTTTTGATGCGGTTTTATGAGTTTCAGTCAGGAGAAGTTTTAATTGATGATCGCGACATTCGTGAGTATCCGGCTGAGGAATTGCGACAGAAGATGGGGTTGGTCTTGCAAGAACCGTTTATGTTTTATGGTGATATTAATTCCAACATCCGAATGTTTAACGATCAGATTTCAGATGAACAAGTTCAAGCAGCGGCACGGTTTGTAAAGGCCGATGACTTCATCAACGATTTACCTGAGAATTATCAGTCACGCGTCATTGAGCGCGGGGCCAGTTATTCTTCAGGACAGCGGCAATTGATTTCATTTGCGCGGACGATTGTGACTGACCCTAAGATTTTAATCTTGGACGAAGCCACGGCGAACGTCGATACTGAGACCGAAGAGATGATTCAGACTGGTTTGGATCGGATTCAGGAGAACCGCACGACGATTGCGATTGCCCACCGCTTGTCCACGATTCAAAATGCTGATTTGATCCTGGTCTTAAATCAGGGGCAAATCGTTGAACGCGGTTCCAACGACGAGCTATTGCAACAGCATGGTTACTACTATGATATGATTCAGTTGCAAAATTCCGCTCACGTCGATTAAAGTGTGGTATGCTCGATTTAAATTAATTGAGGTGATGCCGAATGCGTCGAAAATTATCGTTAATGGTCGTGATGACTGTTATTAGTACGCTGGTTAAAGTGGGCTGGCAATTAATCTTAGCGCGCCATCAAGCGCCTAAAAAGTTAAAAATTAAGGTAAAACTGAAATAAACATTGTCGTCGTGTCGGTAGCGATGCTTACGGCGATTCAATCAGTTGTCATGACCGACCGTTCTGGAAAAGGTGTAACTTCCAGAATGGTCGGTTTTGTGTTGGAAAATTGAGTTGGCGGAGGTGGTCACGGTGAGTTGTGGTGGTGCCCACAAAACCGGTTTATCAGTGGTTCGACCTTAAAATCGGTCGGTGACACTCACTGCAGGATGTGGCCTGGTATGGTTGCAATCGTGCTGTTCATTTTTGGCCCAACACCTGGAGTACGGTGCCACGCTTGGATGTCGCCAGGCACATTGAAAATAAAGGTCGGTGACTAATAACGGTCATTAATTCCTAAAACAACTGGATGACGGATAACTATACGGAATGGTTATAATTGATTATTTGAACTAGGTATTTTACTCTGCCAACGGATCGCGTTTTAATAAAGATGGTAATGAGTTAACGAAGGGAGTTGTGATGCAATGCAATATCGACAATTAGGAACATCCGATTTAAAAGTCTCGTCGATCGCATTTGGGTGTATGGGCTTTGGTGCGGGGACTGGAACGGCACTTAATCAGCGCTCATGGGCGGTTGGTCAAACGCAGGCGAACCAGGTACTTGATCGCGCGATATCACTGGGGATTAACTTTTTTGATACGGCGCCGGTCTATCAAGCGGGTGCTAGTGAACGTGTCTTGGGACAAGGACTAAAGAAATTTCAGCGAGATCAATTGGTACTGGCAACCAAGTTTACGAATCGGACAACCCAAGAAATCGAAAATCATGTCAGTGGGCGTGAACACGTCTTGCGGTCCCTCGACCAGAGTCTACAGAATTTACAGACAGACTATGTTGATTTATATATTTATCATATCTGGGACTGGTTAACACCAATGGCTGATATCATGGCTGGGCTTAATGAAGCTGTTCAAGCCGGTAAGGTTCGTTACATTGGAATTTCTAACGCCTATTCCTGGCAGATTGCACAGATCAATGCGCTAGCGGTTCGTTATGGTTATCCACAATTTGTCTCGATCCAGAGTCATTATAATTTGGTCTATCGCGAGGATGAACGGGAACTGTTCAGTTATGCTCATGAGAACGATTTGGCAACGACGCCGTATAGTCCATTAGCTAGTGGCCGGTTGGCACATCCTTTTGGCACCCAGACTACTCGGCGACAACAGGATACGTTTGCTGATACCAAATACCAAGCTACCAGCGAGATGGATAAACCAATTATTGATTGCGTTGAGGAACTGGCCCACCAACATCATGTTTCAATGGCGGCCATTAATTTGGCCTGGCTACAACAACGAGTAACGGCGCCGATTATTGGGGCAACTAAGCCGCATCATTTAGATGCAGTGGCTGAGGCAGCGGGGTTGGCGTTAACTGCTTCGGAAATACAGTACTTGGAAACCCCTTACCGACCCCATGACTTGGAGGGCGTGATGGCACTTAACCGGTCACGAACTAATAATTGGAATCAGTATTCCGGACAGTAAGCGAACAAGTTAGTTGACTTAACGTGCAGTTGAAGTAATACACTGATCCTATCGTGCGACTAAAGGTCCACGTTTCAGTATAAAGGAGTTATTGAGATTAAATTGAAAACAATCACACAACAGTATTTAACGGGCGAGCGGGCACTCTTTAAAGCTCACGACCTTGAAATCGACAATACAACGTTTGCTGATGGTGAATCACCACTGAAGGAAAGTCGCAATGTCACGTTGAAACAGCCAATCTTTAAGTGGAAATATCCCTTGTGGTACAGTCAACATGTGACTGTGGATCAAGGTTTGTTTGAGACAATGTCTCGCTCTGGCATCTGGTACACCAAGGATATTACGATTACGAATAGTACGCTACAGGCACCTAAGCTATTTCGGCGGGCCAGCCAAGTTAAGTTAGCGCACGTTCACTTTTCAGATGCGGAAGAAACGTTATGGAACTGCCAAGATATTACGTTGAATGATGTTCAAGCAGCTGGTGATTATTTTGGAATGAATAGCCAGAATATTCGCATTGATGGCTTCAACCTCGTCGGTAATTACGCCTTTGACGGTGCTAAGAACGTTGAAATTCATCATGCAACGCTGATGACCAAGGATGCGCTATGGAATTGTGAAAATGTTACCGTTTATGATTCACAAATCATTGGTGAGTACCTGGGCTGGAATTCGAAGAATATTCGGTTCGTCAACTGTACGATTGAGAGCGATCAGGGCCTGTGTTACATGGATAATGTTAAGTTGGAAAACTGTACGTTACTCAATACGGACTTAGCTTTTGAATATTGTCGTAACATTGACGCTGACGTGGTTTCAACGATTGATAGCGTTAAAAATCCGCTTAGTGGTCGGATTCATGCGCAAGCCATTGGTGAAATCATCATGGATGATCCTGAAGTAGATCCTCATCAGACCCTGATTAGTGTTGACCATGAAAGCCGTGCGCCCCATGCCGTTTGATTTTGAGACCGTACTTAATCGGCGGCACACGAATGCCGTTAAGTGGGACGTCGCGGATAATGAATTGCCGATGTGGGTCGCTGACATGGACTTTGAAACGGCACCAGTTATCAAGCAAGTGTTGATAAAACGCGCCCAGTTTGGCGTCTTCGGTTACGAAGAAGTCCCCACGGCTTACTATGAAGCCGTGGCAGACTGGTGGGCAACGGAACACAACTTCCGTCCGCAAATTGAGTGGTTGATGTTCTGCACCGGCGTCGTTCCGGCGATTTCATCAATTGTTCGTAAAATGACAGCGACCGGCGATAACGTGTTAGTTCAGGCTCCGGTTTATAATATCTTCTATCATTCAATTGAAAACAATGGCCGGCATACCTTGAGTAGTGACTTAGTGGCACGTGACGCGTCGTACGCGATTGATTGGGACGATTTGACGACGAAACTAGCTGATCCGTTGACCACGATGATGATTTTGTGCAATCCGCAGAATCCGATCGGCATCGTCTGGTCGCGTGCGACGTTGCAACGCCTTGGCGAGCTGTGCTTGAAATACCATGTGCTAGTCGTTGCCGATGAGATTCATTGTGACTTGACCCTTAACGGTCACACGTACACCCCATTTTCATCATTGACTGCGCCAGTAGCACATAACAGTATCAGCTGTATCTCACCAAGCAAAACTTTCAACGTGGCAGCCTTACACGCGGCAACGTTGATTATTCCCGATGCACACGTCCGCGCATTAGTGAGCCGGGGTATCAACAATGATGAATTGGCTGAACCCAATTCATTTGCGATTCCAGCCAGCATTGCGGCCTATACTGAAGGCCATGACTGGGTAGCCGTATTGCGAACCAAACTAGCTGCCAATCAACGTCAAGTTCAGACTTACTTGACCGCTGAATTGCCGCAAGTCAAGTTGGTGGAAGCCCAGGCGACGTATCTATTATGGTTGGATGTGAGTCAAGTGACAACCGACAGTGCCGCTTTGGCCGCTTTTATTCGCCAACGGACCGGGTTGTTTTTATCAGCGGGCGATGTTTACCGTGGTGATGGCAACCGCTTCTTGCGACTGAATGTGGCCTGTCCAACGACTACCCTGACGGATGGATTGGCACGGTTAAAAGCTGGTATTACGGCTTATCAACAAGTGCAAGCTTAGTTGACGCGTATGAGGTGCAATTCCATAACTATTTCGCTATCATTAAGATAAGCTGGTTTGGTCTAGATGACCGCTGACAGTCCGTGATAACGGACCAGATAAGTCGGTTAATTCAAACCATTATTAAAAGATGAGGTGGAGGATAGTTATGGAAATTGGAATTATTGGTGCCGGTACGGTCGGCACAGTATTAGCCAAGACCTTTGCGCGCGGTGATCATCAAATCAAATTAAGTCGGCACAGTGGTGCGGCTAGTTTAGCAACACGGCGCGCCGAGTTTGCTGCCAATGTGGCTTTTGTAGAAGTTGCTGAAGCCTTACAACAACCGTTAGTCATTCTTGCAGTGCCGTTTGAACAGGCGCCGGCAGTATTAGCGCAGGTCGCCGATTATAAGCAACGGATCGTGGTGGACGTGACGAACCAGTTTACGGCCGACTTTAAGAAAATTAAGACGGCCCCGTTGACTGGAAGTGAAGTCATTGCTCGTGCAGCTAACAATGCCCGGGTCATTAAAGCCTTCAATACGATTCCGCCGGAGTTTATGGATGGGCACGTTGATGGGCCTGGAAAGCGGGTCTTGTTCTATGCGGGCGATGACGTTGCTGCCAAGAAAGAATTCGCTGCGCTCGTCCGGCCGTTGAATTTCCGCCCCGTTAACTTGGGCAAGCTTCGGCATGGCGGCAGTGTCATGCAAGTTGGCGGTGGACTAGGTAACACACACTTTGTTCAGATTGAAGAATAGTGGATTGTAAAAAGGGGTTCACTTTTGGACCAAAATAGTTAGTGCTGACCTTGTAAGAAAAGGTGTGGCTAGTGTCACTTTGATTGGGCCGTGCGGTGGGCATCAATTGACAGGTGTTCCTGCCAATCGATGCCGCGTGGTTAAATTTGAATCGTGTTATGGGTCATGAAGCCTGATTCTTACTGTGTCGTAACTGTAAGAATGGGGCTGCATGGCTTTTTTTAATTGAGGTTAATTATTGTTTATACGGTTTGATGAGGACAATGGTATTGATACGAGTCTAGTCAATCAAATCAGCCCACTTAGCTACGGAAATATCCGATAGGCACAATAAGAAGGACGTGAAAATTCTTATGTCTTTACGTTATTTTGGTTAAATAAAAGTGTGAACATTACCTGCTTTATATCGTATGAGATGCAGTGTGCCCATTCAATAGACTTTGCAGATTACGTTAATGAATTTCAACTATACGCACAATACATATTATTATATTTAGCCACGGGTGTTCTTAGTTCCCAGCTACCTATATACTAGATCAAGCAATGATACTTTCAACTATTATCGAAATTTATTGGAATAATGCAGGTTTTCCACTTACAGCGCCTGAATTTAATCTCCGCTGTCAAAGCAGGTGCATGGGCAATAACCCTTGTCTGACCTGATGAATCATAATAGTGTTATTCTTCAGGCGTATAATCATTTATTTTCTAATACCAAAAGCGTTGTGCTTCATTTCAATGAGAAATCTAGACACAACGTTTTTCATTAAATACTGCTATCTAAGCTAAGATACTTAGGTGACTTCAGAAAGGATTTTCTAAATTAATGTCTTCATATTCGAATGAGCTGCTCATGCTGATTTTCCAATCGACGCTATTCAAACAAGTTATCATACTTTTCGCTTATGGTTGCTTGTACTATTTGGTAACTCATTTTATAGATAAAAAAATTCAGCATAAAAAAAATTTCTTATTGAAATTAGGCCTAGTTAAACTCAAAAAAAGAAATAAGACAAGGTGGGAAAAAATACGATTGATAATGCAACTGTTCTTACTGGCATCGATACCGGTCTTAGTCTTTAGTGAACTCGTGCTAAATACTGATTACCAGTACATGCTTTTGGTTTCTTCTATTATGAAGTGTGTTGGTTTCATTTCTTTTGTAATTGCGTTTGTGGATAGTTTAGGCCCAATAAAGGAGATGCAGCAGTTGATTGCTGGCGCACAAAGCAGTGATACTTTAGACAGTGATAAAAAGGCGCTAGCGGTGACGAGCTTTAAAAAAATTAGATGGATGCTGATATTATATCAGGTATTAAAAGTACCCTTGCTTGTAATTTTTTTGAGCTTAAGTGTTGATTACCGGCGCGACGGCTTCTTTTCATAAAAATTTGAATATAACTCATTTTTAATCCCGTTCCTTTAGCTATTCTTCTCGCACGTTAATTGATAGCAATCGTCAAGTGGATTAAATCTGAAAATCTTATCACCTGAGAAGAAAGGGCACGTTTTGACAGATTACCCAGATGAACTGTTATTAGCATTGTTTCACGGCCGAATCTTGAATTAAGCAACGACGACTGTTTTATATAAATTGCTTTTCTTACTGATTCACCAATTGGTCTTTTTGTTGATTGGAAATCAAGGTAAGCAGGTTATTGAGTTAAAAGCCGTCAACACAACTACTCCGCATAGGACCTAATATGTTAAATAGTTCAGTTTTTAAGATACGTTAGGCCTGCGCGCAGAGTTTGCTGATTGTTTTTGCGTTTAAGCTGTTAATAACAGTTTTTGCAGTTGCTTAAAGTTATCCACAGTGTAAGTTGGGGCAATTGTTGTGTCGTTATGCGCATGCTGTGGATTGTACCAGATACTAGGTAACTGGACGGTGGCCGCTCCCGCGATGTCTGAACGCAGGCTATCACCAATCATGACGGTATTCGTGGCATTCATGTCTGGGTATTGGTCATGAATAGCGTTGAAAAAGTGTGGGTTCGGCTTGGCATAGCCGATACTTTCAGAGATGAAGATATGATCAAAATAGGGCGTCATATGGGCACCTGCCAAGCGACTGAGCTGGGTGTGTTTGATACCGTTAGTGCCGACGAGTAAGGTCAGCCCAGCGTTGGTCAGCGTGCGCAAAAGTTCGTGGGCGCCGGGAATTACCTGATAACTGTGCGCTAATAATTGGTCGTATTCTTGTTGAACCGCAGGACCGTCAACGGTGATGCCCAGTGTGCCTAGAAAGACTTGAAATCGTTGGTCTAACAAGCTATCACGATCGGCACCTTGTTCGATTTGTTGCCAAACAGTTTCGTTATAGGCCTGATACTCATTTTCTGCACGGCGAATATCAGTGACGCCATGATGCTGAAAGACGGCTGCGAGGTTAGCCGCTTCAGCGCGGTCAAAGTCAAGGATGGTATTATCGAGATCAAAAATTGCGTATTGCATGGAACCACTACTTTCAATAGGTTTATTTAAACCATCATACAGCAATTTTGAATGGTGTGGTATGCTTAAAGTATCATACTTAAAAGGAAGTTAAACATGGAAATCGATAATGACCCAGCGTATCAACAAATGATTAATGGTGAATTGTACTTAGAATCACCAATCCTACAGCAACGTCGGCGAGACGTGCGGACGAAGTTAATGCAATATAATCAGATTGCTGATAATGATGAACGGAATACTAAGATGAAAAGTCTCTTACGTTCAGCCGGTGACCGGTTCTTCGTTGAACCGACCTTTGAATTTAGTTATGGCGTCAATATTCGTATCGGCAATCATTTTTATGCTAACCATGGGGTCACGTTATGTGATGAAGGACTTATTACGATTGGTAATGATTGCAAATTTGGTCCTAAAGTTGGCTTGTACACGCCTGCTCATCCATTAGACCCAACTGTGCGGCGGACTGAAGCGGAACGGACTGCACCGATTACGATTGGTAATGATGTTTGGATTGGTGGTAGTGCCGTGATCTTACCCGGGGTGACGTTGGGCAACAACGTGATTGTTGGTGCCGGTGCTGTCGTAACACATTCATTTCCAGATAACGTCATCGTAGTCGGTAATCCGGCGCGTGTCTTGAAACAAAATGCACCGCAGTCATAATTGACAATTACGCCTAAATTGATGAAAATAAGGGTGTAGTCAGATTATCAGAGAATGGGGAGTGGAGCCATATGTCAGAGATGAGTCCTAAGGAATTTAAGCACATCTTAGTCGGGGTTGATGATTCGGATGACGCGCAGTTAGCGTTTCGGTACGCCATTAACCGGGCCAAGAGTGACGGTGCTAAGTTGACCATCGTCTCGATTTTGGAACAGGATAATATGAATGTGTATGAGGCGATGAGCAAGGACTTTGTTCATGGTCAACGCAAGGATTTGGAAGAACACGTCCAGCAGTATCAGAAGTTGGCCCGTGACTTCGGGGTGACGGATGTTAACGCGGTCGTTGATGAAGGTGACCCTGGTGAAACCATCGTGAAGACGGTGATTCCAGCGTTGAAGCCCGACTTACTAGTCATTGGCTCAGTTGCCAAGCATGGTGTTCGTAAGTACTTCGGTTCGCAAGCCGCATATATGGCAAAACATGCACCGATTTCAGTACTGGTGATTCGGTAGTGATAAGATGAATTTTGATTGATCAGGCCTTCCGGTTATGGAGGGCTTTTTTTGTTGTGTCTTGAGTATCATTTTCCGGCGATGGTGTTGATGATGAATAATAGTGGTTGTGTCTTGAATACCGTTGTTATCAAAGCAGTGTTCATTTGAGCAAATCAGATGTTTGCTAGCTTCTATGACTTCGTGGTAAAGTTACCGTGACATGTCGTTGGGATTAACTGAAAATTAAGTTGTGATGGAAAGGTGTGCTGATAGATGGAAGTGAGTATTCGTAAGATTGGCAATGCTCAGGGAATCATTTTTCCCAATGAACTGAACCTTGAAGTAGGGGCACGTTATAGAATTGAGCAAAGTGGTCCGGCACTGATTATGACACCAATCAATTCGGAACTTTTTGCTAATCCAGATGATTGGGTGGGTTTTCGTGACAGTATCTCCCAAGCAGACCGTGAATGGGACCAGCTAGCTGACTCCTAAACTGTTTAGTGACAGGCAATTATAGTGTTAGTTACTTAAAGCGCATCATTTTTTTGGTGGTACTAGTATTCTGATGTTGTTAAATAGGATTGTTCAGTAGGGCGCTGAGCAATCTTTTTTTATTGAAGCGACTCTTTTTGAGGGATTGTTTTAACAAAGAGTAAAGGAGGTTAAGTATAACTACTGAAAATTGGTGATTAAACATTTAAAGTATAGTCAGATTTGAAAAGTCAAAAATTGAAGCTAATTCATCCGTAGTCAGGAACTGAGCTAAGTAACGCTGTTCATTTTCGATAAAGCCGCTCTGATGATTGCAAAGATACGTAATCACATTCGCACGACGTAAGAGTTTTAATCCAACTAAGTGGTCGCCACTGAGGTAGGTAACTAATCCCTGTAAATTAAATAAACGCGCTGTATGGTAATAATCACGTTCATTATGCTGGAAGTAGTGTGTGAGTGATTTTAATATGATGTGTGCGTTTGCTAAATCATGTTGATCAATCAAATACAGAATCAGATTATTATGAATGTAAAAGAGCATGGAAAAAGAATCCGAGCGAAAATTATTGTAAAAGATGCCCTTTTTGAATAATTCCTTGAACAAATTAACAGCCATTTTCTTATCAAAAAACTGTAATGAATGACCATACAGGTATAACTCAAAAAAAGTCCAATTCGTAATAGTATTAAAATGAGCTTCAAGTGTGTTAATTTCCTGTTTTGAAACCAGTGGCTGGCCGAGAATAGTTAACATCATTTTTAACTGGATCACTTGTAACTGTGCAAAATCGCCCGATTGGCGTTGCCAGATTAGCAAGTGATTTTTTAAGGTAATGGTGTCTCCAGATTGAAAAGCACGCTGAAATGTCGGAAGTAAATCCGTCGTCATCTCATTTTTCTGATTGTACATATATTCAAATTCAGATAATTGAACATTGATGCGATCAAGTAGTTCTAATAAATGGTTAAACGAAATATCATAAAGTCCACGTTCGAAGCGTGATAGAAAAGCCAATGAAACGATGCCATTACTAGCATCTTTTAATGTAACGTGCTTCCCTAGTCTTAAATCACGATAAATTTCTCCAATTTCAGTCATGTTTTTGTCCTATACGCAAATTTTGCGCTACCTTTCGTTAATCAGTTTATCATAATGGCAATGCCTTGAGGAGGGTCTTCATGGCATGAAAGTGAGTAAGCTAAACAAGGAAGTGATGAAGTGGCACAATCAGTATTTCGTTTTTTATGGCTCAGCTTTTTAATCTCAAGTATTGGTGATTGGTTGTACAAATTGGCTTTGCCAGTTGTGATTTTGCAAAAGACGGGTTCAGCCTATCATGCCGCAACGGCTTTTGGTGTTTCGTTTGTTCCTTGGATTGTGTTCTCTTTGCTGGGTGGTGTGATTGCTGACGATTATGTAAAAAAATATGTGCTCATTGTAGGTCATTTTTTAGCTAGTGGATTGGCCTTGCTTCTGTTAGGCGTTTTGTGGCAGCGACAGTTAAGTTATCCATTATTGTATGGCGCAATTTTTTTATTATCTTCAGTTGATCCATTAACGCATCCTAGTTTTCAGAGTGTTATTCCTGAATTAGTGACTGCTAACCAACTGGTTGCGGCCAATGCGACGATTCAAACGATTGAAAATTGTATTTCGGTTGTCGGCCCCTTATTGGGAGGTGCTATTATTACTTTAATTGGTGGCTATACTGGCTTAATGGTCGATGTTGGTTCTTTCCTAATTGCTGCTATATTACTATGTTGGTTGCCGAATGAACATCATACAAATCCAAAACCTGCCGGCGTTTTTGCCGAATTACGAGTTGGGTTTACTTATACACTTAAAAAACAAGTTATCTTAAGTGGTTCACTAATGTTCTTTTTTACTAACTTTGCTTTAAATATGTTCGAAGCCAATTACATGTATTATATGATCAAACAGTTGGGGTATTCACTATTCAAAACATCCATTGCAATGACAATAGCTGGCATTGGCGCGTTACTTGGTGGTCTGTTTGCAACAAAATGGCTCGCAAATCGCAAAGCCGGTGTTGTTTTGACGAACAGTACCATGTGGGCTGGTGGGTTGACCTTTCTATTATTGCTTGTGCATCAATATATATATTGGTTTAGTCTTGGCTGGAATTAATGTTTTTGGAACGTTAAATGTTGTTACCTATTTTTCATTACGACAACGAACAGTACCTGAACAACTTTTAGGGCGGGTAGTTGCAGTAACTAGAATGGTTTCATACGCGGCTATTCCATTAGGATCATGGGTTGGTGGGCTTATTTTGGGTCAGGGGTATCAAATGGCAGTCGTGATAATGGCCGCGGGTGCTATTCGATTTTTGGCTGGCTTCTTTGCACGTTACACTGAGATGGGACGTGAGGCGTAGTGGATGTTGAGTAATTAATCGTTCACGGATAATGGTAATTTTGTCTAGGGCTGTTAGTTTTGTTTGTAAGTCATTTGAGTAAGTAGAGACTAGCTGTTCTCATATAGTTGTTTCAATTTTGGAACAAGATAATATAAATGTATATGAAACTATGAGCGAGGTCTTTGTTCATAGCTAACGCAAGGATCTGGTAACACGCACATCGGTTTCAGTACTGGTGATTCGGTAGTGATAAGATGAATTTTGATTGATCAGGCCTTCCGGTTATGGAGGGCTTTTTTTTGCGTCTTGAGGAATACCAAATACCAGTGGTAGGGGCTTTATAGTTAGACAAATATATTTAAGTTATGGCTGAAAGTTGCCTTTTTATTCAGCTTTAAGAGGTGTTGCAGTGTGACGGTCTAAGTATGCTATAGGTAATTGAGTGAAATACTATACGAAAAACGTATGGTAGCATGTTTATTCGGTATTTTTCAGTGAATAAGAATCGGTTTATGATAGTGTCATTCAATCAGTTGGACAAGTAGGTTACATAAGCTCATTAGACTGATTAGAGAAATATTTAATAATCACGGAGGATTTATTTATGAAAGTCTTGATTTTAGGCGCAGCAGGTCAAATTGGTCAAATGGTAACTGGTGATTTGTTGGCACAAACAGATGACAACTTAGTGCTATTCGGTCATAACGTCTCACAACGGTTGGCGGAACTTGATTCAGCACGAGTGACGTTTGTTGATGGTGATTTTTTGGAATTTGACAAGGTACGACAAGCTGCCGAAGGTGTTGATGCGGTATATTTAAGTTTTGTTGCTAAGCCAGCTATTATTACGGGAGTCATTGACGCATTAGATAAGGCCGGGGTAAAGCGGTTTATCGTAGCTAATGTTCCTGATTTGTATCAAGAAGTTAGTGGGCCATTCCAAACATGGTATCGGCAAAATACTGGGCTGACATGGCAAACTGATCTCAAAAAGTCGGCCGACTTAGTGGAAAATAGTGATTTGGATTACGTTATTTTACGTATTACTTGGCTGTACAACCAAGTAAATAATACTAAGATTCATGTTTCCGAGAAAGGTGAACCTTTAACGGAAGCCCAAGTCACACGTCAAGCGGTCGCTCAATTTGTTGTTGATCTTTTGACCGGCAAAGCTGATTATCATCAAGCCAACTTAGGATTGGGTGAACCTGATACTCAATTCACTAAGCCGAGCTTTATGTAAGAGACAAACCTGTGAATGCTCAGAAAGCATTTGCAGGTTTGTCTTTTACCAAATTAGTACTTTAAAGTTAGGAGTTTGTAATGAGTAAGAGCAAAGAAAAATTTGGCATTGTATTGCCAATTATTTTATTAAGTTATTTCATGATTTTATTAGATAATTCCATTATCTTTACTAGTACGGTAAAGATTGCGCAAGAGCTACATTTAAATTCTCAGACGTTAGCGTGGGTAAGCAGTGCTTATACGTTAACATTTGGCGGCTTTCAGTTATTTGGTGGCCGTATCGGTGATGTTTTTGGTCGTAAGCGAGTGTTCTTGATTGGTTTGGTTTTATTCTCATTTGGTTCATTAATGGTGGGGCTATCGACCAACGCCGCCATGATTATCTCAATGAGGGCATTTCAAGGCATTGGCTCAGCCATTTTAGCACCAACTACTTTGGCATTGCTATTGGATAGCTATCAAGGAACAATGCGCACGCGAGCAATTGCCGCATATGGTGCGACCGCTGGCTTAGGTGCTAGTTTTGGTTTAGTGTTGGGCGGCATTATCACCAGTGTGTTCTCATGGAGATACGGCTTCTTTTTGAATGTGCCGGTGGGGCTTCTGATGTTTATCTTAACAATATTCTTTGTACATGACAGTAAGACTGAAGGTTCACGACATCTAGACTTTGTTGGAACTTTGTTATCAGTTATCGGTTTATCCGCTTTGGTATACAGCATTGATGGTACCACTCATCAAATTTTGGCCTTGATAGTTGCGATTATTGCTTTGATCTTGTTTGTTTATGCTGAGAAGCTCATTAAGAATCCAATCATGCCATTGAAATTGTTCGCGGATAGAGAACGTAGTAGTGCTTACATTGCACGTTTCTTCTTCATTGGTGCTGCATTTGCCTACTTTTTTGTGACACCACAAGCGTTGCAACGAGTGTATGGTTTTACACCATTGATGGCTGGACTAGCCTTTTTACCAGCGACATTACCACAATTTTTCAGTGCGACTCAGGTTTCTAGGATTTCAATGAAGATTGGTAATGATCGGTTAATTCTGGTTTCCATCATATTAGGATTTATTGGTGTCCTGCTTTCAGCCGTGTTGGGCCTTAGTCATGGTTACTGGTTAGCAGTTGGTATTCCGATGATTTTCTTTGGTGTTGGACAAGGGCTTGGATTAAGTCCGCTGACCATCGCTGGGGTTGCCAATACGGATGCCGATATTGCGGGCGCCGCTTCAGGTGTCGTCAATACGGTTCATCAATTTGGACAATCGGTTGGGATGTCAGTTGTTGTCGCCATGACAAGTGGCTTCAATAATGCAGCGACAAGTTATCATTATCAATTGTTGATTATTGCCGTGATTTTTATTTTGAGTTTCCTTGCATCACTTGGAATTCAGACGAAAAAGCACTAAAAAACACTACCATGCGTTTAGCGTATGCTTGCATGCTTAGATAGTAATTTTCAATGAGTTGAAGCGACCTTATAATGAATTCATAAATTAAATAAAGAGGAGATAGCATAATGAAAACAGTTAAATTAAATAATGGTATTGAAATGCCCCAATTAGGATTTGGTGTATTTCAAGTAACAGATCTAGAACAATGTGAACAAGCAGTCGTTGATGCGATCAATTCTGGCTACCGGTTGATTGACACTGCGGCGGCCTATCAAAACGAAGCAGCGGTAGGACGGGCTATTAAACGGAGCGGTGTTGATCGTAAGGACCTCTTCATCACTTCCAAACTTTGGGTTTCAGATGCTAATTATGAACGTGCTCAGAAGGGAATTGACCAATCGCTAAGTAATTTGGGCTTAGATTATTTGGTTTTGTACCTACTACACCAGCCATATGGAGATGTTGTAGGTGCTTGGCGCGCGTTGGAAGAGGCTTACAAAGCTGGTAAAATCCGTGCCATCGGAGTCTCTAACTTCTATGGTGACCAATTAAAAAACTTGGAATTATCAAATGAAGTCAAACCAGCAATCAATCAAATTGAAGTTAATCCATGGTACCAACAAAAATCGGAAGTTATTTTTGCACAAAGTGATGATATTCAAGTAGAGGCTTGGGCACCATTTGCTGAAGGTAAGCACCAAATCTTCACTAATAAGGTCATTGCTGAAATTGCTAACAAATATGGTAAGTCTAATGGTCAAGTGATTCTTAGATGGCTACTTCAACGAGGAATTGTTGTTATTCCTAAATCAGTGCATAAGAATCGAATGGCGGAAAATATTAATGTTTTTGATTTTGAGTTAACAAATGACGAAATGAATGCGCTGAATAACTTGGACAAAGGCGAAAGTCAGTTTTTTGATCATCGTGATCCAAGAGTTATTGAACAAATTTTCGGAGCAAGTTTGGCACAATTAAAATAATAAAGGGGTAGATAAATATGTCAGAAGCAACTTTTAAACTAAATAATGGTGTGAAGATTCCAGAAATGGGTATTGGTACTTTTCAAATGTCAGTTGATGATGCTGAGCAAGCTGTGGTTGACGCTTTGAAAGCTGGTTATCGCTTGGTAGACACTGCTAATGCCTACATGAACGAAACTGGTGTAGGGCGTGGTATTAAACGTTCCGGCGTTAGGCGTTCAGATGTATTCTTGAGTACGAAACTTTGGCCATCTGTCTATACAGACAATAATGCGGTTGATGATACGTTGCAACGCTTAGGAACAGATTATGTTGATTTAATGTTTTTACACCAACCGGCTGGTGATTTTCTTGCTGGTTATCGTCAACTAGAAAAAGCTTATAAGGACGGTAAGATCAAGGCAATTGGTATTTCGAATTTTCAAGGAGAAAAATTACAACAGTTATTGAATAATGTTGAAATTAAACCACATGTGATTCAAGCTGAAGCACATCCATACTTCACTGAAGATGAAGTTAGAACAATTTTGAAGCCCTTTGGCACAAGATTGATGGCTTGGTTTCCATTAGGGCACGGCGACAAGAGCCTGATTCAGGAACCGATTTTTGCTGAATTAGGTCGGAAGTATCACAAATCGAGTGCACAAGTTATTTTACGCTGGCACACGCAGATGGGATTTATTGTGATTCCTGGATCAACTAATCCGGATCATATTCGTGATAATCATGACATCTTTGACTTTACACTGACTGATGAAGAAATGGCTCAAATTGCTGCTGTAAAGAAGAATATTCGGTATTACACACCGTCAGCTGAAAATGAAGAAAAATATGCCACGATGGCGTTAGACTTTAGTACTGAAAAGTAGACTAGGAGTGTTTTATTAATGAGTGAATCGAAAGTAATCGTTATTACCGGTGCGTCAAGTGGTATTGGGGAAGCGACAGCTAAATTAGTGGCTAAAGATGGTGCAAAGGTTATCTTGGGAGCTCGGCGCGAGAATAAGTTAAAGAAAATTGCTGATGAGATTGAGAAGTTAGGTGGCAAAGCTGCTTATCAAGTAACCGATGTTACTGATGATAATCAGGTTGAAGCACTCGCTAAATTAGCGATAGATAAATTTGGTCGGATTGACGTTTGGCTGAATAATGCTGGTATTATGCCTCAATCGATCCTTTCTGAAAAGAAAATCAATGATTGGAACAATATGATTGATATCAATATCAAGGGAACGCTTTACGGTATTGGTGCAGCGATTCCGTATATGGATAAACAAAAGTCAGGACACATTATCAACGTTTCTTCTGTTGCTGGACACACTGCTCATTCAGGTAGTGCCGTCTATTCAGCAACCAAATATGCAGTCCGCGCTATCAGTGAATCGCTCCGTCAAGAAATGGTAGAAGCCAAGAATAACGTTCGGGTAACGGTTATCTCACCGGGTGCTATCAACACTGACTTGCTTTCTTCTGTAACTGATCCTGAGGTTAAAGCTGGTATGGAGAAGTTTTATGAATCGTTCGGTATTTCAGTTGATCGAGTAGCGTTAACAATTAAAGAGGCTATTGATATGCCCGCTGATGCTGCTTGGAATGAAGTTATTATTCGACCAACCAACCAAATGGGCTAGTCCAAAAAGACTGGAAAATTTGAGCGTACTGCTTAGGTAGCTAATTCCTAGTTACCTGGTTTGTTAAGTAGTAAATAGCCCCTGAACCAATCGATTTTGGACTGGTTTCAGGGGCTGTTTATATTGATTGTCGGATTTGTGACAACTTACTTTTCGGTTGCCAACTGTTATTTTGCTGCAAGAAAATAAAACTTTAGGCCACTTTAACATTTTGGGGGTCATTCGAACACGATCCAGATTGAGTGTGGCTATGTGGAAATCGCAGGTGGTGTTAAGTTGAAAATTTAAGAGTTAATCATTTGGCAGTTAGTTCAAATGAGACTTTTCTCTTGCCATAGATTTCACACCAGGGTTTAACATGATGTTTGTTAAGAACCAAGAAAGGTATGATTAAGTTGAAAAGATGGGGAATTGGTATTGTCGCCGCAATCGTGATTATTGTGAGCGTGATTTGAATTGGATCTACTATGTCCGGTCATTACGCCAGGCCGGAATGTCGATTGAATCATTGATTGAGTATATGAAACTACTTCATCAACTGGATACTTCACCAGAAGTACGACGTGACTTACTGATCGATCAACGTGATGAATTAGTGCAACAGTTGAGAGAGACACGACAAACAATTGCATATTTGTCCTATAAAATCGATCATTTCCAAGAACATATTTTAAGCAGTGAGGCAGCACAACTATTTCCACAACAAAGCAACAAAATTATTGATGATAGTCACAACGCTGAGGACTGATCTATTGCAGTACCATAATGATTTAAGATAATCCAATATATCCTGAATGGTAGGAGATTTTTGGATGAGAGGAGTGATTGAATGAAAAATTCAAGTAACGCATTAGTGTTGTATTTTTCACTCACGGATAATACTAAACGGGCTGCTAATACGGTTGCTGAGATAACGGGCGCTGATATTGAGATGCTTCGTTTAGAAGAACCTTATTCAGACGATTATACTGAAGCTGCTAAACGTGCGGAGCAGGAAAAAGACCAGCAAATAATACCAGAATTAAGACCACTTAACCATCAATTGAATGATTATGAGACGATTTATTTAGGCTTTCCGACTTGGTGGTATCAGCCACCAATGGTGATTCATACTTTTTTTGCTGAATATCAATTTTCTGGACAAACGATTGTACCGTTCACTACCAGTGCTAGTAGTTCAATTACGGCAAGTGCCAAAGTATTAGCTTCATTGACCGAGCGAAAAAACGTTGATTTAAAAGCAGGGTTTACTGCTAATCAAACTAACGTGATTAAACAGTATTTTAAAGACCTGTTATAAGTTGAGTATTAATGGATAAGCTTTGATTTAAGGGGATGATGAAAATAAAAAAGGTCGGGCTAGGATTAATTGGTATTGGTAGTTTGATGTTAATTGGCATCCGGTTAGTACTCAAAGCTGAGCCGAAGAACGGGGCATGGGCAAATCAACAAACTGTTGTCGCCGTTACTCATGACAACATTAGGGATAGTGGCAATAGTGTTGCTGAATGTGTAACTTCTAATTGATGTTTATGAGGTTAGTGTGTGTCGTAGCAAACATTAGTGGATTGCTAGGTTGCGTCGCTGGTATGACATGCGTATCAGTAGGATTGAATAATTAATTTACAGAAACCTAGCGTGATGGTTGAATGTTTACCATCACGCTAGGTTTCTGTAATAGTTACTTACTTTGTAGTGCCTTGGGCCACTGTTGTTGGATTTCGCTAAGCATGGGAGCTAGGTGTTTCTTTTGGGCAATCAAGTAGTTAGCATATACGACCATTTTGGCGCTGTCATCACTGATTGGAACAGTTACCCGGTCCTTATCGTTTTTTACCTGCTCATTAAAGAACGGGTCGCTTTGCGATAGGTTAGTCGTGAAGAATGGAAAACGTGAGTATTTAGTGATTTCAGCAAAAGCGTCACGGTCATCTTGATACATAAACTTCGCCTCTGGAATATTATCTTGGATAATGGCACTCCATGGGCCAATGGCACGCATCACAATGAAACTCATACCTTGCAGTTCCTCAAAGGTTACGGTTGGTTGATTGGCTAAGTAAGTAAATTGATCCAAGTTAACTTGTAGTCGTTCTTCACCAATGTATTGAGATTCAATCTCATCCGTAAAAATCTCCTGATCAGAAAAAATCACGGTGTATTGGTTATTATTGAGTGCGTCAGTAATTTGCTGATTGGAAATGGCATTAGTGTCAATTTGGATATGCCTGCTAAGCGTGGGCTGTAGCTCACCAAGGAGGATTAATGGACCTGGAACAGTCGCTGCAATCGCAGTTAAGTGTTGACCTTGATCATAGTTCTGCACCTTCGTAATCATGGCCGTGTTGAGCTTCAGTAGTTTTGTAGCTTCTTCAGCTGCAAGAACGCCTGTGGGGGTAAGCTGAATGTGATTGGCCTGGCGCTCAAATAACTGAACACCAAACTCGTCTTCCAATTTTTGCATACCACGAGTGACGGAAGGCTGAGTCACATTCAACTGTGTTGCGGTTTTTGTTAGTGTCCCAGTTTGCGCGAAGACGCTAAGTTCTTCTAATAAATAGCTTTCAATCATATAATTCACTCCTAAGCATACATTAAACGTATGGTAGCATGTTTATCTAGTAATTTTCAAACAATCCATCTCGCCTTATGATAGTGTCATTCAATCAGAAAGGTGTGAAACAAAATGGTCATGACGCAAACGGTCCGACTAAGTAGTGGTATTGAAATGCCGCAAGTTGGTTTCGGCGTTTTCCAAATTGTAGATGAACAACAATGTGAACGTGCGGTAACGCAGGCGTTACATGCGGGTTATCTTTCAATTGACACCGCGACGGCTTATCAGAATGAAGTTGCAGTCGGGCGTGCGATAAAAAATAGTGGGATTCGACGCGAATCACTCTTTGTTACTTCTAAACTGTGGGTGGCGGATGCGTCATACGAACGTGCTAAAGCAGGCATTCAGGCTTCGCTTCAGCGCTTGGGACTAGATTACTTGGACTTATATTTATTACACCAACCTTATGGTGACGTTGTGGGTGCTTGGCGAGCGTTGGAAGAAGCTAATCAAGCAGGATTAATTCGGGCTATCGGGGTATCGAACTTTTCTGCTGATCAACTTAAAAATCTGGAATTAACGACGACAATCAAACCGGTGGTCAACCAGATTGAAGTCAATCCATGGTATCAGCAACAAGAAGCCATTGATTTTGCACAGTCTGAAGGTATTCAAGTTGAAGCGTGGGCACCATTTGCGGAAGGTAAACAAGCGATTTTTGAAAATCCGGTATTAGTCGCTATTGGTCAACGATATGGCAAGACTGCTAGTCAGGTTATTTTACGTTGGTTATTACAACGTGATATTGTGGTAATTCCCAAGACGATTCATACGGAACGGATGGTTGCGAATCTAAATGTTTGTGATTTTGAACTTACTGACGAAGATATGCAACGCATTGCCCAACTTGATCAACATCGTAGTCAGTTCTTTGATCATCATGATCCGTTAACAATTGATCAGATTTTTGGCACCAGTATTCAGAAGAGTCGCATGCCATCAGGGCTTGATTAGTATCGTTTAGCAGGATAGTTGTTAAGAAACAAATTGATAAAGTTTATTTTGAATTGAACGGAGGAATTATTAATGAAAGTAATGATTTTAGGTGCAGCGGGTCAAATTGGTCAAATGGTCACACGGCAGCTGTTGGCGCAAACCGATGATCAGTTGGTATTGTATGGACATAATGTCTCACAACGATTGATAGTGTTTGATTCGACACGAGTGACATTTGTGGACGGTGATTTTCTTGAATTTGATAAGGTTCAAACCGTATTAAACGGAGTAGACGCGGTCTATCTGAGCTTTGTTGCTGGCCCGGATATTATTGCCGGCTTGATTAAGGCTTTGAATGCGACGGGGGTTAAACGACTCATTGTAGCCAGTATTCCAGATCTTTATCAAGAAGTCAGTGGCCCGTTTCAGCAATGGTATCGTGAACATACCGGTATCGTTTGGCAGTCAGACCGTAAACAGGCAGCTGATTTGATTGAAGCAAGTGACCTCGACTATGTGTTGTTACGGATTACGTGGCTGTATAACCAAACTGGTAATACGGCAGTTACGGTAACTAAGAAGGGTGAACCATTTACTTCGGCCCAAGTGACGCGGCAAGCTGTGGCACAATTTGTCGTTAATTTGCTGGCTGGTAAAGGTGACTATCATCGTGAAAGCCTAGGCTTAGGAGAACCGCAGACTGAATTTTCAAAACCAAATTTTTATTAATTAATTGGTGAACATTGCTTGCAATCAGTGCGCACCACAAAATTTTAAAGGAATGAAGGAAAGTATAATGAATATTATTTGGATGTTATTACCTGCGATTGCGTGGGGCGTGTTACCACTGATTGTGAGCCAATTAGGCGGGCGACCGATTAATCAGATTTTTGGTACGGCCGCTGGAACATTAATTGCTAGTTTAGTCGTTCAGCTAATCGTTCATCCAGCCATTAACGTGACCTCATTTATTATGGCCATGATTGCCGGTGCTTTTTGGATTGTTGGTCAGTTGGGACAATATACGGGTTACGCCAATGTGGGTGTTTCTAAGACGATGCCGATTTCAACTGGATTACAGTTAGTTGGGACATCGTTAGTTGGTGTTTTCTTATTTGGTGAATGGTCAACGAAAATTGCAAAGCTTGTGGGTGGCTTAGGGGTCTTGTTACTTGTGATTGGTGTCATCATGACTTCAATTCAAGATCACCAAGAAGTGACTGGCAGTAATCAGCGACGAACGATTGTGATGTTGATTGTGACGACCATTGGATTTATTGTCTTTAATGCGATTCCAAAAGCGTTATCTGCGTCTGGTATTGCGATCTTTTTACCAGAGTCAGTGGGAATGATGGTAGCCGTTATTGTTTATATGTTAATAAGTGGTCAAGGTCGAATTGTGGCAGAACGGGCTAGTTGGTTGAACATTATTGGTGGGTTAGTTTTTTCAGTAGCTTCGTTGACATACATTGTTTCAGTTAGCCAGAATGGGGTCAATACGGCCTTTGTGGTTTCGCAGTTATCCGTTGTGTTGTCAACATTAGGTGGCATGGTATTTTTACACGAGCGTAAATCCAAACGTGAATTAGTTTTAACATTGAGTGGTTTAGTCTTGATTGTGATTGGTGCAGTCGTCACTACTTTAATTTAAGCTGAAACGTCATATGACCAACTTGCGACGGAATAATTGAGCCTGTTTCTTTACAAAAGGCGAACTAATGAAAAATTAGCCATAAAGCGTGCGTTGCTAATGCAATCTTAGTCCCGTTAGTATTATGATGTCTGATCAGTAATCAGCGGTGTTTAAGAATACCTTTATTCTTAAGTACCGCTGATTTTGTTTAGTCGTACTAGTGGTATTGATTAACTTCAAGTCAGTATGTTGAATGAGCAAGTTATACTTTTAGAAATGATTGTGGAATTATACCTGTATTTAGAAGCGACTAATAACTAGTAATATATCACTGGTGTAACAATGTTGGCGTGTGTTGCTGACCGAGCTAAAGGGTCACACAATTATGCCATACGTTAAACGAATGCTAGCATGTTTATCAAGTAATTTTCAAAGTGTCTTTTTAGCATTAATATATAGACATTCAATCGGAGCGATAAGTAGCGGCGCTTCGTAAACAAATAGTTACTGTTAAGGAGTGAAGTAAAAATGTATGAAGATTTAAATGGTAAGGTAGCAGTCATTACAGGTGGTTCTAAAGGAATTGGTTCGGCAATCGCTAAAAGATTTGGCGAAGAAAAAATGAAAGTGGTCATTAATTATAATAGTGATCCCGCCGGTGCGCAAAAAGCAGCTGATACCGTAAAAGCAGCTGGCGGTGACGCTGTTATTGTCCAAGCTAATATTGCGAGCGAAGCAGGTGTGGATGCACTATTAGCTGCAGCCATTGACCATTTCGGTGACCTAGATGTTTGGGTTAACAATGCTGGTATGGAAATTAAGTCACCAACCCATGAAGTCTCATTGGATGATTGGAATAAGGTGACGGCTATTGATCAGACCGGTGTGTTCCTTGGTTCACGGACAGCCCTTGCGTACTTTAAAGCGCACCAAAAGCCAGGCAATATTATCAACATGTCATCCGTACACGAACGGATTCCTTGGCCAACTTTTGCGAGCTATGCAGCTGCTAAGGGGAGTGTCAAACTCTTTACTCAGACGATTGCTATGGAATATGCGCAGGACAATATTCGTGTGAATGCAATCGGCCCTGGTGCAATCAACACACCAATTAATGCTGAAAAGTTTGCCGATCAACAGCAGTATGACCAGACCGTTAACATGGTGCCAATGAACCGAATCGGGACGCCAGAAGAGGTTGCAGCCGGAGCTGCTTGGCTGGCTTCCAGCGAATCAAGTTATGTCACGGGAATTACCTTATTTATTGATGGTGGTATGACACTTTATCCTGCATTTAAGGATGGTCAAGGGTAAGCATCACTAGTGTATAAGTAGTAATGGTGACGTTACATTGGCAGTGTTTTGATTTAATTGGAGGTAAGGAGTTAATGGTGCTTAAAGAACGTATGGATGTTAAGTCAGCATCAGCAGTAATGAACAATCAAATCAGCGATCGGCCAGTAACGGCTTATCAGTTGGGGAAAACGGCTAGTATCTGGCGACATGGTGCGGGAACTAAATCTGATGGAATGGATACGAATGCTAGCAATCAGTCTACTAGACGATTAACAAAGCAGGCTCGAAGCATCATTATTTATTTTTCACGGTCCGGAAGCACTGAATTGCTTGCTAGCCAAATTGCTAAAGAGACTCAGGCCGATATTTTGGAGATTGTGGTTAAATCACCTTATAGCCGTAATTATCAACAAACGTTAGCGCGTGCTAATTCGGAGCGCGAAACTGCTAATTATCCGGAATTGAATATGCAGGTTCCTGATTTGAGCCAGTATCAAACTATTTATTTGGGTTATCCTATATGGGCGATGACTTTATCGCATCCGATGACTGCTTTTTTAATCCAGTATGGTAGTCTACTTCAGTATAAGCGGATTGCACCGTTTATGACAGAGGGTGGTTATGGTCAGGGCGATAGCGTGGAACGGCTCAAAGGCATGTTAAAAGTCGACGGTTCGAGTACTAACCAATATGAGACTGCTCTAGTCATTGACGGTAATAAAGTTGATCGTGAAGTTAAACAGATCAATCAATGGATACACCGTGTTACGCAACGTGACTGACAGTCATTGGCGTGACTTGGTAAGTCACTTTTAGTTAGCTTAATGTAATGCTGAATTATAATTAAGTTAATTAATAAATTGGAGGATCTTTTAATGAATAATGAACGACTGACCGCATTTGAAGATGCGATTCTAGCTATTATTATGACAATTTTGGTTCTTGACTTGAGTAAACCAAATCCCGTTAGTTGGGCTGGATTATGGGCGCTACATGCGAGCTTCTTCGCCTATGCGCTGTCGTTTTTCTGGATTGGATTAATGTGGATGTCACATCATAATAGTTGGCAAGCAGTTCGGACAATTAATATGACAACCGTGCTCTTAACGCTAGTGTTGCTGTTTTTCGCATCGCTATTTCCATACACAACGAGCCTGGTTGCGGACAGTTTTGATAATGCGACTGCCCAAGCACTTTATGGGATTATTATTATTGCGATTTCGTTATTGAACGTTGCTCTATCGCTGAATCTAGGCCGGCTCAATCCACGCGCCAAATTTGGGTTGTTGTATAAGACGCCAACGTGGGTCGTATTGCTCGATCTAGGAATTAAATTGATTGGGCTAATTTTAGCAATCACTATTTATCCACAGGCGATGATCTATTCCATTTTTATTGCGGGTTTGGTGCTGAGCATTAGTATGATGACTAATCGCCAAGTTAAATTAAACTAAGGGGACGTTATTAATGAAAACAATTAAGTTAAACAATGGTGTTGAAGTGCCGGTATTAGGGTTTGGGACATTCCAAATTACTGATCCTGAAGAAGCTGAAGATGCGGTGCGTGATGCGATTCAAGCCGGTTATCGGCATATTGATACGGCACAAAGTTATGAAAATGAAGGGGCCGTGGGTCGTGGTATTGCATCTTCGGGTGTTAATCGCAAAGAATTGTTTGTGACGACTAAGATTTGGGTTGAAAATACTAGTTATAAAGGTGTCATGAGCTCGTTTCAACGTTCACTCGATCGGTTAGGCTTAGAGTACGTGGATTTATTACTGTTGCATCAACCATACAACGATACTTTTGGGGCTTGGCGTGCATTGGAAGAATTACAAAAACAGGGTAAAGTTCGTGCAATCGGTATTTCTAACTTTAGTGTTGAACAGGCGGTGAACCTCGCTGAATTTAATGACGTTACACCACAAATTAATCAAATCGAAATCAATCCGTTCCAGCAACAAACGAATAATATTCAAGCTTTACGTGATGAAGGCATTTCCTTGGAAGCTTGGGCCCCATTCGCAGAAGGTAAGAATGATATTTTCAAAAATCCAGTATTAACTAAGATTGGGGATAAATATAGCAAATCCGTTGCACAAGTTATTCTACGCTGGCTGATTGAACAAGATATTGTTGTCTTAGCTAAGTCGGTTAAACCAGAACGGATGCGTCAAAATTTGGACGTCTTTGATTTTGAATTAACCGATGACGACAAAGCACAAATTGCGACTCTTAATGATGGCGAAAGCCAGTTCTTCTCACATGCTGATCCTAAAATGATCAAGTGGATGGCAGGTCGCCGTTTGGAAGTGTAATGATTAATACATTGACCGATAATTGACTGCAGTTTAGAAAACATTAAACCAAAACACCCGTCCCTTGTTTTTGAGTGACGGGTGTTTTCATTGATAAGTAAAACTTATCAATGTGAGCTGAATTTGAAATTGGTCTAAAAGACGTTTGCTTGTAAGATATGACTTGTAAGTTAAGGTGAATCAAAACAAGTAAAGAGGTCAATGAATATGAATAACGAAGTAATTGTGCTTTTCGGTGCCGGCTCAATTGGTGAAGCAATTGTTCGACGTGTTGCTGCCGGTAGAAATTTATTGTTGGCAGACTATAATGAAGCAAAATTAGTTGAAATGAAACAACACTTGACGGAAGCTGGATTTAACGTTAAGACCATCCAAGCGGATCTTTCATCACGGGAATCTATTAAGACAGTGGTTGCTAAGGCACAATCGCTTGGTAAGATTATGGGATTGGTCAACGCGGCTGGCGTTTCACCATCCCAAGCGAGCCCAGAACAAGTGCTCAAAGTGGACCTTTACGGGACTGCCGTTTTGTTAGAAGAATTTGGTCAAGTCATGGCTCCCGGTAGTGCGGGAATCGTCATTTCGTCGCAATCAGGACACCGATTACCCGCCTTATCACAAGCAGATAATCAAGCCTTGGCCATGACACCGACTGAAGAATTATTGGATTTACCAATTTTACAACCGGACGTGATCAAGGATTCATTGGCGGCTTATCAATATGCGAAACGAACCAATGTTTTACGGGTCGCTGCCGAATCGGTTAAGTGGCAAGCTCGCAGTGCACGGATCAACACGATCAGCCCCGGTATTATCATGACACCATTAGCCGTTGACGAATTGAACGGGCCGCGTGGTGCGGGTTACAAAAAGATGTTCGAGTCAATGGTTACGAAGCGTCCAGGAACACCCGATGAAATTGCCAATTTGGCGGAACTCTTAATGGATCGCCGTGGTGCCTTTATCACAGGGAGTGATTTCTTGGTTGATGGCGGAATTACCGCACAATATTGGTATGGTAATGTTTCAGAAGTTCGTAACAATGGCGTCCAGAAATAGAATTTTAAGGAGAGTTTATTATGAAAGCAGCAACTTTTATTGAACCAGGAAAAGTCGAAGTTAAAGAATACGACAAACCAACTATTCAAAAGCCAACCGATGCAATTATTCGGGTGCTCCGGGCCTGTGTATGTGGGTCGGATTTGTGGTGGTTCCGCGGGATTTCACAACGCCAAGCAGGTTCAACCGTTGGTCATGAAGCAATTGGAATTGTTGAATCTGTTGGTTCAGCCGTTAAAGATGTACAAGCAGGCGATTTCGTGATTGCACCGTTCACCCATGGTTGTGGGCACTGTGCCGCTTGTTTAGCCGGTTTTGATGGGGATTGCTTAAACCAAGAAGCCGGCGGTAACGGTGGCTATCAAGGTGAATACTTACGCTTTACCAATGCAAACTGGGCGTTAGTTAAGATTCCTGGACAACCTGAAGATTATTCTGACGATATGCTGAACAACTTTTTAGCCTTAGCTGACGTGATGGCAACGGGTTTCCACGCCGCAACTAGCGCAGAAGTCAAAAAAGATGATACCGTTGTTGTGATGGGTGATGGTGCCGTTGGTTTGAGCGGGGTGCTTTCCGCAAAATTGCTTGGCGCTAAGCGGATCATCGCAATGAGTCGCCATGAAGATCGGCAAAAGTTAGCAAAAGCATTTGGCGCCACGGACATTATCGCTGAACGTGGTGATGAAGCAGTTGCCAAAGTGATGGCTTTGACCGAAACTGGGGCTGACGCGGTACTTGAATGTGTAGGTACTGAACAATCCGTTGACACAGCAGTCAAAGTTGGCCGTCCTGGTGCGGTTGTTGGTCGCGTTGGGGTCCCACAAAAGGCTGAAATGAATACCAATAATCTTTTTTGGAAGAACATTGGCTTACGTGGTGGGATTGCTGCTGTAACGACGGATGACAAGCAAGTTTTGTTAGATGCTGTTTTGACGGGGAAAATTCAGCCCGGCCAAGTCTTTACGAAACGGTTTATGTTAGATGATATTCAAGCTGCGTACGAAGCAATGGACCAACGGACGGCGATTAAGTCATTGGTCATTGTCAGTGATAAATAGGAGGGAACATGAAGAAAGTTTTAATTATTGGTGCAACGGGGACTATTGGCGGTGCAGTTCGACAAACGCTTTTGAATGAAACCGATAATCAGTTAACGTTGTTTGCTAGAAATGCCAATCGATTAAAGACTAGTGAGCGTGAAAGTGTTATCGCTGGCGATGTTACTAAAGATAGTGACTTAGACAAGGCGATGGCAGGACAAGACGTTGTTTTTGTTGCCTTGAGTGGTTCTTTAGGTCGCTTTGCTAAAAAAATTGTTGCGGCAATGGACCGGAATAAGGTTTCACGATTGCTGTTTATTACTTCAATGGGTATTTATGATGAAATTCCCGCTTCGGTTGGTGCTAGTGGAAATTTAAGTAGTAATCCAATGCTACGCACTTATCGGGAAGCCGCCGATGTTATTGAAGCTTCTGATTTGAACTACACCCTGATTCGTCCGGGCTGGTTTACTGGTGGTCCTGTTGATTATGAAATCACGAAAAAAGGCGAACCATTTGGTGGGCATGATGTCTCAATCAATTCAATTGCGGATTTTGTCAAGAATGCGATTGTCGATAATGATTATTATGCACATGATAGCGTTGGACTAAATGCAAAATAATATTCAAAAGGTCATTAGCTAGATAGCTAGTGGCTTTTTTCGTTTATAAGCATGGCAGGGAATCGGTTCAGGTTCTGCTGCAAAACATTTCTCAAATTGTTGATTAAGGTTATACTAATTAAAATAATATGACAAATTTGAACATTCAAAGATAATCTTGTAAAGGTTGAGGTGCCGGTAATGTTTCAACAGATGCAGTATTTTATCGCAATCGTTAATAATCATAGTTTTACTCAAGCGGCCGTGGACTGCCACATTTCGCAGTCAGCGATTTCTCAGCGAATGAAGGAGTTGGAAAGTCAACTTGGTGTGAAGTTATTGAATCGGAAAGGACGCAGCTTTGAAGTTACTGAAGCGGGTCAGTACTTTTATAGTCATAGTCAGGATATTTTGGCGGATGTGGACCAGCTTATAAAGAAAACCATCAAAATTGAAAAGAATGATGAGGTCGAGTTGCGGGTTGGCTATTTAAGAAGTTTTGGGACTGCTGAGTTTTTACAAACTGTTTCGAAGTTTACTCAGGAGTTTCCTAAAGTGAAAATCAAAATTAGTAGTGGCACGCACGAAGAACTCTATGAATTATTACAGACAGGAAAAATTGATTTGAATTTTTCTGATCAACGGCGGGCCTTATCCAATGAATATCAAAATGAATTTTTGACTGCTAGTGAGTTTATGGTTGCCGTTAACAATTCGTTGCCAGTTGAGGCACAAAAAATCGACGTTGCTGACTTAGTGGATATTCCTTGTATTTTGATCATTGATGGTCATCAGCAAGTCTCAGAAGAGGAGTATTATCGCAATGTTTTAGGTGTCAAAAGTGAGTTTGTGATTGCTAAAAGCTATGACGAGGCACAAATGTTGATCGCGTCTAATCAGGGGTATTTGATCATCAATCAGCGGATGAGAACACAATTAGATAAAGATATTGTTAAAATGATTTCTTTGGTTAAAGGGGACCGAAAATTGATTCAGAACTATTACGCTTATTGGCAAGCTAATAATTCAGGTTATTATATCGAAACTTTTGCTGAATTATTGAAACAAACCTTTGCATAATTTTTACTTATGAATGACCCTTGATTTCTGAATGGTTTTGGCATAGGAAAGTTGGTATCATGCTTGATGTAAGTAAAGAAAGCGTGGTAAGAATGACGGATAAAGAAATAATTATTCAATTGTATCGTGATGAAAATATTGCTATAGTTCAGAAAAACCTCAGTCGGTTAAATGAAATTTTGGCACCAACTATGAAGTTAACCCACATGACGGGGTATGTGCAGTCTAAATTGGAGTGGATTGACCAAATTCAAAATGAAGAAATGCAATATTTTGCTTCAAAAGAAGATACCATCAAAGCTATTCAAATTGAAGGTAACCGGGCAAGTTTAATTGGTCAGAACCAAGTTCAGGCAAGAATTTGGGGTGGGGGTACGCATACTTGGCGGTTGCAGATGCAGATGTTTTATGCGAAGAAGAATGGTGATTGGGTCATTAGTGCGCAGAAAGCCAGTACCTACTAAAGCGACTAGTGATTAGTGGTCAGTAAAACGGTCGCATTAGGAAAATAGTATTTGTTGGCTTGGCTAGACTGTCAACTAAAGGCAACACGCCTGTGCTTTGCGACAATTCCTGAATAGAATATATTAAGCGAACCATAATACCTTTAATTTCTGATGACTGTGGCATATAACAATTATGGCGATTAAGAACAATGTTCGATATTATACATCTAACGCTACTGATGAAGAGAAATACACAATGATGGTGTTAAGCTTACCATCAAAGGACGTGTGGTGACTTGATGAGTATTCGGCATGGCGATTTTTCGCTAATTCTCGGTTAGCCAAAATGAACGAGCTGTTGCCGCACAATAATTAAAGTCGGGGTAAGGATGCACATCTGATTCTTATCCTGATTTTTTGTTTGCCAGCTGTATGTTTTAAAATGATAGTTGTTTCATTCTTGATGACAATTCTACTCAAATTCATATTAAACAAGTCCTAGAGTCCGTTTGTCCGGCCAAGTTTTTATGCTAAAATAGTTGAATAATCTAAAAAAACTAACGGAGAATTAACCATGAAATCAATCACCTTACACTTAGTCGTTGCTGGAGCAACGTACTTTAATCAACTTGACCGGTTCCAGGGTTGGAGCGGCACGCCGTTGACGGCGACTGGCGAACAGGCGACGGCCAAGGTTGCGCAACAGTTGGCGTCGACAACGTTCGATACCGCCTTCGCTAGTGATACGAGTCGGGCGATTCAGACTGCGCGCATTATCTTAGACTCACGAGCACAACCCGTTAAGTTGCGAACGGTAGTCGCGTTACGTGCGCCATTCTATGGCGGCTTTGAAGGCACTGAACGCGCGGCGGTTTGGTCAGGATTTGCGACTAAGCTAGGCTATCAGAGTGTGGCCGCTTTTGCCGCAGATCAGACCCCCAGTGAGCTACAGACATTGTTGCACGATCACGATGCGGATGGATTGGCGGAAAGTGGGCAGGAGTTCTGGGATCGCTATCAAAAGGGGTTACAACAGGTTATGGCGGCAACGCCTGATCATGGTCAGGTCTTGTTGATTGTGGACGGCGCAACGTTGCGAATGATGCATTACGTCGCAACTGGTCGTGCGGCAACGAGACAAGAATTGGCACCAAGTGTGGTGACAACGATGGTTTACACTGGGGATAAGTTGACTGTACCGGTCATGGAATAATTTATCCACTGTGGACAACTAGTGGCTTGTGGTTTATACAAAAGTGCGCTACTGTGAAAATTGAGTTTAAAAATTTTAACGAGGAGCTTTTAAAATGCAAGTTAATGTTATTACGAGTACGGTGGCCGGCCAAGAGACGGTCGCAACTGCGGATGTGCAAGCTTTCATGGCCGCCATGGAAAAACAATTTGGCGCAGATTTCAACTTCACGTTAGATACAGATTATGGTCAGAGTTTGACGGACCATAGCGCGGACGTTTATCTAGTTTATTTTGGCTCCCAAGCGAACTTATCCCCAGAACAACGGTCCCAAATGATCATCTTCTATTCCGATGAAGATGTGGCTAACTTAACAATCGGACGTTTTGTGGATATGCTACAACAGTTAAACAAGCAGTAGGCACTGCGTTAATCACAAGTTAGGAAGTGGCACTATGCAATTACTAATTTTAGGTGTTATTGCAATTGTTATCTTTATCTTAGAAGAGTACCTGTTTACGGCCAGTCGCTACTTTTGGGTCGGCGGTATTGTTCCGGTTTTATGGACGGTTTTTTTGGCGTACCTTGTCGTGGTCAATGCCATGAACTTAACGGTGCGCGAGTATGCTTTAGCAATTATTGCGGTCATCATTCCTTATGTTTGTTGGGGTAATGGCTATCAGCGGCATCAAAGGCGGCAGTCATGAAAATCCAACCCCTAGCGGCAGCTCAAATTCCACGGGATTTACTGTTATTAGCCGATCCATCTTGGGCACAGGTCACAGCGTACTTATCGACAGGCCAATGTTATGGTTATCAACAAGATGGACAAGTGGTGGGTGTTGTCGTGTTGACAACGCTCAAAACAGGGGTGTGGGAAGTTAAAAATATTGCGGTGGCGCCCGCCTATCAACATCGCGGCATTGCTAAGGCCCTACTAGCAACGGCGATTGCAGTCTGCCAAGCAGCGCCAACCTGTGATGAACTGCAAATTGGCACTGGTAATTCATCGTTGCGGCAACTAGCGATTTATCAACACGCTGGTTTTGAGATGATTGCGGTGTGGGTCAACTTTTTTGTGGATAACTATCCAGACCCAATCTATGAAGCTGGCTTGCAGTGTAAAAGTATGGTGCGATTGAGTATGTCAACAACCGGGGAGGTGGCACAACGTGTGGAAAACGAGTCATTTACTAATTAGTTGGTTTTACGGTGCAATCGCCGTCTTCATTATCATGTTTTTTACGGCCCGTCAGGAAGTCAATCGGATCGTGTTAGAATTTAATCCGTTCGTCATTTACAGTATTATTTGTGCGCTCGTGCTGTTTCCAATTGTGAAGTATCGTTGGCCGCGGGTGTTTCAAGTCTGGCGTAAACAACCCAAGGAAACACCGTCAACGCGACCAGACGATGAGCAAATCATTCAGGACTCTGGCCGACCATGGTCAGTAGCAGCCAAGCGGACAAAGCCCAAACCTGTTCCAACCGCATTAACGCCGCAAGTCGAGGCTAAGAGTGACTTCATGGATGGCTTTATCAACTTCTTTAAGAATATTTTGATGGCAGTGATTTTGGTTCCTTTAAGCCCAATTATTTGTGGGTATTTTGGGGTCCAGGATTGGCGTCAGCGCCAAAAATAGTCGGAGCTGATAATCTGTTCAGAAAGCTGGTCAAATCAATTGAAGACTTATGCAGATACTGTGGATAACGGCATTAAGTTATTAACTGTGGATAAAAGTCTGGTTAACAAATAAACGAATTAACAAGTTGTTCATAACTTTGTTGATTCGTTTATTTGTTAGTTTTGAAAATGATTGATGTATTGTTGCCGGTTCTGCCACGGCCAAGCCTTAACAACGCCAATGACTTTGTTTTGGGGGACAAATCCCCAATTACGGCTATCATTAGAGACGCTCCGGTGATCACCAAGGACAAAGTAACTGCCTTTAGGGACCCGGTTGTTGGTAACGGTGACCTGCCAAGCTGGCTGATTATGGCTTAAACTGGTTAATGTCCAGCCGGTAAATTGGCTGTGGGCGTTGGCCATATAAGACCCAGTTGTGAGTTGATAATGATTAGGCTGATAAGTTTGCTTGACTAGCTTATTGTTGACGTATAGTTTACCAGCATGTGTATAACGGACCTTGTCGCCACCAACTGCTACGACTCGCTTGACGTAAACGGCGTTGTGGTCAGCTTGGGCGGCATCGACGCCGTATGCGTAGAAGACGATGACACTACCACGTTTAATGGTACTAGTTTTGACGGCGACCACGTGTTGATTGTTTTGCAAGTTTGGTTGCATGGAATCACCATCCACTTTTACTACTGTGAACCAGAATTGGCGAATCAAAAGTGCGATGATCAGACCAATTATGATGGGGAGTAGCCAACTAAGGACAACTTTTACTTTGGCGGTCATTGATTAAGCTCCTTATTATTTAAATAATATTTTCAGTATAACAAAAAAGCAAGTCACAGTTAACGACTTGCTGATAAGGTGTTCAAATCTTAAGGTTGGTAGTTATTAATATATTGTTTGCGGTTCTGCCATGGCCATGCTTTGACGACCCCAATCATCTTGCTCTTAGGAACGAGCCCCCAGTAACGGCCATCGTTAGAGACGCTCCGGTGATCACCAAGGACAAAGTAGTAACCCTTCGGCACCGTATTGTTGGTCACGGACTTGGCCCAGCCTTGATCATGGCTCAAACTATTGAGTGTCCAACCAGTGAACTTACTGTGACTATTAGCCATGAAGGACCCAGTCGTCTGTTGATACTTATTTTTGAGATAAGTTTGCTTGACTAATTTGTTGTTCACGTAAAGTTTACCGGAACTTGTGTAGCGGACCGTATCCCCAGGCATCCCAATGACCCGCTTAACATAAACGGCGTTTTTGTCGGTCTGGTTCGGATCGAGTCCGTAGGCGTTGAAGACGACGACGGAACCTGCTTTGATTTTGCTAGTCTTAAAAGCTACGACGCGTTCGTTATTTTGTAAATTCGGTTGCATCGAAGTCCCATCGACTTTGACCATAGTAAACCAGAACTGACGAATCAGTAGGGCGATGATCAAGCCAATCGCAATCGGAACCACCCAGCTCATAATGCTTTTAAATGTTTTCAATGGTTAAAACTCCCTTAATTGTGTGTATACCTCTCATTATAAACGATAATGATTTTTTCGCAGTATAAAAAAGCTTAAAAGTTCAACGATACTCAAAATGGGGGCGGTTGCTTTCGAGAATGCGTGTTCATGGTGATAATTGCGTGCTATGCTGGTGAAAGTGAAATGCGATTGATGGGAGGAACTGGGAGTATGAAAACACAGAAAGAACGAATGCTGGCGGGTGAGTTGTACGTTGCTGATGATCCAGAATTAGGACGTGAAAATCATCGTGCCAAACGGTTAGTACGGGAATTTAATCAAACAACCGAAGCCCAACCAGAAGAACGGCAACGATTGTTAACGGCAATGTTCAACAAAATTGGTGACGGGGGCTATATCGAACCGCCATTTCATACCGACTATGGAAGCAACACGACAATTGGTAAGCACTTTTATGCCAATTACGATGCGATTTTTATTGATGTGGGTCGGATTACGATTGGGGACAACGTCTTTATGGGGCCGCGGGTCGGCTTATATACGGCGGGTCACCCCATTGACGCCGCCATTCGTGCTGAACAACTCGAATATGGTTGGCCAATTACGATTGGACACGATGTTTGGTTTGGGGGCAACGTGGTCGTTAATCCGGGTGTCACGATTGGGAGTAACGTCGTGATTGGGTCTGGTTCCGTGGTTACTCATGATATCCCGGATAACGTGGTTGCGGTCGGCAATCCTTGCCATGTCTTACGAGAAATCACCACCGCCGACCATGAATATTGGGCTCGGCAACGGGCCGCCTATTTTGCTGATCGTGATGATGATTGATAGAAATTAATGGTACTGTGTTCATGTCATTAGAGTTTGGATTAGAAATAAGGCCGCGATATTTTTAATAATAGACATTACACCCCCTCAGCCTTAAAATTAACTTAGAAACAGGATAAGAAAGAGGCGGTAAGCGCAATGCTAAAAGATGATCAGATCGTGTGGGCAATTCACCAAATGGAAGCAGACATCGGACCAGTGGGACCTTCCCTGGACTCGCGGACGCCGTTTCAGTATTTGATTTCAGTAATTCTGAGCGCTCAGGCGACCGACGTCTCGGTTAACAAGGTGACGCCGGTGCTGTTTGAGAAGTATCCAGAACCAAAGGACTTGATGGCTGCCGATGTTGCGGATGTGGAAGCAATTATCAAGAGCGTCGGATTATTTCATAATAAGGCCCGCAACATCATTAAAACGGCGCGCATTGTCCATGAAGAATTAGCCGATGTCGTGCCTACCGATCGTAAAGGCATCATGGCGTTACCAGGTGCGGGCCGCAAAACTGCCAACGTGGTATTGAGTGACGTTTTTGAACAACCGACGTTTGCTGTCGATACACACGTCTCGGCAATCTCGAAACGCTTGCACTTTGTCGCTCAGACCGCGACGCCGTTACAAGTTGAACAAAAAATCGTGAGTGTGTTGGCACCGGCAGAATTACATCAAGCCCATCACACGATGATTGAATATGGGCGGAAGTATTCGATGAAGTTGACGCCAGACAAAGAAGTTTGTCAATTGATCATTGACTGTGACAAGTTGAATGAGGAAAATGAAGCGTTGATCTAGTAGCGTGGGGCGACAGCGAGCATATTTTAGCCATTGGTAGAACTGCCTGTAAGTCTTGCTAGACGTGTAATCAAAGCCAGGTTACGCTAAACAACCTCTTTTCCGACAGGCCGAAGTTGGCTGCCCTTGATCTTAACTGGCAGTCCTATTTTTAACATAATACGTACTGACGCGAGCATTAAGACGAGTGGTGGTCTTGATGTTCGCGTTTTTTAGTTTGTTCACGGTCGTGTTTTTCGATGCGTCTGAAAAATAGGCTATTCAGAAAGTAAGTAAAACCGAACATAAAAACAATTAGCATTAAAACAGTCGCAATGGCTTGGGCAATCATAGTTGGACCTCCTCGGATAACGGGTGATAACACTGGAATTATCAGTGTCAGTGACTGTTGTCATTGTACGGGCAATGCGAGGCAAAATGCAAGCGGTGGCTTAAATGCTAACCGTGAATCTTGAAAATACGGTATGATAATAGTAACCGATTACATATAGGAGGCTAAATTATGGCATACATCGAAGTGCAGCAGGCAACGCGCCAGTTTAAAAATGGTGAGCAGGTCACCGTTGCTAATCGGGATATTTCATTTGAAGTTGACCAGGGAGCGGTCGTTGTGATTTTAGGCCCGAGTGGTGCGGGAAAGTCCACGTTACTCAATATTTTAGGTGGCATGGACAGTCCTACGAGCGGCCGTGTACTGGTGGATGGTGTGGACATTGCGCAATTCAACTCACGGCAATTAACGACCTATCGCCGGCAAGCGGTCGGGTTCGTTTTTCAATTCTACAACCTGGTTCCGAACTTGACGGCGCGTGAAAACGTCGAGTTGGCGTCGCAAATTACCAAGGACGCACGCGACGTTGATGAGACGTTGGCCTTGGTAGGACTGACGCACCGGTCAGATAACTTTCCAGCCCAGTTGTCCGGTGGTGAACAACAGCGGGTCGCAATTGCGCGTGCAGTTGCGAAGAATCCCAAATTATTACTCTGTGATGAACCCACTGGCGCGCTCGACTATCAGACGGGGAAGCAAGTCTTACAGGTGATTCAAGATGCAGCTAAGCAGACGCAGACAACGGTCATCATTGTGACGCATAATAGTGCGATTGCGCAGCTGGGTGACCAAGTCATTCGTATCAATGATGCTCAAGTGCAGTCGGTTGAGCATAATGCTCATCCAACGCCTTTGGCTGAGATTGAATGGTAGGTGCAGCGATGACAGCAGCTTATTTTAAAACAATTATGCGTGAGATTTGGTCGTCGAAAGCCCGTTTTGCTTCAATATTACTGATCATTTTCTTAGGGGTTGCTTTTTATACGGGAATTCGGGCGACTGGTCCGGATATGTCACAGGCAGCTAATGATTATTATGCGAAGCAAAAGCTGGCGACCAATAGTGTCCAGTCGACAATGGGGCTGACTAAGGCCGATACACGAGTACTGAATCAACACCGCTCACAGCTCACTTACCAAGCGACACGCTACGCTGATGTTAATCAGTTGAACAATAGTCAAGTCGTGCGGGTGATGGTGTTACCGACAACCCAACGACTGAATCGGTTACGGATCGTTAAGGGACGATTACCGCGGCATGCCAATGAGATCGTGTTAGACGCGCAAGCACAGCGATTGCAGCCGAAGCTAAAAGTCGGTTCAACGTATCGAATTAGCAGTACGGCTAAGCGCAATGCACAGTTCACGCGGCGAACATTCAAGGTCGTGGGGTTTGTCAATTCACCAACGTATGTTGAAAATACGAATCGTGGCGTCACCAACGTTGGTAAAGGGACTTTGGACTACTTGGTCTATGTCCGTCCGCAGGTGATTAAGTCCAGTGTGATAACGCGCATTGACGTGCAATTCAAAAATTTGCGGGGCGTCACCCCCTACACGGCGAAGTATCGGCGCTTGAATCGCGAGAACACCGCGCAACTCAAACGCTGGTTAAAACCACAAGCGCGTAAGCGGCAGCAGGCATTACAAGCCCAGGCCCAGGCTAAGCTGAAACCATTGCAACAGGCGACCCAGCAACTTGCTAGTCAAGTACCAGCGGGAACGGCACAACTAGTCAAGTTACAAAGCCAATTAAAACGCGCGCAGGCCCAGGTCGCGGCCATCACAATGCCGACTTATTTGTACACTGACCGTACGGATAATCCGGGTTACACAGAATATCACGAAAATACGCAACGAGTCGTGGCACTGTCGACTGTCTTTCCGCTGTTCTTTATTGCGATTGCCGCGTTAATTTGTCTAACGACGATGACGCGGATGGTTGAAGAATTGCGGCTACAGATGGGGACGTTAAAGGCCCTCGGGTATACGAATACCGCGGTCGGTAGCGAGTTTATGATTTATGGTGGTTTAGCCGCGCTGATTGGGACCGCGCTAGGTGTCCTGTTCGGCGTCAATTTTTTCCCGCGGTTTATCGCGCAGGCCTATGGTAGTATGTATAATTTGCCCGCAATCAACGTTCAATACATTTGGATGGACATTGGTATCGCCTTAGCCATTGCGTTGTTGTGCACGTTGGGGACGGCACTGGTCGTGCTCCGCGTGGATTTAAACAGTTTACCCGCGCAACTCTTACAGCCACGAGCACCTAAGGCCGGTAAGACTTTGCTATTAGAACGCTGGCAATGGCTATGGCATCGGCTGAGTTTTAATCATAAAATCACACTTCGTAATCTATTTCGGTATAAGCAACGGTTGCTGATGACCGTGCTCGGTATTGCGGGCTGCATGGCAATGATGATTACGGGGTTTGGCTTAAAGGATTCCATTGGTGATATTAGCGTCAAGCAATTTAACGAATTGTGGCACTACGATGCAGTGGTGACGCGTAGTGGGAACGAAACGGACCAACAACGGCAAGCACTTAGTCGTGGTCAACTTTACCAGGCTAGTTTGAAATTACAGGCCAAGCAGGTGACGGTCAAACAGTCCGGGGTAGCAGAACAGACGGCTACGCTCGGTATCCCGGCACCCCACCAATCGCTAAGCAAGTTCGTGGTATTACGGCACCGACAAAGTCATCAGGCCATTCATATCGGTAATCGTGGTGCGGTCATCGATGAAAAATTAGCTAAGTTATATGGCGTTCAGGCGGGCGATGATTTAACGATCAAGTTGGCCGGGCAAACCACCAGGCGAATTCACATCAGTGCGGTGGCTGAAAATTACGTCAATCACTTTATCTATATGAGTCCGACTTATTATCGACGTGTCTTCAAGCAGGCACCAGTATATAACACGAACTATGTCCGGTTTAAGCAGGCAACGAAAAAGCAAGAAAATGCTTATGCGGACCGGCTATTGAAACAGGCGGGGGTTCAGAACGTGACACTGATGAGTACAGAGAAAGCCACTAATTTTAAAATGCTGGATAGCATGAACTTAGTCGTATTGATCTTTGTCATCTCGGCGGGGGCACTAGCGCTAGTAGTGCTCTATAACTTAACGAATATTAATGTTTCTGAACGGATCCGGGAATTGTCGACAATCAAAGTGTTGGGCTTTTACGATGGTGAAGTGACGATGTATATTTTCCGTGAAAATCTGATATTGACGGTTTTAGGCATTATTGCCGGTTGTTTCTTGGGCAACTGGTTGCACGCATATATCTTGCAAACGGCTGAAACGAACGCGTTAATGTTTTCACCAACGATTCATCCGTTGAGTTACGTTTACGCGGCATTATTGACCCTGGCCTTTAGTTTATTAGTCATGGGAATGATGCATCGTAAGTTAAAGCGAGTCAATATGCTGGATGCACTGAAATCTGTCGATTAAACGTGTCTGACAACGGCCAACGGTAGCCGAAGTGGTATAATTAAATTGATTGGAACAGTTTAATTAAGGATGACTAGGGGATGAATGGCATGGCAGAAACGGCACAGTTAGAAGCTGCTGTACAGGCATTAAGCGATATTGTAAAAATGAATACGGTAAATAACCATGAGCAATTGGTGGCGGATTATTTGGTCACACTTTTAAAGCAACATGGTATTGAAGCACAATCAATCGAGTACGCTCCCGGGCGGGTGAACTTGGTGGCCGAAATTGGTGATGGTCACGGTCCAGTCATCGCGTTGGATGGTCATGAAGATACGGTGGCGTTGGGTGATGCAGATAAATGGCACACGGACCCGTTGGCAGCAACTATCAAAGATAATCGGTTGTATGGTCGCGGTGTGACGGACATGAAGGCTGGACTAATGGCTGAAGTCTTCGCGATGATTGCATTGCACGATCAGGACGCCCCACTCCATGGCACGGTGCGGTTACTCGCAACTGTGGGAGAAGAAGTCGACCATTTAGGCGCTGAACAATTGACGGAACTCGGTTACGCCGATGATATTCAAACGTTGATCTGTGCGGAACCAAGCGGTGCGGACAAGCAACTTTTACTGACCAAGTCGATTCAAGCCATGTTAGGTGTTGACGGCGATACGGCGCAACGGATGGCGGATGCTAATCCGACGACCGAACAACACTTCATCGAATTAGCGCATAAGGGTTCACTGACTTATACGATTAAAGCGCAAGGGGTGGCGGCCCACAGTTCGATGCCAGCGATTGGTCAAAACGCCATCGATATGTTGATGACTTACTATCAGAAACAAACTGCCTATTTTGACAGTTTCAAGACTATCGTTAATCCCGTATTGGGCCCAACCGTACCTGTCGTGACGTTAATTAGTGGTGGCGAACAGGTCAACACCGTCCCAGCCAGTGCCGAAATGTCAGTAAAAATTCGGACGATTCCAGAATTACGGAATGATCGCTTGATTAAGGATTTGGAAGCCATCGTTGCTGAATGCAATGCAGATGGTGCCAATCTAACGATGGACATCGCAAGTTCGTTCTACCCAGTGCATACGCCGGAAGATAGCCAGTTGGTCCAGTTGGCGAAGAAGGTTGGGGAACAAGTTTTACAGCAACGGCTCCCGTACTTTGGTGCTCCTGGTGGGACGGACGCATCGTCTTATATTGTAAAGAGTCCTGATATGCAAGTGATTGTCTTCGGACCCGGCAATATTACAGCGCACCAAGTTAATGAATATGTTGATTTGGATATGTATGGGCGCTTCATCGAGATTTATCAAAAAATGATTACGGAATTGCTGGCTTAACGGAAACGTCAATAAGTGTGAATTAAATTGTGCCGGAAAAGGTTTCAAAAAAGTAATAGTCGTTTCAAGAATTGATTCTTGAAATGACTATTACTTTTTTTGAGCAAGGCGACTGAACCTCGTTGTATCTAACTTAATAATGATTGTGGTGACGGTTGTGCGTTATTCAGGTTATTCGTGATGCCCAAACCGTTGCAAGTAACTCGAAAAATCTTCGTGATCCTGGGTAATACCAGCTTCCTTTTCTTCATACCAATTAATTTTGTCGTTGAGAATCTGTAGATGATGCTGAACTTCGTTGAACTGGACGAGAAAGTCTTCTTTAACGTGTTTGAGTAGTGCTAATCGCTGGGGAATCGTGTCGTCGCCGGCTGCGCGCCAGGTAACGTATTGTTGCAATTCGCTAATACTCATACCCGTTCCTTTAAGATGCAATAAGAATTTGACCCAGTTAATATCGGCAGTCTCATAATAGCGCCGGCCATTGTCTAAGCGATGTGGTTCAATCAAGCCCGCTTTTTCGTAGTAGCGTAGTGTGGGGGCGCTGAGACCAACGGCTTTAGCGAAGTCACCGATTGAATAACGTTCTGTAGTAGTCCTTACCAATTTTAAAATTCTCCTTATTCTAACTTTTATTTGAAGTAACTTTAGCAATAACAATACCACGAAATCCTATTTTAGCAAGTTCAAACTTTATTGTTGACTTAAAGTGCACTTTAAGTTGTAAGCTGTATTCATCAATCAGTTAGCAATCAAATAATTAAGGAGTGTTTTTAATATGACAACAACTAATAATAGCGGCCTATTTGGATTAGGTGTAAAGAATGAGGCCTACCAACAATACTTTATCGGTCAAAGTTACCTGAATGCCTTAGCCGGTGATGAGCAGGTCGACGTGAATGTTTCCAACGTGACGTTTGAACCTGGCTGTCGGAATAATTGGCATATCCATCATAACGGATACCAAATCTTATTGGTAACGAGTGGTGAAGGTTGGTATCAAGAGGCTGGTAAACCAGCCCAGTTATTGCATCCCGGCGACGTGGTCACAATTCATCCTGGTGTGAAGCATTGGCATGGTGCAACAAAGGATAGTTGGTTTGCCCACATCGCGATTACTAAGGGAACTAGCGAATGGCTCGAACCAGTTGATGATGAAGCCTACGCAAAATTATAAAAGTTAAAGTAGTTATCGAAGGAGGAAACTAATATGACAGTTAAACAAACCGCAGGACGCGACAACTTAGGCAAATTAGCACCACAGTTTGCCGCATTAAATGATGATGTGTTATTTGGTGAAGTCTGGGCACGCGAAAGCGCACTAAGTTTACATGATCGGAGCATGATTACCATTGCGTGCTTAATGACCAGTGGTGATTTTCCACAATTAAAGGCGCATTTTAAGATGGGCAAAGATCATGGTATCTCAAAGGATGAAGCCGTTGAAATCGTTACCCACTTGGCTTTCTATGCGGGATGGCCTAAGGCGTGGTCAGCAATGGCACTGATCAAAGAAGTTTACGGTGAGTAGGAGGAACAGTTAGATGACAGTTAAAAACAAAGTCGTTGTGATTACGGGGGCCTCGTCCGGAATTGGGGCGACGACCGCTAAGCAATTAGCCAGTAATGGTGCTAAAGTCGTATTGGGCGCACGGCGTGAAGAACGCCTGGCTGCTTTAGTTGATGAAATCAAGGCAGCTGGTGGACAAGCGGCCTATCAGGTGACGGATGTAACGAAGTCGGCCGATGTACAAGCACTGGTTAAGCTAGCGCAAACGCAATTCGGTGGGCTTGACGTGATTTTCAATAATGCTGGGATTATGCCGACATCGCCAATCAGTGCCTTGCACACGGATGAATGGGACCAGATGGTTGATATTAACATCAAAGGCGTCTTGAACGGGGTGGCAGCGGTTATGCCAATCTTTACCGCTCAAAAATCTGGTCAGATTATTACGACATCTTCAGTGGCTGGGATTAAGTCCTTTGCTGGCTCCGGCGTGTACGGTGCTACGAAGTTTGCGGTTCGTAATTTGATGGAAGTCATTCGGATGGAAAGTGCCCAAGAAGGTACCAATATTCGAACGGTCAGCTTATATCCAGCGGCCATCAATACGGAATTACTGCACACGATTACGGATAAGACGGCCAAACAGAATATGACTGATTTTTATCAACAAGTGGGAATCAGTCCAGCAGCCGTTGCGAACGTGGTCAACTTTGCCATTGACCAACCAGAAGATGTTAACGTTAACGAATTTACGATTTATCCGACGAAGCAGGCTTAACTTGATTTAGCTGTTGTTAACGGTTGTTTGAGCTAGTTGCCGATAAGTCGAAAATGTGAATTCAAAAAATACAAGCACCCGGTCTAGCGCATAATGGCGTTGCTAGACCGGGTGCTTGCTGTTGTTATAAATATTCAACTAGTGGGCCTACTTCAACCGTAAGCCGCGCTTTAAGTTGCCCCAGAAACCGAGTTCATCCGTTTGTAACATTAGCCCACCATAGATTCGGCCAATGTAGATCATACTTCCAATGATTGTTGCAATGAGAATCAGGAGTGACACGATTGCAGCGGGCATCGTTGCCATGCCGTTAATGAGGCGTAATGGCATGAAGTATGATGAGAAGAACGGAATATATGAGAAAATCTTAACGAAGAGATTGGTGGGTGTGTTCTGAAAGGCTAGGGCCATGAAAAACGCTAGCATACTCAGATAGATGACCGGTTGTGCTGCCTTGCTAGCATCCGCGACCCGGGTCACCAAAGCACCACAGAAGGCCGACGCTACGGTGTAGAGTAGTACGGCCAGTAATGCAAACAACAAGTTGATTGAGACCAAGTTGTGAATTACTTGATTGATCAGATCGGTATTCTGTTGCCAAAAATCAATTGTGAGTGAGCTACGTTTAACGAATTGCATGACGGCAAAGCCACCCACTAAGTAGACGAGCAGCTGAGTCACAATGACTAGTAAGACACCGTAAATTTTACCATTGAAGTATTTCCGCGGTGTCGTACTCGAGAAGATGACTTCCATAATCTTGGTGCCTTTGTCTGCGGCAATTTCTTGGGCTGTGATTGCTGAATAAGTGGTCAAAATCAAGTAGACAAAGAAGACGACAATATAGAAGGAGACCGTTTTAGCCGTTTTATCTGAAGCAGCGTGTTTCTGTAATTGTTCAGTAAATTTTGGCTGTACAGCCAACGCCTGGGTCTGCTTGGCACTTAGTTGTGCGCGCTGTACGTTACGTTGGCTTTGGGCAGTGGCTAAGAACTGCTGAATCTTAGCCTTGTCACCGCTGCTGACAGCATTAGGACCAGTGAACTGCGCTTGCAACTGTTGATTCTTGGTTGTTAAAACGAGGTAGCCGGCGATGTCATTGCGCTTTGTCGCCGCCTTAGCGCTGGCGAGTGTTTGGTATTTATTAGCGGTAGCCACATGACTCTGCTTAATGAAACTTGTGCGTAATTGTGGGCTAGTGCTAACGACCGCGATGTCATTCTTACTAGCGCTGGGTGCAGCAAAATAAGAAAAGGCGGCCACGAACCCGAAGAACAAGAAGGGCATAAAGACGAGTGACAAAAAGCTCCAGGACTTGATCTGCCGCAAGTAGGTTTCAAAAGTCACAATCCAAGTCTTATTCATGGTTAACACCTCCCGCTTCAGTTCGGAAAATCTCATCCAGCGTTGGTGGCTGCTGACTGAACTCTTCAATGTAATGACCAGCAGTGACTTGATCAAAAATCGCTGGGCCAACTGAAGCATCTGCAAGTTCGAGTCGGAATCGACGGGCACCTTGTTGAGTAACGGTGGTGACTCCTGGTAGATCGGCCAGTTGCGCTTGTGACCAGTCAGTCGTCAAGAAGAGACGGGTCCGGCCAAACTGGGCGCGAACATCTTCAACGGTACCCTTAAGGACTGCTTCACCATTACGTAGCATAACGAGTGAGTCACAGATCGCTTCGACATTACTCATATCATGACTGGAAAAAATAATCGCGGCGCCCCGTTGCTTAGCATCTAAAATAGCTTGCTTGAGTAGGTCGGCGTTGACCGGGTCCAAACCACTGAACGGTTCGTCTAAGATAATCAGTTTGGGATCATGAATTAAAGTACAAATCAGCTGGACCTTTTGTTGGTTCCCTTTAGATAACTTATCAATCTTATCGGTCGGCTGCCCCTTGACCGCAAAGCGCTTCATCCATGCGGCAATTTTGCCCTTGGTCACCCGTGCCGGCTGATTTTTCAAACGGGCCAAGTACACGATTTGTTGTGTGATGGTTAATTTGGACATTAGGCTACGTTCTTCGGGTAAATAGCCGATTTGATCGTAGTCATCAGCGGTCAACGGTTGCCCATTCCAAGTAATTTGACCGTCGAATGATAGAAAATTTAAGATGCTGTGAAACGTGGTTGATTTCCCCGCGCCATTTTGACCAATCAATCCCATGATTTCCCCGTCATGGACGTCAAATGACACGTCATTTAATGCTTGAACAGTCCCGAAACGCTTCTGAATATGTGCGATGGATAGCATTAGTTTGTCCCCCCCAATTCTTGAAATAAAGTCATTACGTGTTGTGCGAGCTAATTAGTCATGAAATAGGATTAAAACGTGCCAAGTTGTGTAAGTTCAAAAGCAGCCAGCTTAGGCCCGCTGGAAAAAGCTCGAGTTAGCGTAAAATTGCTTAGTTGGCGCGTCCTATGCCGACTTCCAGGCATTTCGGCCAATTGCTGGAACGCGGTGGACACAGATTTAAGCCGCAAACCACGTCTTAAATACTGGTCTTCCACTAACCAAGCCAAGGACGCTTGCTAAGTGGAACTTCACCGCTGAGCATTGGCCGAAATGCCTTCCAGTCGGGATAGTGTTCGAATGGCGGACATGTGCGGACCCAACTTTTGGTGAATTCGTCATTGTTTTTCATAAACAATAACTTTGTCAATCAACTGTCAGACTGAAAGTGATATTGAGATAGCTCACTAATCCTGAATTGGTGTAGTAAGATGTAATCTCTCGACAAAGTGCTAATGCACCTAACATTTTGTTTGAAGTTCCAGTATCAAAATAGCCAACGATAGATTGTGCTAAGTTCGGTGGTCGTTCATCAGCCATTCGAGCGGCTTCCCGAAACGTGTTCGGTGCCACTAAAGCCTGTGCTTGCTACGCCAATGGACTAATGCCAAAACCGCATTAATCCGTTGGCTAGGCAATGCTCGGCTTCAACTCGTGGCCCCGCACAGGCTTGAGACTGGAGGGGCTGGGTGACAATGCTCAGTAGCCAAATTATTCTTAGCTGGAAGTGGGTTGCTTCCGGCTTAGAATAAGACTCGTATTTGAGATGACGCGGGTTGGGCGTTAGCTCAAATCGACGTCGGCTGCGTTCCAGCAATTGGCACCCAGCCCCGGAGGTCGGCATAGGACGCACACCGGCTGACGAATAACAATCTAAACTTGGCACGTTTTAATCCTAATTAGGCCTAATAACTATTGGCACAATTAGCAATCATTGTTTGATTTTATGATGACATAGTTGATTCGGTGTGACAAGGGCGTGCGCTTGGTTCTAAGTGAAGCTTATTTGGGCAAGCGGGCGTTTTCAAGAGCTAATAGGGCGCGTTTCATTGGCAAACCACCACGATAGCCGCCAAGTTGACCGTCTTTGCGGCGGATACGATGGCAGGGGATCACAATAAGGAGTGGATTTTGACCAACGGCGCTGGCGACAGCTCGGACTGCGGTAGGGTGATTGATCATTGTGGCGAGTTGTGAATAAGTTGCAGTTTGACCGTATGGAATACGGGTTAAAGCTTGCCAAACTTGGTGTTGTAAAGGGGTGCCCGTCGTTTGGTCGAGGGGTATGTCAAAATGCTGGCGTTGACCAGTTAGGTAATCATGTAATTCTTGACAGGCCTGTTGATTAGCTTGTTGATCATAATGAATATTAGCGGATTTGAAGAAGGCTTGCCATTCGTCGCGTGGACCGTTGGCACGGCCGACAAAGGCTAAGCCGGTGGGCGTTGTGCCCAGCCAGTAAGTTTGCTGGTTAATGGTTGTTTGGGTCAATGTTAAGTGCATGTGTGAGCCCTCCGTCTCAATTAGGATAGCGTTAGTATAACAGAATTGGTGGTGTGACGACCTGATTAAATCAGAACATCACTGCTATATCTTAATGAAAAAAGCCAGTGCGAACGATGAGTCGTCCGCGCTGGCTTTGATGTCAATGATAAAGCTTGAATTTGATAATTGCAGATGCTGATTAGTACCAGCCGTTTGCTTGCCAGAACGCTTTAGCAGCAGTCCATGAGCCGTAACGGCCAGCGACGTATGCGTCGGCAGTCGCTTCTTGGTTGGCGGCAGAATAATCGCCATTTAAGAGGGATTGACCAAGTTGATATTTACCATAGTAAATACCGTTGGTTACGGTGTAGGAGCCACCAGATTCGCGAGCAGCAATCCAGGCCTTGGCAGCAGCCTCAGATGTACTAGTCGAGCTGGTTGTCGTGCTTGTTGTTGAACTGGCCGTGCTTGAGCTAGCTTGACTGGCAGTTGTGCTGCTAGTACTTGCACTACTAGTTGCGGCTGAACTAGCGGTGGTCGTCGTGCTTTGACTAGCCGCACTTTTTACTGAACTAGCACTGGCTTGACTAGTACTGCTTTGGCTAGCGGCCGACGTTGCACTCTGGCTCGTCGTACTAGTGACTGAACTAGCACTGGCTTGACTAGTACTGCTTTGGCTAGTGGCCGACGTTGCACTCTGGCTCGTCGTACTAGTGACTGAACTAGCACTAGCTTGACTAGTACTGCTTTGGCTAACGGCCGACGTCACGCTTTGGCTCGTTGCACTGGTAACTGAGCTGCCGCTGTTTTGACTCGTGCTGCTCTGGCTAACGGCTGATGTGCTGCTTTGACTGGCTGCACTGGTAACTGAGCTGGCACTGGCTTGACTCGCTGTGCTTTGACTAACCGTTGACGTGGCGGTAACGGTGCTAGTAGGACTTTGAACGGCGGCACTAGTTGTTGTAGTCGTCGTACTTGGCGTGGCTACTGAGGTGGTGGCCCGTGTCATTTTAACTGTCTGGTGTTTGTTAACTTGTAGTTTGTCCCCGACGTAGATTAAGTTGACGTTCTTCAAATGGTTCAACTTTTGAACGGCGGCAACGGTTGTTTTGTGAGTGTCTGCGATTTCACTGACAGTGTCACCAGCCTTGACCGTCACCGTATCGGCCTTAGCAGCAGTTGCACCAAGGGCAATGGCACCAGTTGTTGCTAATGAGGATAATAATAGGTGTTTAATTTTCATATAATTGATTCACTCCCAAACTAGATTAGACTTCCCTTAAAGTTTACCATCATGTAAGCGGTTCGTTAAGCGCAATTTGCTTACTGACGGACTTTTTAGAAAATAAAACATGCCCGATTAAGACATAGTGTAACAGATTAACGCTTACATTACCGCTAATTTGCAATGCAATCTTAGTGACGAGTGTGTTAATGTAGTGACCTGCGTAACGTGATTACGTTGACGGTGGGGGGCATGGTAGAATTGGACTTTTGAAAAGCCCTCCCAAATTGACTGCGGCTTGCACGTGTTCGACTTTACCAGCAGACCATTTGCATAGTGGTTGATGAAGGACTGCAATAAGGGCCGATCATGGGGGGATTGCCAGTTTGCAGTCAGGCAAGTCCGATGCACCTATATGGCAACAGAAAAACGCGGCCCCATATAGGACCGCGCTGATTGTATGTTCAGTTGTGCATGAATGTGTTTAGTAATAACCGTTGGCTTCCCAGAAGGCCTTGGCCGCTACCCATGAACCGTAGCGTGAAGCCACGTATTGGTCAGCGACGGTTTCCTGATTAGAAGCTGAGTAGTCACCGTTTAGAAGTGACTTGCTGAGTTGATACTTACCATAATAGTTCCCGTTAGATGCGGTATAGGAGCCACCGGATTCCTTGTTGGCAATCCAGGCTTTTGCGGCAGCTTCAGCACTACTTGATGTGCTAGTTGTTGATGAACTGCTGCTAGTGCTCGTTGTGGTGCTGCTTGAAGTGGTAGCACTACTGCTGGCTGCCGTACTTGTGCTGGCGGCACTGGAAGCAGTGATGTTGCTCAACTTCGTCATAGATGCGGAAGTGGCGGTTGAACTTGACGCCGTGCTAGCTTGGCTCGTTGCAGAACTTGAAGTGGCACTGCTAGTTGACGAACTGGCGGCACTGCTTGAAGCAGCACTGCTGGTTGATGAACTGGTGGCACTGCTTGAGGCCGCGCTGGCGGTTGACGTGCTGGTCACGCTACTTGAAGCAGCACTTGTGCTTGATGAGCTGGCAGCACTACTTGAGGCGACACTTGTCGTTGACGAACTGGTAGCCGTGCTAGCTGCTGACGTACTTGTACTGCTGCTAACGGATGCGCTGCTGGCACTTTGGGTGCTAGTACTGTTGGCCGTTGAACTGGCAGTACTGGTCGAACTAGCCGTACTTGAAGCAGCACTAGTTGGTACTTGGGCAGTAACCGTGGTTGCGTGGTGTTTGCCGTTGACTTCCAGTTTGTCACCGATATAGATCAAGTTAACGTTCTTTAAATGGTTGGCTTTTTGAATCGCTTTGATGGTCGTCTTATGCGTTAAAGCAATTTCACTGACAGTATCGCCAGCTTTAACGACAACGGTATCGGCATTAGCAACGGTAGTACCTAAAGCTAACAGACCGGTAGCTGCCAATGAAGTTAATAGGGCATTTTTAATTTTCATAAGTTAATCAGTCACTCCTATAAAAGTTGTGTTGTTATTTCGATTGAATGGTGATTAGTATACCGACCGCAGATTGCAAAGCAATAAATAACAGATTACGGTTTGAGCCAATTTTGTAATAAAGTAACATGGTGTAACAAGTTAACACTTTCATCATGTTTTCGCCACATTATCATCACACTCGCGGTAAAATTCAGAAGGTAACTTAAAAAATGGCTTAAAGCTGTGAGCGATATTCTTATTAATTCAGTAAAATTTGTTATAATCGAGACCGTTAAGCAGAACGTCGTGTAAGGGAGCGAGTAATAATGTATTATTTTGTGAATACCAGCATTAACCCGAAAAAATCGGGAATTGAACATGCTGAGATGAAACGGCTGGCACTTTTTAACCAGCATCACGTTCCTGCTAAGATGGTCACGCGATTTTTTTCATTATCGTTACACCAGACACTGACAGCAGCGGGGATTGCGGCTGAAAATCAAATTAATCTGTTTGATTTCATTCAGCATTCCAGTGAACGGCCAACGACTAAGATGACGATTGAAGATCTGCATCTAGCACCGGACTTGCGTGTGCAACCCGTTGGGCGTCATTATGAAGTTTATCAAAATGACCAATTATTAATGAAGGTCAATACATTTCTGAACACTCAAAAACAACTGAACAATGTCCAATATTATGATCAAAATGGTAAGTTAGTGAAGACCGATTGGTACGATACCCGGGGATTTAAAGGGCTTGAACAGTTCTATGCCGCTGATGGACAAGTAGCAAGTGAACAAGTCTTTAATCCGGACGGGGAGGTCGTCTATCAGACATTTCATATGGCAGATCGACAAAATCAGGTCCAAAATTCACTTTATCGATTCATTAATTATGAGGGGCAAGACTGGTCATTTGCTGGTGAAACGGCAATGACAACCTTTTTCCTCGATGAACTTAATCGGAGGACGCCGCATGCGGTCTTTGTCATTGATCGGACGTATGAGTTGGCTTACGCCGCACTTCACATGCGAACTAAAGCGTTTAAAGTCATGCACTTACACAGTAATCACGTTAATGATCCAGCACATCCGAAGACGGCTAGTCTCAACTTTAATTATGCTTACGCGCTCAATAACCTAGACCAATGGAATGGCGTTATTGCGTCGACTAAGCAACAAACTGCTGACTTTCAAGCCCGCTTTGGCAATCAACCCGCCGTTTATACGATTCCAGTTGGGATTGTCGATGACGCGACTTTGAATGCGCCCAAGCCATCTTTTGATCAGCGCACCGCAGGCAAGATTATTTTTGTGGCGCGTTTAGCCGAAGAAAAGCAACAAGATCAGGTGATCCGGGCATTCAAAAAGGTATTGGCCCAAGTGCCGAATGCGACCCTTGATTTCTGGGGCTATGCAAATGGAGATACCGGCAAACAACTGCATCAACTTGTGGAACAGCTGGGACTGAAAGCGGCAGTTACGTTTAATGATTATACGACCGATTTAACAGCTGTCTATAATGATGCGCAGTTGGCGATGTTAACGTCGCGGGCAGAAGGTTTTGCACTTGCCTTGCTTGAAGGTCAGGCCCACGGGGTGCCCCAGATTGCCTATGATGTCAAATATGGGCCACGTGATATTATTCGGGACGGTCACGATGGTCAATTGGTGCCGGTCAATGATGAAAATGCGTTGGCTACGGCGATGATCGACTTGTTAACGCAGCCGAAAAAGTTAGCCATGTATAGTCAACAGGCTTATCAAGATGCCCAACGCTTTAGCACAACGGCTGTTTGGCAACAGTGGCAACCACTCATGAAAGCCGCAGCCGATTTTTATCAAGTTGAGGGGGCAACACAGCGATGAATTTTTTTGTGAACCAATATTTAATGGCGTTAAATTCTGGTGTGGAACATGCCGAATTTAAACGGCTCCAGTTGTTTAAAGATCATCAGGCACCGGCTAAACTAGTAACGCGTCAATTCGATGGTTTGTTACATCAGAATATGCGGCGCTTCAATATTGCCGATGATCAGATGGCCAACTTGTTTGACTTTTTTCGTGAAACGACCAGCTTTTCCAGTCGGGTCATCAAGATGGCTGATTTGAACTGGCCAACTGCCTATGACATTAAGCCGGACCCCAATGTCAGTGAGGTACGAGCTGGTGATCGGCTGGTTGCTAAGGTCCACTTTGTTCCCAGCACGGTGGGGCACGTGTACTTCATTGAAATTTTTGATCACTTCAATAATCTTGTTCAGCGTACTGATTATGATGAACGGGGCTTTAAGGCCCGTGATGAATTCTTCTCGTCAGCCGGGGAACCAATCACGGATATTTTCTATCGACCAGATGGTAGTCGGATGGCCGAACAGTATTATGCGCATGATAATAATGGGACTAATTATGTTTCGTTGTGCCATCTTATCAATTATCATGGCCGTGACTACTACTTTAATGGTGAACAAGAATGGTACCGGTTCTTCTTAGATGAACTGAACAAGCAATATGATGAAAACAACGTCTTTATTGCGGATCGGCCGTTAGCTGCTCAGTGGCCGGTGGTGAACATGCAGACGGCGGCTGAAAAATATTTGTGGTTACCCACGCCACATGCAGTCGATCCGCGTGATCAAGTCTATTCTAATTTGAATAACGCGTATGTTTATGGCCTGCACGAGTTTCTGAGTGCTTGGGACGGTGTGATTACGAGTACCGAACAACAGAAGCAAGATTTGACGCAGTGGCTCGGTGGTCAACCGAGTGTCCCAATCCTGACGATTTCAGCGGCCGTTGTTTCCAAACAGCAAGCTCAGCACGCACCAATTGCGATCAGTGAACGTCATGCGCATGAAATTATTTATACCGGCCGTTTGGATGCGGAACGGCGCGTCGATCAGCTGGTGACAGCTTTTGACCAAGTGCACCATAAGATTACGGATGCGACCTTAGTGATTTACGGGTATGGTGGTGAACTTGACCGTCTAAAACAGCAAGTGTCCCAGTTGCACCTAGAGACTGCCGTGACTTTTGCTGGGTATCAACCGAACTTGACAATGGCTTATGATCAGGCTGGTGCTTACGTTTATACTGGTGAAAGTGATGCGCAGCCATTATCGTTAATTGAAGCCCTTAGTCATGGTGTGCCAGCAATTGCTTATGATATTAACTATGGCCCTAAGGATGTTTTGAAGGATGGCAAGAATGGTTATCTGGTCACGGATGGTGCCGTCAACCAACTAGTCAGAGCGCTGACCCGAACACTTGAAAGTCCGCAACGTCAGCAACGACTTAGCAAGGGTGCCTATCGGAGTAGTGAACAATATAGTGATGAACAAGTTTGGCAACAGTGGCAGCCGGTTGTTCAGTGAATATCAAAAATGGTCTGACTTTAGTGGTCAGACCATTTTTTAAACGCTAATGTCAAAAAGACCTAATAACAACGACGGGGATCGCTAATCTGACCACGTTGTTAGGTACTGGGTAATTGCAGTCTGTACGGGGCGCAGTGCCGCTGCCGGTTGCGTGTTAGTCAGTAAAAAGAATTGGCGTTGGTAATGAGCACTTAGCTGTTCGATGGGAATCTCGTTGCTTAAAACGTGACGTGAAATAATTGTTTGGCCGATACCATGAGCGAGGAGGTCCGCGATGATTTGGTTACTGTGGATGACCATGACTTGTGCTGGCTGAATGTTGCGGGCTTTTAAAAAGGCGTTGGTATAATGACGCACACCGGAATTAGGTTCACGTAGCAGCCAGAGGGGACTGGCAAAGTCGCCCGCATGGACGAGCTCATCGTGACCAAATGGCAAGCGATTGAGCTGGTCAGTAACGAGTGGCTTTTCAACTAAACCAAAGTCCAGTTTGTGTTGGGACATAGCGGTCAAAATTTCGGCCGAATTGGCAAGCGTCACTTGAAAGTCAAAGCGATCACTGACGGCACTCAAATTGGCTAATAAGGTGGGTAGAATCAGACGCCCGGTTGTGTGTGAGGCACCAATCCGGCAAGGAACTTTCACTAAGTGGCGTGGTGATTGCACCGCTGTTTTGGTAGCGGCCCAAGTTGTTAACAGCTTTTGAGCCTGTTGATAGAGGAGCTGACCACTGGCAGTAGGAATGATTTCTTGGCGCCCGTTACGTGTTAAGAGCGTGGTTTGTAAATCGGCTTCAAGTTGTTTGATTTGTGTCGAGACGGTCGGCTGGGAAATAAAAAGTTGCTCGGCGGCATGGGAGAAGTTGCGAGTTTCGTATACCGCACAGAACGTTTCCAATTGTTTAAACATTGTGTTCACCCCTAACTATTATGTTTATTAATAGTAACTATCATAATAATTTATTTCTCAAATGTAAATAACTTTCGTATACTTAAAAGCATCGAGATAGAGATGGGAGAAAGCGAATGAAGGTCAAAGGGATTTTACCGGGGTTAGTGACCAGTCTGGTCATTGCAATTATTAGTCAAGGATTGGCGCAATTTGTGCCAGCGTTAGGTGCGGCTACTATCGCGATTCTATTAGGAATCATTGGTGGCAATACGTTTCTGAAACAACCGCAACTTGGTCGGGGGACTAAGTTCGCAGAAAGTAAGCTGTTGGAATATTCCGTGATGTTGCTCGGTGCGACGATGACGGTACAGACAATCGGCAAAATTGGTGGGTTCGGTGTGCTCTTTATTCTTTGCCAAATGACGATTACGATCGTTGGGGCTTTGTGGTTAGGGCGTAAGCTGGGTTTCAGCCAGTCGGTACGTATGCTGATGGCCGGCGGTAACGCCGTGTGTGGGTCGTCGGCGATTGCATCAATCGCCCCCGTTATTGACGCGGATGAAGATGATAAGGGGACTGTCATTACCTTAGTTAACTTGATGGGGACAGTGCTGATGTTAACGTTACCGGTCTTAGGAATGGCCGTGTTTGGTGGCAGTGTCATTCTTAAAGGGGCCTTGATTGGGGGAACTTTACAATCAGTTGGGCAGGTAGTGGCCGCAGCTAGTATGATTAATCAAACAACGGTTCAATTTGCAACGATTTTCAAAATTATGCGGATTATGATGCTAGTCGTCGTTGTTTTGATTTTTGGCCGGTTACACCAACGCACGATTGAAAATGAATTGGCTGAGGATGCTGTCGTCAGTGGTAATGGGAACGGTCATTGGTTACCATGGTACGTGGCCGGGTTCTTAATCTTATGTGCATTGAATAGCTTGATTTCGTTACCAGCAATTATTGGCGCAACGGCTCATACAATCAGTAGTTGGTTTGAAATCATTGCGTTAGCAGCTATCGGGTTACGTTTGAATCTTGTTAACTTTATGAAAGCTGGCAAGCGCTTAGCACTGTATGGCTTAGGCGTGGGGACGATTCAGGTCGTCAGCGCCTTGATTTTAATTACGTTATTACTGCAACATTAATTGGGTTTTGATACACTTAAATCGCAATCATGGTTAATCATTCAATTAATCATGATTGCGATTTTTCATCTAAGAGAGTAGGAATGTTCATGCTAACTTATCGAGTCACACCAGCGATTGAATTGCGAGAACCGCTACCCCAAAGCGATGCGCTGGCATTACTAGCATTATTAACCGCTAATCGTGCGCAGTATCAGTATTATTTGCCATGGGTGGCTAAAATTCAAACGGTGGCGGATGAACAACGCTTTTTAACTTTTGCACAAGCTCAGTTACAACAAGCGCAAGCGCTCAACCTAGTCATTGTCGTTGAACAACGGGTTGCGGGAATGGTTAGCTGTGACCACTTCGATGATAACGACCACAGTGCCAACATCGGCTATTGGTTGGGACGACCATTTCAGGGACGCGGCGTCATGACGGCAGCCGTCCGTGGCGTTTGTGACTTGGGTTTTAATCAGTATCATCGGCAATGTTTGCGGATTCGTGCGGCGGTGGACAATCAGGCAAGCAATGCGGTGGCGCAACGGACGGGCTTTGACTTTTTGATTCAGCATCCAGGTGGTCAGCACTTATTGGATGGCGATCATGATGAGAATGTGTATCAGGTTTCAGCGGTTGATTGGCTGGCGAAGCGCCACAAGTGATGACGATTAAACAAAATAAAACTGACTAGCCAAGATGGTTAGTCAGTTTTATTAACGTCTAATTTTTAACTGTCACCACTTGCCACGTCTTAGGAATTGTAAACAAATATTGGCGTTGAACAATTTTTGTCTTGGTATTTCCTAGGCTGAATAACACGTGTGTCAGGTGATTTTTGAACTGCCAAGTCGTGGTCTTTAGTTGAACCTGCGCGGGTGAACCGCTAGTCAGTTTAGTTGTTGTGGTGGTTGCGGTCACCGTGTGACTGACTTTAGTGGCGGCTGCAACCCGGTAACTGATGACGCGTTCAGACCCTGTTCCGAGTTGCTGGACCCGCAACGCTACTTGTTTGGATTTTAGCGGGGCTAAGTCTTGAATCTGCGTGCGGGTGACCTCGTGCATGCCCCAATGGTAATTGTCGTTTAGGACGAGGGCGATGAGGCTAGTGGCAATAATGAGGCCACTAATGATAATGGCAATGAGACGGTTACGGCCTGCCGGTGAAAAAATCATCGTGCCAGCAAAGACAAAGGTTGCCAGAATTAGTAAGACAATGATCATGCGGCATCATCCTCCTGACTAATGGTTTTTGAATGATTGGCTTTTAAGAAGAAGGTAATCCCAAAGCCAATCGCACAAAAAATGAGTGAGACAACGAACGCCATGTGATAACCAGTTAAGGTTGCGGTGATTCCGTCCTGACGGTATTTCAAAGGTGCCTGTGTCAGTAATTGATGTCCCGGCATTTGCCACTTAGCGACGCTGGAGTAGACACTGATTAAAACGGCCGTCCCCATTGAAGCTGCGACTTGACGTAGGGTGTTGTTGGCGGCGGTCCCATGGGAAATCAGCCGGAAAGGTAACGCATTGATCCCGGTCGTTGTGACGGGCATGGTAACCATGGTCAGGCCAAACATCCGAATGGCGTAAACAACGATGATCCATAAGATTGGGGTCGTGGCACTAATTGATAGGAAGAAAGCAGTTCCTAGCGTTAGGAGTAACATCCCCGTCATTGCTAGTCTGCGGGCACCGATATGGTCAAAGATGCGACCAGTAATGGGGCTCATAATCCCCATCATGATTGCGCCAGGTAATAAAATCAATCCAGAGTCCATTGCTGAACGACCGAGGACCGTTTGAATATACATTGGCAAAATCATTTCGACGCCCATCATAGCCATGTAAGCGAGGGCGGTCAGGATTGCGGATAGGGTGAAAGCCGGAATCTTAAAGACACGTAATTCCAATAATGGCTGATCCATGTGAAGTTGCCGCCAGACGAATAGACCAATGAAAATCAGACCAATGACTAAAGTTGTGAGAACGACTGGGTCGCCCCAACCAGCATTACCAACGGATGAAAAACCGTATAACATACTGCCAAAACCAATTGTTGAGATCAAGACTGACCACCAATCAATTGGTTGTTTGGAAGTTGGTAAGACTTTCCGCAAAGTGAAGAATGAAACGATGATGACTAGGATATTGATTGGCAGGATGAATAAGAAGAGTGCCCGCCAGGAATAGTTATCAATAATCCAGCCAGAGAGTGTCGGTCCGATGGCGGGTGCTAAGCCAATAACAATTCCGGCTGTCCCCATTGCGGAACCCCGTTTTTCGGGTGGATAAACTGAAGACATGATTGTTTGAAACACTGGGGCGGAAATTCCGACGCCCATTGCTTGAATCATTCGGGCAATCAGCAACATCTGAAAGTTGACGGCAAAGTACGCCAGCGTAGTTCCCAGACCAAAAATAAGCATGGCTGTTAAGTACAAATACTTGGAATTGATTCGGGTCAGCAACCAGGCACTGACGGGAATCATAATTCCCATGATTAACATGAAACCGGTGGTCAACCACTGAACGGCGGTTGCTGAAATATGAAAATCGGCCATTAACGTTGGAAAAGCTGTCGTTAATAGTGTTTGGGTAATGAAGGTGGTGAACGTCCCGACAAGTAAAGTCAATACAAACCAAGTCCGGTGATAGGGCTGGCCGTTGGCATCAAGCGGCAACGTTGAATTTTGAGTTGGCATAATACCGTCCTTTCTTTTATAAATTCTGTAATAATGCACAATCAATAAGTATATCACGATGCAATTCCTAGGCCTATTAATTGGTACTGGGGCGGTCTGCTGAGTGTTCGGTGTCGTGGTAAAATAAAATAGATAATATTAGTTAATTTGTGGTGAGTCGTGCTAATGATAGCCAGCACAATTCATCGACATTCAGTAAGGAAGCTAAAAAATATGACCAAAAAATATTTAACATTTGATTGTTACGGGACGTTAATTAATACTGAGCCGCTGTATCAATGGGTGGCTAATTTAGGATTGGCGGTTGGTTTAGACCCACTAACGGTTCGCAAAGCCTACGCGACTTATGAGGACGATCCTGCCAGTGTCAATCCTTATCTAGATTATTCAACATTAGTCCGGGCTGATCTTAAGCATTTAGATCGATTGTTTGAACAGAGACACTTCTTTGAAAGTCATTACGTTGAATGCTTGGAAGTGCAACGACACCTATTACCATACGCCGATGTTATACCGACCTTAATAGCCTGGCAGCAATTGGGCTATCAATTGATTATTATGTCGAATTCTTCCTGGGATATCATGCCGGCCAACATTGCTGCTTTAAAGGTGTCGTTCACAGCGGTTGTTACGGCTGAAGACATTCAAGCTTACAAACCAGCGTTAGCTTTCTTTGAAACGGTTCAAGAGCGTTTTAAGTTAACGGCAGATAATCATTGGCATATTGCACGTGGCTATGAATCCGATGTTGTTCCAGCCAGTGCTATGCAGTGGCCGATGATTTGGATTAATCGTGATCAGCGACAACCGACTAGTTCTGAACGGCCGACCCATATGGTTACTGATTTGGCCGCTGTTAAGCAGTGGGTTAACTAGGCGTGCGCGGTAGTGTCCCCGTTGATCAACAGTTAAAACACTGATTGATCATCAGGGTTGAACAAGCTTTCTAATTTTGACTAAGCTGTTAAATCTCAAAATTGGAAAGGAAATTAACGTGAATTCAAAATCTTTAAATAAAAGTACGGTCCTATTAATGGCGATCTCCGCGGCCATTGTAGTGGCTAATATTAATTATATTCAACCGATTGAGGCGGACATTGCGCAACAGTTTAATCTCCCAAACGCCGTTATTGGCGCGGTGGCAATGCTGACGCAGTTAGGCTATGCCTTTGGGTTGCTCTTAATTGTACCCATGGGTGATATCATGAATCGCCGAATGTTGATTATGCGCTTACTGGTACTCGCAATCATTTCAGCGTTACTAGCCTTCGTGGCTCCCAATATTTGGGTGTACGCCTTGGCAAGTTTACTGATTGGGATAACCTCTGTGGCACCACAAGTTATTATTCCGTACGCTGGCTTTCTCGCACCTCGTAATCAGCGTGGTCAAGTCTTGGCAACGTCCTGAGTGTCTTGCTCGTGGGGGTTCTCTTGTCACGAACTGTCAGTGGGGTACTTGCGAGCTATTTGCCTTGGCAGATGGTCTATCTGATTGCCGCTATCTTGATTGCAGGATTGTGGCTCGTCTTGTGGCGAAAATTACCGCATGATCCCGTGACGACACATACCACGAATTATAAAGCCATGATTCAGACAGTACCTCAGTTAGTAAAACGCTATCCGGTTTTGCGAGCGTCGGCTGTTAACGGATTTGTCTTGTTTGGTGTTTCTAATATTTTCTGGGCAACACTCGTCTTTTACTTGCAACATCAATACGGGTGGGGAAGTCGTGAAGCTGGTCTGCTTGCGTTGCTAGGTGTTACCGATGTGTTAGCAGCCCCTTTAATTGGCCGTTTAGCTGATCGTTTTCGGCCCCGAACGATTATCGGCTTGGGTCTAGTGTTATCAACATTAGCCTACGTAGTGTTTTGGCTGAGTGGTACGCATTTGGTGGGGTTAATTATTGGTATTGTCATTCTTGATTTAGGTACTCAATTCGGGCAGGTCGCGAATCAGACACGGATTCAAAGCATCGATGTCCATGCCAGTAGCCGTTTCAATTCGGTATTCATGTTTGGCTACTTCATGGGTGGCGCCCTAGGTTCATTTTGTGGCAACGTCTTATGGGATTTAGCTGGTTGGAACGGCGTCTGCGGGTTAGCGGTCGTCGTGTTAATGATTGGCTTTTATGCCCACTTTGTTCATTATCCACGGGTGGTGACACGACAAGTGCAACATTAGCAGTGTATTAGTTAATCGGTCATGAATCATGATTAAAACGTGTCAAGTTTAGATTGTTGTTCGTCAGCCGGTGTGCGTCCTATTCCGACCTCCGGGGCTGGGTGACAATTGCTGGAACGCAGCCGACGTCGATTTGAGCTAACGCATAACCCGCGTCATCTCAAATACGAGTCTTATTCTAAGCCGGAAGAAAATCACTTCCGACTAAGAATAATTTGGCTACTGAGCATTGTCACCCAGCCCCTACAGTCGGGAACCCGCTCGAATGGCTAATGAACGGCCACTTAACTTAGCACAATCTGTTGTTGGCTATTTTGATACGGGAACTTTAAACGAAACGTTAGGGTTGTATTAACCACTTTGTCGAGACGGCCAATTATTACGATGTTGATTGAGGAATAGTGAGACATCCTAATATCATTTTCACCCTGACAGTTGATTGATAAAATTATTGTTTATGAAAAACAATGACGAATTTACCAAAAGTTGGGTACGCACATGTCCGCCATTCGAACACTGTCCCGACTGGAAGGCGTTTCGGCCAATGCTCAGCGGTGAAATTCCACTTAGCAAGCGTCCTTGGCTTGGTTAGTGGAAGACCAGTATTTAAGACGTGGGCTTCGGCTTAAATCTGTGTCCACCGCGTTCCAGCAATTGGCAGAAATGCCTGGAAGTCGGCGTAGGACGAACTTGAAAAGCATGTTTACGCCCACTCGCACCTGTTTCCAGCGGTTTTTAGCTGGCCGTTTTTGAACTTAAAAAACGACACGTTTTAATCATGATTAATCCTAAAATGACTAGCACGATACCTGTTGTTAAGTAGGCTGTTGATGTTTGTGTAATAACTTAATGATTGGTATAGGCGCTGGCAGTAGGGGACAGTTAATTAATATGAAGTATGCTGATGATGAGCTTAATGAATATTAACCATAATTGGCGTTGAACTTAATATTAGTCGTAAATCAATTAAAAGGATTGTATTTCAGAGAAAATGGTCTAAACTCTAATTATTCATGTTAGAAGATGTAACATGAAATCTAAATAAGAGGGTTTTGCTATGCGAATTGAAGCTGATTGTATTGGTAAGTTAGCTGTTCCGGATGATGCTTTGTATGGAATTCATACGTTACGTGCCGTTCATAATTTTCCGATTACGACGGAATTGATGCATCCACTGATCATGCAAAGTCTTGTTCAAATCAAGAAAGCGGCGGCCAGTGTGAATGCGGCTGCCGGAACTTTGTCTAATGATAAGGCACACGCCATTATTGCGGCATGTAATCAGTTACTACTGGGGCGTTACGCGGATAACTTCATTGTGCCAGCGATTCAGGGGGGTGCTGGGACCTCGGCTAACATGAACGTCAATGAAGTGGTGGCTAATTTGGCTCACCGATTGATGCCGGCAGTTGCCGTTCATCCCAACGATGATGTTAATCAATCACAATCAACCAATGATACTTTTCCAACGGCCGGTAAAATGGCGCTTTGCATGCAACTCCCAGGACTATTAACGGCACTCAGCCGGTTGGTACAAACGTTACTGGTTAAATCGCAGCGTTATCAAGATGCCATCAAAGTTGGCCGAACTCAGCTTGAAGATGCGGTACCGACGACGTACGGGCGGACCTTTCATGCTTATTACCAATTATTCAAGCGTGATTTGACCCGTGTACGGCAGGCGGGCGAACATCTCCGAATCGTAAATTTGGGTGGGACTGCAATCGGTACCGGCATCAACGCGACTCACACGTATCAACAACAGATTTTAGTGAAATTAAATCAAAATACTGATTTAGATTTAGTAGCCGCACCAGACTTGATCGATGCAACGCAAAACTGCGATTTGTTCGTGGAATTCTCTGCGGCCATGAAGACGTTAGCCGTTGACCTTTCCAAGTTTAGCAATGACTTAAGATTGCTGGCGAGCGGCCCACAAGCTGGCTTTGGTGAATTGAATTTGCCCGCGCAGCAAGCAGGTTCTTCTATTATGCCAGGTAAAATCAATCCGGTTATTCCGGAGGTTGTTAACCAAGTTGCGTTTGAAGTGATTGGTCACGACACGACGGTAACAATGGCAGCGGAAGCAGGCCAATTGGAATTAAACGCTTTCGAGCCGATTATGTTACGGGCATTGCTAACCAGTGAGCAGCATTTACAGCAGGCCTTGACTACATTAGTCGATCACTGTGTGCGGCAATTGACGGTCAATCGCCAACGCTGTGCAGATCAAGTGGCACATTCGGCCATTACGGCAACTGTTTTGGCGCCATACCTTGGTTACGAGACGACTACCGCGCTGATTAAAGAAGCGCTCACCACTAACCAAGCAATTCCTGAATTATTACATCGACGTCGCTTGCTTAGCGATGCTTTGGTCGAGCAGCTGTTTTCGCCGGCCGGACTAACTCAGCCACGCCCAGAGGTTATTGAACAACTACGAGCGGTTGCAAAGTAGCCACTGTTTTGCAGTGCAATTTATGGCTGAGATAGGCTAGTGCTGAAGGTTGACACCAGCCAGTTTAAAGCCAATGGACGTCGCACGACTTAGCACAAACTAAAGTTAGCGCGCTTTCTGCCAATTACTAAAACGCAGTGGATCCAAGTTTAAGCCGTATCTCAAATGCTAGTCATTAAAAATGAGTCACCAGAATGAAAAATTCTGATGGCTCATTTTTAGTTGTCGTTTACTTAGTCTTAGCTAAAAGCAGTGAGACACATTAGTGTAAGTTGACCAAAGCAAAAACGATTGGAATGGTAACGACACTTAAAATCGTTGAGATGCTCATTAGGGCAACGGCTGGCCCGGGATCACCGTGGACTTTGAGCGAGAACAAGACGACGATTCCGGCGACTGGGCAAGCAGCCATTAACACTGTGGTGAATAATGGGATGCCAGTGATACCCATTAGCTGGAGGACAACAATCGCCAAGTATGGAAACAATAAATTGCGCAATAAGATGACTAACCAAAGACGTTTATCGAGTGTTGCACGGTTAAGTTTAACGTCTGCCAAACTATTCCCAATAACGATCATGGACAGGGGTGTGTTGACCGAACTGACATATTTAATAGCGCTATTGGCAATCGTTGGCAGTTGCAGCGAGGTTACGAAAATCAGTAGCCCAACAACAATGGCGATGATATTCGGATTAAAGACGATCTGTTTAAGATTATCCCGCCGATTGCCCTGTTGTCCGGTGAAGAGGGTGATACCGTGAGTCCAGCTAAAAATATTGAAGGCCGCTAACGAGGCAACAGCATAGAATACGCCAGTTGCACCGAATAGGGAGCTGGTTAATGGAATCCCCATAAAACCGGCATTAGAATATACGGCACCGTAACGCATAATGCGCCGCAAATTCTGGTCAGAGACGCGTTTGAATAGTAATTGTGTCACAATGATCATGAGCACATAAATGATCACAATTCCAGCAATGACCCGGGCTAACATTTGCAAGCGGTCGGCTGAAAATGTCTTTTCAAAGGCTTGAATAATCAAGCAAGGTGACACAATGTATAACAGGATATTGGTTAAATCAGTTGAAGTCTGGGCATGCATGAAGCCGAGCTTGTTAACGAGCAGGCCGACGAGCATGAGAATGAACATCAAAATGATTTGACTAGTTAGTTGCGTTAAATTCATTTACTTCAGTCCAATAAATTAGAATACTCTCATTATTGAGGCTTGGCCTGAACTTTGTCAAGATTCATTTAGGCCGGATGATGCGCCTGGACAATATCCACGTGATGTTTGAGATGGGGAAAAACATGATGATCAGACCACCCCATGATGGCACCTTGAGCAATTAAGGCAAAGACCGTCCCGAAGCCAATGGCGCGCAAATGACCTGTGGCGAAGAATGAAACGACGATAATCGTCAGAGGTGGCAAATAACTGGTCCACTGAGCAATAATAGCGGAGCCATGTAAAAACCGAAAGCGTAAGATATATGATAAATCATCGTTCGGATGCTGAATTAAATTACAACGCTGGTAAATCGAGACGGCGGCCGCAACGCCTAATAGCCCAAGCACGTTTAGAATTAAGCGTGGTAACAGGGACAGGGCGGGAATCTGTAGCCAATCCCAAAAGTAGCCGATAAATTGGACCAGGTAACTAAAGGGCACGATATAGAGCAAGTTGGAGATAAACCGCCGCCGATCAAAGTGACCTAACAGAAGTTGGTTGAGAATCGTGACAACCACACCGTACAGTAATAAGGTGGTTCCTAATGAAATATGGGTTCAGTCAGCTAGATTAACGCTGGAGCCAGTCCAGACGGCGCTACCTAGGCTGGTGGCGATGGTGAGCGCGTTGGCAGCAGAATTCAGAATAATGGAAAAGACTAAAAAACCAAAACGTTGACGAAAATCAGGAATGTTCAACACGACTAAGCGACCTTTCAGTTAACAGTATATGAGTTATTATAACCGCTTTCATAAGTAGATGTCACGGCTAGACTCATAAAAATATGCTATACTAATTGCACAATAGATTTTACGGTTGAAGGACACTTCAAGAATTCGGACTACTTTTGGGTTGGGTAGTCAGAGCTTGCAGTGCCCTTTTTTAGGAGGTTTTTAATGGATTACGTTGGTAGTTTAGCGTTGATTTTAATTGTTACGGCGGTTGCGGGTCACCTGAGTGTCCGAATGGGCCTACCCGCGGTGATTGGCCAATTGTTAAGTGGAATTATACTTGGTCCAGCCGTATTAGGTTGGGTCTCAGCAACAAGTTTTATCAAAGACTTCGCGGAGCTTGGCGTGATTATTTTAATGTTCATGGCCGGCTTAGAGAGCGATTTAAAATTGCTGAAGAAGTATTGGCGTCCTAGTTTGTTAGTTGCGGTCCTGGGGGTCATTCTACCCGTTGCGGTGATTGACTGGTGTAGCCAACTATTTCACCTTAACGCCACTGAAAGTTTGTTCTTGGGCGTAACCTTCGCGGCCACATCGGTTTCGATTTCAGTCGCGGTTCTCAAAGAGTTAGGCGCCCTCGATGGTAAAGAAGGGACGACGATTTTAGGTGCAGCGGTCGTTGATGACGTCCTGGCTGTTTTGATTCTGAGTTTGATGATCAGCTTATTTGGCAGTGAAGTCAGTGGTGGCGGTAGTCATGCCTCAACCAACTTGGGACTCTCGCTGGCGATTCAGTTGGCGTTCTTTGTGGCGCTGTACTTTGTGGTCAAGTGGGTGGTGCCACATTTAATGGCCGTGGGGAATGCCCTACTGGTTCCAACCTCCATCACGCTGATGTCACTAGTGATTTGTTTTGGACTCTCATACTTAGCGGACGCAATCGGTTTAAGTGCTGTGATTGGCGCGTTCTTTGCCGGTATCGCCGTTGGTCAGACGGACTATCATGAAGTTATCGATGAGCATATTCAACCCATTGGTAATGCTGTATTTATCCCAGTCTTTTTCGTTAGTATTGGGCTGAATATGTCATTCAATGGTTTCCTGAACGATTTTTGGTTCATCGCTGTGATTACCGTTGCGGCAATTGCCACTAAGATCATTGGTGCCGGGGTCGGCGCACGGTTGGCGGGTTTTAATTGGTTAAGCGGCTATGAGATTGGCGCCGGCATGGTGTCACGTGGGGAGATGGCCCTGATCATTGCACAGATTGGTTATCAAGGCAAATTACTATCAGCTGATCGTTATTCGGCAGTCATCACGGCAATCATTTTAACGACGCTGATTGCACCACTATTACTTCGTCAGGCGGTTAAACGCCAACGTGAAGCTTAAAGCAATTGAAAATCCCAACTTGTTTGCGTGTTGCAAACGGGCTGGGATTTTTTAATCACGACATTATTCAGTTGTTAAACGTTGATAGTGGACTTCGGCGAGCTGACCATATCGATTGGTGTCAACTAATTCAAAGCGCTGTTGCTGGTCAATTGCTTTAAATAAGGGAATACCATCACCCAAAATGACTGGTGCAATCTGGATGTAGAGCTCATCAACTAAATCCGCAGCTAACAGCGGCATTAAGACGCCAGCACCGCCAACAATCCAAATATTTTTGCCAGCGGTATGGCGCAAGTCTTCGACGATCTTCGTGACGGGGGTATTGGTGAACTGGGTGCGTTCATCGCCGGTGTGGGGGTGGGAAGTCATGACAATATTGTGGGTCGCCGGATTATATGGATTAATGAGTTGATCAGTGGTTTGTTCCATCGTGTATTCGTAAGTATGGCGGCCCATGATGGCGGTATCAACTTGCTGCATAAATGCTTCGGTGGGGGCATCGTTGGCACCAGCTGTTTTGAACAGCCAGTCCAGCCGATTATCCTTGGTGGCTAAACAACCGTCAATTGAAACGGCCCCATAAAACTGAACTTTACGCATGATTCGACACCTACTTTATCTTTAGTAGTCATATTGTACCATGTTTTCCGGTCATTCACTTGATGAACTCTGGTAAAAGTTCAGTAACATAATTAAATAATTGGTTCGAAATGGGAGGTGGGGAACTACTTAAGGTGTCGCTGGGAGCGTATGAATACTGCAAATAATGATGTTGTGGGGCTAATGGGGATGAGTATGCACAGTGGGTTAAGCAGGTCGTGGTGATTATTGTCAGAGAGGTAGCATCGGCCATCAAGATGTGAGTCGAAGTAACGATTGGTGGTTTTCAAGGGCCCCACCGTCCGCTATAATTGGATTAGCATTTCATCACATACAGTTTGACCTAATTAGGCGAGCTGGCCTGGTTCGTAAACTTCCCAGGATAAAAAACCAAGAACTTCAGTTATCGGAGGTAAGAGAATGAATGCGACGCGTAACGTTATTATTGACTGTGATCCCGGGATCGATGATAGTTTAGCACTATTATTGGCGCTTAAATCACCGGCACTTAATGTGATTGGGATTACAATTGTTTGTGGGAACGTGCCAACCCATATCGGTGCGGAAAATGCACTGAAAATTTTAGATTTGGCTGACCGATTGGATATTCCAGTCTATTTGGGCGCTAATCGCCCATTGGAAGTCGCCTACACGAGTGCGCAAGACACCCACGGCGATGATGGCTTAGGGAATAGTCAGATTCCAGCGGTAACGGCGGTACGACCGATTCAAGATGCCGCTGGTTTTATTGAAGAGACGCTGATTGAAGCACCTGATACTTCGATTTTAGCGTTGGGACCGTTGACGAACATTGCAACGGTACTGCAACGTGATCCACGCTTATTTGAACAAGTCGATCAATTTACACTGATGGGTGGAAGTTATCGGAGTCACGGTAATTGTTCGCCAGTGGCTGAATACAACTTCTGGTGTGACCCGGATGCGGCCAAGGTCGTCTTTGACTTGATGCCTGTTCCCATTCAGATGGTTGGTTTAGACGTCACGCGTAACATCGTGTTGACACCCAGTTTATTAACGTATATTAAAGACGTCAATCCAGCAATGGGGGCTTTTGTTGAGAAAATTACAACCTTTTATTTTGACTTTCATTGGGAATATGAACGGGTTATTGGTTGTGTGATCAATGATCCGTTGGCCGTGGCCGGAATGCTTGACCCAACGATTCTGAGTGGCTTTGAAAGCTACACGACGGTTGTGACGGATGGTGTCGCGCGTGGGCAGTCAATCGTGGATGATCATGATTTCTGGCACAACACACCCAATAGTCAAATCATGACGAAGGTTGACGTCGTAGCTTTTTGGCGGTTGTTCTTAACGACTGTGGTCGGTGCGGCTGATCCTGATTTAACGCAAGTCTTGCACCAATTGGTGAGTGCATGAAGAGAATAAAAACGCGGGCAATTACGTTATTGGCGCTCTGCATTGCCCTGAATATTGTTGGCAGTAACATTGCCTTGATGTTAAAATTACCGATTTATTTAGATTCAATTGGTACCGTTTTGGCTGCTGCTGTGTTTGGACCACTGGGTGGAATGTTGGCCGGGGGTGCCACCGGAGTTATCGTGGGTGCGACGACAGACCTGTACTCGCTGTTCTTCATGCCCGTTCAACTGCTGACTGGGTTAGTTGCTGGTCTGCTATATCGGCGAATCAAGCCGGGCACGTGGCGGTCAAATTGGTGGCTAGCTGGTGTTATTTCACTTCCCGGAACACTTTTATCCACGGCGATTACGGTCATCTTATTTCATGGCATCACGTCGTCTGGTTCGAGCATGCTAGTCCAATTATTATTAGGTACCGGTATGGGCAAAACGATGGCCGTCTTCTTGATACAAGTGGGAACGGATTATTTAGATCGGTTTATCACAGTGTACGTGGTCGCACTTGTTTACCGCGCATTGCGATATAAATTGCCGCAAGCTAATTAGTTGAACGGATGACTTGGTGTCGGATGACTAAATCTAAGCATGTTTACGCTAACTCGCACTTTTTCCAGCGGGCCGAAGCAGGCTGTCTTTGAGCTTGGCAAATTCTAGTTTTCGATTCGTAGTGTCTGATGAGTCGTGTAAATATGAACAGTAAAAATGACCTCACAGGAACATTCCTGGCGAGGTCATTTTTACTGTTATGAGGTTAAAGTGCAGTGGTCAGTGGCACTACGAGTCGCGGCGACTCATCTTACCATCTTCAATTTGATAGACCACGTCACAGTCATCAATCAGCCGTTGGTCATGGGTCACCATTACGATGGCCTTTTGGTGCTGATGAGCTTCGTTGGCGAGGCGCTTGACGACGTCGATGGAGCGGGGCGTGTCCAGGCTGGCGGTCGGTTCATCTGCGAGAATGACGCTTGGATCATTGTAAAGAGCACGGGCGATGGCAACACGTTGGCGTTCACCACCGGAGAGGTCACTTGGGTAGGCATCCCGAACTTCAGTAAGGGCTAACTCTGCTAGTAATCCATCGGTGCCTGCTTGATCAAATTTGCGCCGGGCCATTTTATCGACGAGCTTGAACTGTTCACGAACCGTCAGGAATGGAATTAGATTGGAACTCTGCAAGATAAAGCCAATTTCATTGAAACGGTAGGCTAAGCGCTGTTTTTCCGTTTGATTCGATAGTGGTTGTCCGTTCAGAATAACTTGACCACTTGTTGGCGTTTGTAAACCGGCAGCAATCGTCAAAAAGGTGGATTTACCTGAGCCAGAGGGGCCGATAATCGCGACGAATTGGCCAGCACTGACTTCGAAATTGGCATCAGTCAAAGCGTTAACAGCGGTATGACCGTGACCAAATTGTTTATTAATATTTTGTAAGGCTAAAACTGGTTGACTCATTGATATCATCCTCCTTATCCAATGGCAACGACGGGGTCAATCTTGGCGACAGTCCGCCATGAGAGTAAGGCACCGACGACTGCAGCTAACAAGAGAGCCACACTATAAATACCAAATTGTGGCCAGTCAATGGCGAATGGTAATCCGGCGGGCATGATTTGCGCGAGGCCTAACGTAATTAGAAGGCCGATGCCGATACCAATGATTGCCATGACGACACTTTGGGTGAGTAGGGCAGCCAAGATGTGTTTGGTACCAATACCTTGTACTTTTAAGACCCCGAACAAGGCTTGTTTTTGAAGGGTCAGAACGAACATGAAAATTCCAATCACGGCTAGGGCAATTGCGAACAAGAAGTAAATCATCGTGTTGAGTGTCAACTGCTCAGCGCTGTATCCTGGTAATTTTTCAATAAACGTGGCAATTGATAAACGTTGCATGTTGCCATGATGTTGAGTCTTGAAATGACTCTTTTTAGTCACAAAGGCGTTGACCGGTTGTTGATCGCCACTGGTGATGGGATTACCTTTGAGACGATTGAGCGTGGCAACGTCCGTGTAGACCGTTGGCGCAATACTATAGGTACTAGCTTTGAAAGTACCGACGATCGTTACCTTTTGATCAGTGGTCCCAATGCGAACTTTCTGACCAATCCGATAGCCTTTGTCTTTTAATCCCGCGGAAATCAATAATTGATTCTTGCCGTTGATTCGGTGTCCTGAGATGACTTTTGGCATCAGAAAACTATCGCGAGTGGTCCCAAAAGCGCTAGCGTTAGTCTTTTGACCATTACTGGCAGTTCGTAAAGTACCGGACAGACTAGCTAAGGGTGCGACGTCCTGACCTTTGATTCGATCTTGGTCTGCTAGTTTTAATTGGGATGCTGACAGTGTCTGATTCGCATCTTCGTTCAAATAAACTGTTTGAGCATGCCACTGGTCAACAGCCTGACGATTACCATTGGATAACCCGTTAGCAAGGCCCGCTAACATAAAGACGACGAGGGCAATTAGTAGCAAAACCCCGCTAAGTAGCCCATATCTGAGTTTTTCGTGGGCCATTTCTTTTAAGCCTAAATACATGTCAATTCCTCCCTTTTAATTTCATTTATCAAGCGATAAATCAATGTGGTAATCGTATCACGTTCATTTTTGTAAATCAAATTTTTTATTTAATTACCAGGCTAAATTATTTCGAAATGGGTACCAAGGCTGGTATGATTAATTTATTGAATAGAGAGGCAGGTAATTATTAATGGTGAACAAGCAGTTCAATCATCGGGCCGCAGTTATTGCTGGTGTGACTGGTGGTGTGATTTCTGGTTTAGTTAAGTTAGGGTGGGAGAATATCCTACCGCCACGAACGCCACAGCGGGATCAAACGAATCCCCCACAACAATTATTGCAACAAATTGGGATTCCCGCCAGCGTTACGCATGCAACGTATTCATATTCTGGTCATGATTTACCAGGTGTCAGCTATGTCATGCATTTCGGATTCTCAACGACCTTTGCTGTGGCCTATAGTTTATGGGCTCGCAAGCACCCCCGGGCAAAAGGTGGCAGCAGCGCGTTGTATGGGTTAGGTATCTGGACAGCCTTTCACCATGGTATCTTGCCAGCACTGGGAACCGTTCCCGCTGCGAAGGATCAACCAATGACCGAACACGTGTCAGAAGCCATTGGGCATGTTTTATGGATGTGGACCGCTGATTGGGTTAGTGCCGCTGTCTATGACCGGATGACCCGTTCCAAATAGCGGTTTAAATCGGTTAGTGAGTGACGACATGATGAAGTGTCGTAATCGCAACCGTTGAATAAAGTTTTTGCTTAAAAAACTAGCTTGGTTAGGAATGATTACAACTGCTAACCAAGCTAGTTTTAATTGTCGCTATTTTGGTTAATGTTCGGATTCTGATGGTAACGGAAATAGTGATTCACCGCGACAATCACGTGATTATGAGGAAAGCAACTGAGAATAACGTCTATTACAATGGGACCATTTGATTTTAATGATTGATTTTTTAATTTAATTCTCATATTGACTAGAAATGTGCTAAAATATTAATATTGTGTGCAATATTTCATAAAAACATCCATAAATGAGAATGGGGGGAAGTAGCTTGGAAAAGCAGGGAAAGATGAAGCGGTATCGCCAGTTCCGATTGAGCTTGGGCTGGCAGATCTTAATTGGGCTAGTGCTTGGAATTGTATTAGGGGTCGTCTTTTATGGCAATAAAACGGCAATTACTGCGATGCAAAACATCGGGACGATGTTCATCAGTCTGATTCAAATGATCGTTTTACCAATCGTGGTGGCATGTCTGATTACCGGGATTGCTAATATGGGCGACCTCAAAAAGTTAGGTCGGATTGGTGGTAAAACCATTATCTATTTCGAAATCATGACGACGATTGCGATCGCCTTAGGGTTGTTAATGGGTAACATTTTTCATCCTGGTGACTATATCGATATTCATCAACTACATGCGTCGAATATTAGTCAGTATGTGCAAACCGCTAAGACGGTCTCACACAATGGTATTTGGTCGACGGTCATGGGCATTATCCCGACTAACGTCTTTAAATCATTGTCAGCTGGTGACATGATTCCAGTCATCTTTTTTGCCGTTTTCTTTGGTTTAGGGACGGCGGCTATTGGCGAACAAGGCAAAATCATTCTGGACTTTATGAACGCTGTCGCCGAAGCTATGTTCAAAGTGACGAACTGGGTCATGCACACGGCTCCGATTGGCGTCTGTGCCTTAATTGGGGTCACGGTCGCTGAAATGGGCTTGAAGGCGCTGGCCCCGTTAGGCTATTTCATTATTCTTGCTTATATTACCATGGCAATCTTTATTGTGGTTGTGATGGGCATTGTTGGTAAGTTATTCGGTTTAAATATTTGGCACCTACTACGGGTCATTCGTGATGAAATGGTGCTTGGCTTTTCAACGGCGAGTTCTGAAGCGGCCCTGCCCCGCATTATCGATAAGATGGGGAAATACGGTGTTAGTGAAGGGATTGTCTCATTTGTGATCCCAACTGGGTATACGTTTAACTTGGATGGCTCCGCAATTTATCAATCGTTAGCGGCGCTTTTCTTAGCTCAGGCTTATGGGATTCACCTGTCCCTCAGCCAGCAGATCACTTTATTGATTGTACTTATGATTACGTCAAAGGGGATTGCTGGTGTGCCGGGGGCTTCGTTTGTTGTCTTATTGGCGACGATTTCAACGATTGGCGTGCCAGTACAAGGACTCGCTTTTATTGCGGGAATCGACCGGCTAGTTGACATGGGACGAACCGTGGTTAACGTGGTCGGCAATTCATTAGCTGCGGTGATTATCGGTAAGTCAGAACATGAATTTGATACGGCCAAAAGTGATCAGTATTTAGCTGAGATTCGGGCGGGGCATGCGCGCGCAATTACGAAATAATTGCTAACAGCTCTGTCAGTTAGTTCTGCATTAATAATGCGATGGCGATGATCACTGATGATTGATAGGCCCAAAAGTTGCATTTCAGAAATTAATTTCTGAAATGCAACTTTTTTTATGATATCTTATTCTGGTTACAGCAATTACTTCAGCGATTAAGTTATGATAAGACCTATAGGGGAGGATGGCGATCGGATGACAACTGATTTTTCGATTGGGCAACTCGCACAGTTATTTGATATCCCAGTGGCGACTTTACGCTATTATGACGAGATTGGGTTATTGACGCCGGCACGAGTCAATCCGCATAGTCACTACCGATATTATGGGACGCCTCAGTTCGAACGGTTGAGTACCATTAAATATTTGCGAGCACTCGGCTTACCATTGGCTACGATTGCCGATTTTTTTGCGGCCCGTGAACTGTCCAAGCTGACGATATGTTAACGACCCAACAGCAGCAGGTTGAGGCGCAATTGCGATTATTAACGGCGGTACAACAACGGATCAATACACGCTTGGCCCAGATTAAAACGGCCCAAAGTGCCAATTTTGATGTGACTGAATGCGTGACGTTACCTGAAAGAGCGATGGTGGCTTTACGTCAGCCTTATCGCCCTCAAGATGATATTGAACTTGTTATTGCTAAGCTACGCGCACAGACCGGCGCGACGAACGAAATCTTTCTCGGCAAGGTTGCGCTGATGCTCGACCAGCAAGCCATCCAAGCCGGACATTTTGACCGCTATGCGGGAATTTGTTTATTATTTGAACCGGGTGATACGGTGCCACCCCATCAAGAACACTTGGCGGCTGGTAGCTATGCGCAGCGGATTTTTCACGGCACTCATTTGGATGCCCCGATGCAGTATCGACAATTGTTAGCGGATTGTCGTGCTCGCGGCTGGCACGTGGCGGGAACAGCTATTGAGACAGCACTGATTGATTATGGGATTACAGATCAGGTTGCACAGTCGGTGACGCAGATACAATTACCAATCAAGACTTGACCCTCAAGTAACTTTAGACTTTATACTAAATGATAATTAATTATTTTAAATTGAAATAAGCGCTAGAGATTAAGCTATTGATTAGGAGTGGCGATATGATTGGAACGATTTTTAATACGAGCATGATTTTAGCTGGTTGCTTGGTCGGCAGTATCTTTAAAAAAGGAATCAAGCCAGCTTACCATGCGATATTATTACAAGCGTTAGGGCTAGCGGCTTGTGTCATCGGCATTAATGCGGTCGTGCAACGGATGCCGCAGAGTAAGTACCCGGTGCTTTTTATTGTGAGCTTGGCAATTGGTGGATTAATTGGTCAAGCTTTGGATATTCAAGGGCATTTTGACCGCTGGGTGGGCCGTTTGGCGGGTGGCAACTTAGCGGAAGGCCTAGCGACTGCGGTGTTACTGTACTGTATTGGATCGTTATCGATTTTGGGGCCGATTGAGGCAGCCTTAAAGCATGATTACACCTTTTTGTTTACGAATGGCATGTTAGATGGCATCACGTCGATCGTATTAGCATCCACTTTCGGATTTGGCATCGCGATTGCGGCGGGCGTCTTGTTTTGTTGGCAGGGGAGCCTGTATGTTTTAGCATTAATTTTGAAAGGTGCGTTGAGTGCAGCGTTACTGAATGAAATTACCATTGTTGGTGGTATCTTGATTCTAGCATCCGGCTTAGGTATGTTGAAAATCAAGCAATTCAGTACGTTGAACCTATTACCAGCCTTGCTAGTGCCACCAATCGTAATTAGCGTGATGCAATTATTTTGACTAGTGGGCCAATGGTGAAGTCAATTAAGTCTTTTGATTGATAAAGTAAAAGCCACCAACTTAGGACAATCAGTGAAAACTGATCATTTTAAGTTGGTGGCTTTGTGTATAATGCATCGATTTGAGAGATTGGCATTAAATATGGTTAAAACGGACTGTTTAACTGGATTGTTTTCCGTCAGCCGGTGCGCGTCCTATGCCGACCTCCGGGGCTGGGTGCCAATTGCTGGAACGCAGCCGACGTCGATTTGAGCTAACGCCCAACCCGCGTCATCTCAAATACGAGTCTTATTCTAAGCCGGAAGGAAATCACTTCCGACTAAGAATAATTTGGCTACTGAGCATTGTCCCCCAGCCCCTCCAGCCGGGAAGCCGCTCGAATGGCTGATGAACGACCACCGAACTTAGCACAATCTATCGTTGGCTATTTTGATACTGGAACTTCAAACAAAATGTTAGGTGCATTAGCACTTTGTTGAGAGATTACATCTTACTACACCAATTCAGGATTAGTGAGCTATCTCAATATCACTTTCAGTCTGACAGTTGATTGACAAAGTTATTGTTTATGAAAAACAATGACGAATTCACCAAAAGTTGGGTCCGCACATGTCCGCCATTCGAACACTATCCCGACTGGAAGGCATTTCGGCCAATGCTCAGCGGTGAAATTCCACTTAGCAAGCGTCCTTTGCTTGGTTAGTGGAAGACCAGTATTTAAGACGTGGTTTGCGGCTTAAATCTGTGTCCACCGCGTTCCAGCAATTGGCAGAAATGCCTGGAAGCCGGTCTAGGACGCGCCAACTAAGCAATTTTACGCTTACTCGACTTTTTTTCAGCGGGCCTAAGCTGGTTACTTTTGATTTAAAAAACAGTCCGTTTTAACCATAATTCACGCAACACGCACAATAGATGTCAAAGTAAGACACCGGTTAGATTAAGTGGTGTTTGATGCTGAAGAGTTGACGATTGCGTTCCAGATGACGGTGAATGTGATCGATGAGGACGTCGTGCGACCAATCGGTAGTTGTGTTAAGTGGCGGAACGGGAAAACGTTCATCGATATCGATTGTCGGTGGCGTGATGGCACAGTTGGCGACTAGGGCGATGGCGAGGCTCGTAGGTGTGTGCTGGTACATGAGGTCATTTCGAATCGCAAACCTGATGTGCTGCTGGTTGGCTAGTTTAACGTAGCGATTCAGGATGTCTTCATCTAGCAAGCCATGTAGGAGTAGCTGGTAATCAGGATGGGCCGCCATTTCACTTTTTAGTTCGGTTGAGTAGTCACGCATGAGTGCTTGGGTGAAAGTAATGCCCACATCGATTCGTTCGTGAAACGTGCCAAGGTTACGGTGTTGTTCATCCGGATGTAGTACGGGGGCCCCGAATATTGCGGATTGTAAGTGTTTATCCATTTGGTCTTCAGAATTAGCCATGCCAGTCAGGTCCTTTCACAATTAACCATAAAATTTAACTGCTTTTACTACTATTGTAATAAAGAAAGCGCTTTAATCAACATAAAATTTTCTAAAGCTGATCAGAAGTTAAAACTTTGGATGCCACTAGGCTTGAAACGGATGACAGATAATCTAAGGACGCAACGGATTTGCCGGGGCCAATTTAATGCTGTTTTGAAAACAAGGACTCAGTGCTTCATAAAATAACGAAGGTGCCCAGAATTAGGAAAGTTGACTTCATCGGCAAATAACGAATATTCAAGGCCATTTTGGGAAAAGCCAGCCTCGGCCAGATAATCTCAATTATAATCTAAGTAACGGTCAGGGCTAATTCAACAAATTGATAATAAGGTTACTAATATATCAATAAACTGATTAAAGCAGTGTGTTGCTTAATGATTAACCAGGCTAACCTTAATCCTTGTCAGCATTGACTTACGGCTGATTATACAAGCCTTTTTTTTAAGATTGTAAAGGTGTATTATTGATTCGTCCATGGTATGATACTACATAGTATGTTAGTAAAGTAGTCAATCAAATTAAAAGAGAAACGGATGGTAACAAATGCCAAGACATTTACGGAAACGGCGCCGGTCCTGGACGCTGATCATAATTGCCATGGTGCTTTTGGGGGTCATTGGATTTACAAGCACACAAGTTTCTGACTGGATTGATGCATCGTTTACAACTAAACAAACGGATGCAGCTAAGTCTAGTTCCCAAACGAAGCCCAAGTCGGTCAATCAGGTCAAGTTGGACGTCCCGCTAGTGAATCAAATGACAACACCACGTTTATACAATGGTTGTGAAGTCACATCGTTAACGATGTTGATGAATTACGCGCATATCAATGTCACTAAAAATGAATTAGCGGCAAAGATTACGAGTGTGCCACTCACTTATAGTGACGGCGAACATGGGAATCCAGAGTATGGGTTTGTTGGGGATATTACTGGTAACGATCCTGGGTTAGGTGTCTATCATAAGCCAATCTATAAATTGGCGAAAACTGAGACTAGTCAGGTGAAGGACTTAACGGGGGCAAACTTTGATACTGTGATCGAACAGTTAGAACAAGGACGGCCCGTTTGGACAATTACGACGGCTTCGTTTGCACCAGTCAGCACGATGCAGACTTGGCAGACACCACAGGGATCCGTTAAAGTGACTTATGATATGCACAGCGTGGTCATTGTTGGTTTTAACCGGACTAAAAAGTTGATTTATATTAACAATCCGTACGGAGAAAAACAGCAGGCAGTCAGCTGGAAGAATTTTGAGGCTGCTTATAATCAGATGGGCAAGCAAGCCATTGTTCTGACGTTACCACATTAGTTAGTTAACAACATGCTATTGTGAACCAATTAGTTTAAGCAACTAATCTTGGTCAAGATGAGCCAAAATCTTGATGAGGGTTAGTTGTTTTTTTGTGGCGGTATTTTCGAATGAAACGGTTGTAATATCCCGTGGTATGGGTAGTTCGGGCACCGGAAAGCGGGTGAGAAACTGCTAACAATATCATGATTGTAACCAAACTGTAATTCAAATATCAGCCTTTCCAGAGTTGTTCATAATATTAACCATAAAGGGGCGACGCTTTGTTAACAAGCTGTAACTGAATTGAAATCGAATTGACGCCCCAGCCCATTAAAAATGGCCTATTATTGGTAGTATAAGAATGTTAAAGTTATGGGTATGTCATAAACTGTCCTTGATAGTTTAGTTGTTGGTGATTGTGGGAATCACCAACAACTTATGATGATAATTTTTTTAATTGCGGAGCACAGTATGGGGAGAGGGACCGCATGATGGGGATTAAAAGGCTCAGTTGGTTAGTTGGAACGGCGGTGGTCGCCACACTTGGCATGCAAATTACGGTTCAAGCACAGGGACACGCGGTGGTCGATATTTCCGAGTGGCAAGGACAGCTTAGCCCAAGTCAGGTGCAGGCGATGAAGTCGCAAGTGCTATTTGTGATCAATCGTCGTCAGTATGGTTTAAATTATGTTGACCGGGACGCAGCGAATAATACGGCATTATATGTTCGTTATGGGATTCCATTTGGTGAGTATGATTTTTCGCAATTTACGGATGCCGCTAGCGCGCGCCGTGAAGCCCAAGCGTTTTATGCGCGCTCCAATAAAGCTGCGCGTTTTTATGCTTTGGATTTTGAAGTTAATACAGTACGTTCAGGATCAACTAATGCGGCAGTTGCGGCTTGGTATCGTGAAATGCGCGCATTGACTAACAAAAAACTGATCTTCTATTCGTATGCTTCGTTCGCACTGACGTATGCCAACCAAGCGCGGCAACGGTTTGATGCCCAGTGGATTGGTGCGCTAACGCCCAACCCACCAATCATTTCGGCGGCGTTATGGCAGTATACCAATCGTTATCATTTAGCTGGGCTAGCGGCATCGGTTGATAATAGTCGGGTCATTATTAGTGTTCATCCCGTTTCGTGGTGGTTGGGGACGACCCGTGGCGCACCCGGTGTTGCGATTAAAGCTCAACCAAGACTGAAAGTTGTGCACGATCGCCATTTGACTATGCCGGCCCACAATCAACAGCATGGACGGGCGGGCCAAGCAGTTGTCGCCATTAAGAGGCCAGCAGTTCAGCCAGCTGTGAAGACTCGGCCGGTGCAGCAGAAAGTGGTAAGCAATAAGTCGCGTTCGCAGACCGTGGCGCGTGTCAAACGGCGGTCATTGCAAACGATCAGTGTTAACAGCCATCATGGCAAAATAACTCAGCATCGCGCCATTCGACGCCGAGCGACTCAGCCCAAAGTGATAAAACTTAAAGCGACGCGACGTACAGGAACACAGTTTAAACTGAATACGTCCAAAGCAACTAAACTTCGGCGGCCCGGTAAGAGTATTCGAACAAAACCGGTGACTCGTTCAAAAGGGCGAACGCGGCAGCGACTTACGCGACGTCAACCGTCACTGAGGCAGCGAGTAACGAAAAACAGGCAATCCCGCCGCCGCGCACTACGAGTAACGGTGCAGCGGCGAGGGTCGACGATTCGTCGTGCACCACGTTGGCAACGAACACAAATACGTCCCGTACATAACACTTCTCGGGACAAGCGAGGACTTAGCTGATTGCATGGCTGTCGCTCAGTTCTCATTATCATGGTAGAAAAGGTAATTATGGTTAAGTAAAATCGGTCATTTGTTGTAGAAATTAGGAGGATATTTTTCATGAACTTTAAGCGCAAAATTCAATTAGGAATCGCCACTGCAACTGGGATGTTGGTGGTCGGAATTGTTGCCGTACCTTCAGTAACGAATGTATTACACGCGGCTTCAGACAGTGTTAGTTTGGTTAGTCAGACGGCAGCGCCTACGACCGTCAAGGCAACCAATCAAACAGTCAAGGCCATCAGTGCAAGTGGGACCAAGGGAAACTACCGGGTGAAGTACGCCAAAGCTGGGACTAGTTCGACGACTGCGACGTATCAACAGACGAACTACAATACGAAAAGTGATGCCAGCAGCCAAGTCGATTACTTAGCGAATACGCAGGGTCAGCGTACGACACTTAATTCAGGTACAGCGGCAACGGTTCAAGGGACGATGGGCAAAGTGTATGTTCATTGGAACACGGGTAGTTGGTCAGTGACAACGATTGCCAATACACAGGACGTTGCTGGTAATCCAACCAAGTTTGCTAATCAGGTCAATAATCAGATTCAAAAGCAAGATTTGACGAGTAAAAATGTCACGAGTGGTGCCGTTACCGTGTACGATACCCCACAAAACGGACAGGCAAACTCAGTTCAATGGCAAAATGGCAAACAGGTTGCTAAGGTTCAAGGCCAGCAAGCCAATACCGTTATCAAAATTGCGGCGGATGCTAAAAATTAAGTTTTTACCTGGGAGCTCAATGAATGAGTGCCAGTAGTCTGGTTATATCACTGTGTCGACGTCAACCGCATTCACAAGCCAGACACTATGGTTAGATTAGTGGGTTTAATGCGATGTTTTGACCGAAAATAGGATTGACTTTTGGCAGTGGAGTGCTTATGATGTTAGGTAATAATTAAAAAGTAGTGATCGTTAATTAGTAGTCGTTGACCCAACAGTCTAGCGACTCGGTGGGTGGTGCGAACCGAGCTGTAGTCAAAGATGAATTACATAACGTGAACTGCCATTGGCCGGATGATATCCGTTACTAATCAATGAGCGATCACATTTGGTGATAACTTGGGTGGTAACGCGGAAAACTCGTCCCTGTTTTGATGACAGGGGCGAGTTTTTTTGTCCAGCGACAATAACGAGGAGGACTAACATGAACATTATCGATGATTTAAAATGGCGTGGTGCCATTAACCAACAAACGGATGAGGCCGGGTTAAAGGAACTTACCGAAAACCAATCAGTCTCACTATACTGTGGGATTGATCCAACCGGGGATAGTATGCATATTGGGCATTTGATTCCTTTCATGATTCTCAAACGATTCCAATTGGCTGGTCATCATCCCTACGTTGTAGTTGGTGGTGGGACGGGTGCTATTGGTGATCCATCTGGTAAGAACTCAGAACGTAAGTTACAGACCATGGATCAAGTGAAGCATAATCAGGATGGCTTAAGTGCTCAGATGTACAAGTTATTTGGTCATGACGAAAACTTTTCGATTGTGAATAACTACGATTGGTTATCAAAAATTTCATTACTAGATTTCTTACGCGATTATGGTAAGTTGTTCAGTGTGAACACGATGCTGAACAAGGAAGTTGTTGCAAGCCGGTTGGAAGTGGGCATTTCATACACTGAATTCACATACCAAATCTTACAATCAGTTGACTTCTTACACTTGTACCGTGCTGAACACGTGCAACTTCAGATTGGTGGGGCTGATCAGTGGGGCAATATCACCGCGGGGACCGATTTGATCCACCGCTTAGAAGGCAATGACGCTAAGGCTTACGGATTAACAATTCCATTATTGTTGAAGGCGGATGGGACTAAGTTTGGTAAGACTGCTGGTGGGGCCGTATGGTTAAACCCTGAACGGACATCACCGTATGAATTCTATCAATTCTGGATCAACCAGGATGATCGAGACGTCGTCAAATATCTCAAGTACTTCACGTTCTTAAGTCATGAAGAAATCGATCGATTGGCCGAAACGGTGAAGACTGCACCTGAAAAACGGGAAGCACAACGGCGCTTAGCTGAAGAAGTCACGGAATTTGTTCATGGCAAGCAGGCGGTAGTTGAAGCTGAAAATATTACTAAGGCGTTGTTTACTGGTGATGTTCAAAGTTTAACGGCGGACGAAATTGAACAAGGTTTCAAGGGTGTGCCATCAGCAGACGTCTCAGCTGAAAAGCAAAACATTGTCTTGTGGCTGGTTGATGCTACGAAATTCGAACCTTCTCGGCGTCAAGCACGTGAAGATATTAAAAACGGTGCGATTCGAATCAATGGTGAAAAGGTGACGGATGTCGAGGCCGAGATTGATCCGTCCGCAGCCTTTAATGGTAAATTTGTCATTGTACGTCGTGGTAAGAAACGTTACTTCTTGGCACATGTTAAGTAAGTTAATTTAGCAGGTGGACTGGACCCGTTGTGGCCCAGTCTTTTTATTATTATTACAAGTAAGAACTGGTGTAAAATTTACTTAGGTCACATTAATAATGTGTGATCATTGCCAGATGAAAATCAATTGAGGAGATGAAAGTTTTGGTGGGGGTTAAATTTAATACACGGACGATTGCAATCCTGGGGATGTTGATCGCACTTAATGTTGTTATTTCTATCTTTTTCCATATCCCAATCCCGATGACACACGGTTATATTAACTTATGTGATGCGGGAATATTTATTGCAGCACTGATTTTTGGCTGGCGTGGTGGGGTCATTGTTGGCGGTGCTAGCGGACTATTACTAGATTTATTGCTAGGGTATCCACAGTATATGTTTTTCTCACTACTCGTTCATGGTTTAGAGGGCGGAATAGCAGGATATCTTGGTGCTAGCAAATCACATGGTCGACAGATTGCAGCGATAATTACTGCGGTAGTGGTGATGGTGGTCGGATACTTTTTGTCAGATTCGCTGTTGTATACGATGGCAACTGGATTGGTTGGTGTACCGACTAATTTAGTTCAAGCTGTGGTTGGTGGTATCTTGGCATTCCCAATTGTTGCGGGAATTCGACCAATCGTTAAACGTCATTTGAATTTTTAAAATTAGATGTGCTGGCTTAAGATAAGCGTTCGTCGTGCTTTTACGGGCGCTTTTTTGCTGTCTAAAGGGAATCCTTAATTGGAAAACATAGTGCCATCTCACAATGATGTTAATCGATGACATATAATGTAGTAATTGTGTAATTGACGACAGTTTTGTGCCGTTCTTTTCATAAAAGTGAAAAAACATTGGATTAATTGTTGACAGTTTCATAACTGGCTGGTATATTAGTAAACGTTGCTGCTACGGCAGATGCATCTCACCACCAAATAATTATTGAAATTAGTTGTTGACAACTTCTTCAGTAATTGGTAAGATAGTTTCTGTTGTCGCAACGGCAACCACGACAAATTAATCAAGTTACTTCTTAAAAAAAGTTGTTGACAAGATATTGATTAAGATGTTATGATGATTAAGTTGTGTTAAGCGATTAACGCATGGAATTAGATCTTTGAAAACTGAACAAAGTTTCGACGAATCAAATGTGTAGGGTCTCTTGATTTTGAATCAAGAGCAAAACATTTGCGAAGTCAATTCGCTAGCAAATAAATTTTAGTACAAT
>NZ_JBVAYE010000005.1:0-173679 GCF_055413545.1 Lactiplantibacillus sp. 3062
CCGAAGATTTTTCCAGACCTGCTTTGTTTCTAGATACTTATGTCACAGCCTCTTCGTATTTAACAACTGCATTGCAATTGCTAGTTGACCTTGCATCAATCAACTATGGTGACGCGATGAAATTCCTTCTGACTCAGCTCATCGCAAACAATTACACACGATTAGCCCCATCATCCGTCCTACTTAGCAACAACCGTGGCAACTTCTTGGTCGTGGCTCACTTGTCCACTTGTGGATAAACTGATTTTTTCAGCGGGTTGCCCACCTTTATCCACAACCACCAACACCGTCATATCCTCCCCATTTTCAGCGGCCTGCTCTTGATCCACAAAAGCGAGTGGTGTTTCTGGTGTCACTTGGTCGCCTTCATGAACATAAGTTGCCGGAGTTGCGCTGGTATTAACACCCATTCGTAACCGTACCGTCAGCTTTCCAGCTGCCAGTTCGATCGCATTTTGTTCTGGAATCAGGGCACTGACGGTTCCCGTTACTGGACTGAAGATATGGTGGCGTTCTGGCGTCACCGCAAACCCCGTCTGACCCGCAGCGACTGCGGCTAAATCTATCAGTGTGCCATCAACTGGTGCATATAATTTAACTTTTTTACCAAATGAAAATAGTCCCATGATAAAACCCTCCTGAATTTGATGAATAGATTTCCATAATGGCGCTGGCCAGCTGCCGTTCTTTGATTACCTTTATCCTAACTGCTCGAACGGGTTTCAGGTCAAGGGTTTTATTTAATTTGTTTGATTAATAGCCATTTTGAATCAGCAGCCGTCCTTTAAAATTAAGCACTGTCAAAGTAACGCCCACACTAAATGCTTCTCTCGCTTACTCGCTTGCACACCCTCGCAGTACCGTATCGCGGGCCCCAGCCACCGACAAAAAATTCCCCACCAGCACTTAGCCAGTGAGGAATCGTAACATATATAACATCCTGAGATGCCCACCACCAAAACAATCTAGGATTTGGTTAGTGTTTGATTATCACTCGGACAAGTCCCAATCATGTTAAAGCAACCACCGCACACGTTGGTGATTCACGATTGCATTGACTTCCCCGGTTAAATCCTAATTATCTGTCGCCGAGTAACTTTTCAGCTGCTTGTAAGACATTTTCACCATTCATCATGCCATAGTCGGACATATTGATGATATCCATTGGAATCCCAGCCTTATCAGTCTTCTTCTTCACGTCATTCGCCATGTAGCGAACTTGTGGTCCTAATAACAAGACATCGGGATGCGGATCTTGACTCAGTTGATGGTCAATATCAGCCGCTGAGGTGGCAAAGATCTTGTAATCAACACCATCTTGCTTTGCCGCAGCTTCCATCTTAGACACTAATAGTGAGGTTGACATTCCCGCAGAACATGCCAACATAATAATTTTTTCAGCCATAATTATTTAATTCCTTTCTATAATTACATCTTTTCAATTTCAGCGTTACCAGCAGCAGCTTCCGCAGCGGCCTTTTCGCCTTCTTCCTTCGTTAAGATAGCATCGTACTTCTTAGCGAATGGGAAGTAAATTGCAGTTGACATGACCAACGTAATTGTTTGCCAGATAGCCATCTTCCAGCCACCAATCAGGAAACCAGAAATGATTGCTGGGGTCGTCCACGGTGCCGCGAAACCATTCAATGGTGGCACAATGCCGAAGTAGATGACCAGATAAGTGGATAAGGCCACGATAACTGGTGTCAAGAAGAATGGAATTGCCAAGAATGGGTTCATCACGATCGGTAACCCGAACAAGAATGGTTCGTTAATGTTGAATAATGCTGGAATAAATTCAACTTTACCAATCGTCTTAAATTGCACGGACTTAGCAGCAAACAACGTAAAGATAACAAGTCCGATCGTAATCCCAGAACCAGTTAAGTTAATGAAGTTATTGTAGAATTCATTAGTTACAATGTGAGCACCTTGGGCAACGGTCAACTTACCTGCTTTATATAATGAAGCATTGTCGAACGTGTTCGGAATCAGTAACCCACTAGTAATGGCACCCATGATCAACCCACCATGGACCCCAAAGAACCAGAAGAATGGCACTAAGAACGCAATAACCAGCGCACCACCGAGTGAATCGGATAATCCTTGAAGCGGTGTTTGAAGAACCTTGTAAATAAATTGCAACATGTCAGTATTACCGAAAGCACTGAAGGCCGCAAAGATTAACATTGCAACAATCAAGATGACCCCGGCAGGAATCATGGCAGTAAATTGGTTGGCAACACTGGCTGGTACTTGTTCTGGTAGGGTAATCTTCCAACCTTTACGAATCATAGCGGAGTAAGCCCAACCAACTAAGATACCGACAATAATGGCAGCGATCATCCCCTGACCACCTAGCCAGGTAATATTAACAACCCCAGTAACGGGTGCTTGCACAAAATTTTGTAGGACCTTTGGTAATTTATCGATATTCTGTGAAACGGCGCTACCTGACATCACGACATTCCCAGCAGCATTGGTAATCCCAGTACCGGCTTTACCCATCGCAGCTACTAATGGATTGGCAATGTTAAGCGTTTGCAAAAGTAAGAATACGGCCATGGAAGTTAACCCAGCGGGCAGTGGTTCATACCCTTCGTTACGCACATACACATAGGCAATCCCAACGGCCGCCCAAAGTGAGAGAACCCCAAACGTTACTGTATAGGCCTGGTTAAAGAACGCTGCCCAACCAGAGGCCTTAATAACAGCAGCCACAGCTGGAATTGGAATATTAGATAAGATCAAGAATACGGACCCAATGATAATAAATGGTAAGGCGTAGACCATCCCGTCTTGTAAGGCTTTAACTGGTTTAGTGTTAACGAACTTCATTATTGGCGGTAAAACTTTGTTGTTAATGAAATTGCTAACAGCACCATTACTACTATTTTCCATTACAATTCATCTCCATTTTTTGCTAGGACCCCTTGCAGCCAATAATATGACTTCTTGGGAACCCGCTTTAAGTCTTTTAGATCATGATTACTCCGGTTAACGTAAACAACTCCGTAACGTTTTTCGATATCTGCGTGTGAACTTGGAATATCAATCAAGCCCCAGCCGAGATAACCTAGTACCTTAGCGCCGTCGATCAACATGGCATCTTTCATCGCCTTGATATGTTCTTCATGATAAGTAATCCGCTCATCATCTTCGATCATATGCTGGCCATCCCAGTGCTCGCGTAACCCAATCCCATTTTCAATCGGGAACACGGGTACTTCGTACTGGTCATACAACTTGGTAATCAAGTTGCGGAAACCGAGTGGATCAATCGCCCAGCCCCATTCATTAGCTTGTAAAAAACGGTTGGCCTCAAATGAATAATTGAGATAACGATTCGGAACGGCATCAACGGGTATTTTATCCCCGTTGATAACCGTTGAACGATAATAACTAAAGGCCAAAAAATCCGCTTTCATTTTGCCAATGATTGCTTCATCACCTGGTTGCAAATCATAATCGATGCCCTGTTGTTCAACGTAACGCAGGACTTCTGGTGAATAGTGCCCGTGCACGTAAGCGTCATTCAAGTTGTTGTTCAAAAATTCGTCACTCTTACGAGCCGCCATAATATCAATTGGCTTAGCTGTTTCTGGATAAACCGGGGTGTAAGCTAACATACCACCAATCTTCACGTCATCGTAGTTCTGATGAACAAAGTCATCTAGGCGCGCGTGCGCTAACATAGTATGGTGGAAAATCCGGTATAAGTCGTTAACACTTTGATCACCCTTGGTGTACCCTGAAATGTTGAAGACTTCGTCGGTAAAGTATAAATTATGTTCATTGAACACGATCCAATATTTAACCCGGTCAGCAAAATGGGCAATCATCTTTTCACCAAAACGGACGAACGCATCAACGGTGTGGCGCGACATGAACCCGTTTTCATTTTCAGCTAAGGCTAACGGCATATCAAAGTGATACAGGCAAATCATCGGTGTAATCCCCCGTGCCAGCATCGCATCAACCAGCCGATCATAAAACGCAATTCCAGCGGCATTAAACTCACCATCACCATCTGGAACTACTCGTGACCATGAAATCTGAATTCGATACATATTCAAATGTAAGTCCTTCATCAAATCAAGATCTTCCTCGTAACGATGATATTCATCAATGGCATCATGCCAATCCGAAGTGGTTGCTGTCGCAGGACGAACATCATAAACTGAACGGCCCTTACCGTCTTCATCCCAAGCACCCTCAGTTTGCATACTTGACACTGAATTACCCCAGAAAAAATCCTTGGGCATCTGTCGCTCCTTATCCATCAAACTCCTCCTCTGTGTCATTTATTTTGGAAAACGCTTTCCTCGTGAAATAATACTATCCTATTTCTATTTCAAAATCAATACTTTTACTTTAAAAATATATACTTTTGTTAAAATAACTAAGTCCGGTTGCCACTAAAGTAGCTACAAAAAGCGGCCTGGCAGTAAATACTACTGCTAGACCGTTTTGATCGTCCTATTTATTCAAACCATTCTTAACCAGTGTATCGACAGCGGCTAATACCGCAGTATCAGCTGAGCGCGCTTGCCACCCTAACAATTGCTGGGCTTTTTGGGTACTGACCTCGTGATTGATGCGGATCATCAAACTAGACTCGCGTAATTGCCCACTAAATGGGGCTAACCCCCGCACAAACCAGTCTGGAATCAAATGTTTCGTCAGGCCTGCAGCCAACTGCGGCCGTTGTTCTTGAATCAATGTTTTGAGGTCCCGCATCGAGATTGGTGTGGCGGCCACTGCTAGAAAACGCTGATTGGCCGCTGCAGGCGCCGTCATCGCCCGAACCTCTAAGTCAGCGACATCGCGAACGTCGATGACATTGACTTTAAGGTTTGGCATCATCTGCCCAGTTAATATCCGACTAACTAGATTATAACTACCCGTGACGTGCCCATTAAGCGATGGCCCAAGCATGGCACCGGCATTAACCGTCGTGAATTCTGGACTATCAGCATGCGCCTTGCAATACGCCCAGCCAGCCTCTTCAGCAACCAACTTCGACTTTTCATACAACGAAAGCCCCGGTTGGTCTTCGCGGGTCCAGTCCACTTCAGTGACGGGATGATCATGATCCAAACGACTGAAGCCAACGGCACCAAGGTTGGCAGTCATGACGACCCGCTTAACACCGGCCGCCGTCGCTGCCTTTAGAACACGGATCGTGCCGACCTTGGCCGCACTAGTGACCTCATCAGAAGCCTGACCTTGATTAACAAATACTGGTGCCGCAACACTCATCACATACGTCACGTCACGCATTGCTTCGGCCCAACCCTGATCCTGTGTCAGATCCAGAGCAACAAATGTCAATCGATCTAAGTTAGGTGTACCCGCTAGCGTCTGCTTCACACCAGCTGCTTTATCTAACGACCGTAACGTTGCCCGAACCGGATAGCCCGCTGTTAATAGTTGTTTAATGATATGACTGGCTAAGAAGCCATTACCGCCAGTGACTAATACTAATGATTTATTCATGTTTAATTCCCCCGGAATATTGGTTGTTTTTTTCATCATGGCTTGTTAATATAGCTAATATAAACCTTAGACAATACTCTAAGGCAAGTGTTAGGAGGAATCTTTTTGACCTATACGATTAAAGAAGTCGCTGATAAGGTCGGACTAAGTGCGTACACCTTGCGTTTTTATGATAAACAAGGCTTACTTCCCTTTGTCAGTCGCAATGAATCCGGCTACCGAGCATTTACAGACGGCGATCTTCATCTATTACATACGATTATTTGCCTCAAAAATACCGGTATGGCAATCAGTGCTATTCGCCAATATATCAGTTATGTCATGGCAGGTCCCCAATCGATTGCACAACGACGAGAGCTGCTGACGACTCACCGCAATGCCATTCTTGCTCAGCAAGCCCAAATCATGAAAAATCTGAAGGAAGTGGATTACAAATTAAACCTATATAGTGATCCGCACGCGCGTGAATTAGTGCAAGAGGAAATTGCTCAAGCGAAGTCTGAAAAACAAGCCCTCGGTTTAGCAGATCCATTTCCAGTGACGGAATAAACTGTTAAATAGCCGTGTTTGACGCCATTTTCAAGCACTAAAAGCCGATTATACTAAAATAATCGGCTTTTTTTATGGCTGAATTTTGGGTGATTTCACGTCATAATGTTAATTTTAGGTAAGCCTCAACTTGGTTAACTTAGCTTGTCACTGTCCCCTATCAACCGATTTAACCAGCCTTTTTCAAAGTCACAGTTCGGTTACGAAGATTACAAAAGTCCGTATTCTTGTAATCTTTGCATTGCGTTCTTAAAACTCGCGACACTAACAAGTAACACGGAGGCGTTAGACTGGGTTCTGTTGATTGCGAATGACATCGCAGTTAAGATTTTTGTCAGTAACTTATTTAATCGATAATCACAAAATTTATAGGAGTGTCTAATTTGAAAAAACTTGTAAGTACAATCGTAACTACCTCAGCTGCAGCCGCTGGTTTATTATTCGCCGGTGTCCTCAATGCTAACGCCGACTCAACTTACACCGTTAAGAGCGGTGATTCCGTTTGGGCCATCGCACAAAAATTCAACACAACTATTAATCATGTTGAAACGACTAATAACATCAAGGGTCACTACATCTTACCTGGTCAAAAACTATCTATTAAGACGAGTTCAACCAGTTCTGATAACAACACCTCGTCAACGACTTCAAACACAACGAGTTCAAGTGCTTCAACGACTAGTTCTAGTTCAACTAGCAACACAACCGCAACGACCACTTCAACGAGTTCAACTGACTCCACGACTTCAAGCTACACCGGTAGCAATTTGAAGAGTTACGTTTTAAGTCAGATGCAATCACGGACTGGTGTCTCAGCTTCGACTTGGAACACGATCATTACGCGTGAATCCAACTGGCAACCATACGTCCGCAACAGTTCTAGTGGTGCCTACGGGTTATTCCAGAACATGCACATCAGCAGTGGTTCTGTTGAAGAACAAGTTAACGCTGCCGTTGCTCTATATGAAGCACAAGGTATGGCTGCTTGGGCCCTTTAATCTAAAACTATTAAGACAAAGTCGGGATTCCTCCCCGACTTTTTTTGTTGCGTTAAATTACTTTCTATAATCAACATCCTTTTAAACTTATAAGAACAATACCGGTATTAACTATTTAATATTGGGAATGTCACGTTAAACATTGTAATTGCCGCTATTTTTGCTAACTGGCTCAACTATCGGTAATTTCAGTAATTATTATATTGCTATTTCTGTCATATTTTTTATATTAGTAGCCGATATATTGTCACCGATACGTCCCGTCACGATAGTCTTCAACTATTCAGTAAAATATTTACTCCCCATAATTTTCTCAGAATCTCGCAATCGCTTCTTAAAATTAGCGACACATGCGAGTAATAAGTCGCCGCTATACTAATTTTTGTTGATCAACAATTGTACGACACGCTGATTGCTTACAAAAAATGGGAGAGTATAACTTGAAAAAATTATTAACCACAATCTTAACAACATCCGCTGCAACGGTTGGCCTACTATTGGCCGGAACTGTTTCTGCACACGCCGACGCAACTTACACCGTTAAGAAGGGTGACTGTGTCTGGGCAATTTCACAAGAATATAAGACGACGATCGAATCAATCGAAACAGCCAACAACATTCACGGCCATTTAATTTTACCAGGCCAACAATTACGGATTCCAGGGGTGAACGCCCAGGACCTTACTAGTCAAGCACCAGCGACACCGGTCGTTTCAGCGCCAGTTCAGCAGGCACCGGTCACCACACCAACCCAGCCAGCCAGCTGAAACACAGGCCGCAACTACGACTCAAACAACACCAGCACAAACTAACGAGACGGTTGCTTCGGCACCAGCAACTACCCCGGCAACTGAAAGCTATTCGGGTGATAACCTACAAAGTTACGTGCTCGGTCAAATGCAAGCACGGACTGGTGTTGACGCCGGAACTTGGAATCACATCATCAATCGTGAATCTAACTGGCAGCCACACGTCGTTAACGGCGCAAGCGGTGCATACGGTTTATTCCAAAACATCCATATTAGTGGTGGTTCCGTTCAACAACAAATCGACGCCGCAGTTAACTTGTACCACGCACAAGGCATGCAAGCCTGGGCCCTCTATTAAAAAGACACTAAAAAAGGCTGGAATTTTCCAGCCTTTTTTGCCGTTCAACGATTGTTAACAACGCTTCAACTAACCACGATTAACGTGACTTGTGCCACTCGCGACCCCTAATTATGATCCGCGTATATCAATTTGCCGTGTTAATAATCACCAACACAACTTACGTCAAGTGGGCCAAATGGTGCGCATAGCCCAACGCAATCACGATAATTCCCACAATGGCACTCACTTGATAGATTGGGAACAGTGTGGGCCATACCCAGCCGATGCCAACCATGCCGTAACTGGCGATTAATAACAATAGTCCGGTCAGCCAGTTGACTTTCTTCCAGATCACTGGCGAGTTGTACGTCCAGGGTACCCGGATACCCCAGGTCACATTCTGTGGAACATCCATACAAATTCCACCAACCACACTGGAAAGCACGCCGAGTGTAAGCCCGGAATTGGCCGGCTGAAACCATATCGGAACGACTAAAATTAGGATAAGATACCCCAACCACCCCATTGCCAGATGATCCGTCATCGCTATGAAGTCAAACGGCGTCAACGCTAAGCGATTGGTCAGCCATGGGGCCACTAACAAGAATAGAAAAGCGCCGGTCAAGTAAACCAACCCTAACCAAGTAAACTGTTGATTGCCCAATTGCAACGGCTGGCCGATTAGTGAGCGGCCCCACGCATACATGATGATTAACGCGCTCATCGTGCCAACGATTTGTAATCTAACTGGAATCGCTGTTCGTTTTGCCAATTGTGCCATCCCCCTTGTATTGTTAACCTAATTATAGACAGGCGCCAGCTACCTACCACTAATATCCGGTGTTCAGGCACATCATTGCCATTATTTAGGCCCCTATTTCGTTAGTTATCCACTATAATTAAGACTAAACTGATTAGGAGGACGTTCAATGACCACCATGCAATTGATTCATCCACAATGGCTGTTAATAAAATCGGGGCTCAAAACAATTGAAATCCGTTTAAACGATGCAAAACGCCAAGCCTTACAAGTCGGTGACATTGTAAATTTCATCGATCTGACGACTGGCCAGCAGCTCACCACTCAGCTCATCGACATCACGCGTTTCGCTAGTTTTGAATCCTTACTGAGCGAATACACCGCCGTTCAAGTCGGCAGTGCCCCGGGAACGCCGGTAACACAGATGGTTCAAGAAATGCTAACGTTGTATTCCCCCGTCCAAGTTGCGCAATCGGGCGTCGTCGCCTTGCAGGTCCGTCCCTTAATCGGACAATAACTGGTTGAGCTGGCGATACTGTGCCAACATCCACTGTTGATAAGTCAACTTAGCTGGCATGGTTTCAGTCACATTCAACACTGGCACCTGATTCTTCTTGGCTAATGACACCATGTTAGTCACTAATTTATCACTAACTTGGCTGTTATTCACAAAGAAGGCGACTTGCCGACTCTTTAATGCCTGCTGCATCTTGTGGATAACTTGCGGTGCTGGGTCAGTGCCCTTCTCAATCGCATTTTCAAAGTCTTGATTAGCAACCTTAAACCCTAAACTGGTCAATGCGTAATCAAAGACGGGCTCACTGACTAACACTTGCCGATTCTTTAACTTGTTAGCCTTCGCTCGTAACTTGGCCTGTTCCTGTTGAATCGGTTTAAGCGTGGCGATGTACTTGCGGGCGTTGGCCTTAAAATACGTGCGATACTGGGGTTGCTTTTTAGCTAACTGATTAGCGAGATAGTTCGCGGTGGCGGGCATCGTTGCACTGTCATACCAGAGATGCTCGTTAGCCCCTTCCTTGCGATGCATCACGTCCTCGCCGACCCGAATCAATTTGGCTCGTTGCGTCGAGTGCACGACCTTGTTCATCCAGCCATCATAGCCGATGCCATTAGCGATGACGAGATCAGCCTGACCAACCGTCTTAGCCACGGTTGGTGTTGGCTCAAAATCATGGGGATCAACGGACGGTTTGTTGATAATTGACGTCACGCTGACGTGCTTGCCACCGACAGCTTTTGCCACACTACCATAAAAATTCGTCGTCGCAACAATGTTGACCTTATGCGATTCAGCAGTCGTTGACTTAGACTGACAGCCCGTTAACAAGCCCCCACCAATAACAAGTCCACCTAGTAATAGCCACAAACGTTTCACAATTGCCACTCCCTTTTTAAATAGTAATCATTACGTTTTAAAGAATAGCAATAAATGCCATTCTTGTAAATAGTAATATTTACGTTTTACAATTTTATTCGTTAGGAGTTTCTTATGAAAAAAATTCTGATTCCGATTATCACTGTTCTTATTATCGGTACCATTGTTGGTCTCAGCACCCTACACCGCACCCCGCGAGCCACCACAACTACGGTTCACAAATCACGCGTTATCCAACAACCACAACCGATTACCGAAACGACCATTGCTAAACAGCCTGCTTTAAAATACAGCTGCATTATTTATTACGCAATCAAGCACTTAAAGATTCAGCGTTGGCAAGAAGTTAGTGATTTCAGCTTGGGTTGGCAGGTCGAAATTTACACTGACCAGGGGCAAACTAAGTATCTGGTTTGGTCTGATAAACACATTAAGGCAGATGCCAAGCAACTCCAGCCGAACTGGTTCACACTCAAAAATGACCATGTCACTTATGACAGCTTTGGTGTTCATACTTTTAAAAAAGATCTGACTGCCACAGTCAGTATGAGGACCATTCTAGCTCAGATCAAGCGTGACCACGCGACGAAAACCGTTCGCCACATGCCAACTAACCTTGTAATCAAAGATCATCGTTGAACACGCTTTAAGTTAACTTTTCCATTCTCAGGAGGATTGGAAAAGTTTTTTTTATCCACGTGTTTTCCGACCCATTTACCGTATTTAGTTAGTGTCTACTAATTGATTTGGAAATGAGGCTTGTTTAATGATTACCAACTGGTTTGATGATGATCCACTATTCAATCGTTACTATCCGTACGATGCCGGCTACCGGTATTACTTTGAACACGAATGGGGTATCCCGGTTCAGCGCGATGAACAATTATTTGAGTTTCTGAGTCTTGGCGGTTTTGCCGCTGGTCTCAACTGGGCCGTCGTGTTCAATAAACGCTCAGCATTCAGCGCAGCATTTGACGCCTGGCAAATTGAGGTGGTGGCAGCGTATCGCCCAGAACAAATCACCGGTCTCCTCAGCAATTCGGCCATCATACGAAACCGTCGTAAAATCGAAGCCGTGATTCACAACGCTCGCCTGATTCAACAAATTCGGACCACACAGTCTTTTAAAGACTATCTCTGGCAACAATTGGGCCATCAACAATTAATTATCCAGCCCCAGTATTATGATGAACTCCCACGCACAACAATTACTGGCGATCGCATCGCACAGCACTTACAACAAGTTGGTTTTAAATTTGTCGGTCCGGTAACGATTAATGCTTGGCTGGTAAACACCGGTTTTATTACGGCACGTCCCGACCAACTGGGCATTATTACGACGACTCCCCGGCCTTCGTCAACGATGCTGCCCCCACGCTCACCGCACCAACTCGGGCATTTTAAGCCTTAACCCAGGCTTGTTGCGCTGCTTTAATTGCCGTTCGGCGTATCTAGCGCGAGGCCCGCTGATTTTCCCTGATAATAACGGCTAAAAAGCCAATTAAAGTCCATAATCACAGTCGCTATTTAGCAGTTAAAGGGATATACTTATACCGGCGTCATTTAATTCGAACCAACGCAGTTTTTGCGATTTGAAAGGTGTTTGCGTATGACTTGGTCACATTGGGAGATAACTCCATTTATTACAAGTGTTTTTTTCATCCTAGGCGTGCTGACCCTTTTTTGGGTATCACAAAATTGGATTATCAACTTCTTCAATACTCATCATTGGCGGGTTGACCAATCGCTTATTACCGACTGGTACGGCTTAATCTACATGATGTTATTTGTCTTTGGGATGCAAACTGCCGTTGTGGGCCAGAACGACGCCTGGATTTTCATGAATTTCCAGCTCATCGGGCTAACTTTTTGTGGCTACTTTCTCAATGTACGTGTCCGCTATTACTACTTGTACCCGCTTGTCTTTATCTTTATGGGCTTCAATCACTCCTTGTATTACTGGGAGTCGTGGGGGCACGCCGTCACACTGATCCTCTTCTTTACGGCGCTCGGCCGATTGCGTAAACACGTCCCACTCCAAACGAAACAGGGACAAGTCACACTTTATTTAGTCACTTGTGCTGGTTTTGGGGCCGTTCTCTGGTGGTTCATGAAGCTTAAGTTCAACTTATCATGGGCAACTTATTGGCAAGAATGGACCTACCTACTCGTCTTTGCTTCCTTGCTCTATATCTACGCCAGCATGTTGTCAGCCAATGCACACCTCAAACAGAATCTGGTCGCATTCGCTAATCACGACGCTCTGACCAAAATCGAAAATTTTGCAGCTTACAAAACAGCCATTAATTATCAGGTTACAAGCAGTCGGAAAAACGGCTCACAATTGACCATGCTGATGTTTGACATCGACCACTTCAAACAAGTCAACGACACTTATGGTCACTTGGCTGGCGACAAAATTCTTCAGCACGTCGCCCAAGTAGCTACGATTGTCTTTCATGCTAATAATCCGCAAATCTCACTATATCGAACCGGTGGCGAGGAATTTAACGTTATCTTCCCCAACTATGATTTAACCGAAGCACTTGCGGTCGCTGAACAACTATTTGCGGCCATCAATCATATCGCTGTACCAGTTAATGATCATCAAATCCAACTGTCGATCTCGATTGGCCTATCAGAATTAGCAGCTGATGACCAATCACCAACGGCCTTTTATCAGCGCGTCGACGCCAATCTATATCATTCTAAAAAGCACGGACGAATGCAAATCACCGCGAAATAAAATAATCATTAATCTTAAAAGGACGGTTCTAACGACTAATTTTAGTCATTGGAACCGTCCTTAATTAAGATTAATTCGCTACAGAAACGCTACGGATATTGGCCATCGCAATACTTGCTGGTGCCGTTAGATAAATCCGGGCTTGATGCCAATCGAGCTTCACCAACTGGCTGGTTGCCGTCTGATAATAGCCAACGGTATCGTTAAAATAATCGACGTTGAGCAATGGTAGTTTTGGTAACGCTGCAATCTGTTTCAACTGGGTCGCCACAGCTCGTTTATCCTGAGCATTTGGATAGTGTTTATGGGCATAGATTGCAGCGTGTTTTTCAATCAAGTCATGATAACCAGTCAACGCCGCGAACGGCGCAAATTGGGCAGCACGGTCTGCTTGGGGCATTGGTAAATGCCTTGAAGTAGGTCGCGAGCACTCTAAAATATCCGCATAGCGACTCGTATCATTAAATAACGCAGTAGTACTGGCTTCTTTTGTCATTAGGCACGATGTCCCCCAATCTGCTCATTACGTTCAATCGTAGTTGAACTCGGTTTTAGATCTGCCAAGCGAATGACGACATTCTTATTCCCGGAACGACGTTGTAATTTCAAAATAGCGCGTTGCAATTGCCCATCGCGTTCACGTTTGCGTTGTGCGTCTCGTTCTTGCGCTTGGGCCACTTCTGGATTTTCAAATAAGTTAGTTTGTTGATACCGAGGTTGGCGCCTAACCTGCTGTTCGTCGACCAAATGGTTCGCCATAACGGTCACACGTCGAACCATCAATTGACGATTAACGACTTGTTGATAAAGCTGTTGATACGCAGCCCCTAGCTCGTGTTGTGAAGCACTCGCCTGCGCTAATGTCACCGTGGTATGGGCGGGCTTTGGTACTTGTCGCCCATAGTAGTCTTCGGTGACCGCACCCTGATAATGCGTGCCAACTGACGAAGCATTAGCATCGTAATCAATACGAATTCCCAACTGATCTGTCACCACGTGGCGAGCAACCAGTTCGAGTGTCAAATTATTCACCATGCCGCGTAACACGGCCTGCCCTTCAGTATAAGTATACGGTCGCATCAACACTTGACTGGCATATATACCATGTTCGCTAGCATGGTAATTTTTGATGTCAGCAATTGTTGCCGACTCATCGCCCCACGCATGATCAATTAACAGTTCCGCGTTTTTACCAAACTCACGATATAATTGTTCTTCATTATGAGAATCCGACAAGGTTCCTAGTGAACAGCGCGCAATGTCACCCATCGTATTGAGCCCCAGGGCTGCCAACCGCTTAGCATAGCCATGACCGACTCGCCAAAAATCAGTCAACGGCTCGTGCGCCCATAAGTATTGCCGATATTGCTGCTCATCCATCTGTGCAATCCGAACACCGTCAGTGTCAGCGGGAATCTTCTTGGCAACAATATCCATCGCCACCTTAGCTAAGTAAAGATTAGCACCAATCCCAGCCGTCGCCGTAATCCCAGTCTCGGCCTGAATCTCGTGAATCATCGTCTTTGCCAGTGCGTGTGGTGAAACCTGAAAAGTACTTAAGTAGTCTGTGACGTCCATGAAGACTTCATCAATCGAGTACACGTGAATGTGTTCTGGCTTAATGAAGCGCAAATAGATATCATAAATCGCAGCACTCTTCTGCATGTAATAACTCATTCGTGGGGGAACGACCCGATAATCGATACCCAAATTAGCATGCTTGAGGAGCTGATCACGATAAATTGAGCGATGCCGCCGAACCGCCTGATAGGAAGTCTGGCGACCACGGGCGCGATTTAAAGTTGCGACCCGTTGTTCAACTTGAAATAACCGGGGCCGCCCTGGAACACCAAATTGCTTTAGTGCTGGCGAAACCGCCAAACAAATCGTCTTATCAGTGCGACTCGTATCAGCGACAACCAAATTGGCATTCAATGGGTCGAGTTGATGAGCAACGCATTCGACTGAGGCATAGAATGATTTTAAATCAATTGCCATGTATGTTCGCTGTTCCATCAATATAATGACTCCCTTCCAATTAATCGGCACAATCGCAGTCGTTGTTCACCTTAACATTTTACTGGTAATCCAAAGTAAATCTCATGCTGCTGATCGAATTTTAACGATAGCCGCATGTCGCTCGCCCCCATGACACTCACTTTTGGATGAAACCTGACTCAATAATTTGTCGTTAAAAGAACATATGTTCTTTTAACTAATTATAAATTAAAATCAGGTTGAATGCCAGTATCCGTTAACAAATAATTGCACACTTCAAATTAGACTTAAGCCCCAAAAAGGCACCCGTCCACCAGCACGTACCGTGACCACGAACAGTTGCCTTTTTAATGTCATTTTATGAGTGGCTCTGCGTTTCAGTCGGGACCAACTTCGTAAATTCATGTAGAAAATCTGCCGTCTTCTTACCCGGGAACTTGGTGCTTAATAGGCCATACGGTACTGTCACGGACGTTTTCAGCGGTACTGTAACTAAATTCGGATGAATTCTTTTCCACGGCGTAAGCGAAATCATTGCGATATTCTCCTCAACGGTCTCATTAAACGTATTGATGTCATAACGCCCGCTAGTATCAATTGGCTGAATACTAGGTTCTGCCGCCAACATTTCACTCCGAACCAGATCATTTTTCTCACTAATTCCCGTTGACACCATCAGAACTTTACGATGCGCAAGGTCACTGTACGTGATTTCATCCAACTGGGCTAATGGATTATCACTACGGACAGCAATTCCAAAGTGATACGCTCCCAACTGTATCGCACTAAAGGACTGCTTCAAAGTTGTGCTATCGAACGTCCCAACGATTAAATCACTACTCCGACCAAGCATCGCATACTCACGATTTCTCGAATTCAAGTCTTCCTGCAATTGAACTAATCTAATCTGAAATTTAGGCATTTTTGGTGCCAGTTCTTTCCATAATGACATGAAGACATCAGCAGGATGTAGTAAGGAAGTTCCCAACAAAATCAGTTGCTTATCGTCTGAACGGACCCGTCGCGTCTCTTCAATGGCCGTGTTTAGTAAATCGAGCAACTGTTGCACATACGGTTGGAACTTCTTACCCTGTGGTGTGAGTTGGACCCCGGTCGCAGTTCGGACGAATAGTTTTAGGTTAAGCTCCGCTTCCAGCCGGTTGATCTGTTTCATTACCGCAGTACCCGATATAAAACTCTGTTCCCCCGCCTTCGTAAAACTACCATACTCACTAACTCGTAAAAACGTCTGTAATTGATTAAAATCCACAACGGTCACCTCCTAACCTTCTAGTATAAACTAAAAGTTAATACTAAGCTAACTAACGGATTCTTCTCAGGAGGCACGTTGCTGGCTATACTAGTCATTGTAGTTGAGGCACAGCACATCAGAAACGAGATGATTAATTGAACAAAAAGTTTATGCAAACTATTTTTCAAATTATTGTTACCGTCGCTGCACTTGTCGTCATCGTCTATGCAGTTCAGCAACACTCACCAACCACCAACAAGTCTAACCAAGCAACCAAGCAACAGACAAGCGTTACCCATTCGGACAACTCGCATCTGACCGAAGCGGATGTCGTTGGTGTTTGGATCAATCACCACAACAAAGATATTCACCAACAAATCACTTTCACTGCGGATCACAAGTGGAAGGAGAACCAACATCACGTTACTAATATTTATTCCGGTACTTGGAAAGTTATTGGGCACAATCAAATTTCACTATCACCCTATGGTGAAAAAATCCAGCTTTCCGGTCATGATTTTTCCACAATGGACGTCTTAAATTACCATCACATTTTAAATAAACAAAAAAATTAATCAGGAGGGAACAAATATGTCAGTAAAAAACAAAGTTATCGTTATTACAGGAGCCTCATCGGGTATTGGCGAAGCCAGTGCCAAATTGTTAGCCAGCCATGGTGCCAAAGTTGTTTTAGGTGCACGGCGTGAACAACGCCTACAGAAATTAGCCAATAAAATCCAGCAACAAGGTGGGCAAGCCACTTACCGCGTAACGGACGTGACTAAGCCTGAAGACTTAACAGCGTTAGTTGCTTTAGCCAAGCGAGAATTTGGCGGTATTGATGTCATTTTCAATAATGCCGGTATCATGCCGACTTCACCAATCAGTGCACTAAAAACTGATGAATGGAATGCCATGATCGATGTGAACTTAAAAGGTGTTTTGAACGGTGTCGCCGCAGTAATGCCTGATTTCACCAATCAAAAGTATGGTCAAATCATTACGACATCTTCAGTAGCTGGGCTTAAGAGTTTCGCTGGTTCCGGCATCTATGGTGCAACTAAATTTGCAGTACGCAACTTAATGGAAGTAATCCGCATGGAAAGTGCTCAAGAACACACCAATATTCGGACCACCAGCCTCTATCCGGCAGCTATCAACACTGAATTATTGCACACCATTACCGATACCAATGCTAAGCAAGGTATGAATAAATTATATGCATCCGTCGGTATCACCCCAGATGCAGTGGCCCGTGTCGTTGACTTCGCAGTTGCACAACCAGATGACGTCAACGTCAATGAATTTACCATTTACCCGACAAAGCAAGGCTAATCGATGACGACAATCCACGATCAATATTAGAAAGAAGCGATTCATGAATGGAACGGTCTATCAATAAAGCGACGATTTATCACAGTCTAGTTTTAAGCCTAATAATCATTCAGTTACTAAGCTTAATTGTCCCCGTCAACTTGACACTATTAAATGCCGTGCTTGCAATCGGGGTCTCAATTCTCGGAATTCAAAGCTTAAGCCGCTCTTTTCAAGTCGCGACATTGATCTTTTTCATTGCTGGGTTGGGACTGCTAAGTACTACGGGTTTATCAATCAACGGTCTAGCCATGGCAATCACTTCAATGGCCGATATCGTGGTGTTACTAGTTGTTATGCAACTTTTCTTAATCCCTGTCACCATTGGCAACTACCAAGCTACTGTCGAAGCATTCATGCAAAAGCACATTCGTGGCCCCAAACAAACCTTCACCTTTGTCATGATTGTCACGCACCTACTATCAAGTATTCTCTCCATGGGGACCGTTGCCATTGTCCTATCAATTCTAGGCGACAGTATCAAGCGCCAAGTCAAAGACGCCACCCGTTTTTCGGCAACAGCCGTAACCCGTGGATTTACGCTCGGCACATTATGGGCACCTGGAGCAGCAACAATCTTTCTAATCAGTACCGTTACTAAAGTCGGGTGGACCCAATTATTCATACCATGCCTGATTTTAGGCCTGTTAGGATTATTGCTAGCGTATTTGATGGAACATAACCAACCGTATATGCGAATTCAGCCCGTGACAACCAATACTAAGCAGCAGACTCGTTTTACCGAACACGCATCACTTGTCAGTTTAGTGGCGGCCGTTATTGCCCTACTAATACTCAGCTTTGTTTTAATGGAAAGCAAAGTCGTAAGTTCAATGAACGCTGTTACACTTTCCGGTTTACTAATTGTCCTGATTTGGGTCACGGCATTAGGGCTCAAGCCGACTACGGGCCAAACAGCCTTCAAATTTGCACTAAAAAAAGCTAGCCTTGATTATTGGCAACACGGAATTGCAAGCGGTGCAGCGCTTGCGCCGTTCTTTGTTGGAATCGGCACGTTCACGTACGGTTTTCAACATTCCACTATCAGTAGCGAACTAACCCACGCGTTAGCACCAAGCTTTGCTCACCTTGGCTGGTTATTGGTCGTTTTAATTCCCATTATTGTCGTATTGGTTTCCCTAATTGGCATTCACCCACTAGCATCAGTAGCACTAATTGGCAAGATTATTATGACCATGCACATTGCCCTTTCACCACTATTAATCGCATTGAGCCTGAATATCGGAAGCGTCGTTGCATACATGTTATCACCGTTTGCAGGTATCGTCATGATTGTCGCGACCCTGTTACATGTCAGCTCAGCAACTGTCTCGGTACGTTGGAATTGGCAATTTTGCCTCATCTTCCTCGTACTTAGTTTGGGCGTAGCAACTTTATTAAGTCTTATTTTTTAAAAGAGAGGTTCTTACAATGAAAAAAGTTATTTTATTAGGTGCTACCAGTAACATTTCAAAATATTTAATTCCACGCCTACTTGCAAAAAACGATGTTGAACTCACACTATTTGCTCGTCAAGCTACTCGACGGCTTCATCAGTACGCCGCCCAATCGCAGGTTACTCTCACGAACGGCAATTGGAATAATTCCGCTGATCTTACGGCGGCAATCGCGGGTCAAGATATCGTTTACTTGGCAACGGGGCATTTCACCACCGCCAATCAAAATGTTGTCGATGCGATGAAGCAAAATGGTGTCGAGCGCCTAATTGTCGCAGGTGGTTTAGGCATTTACGATGAAGTCGCTGGTAAATTTGGTATTTGGAATGCCCAAATGATGGGTGATTATACTGAAATCAAGCGAGCTGCTGCCGTGATTGATAATAGTGGACTAAACTATACATTTTTAAGAATGGCCTGGCTATATAATAATGACCAGCATACGGACTACAAGGTCATTCCTCAGGGGATGCCATTCAAAGATACGCAGGTGACACGCCAGGCCGTTGCTGACCTGATTACTGAAATTATTCACAATCCCCAATTATATCAGCGAAGTAGCATTGGCGTCGCTGAACCCAATACTGCTTGGAACAAACCTGGTTTTTACTAGGAGGTCGGTTTAATGCAAATTAAAGTTGATTTAGACGATGGCTTTTTACCACGAATCTATACCAGTAACGCGAACGTCAAACACTCAGGCCAACCGATTCTATCGTTTCCAATTGAAATCAAATCAATTCCTGCAATAACGACTGCGTTTGCTATTTCGCTCATTGATTACGACGCCGTCCCACGAACGGGTTTTCCGTTCATTCACTGGCTCGCGACCAATATTCCTGTCATGGCAGAAATCCCAGCCGATTTCAGTCGTAATTTTGAGGGCCCCCAAGGTCAAAACTCATGGATGTCACGCTTTTATCAGTTAAACGATTCGTATTTCGCCGATCACTATGCCGGACCGAATCCACCTGATCAGCCTCATCGATATACACTATCCGTATTTGCACTCAAGCACAACTTGCCGTTGAATAACCGCTTCTATTACAACGACTTCCGTGAACAACTAGTGGGAAACGTACTAACAAAAGCCGAGCTTCAAATTTTAGCCCACAATTAATTTTAAATGAAAGGTGTTTTTAACAATGAACAATAATGAAAATAGCGTCCAACACGGCATTTTTGCAATGGGAGATTTAAACGTTGCTTTTCAACAATACTTTACCGGTAAAAGTTACCACAACGCTCTAGTGAAAGACGAGCAAGTCAACGTAACTGTCAGCAACGTCAGCTTTGAACCCGGAGCCCGTAACAACTGGCATATCCATCACAATGGCTATCAAATCTTATTAGTCACTGGTGGCGAAGGCTGGTACCAAGAAGCCGGGCAACCGGCACAGCGATTACATCCTGGTGATGTGGTGAGCACCCATGACGGTATCAAACACTGGCACGGTGCTACTAAAGATAGTTGGTTCAGTCACATTGCCATCACTGCAGGCACACCAGAATGGCTATCACCCGTTAGTAATGACGAATATAACGCATTGGCTTAGGAGGTACTAGATAATGAAGAAAATGAAGATAACAGCCAACGACCGCCACTTCACAGCAAATTTGGAAGAAAATGCCACCACCGCAGCGTTACTTTCACAACTACCACTAACACTGCCGATGCTCAACCTTTATAACCGTGAATTGACGTATCGTTTTCAGCAGGCACTCCCTGCTAACGAGGCACACACTACTGGCTATGCAGTTGGTGATATCGCCTACTGGACACCGCGACACAGCTTAGTGATTTTTTATGAGCAAACTGGCGAAGTGATTAGTAACCTTCAAAAAATTGGTCACATTAATGCTGGCGATTTGAAACAATTCCGTTCATCAAGAAATATTAAAATGCAGTTTGAAGAAGATTAATTAAGGAGAGAAAGTCATGTTCAATTTTACAGATAAAGTCGTTATTGTTACAGGTGCACGCACGGGAATCGGCCTGAGTGCTGCCACTCTATTCGCCAAAGCAGGTGCTCACGTCATTTTAGCTGGCCATCATGAACCTAAAGACGAAGCCCAACAGCTAGTCGATCATGGCTACTCAGCCGTTTCATTCAAGTGTAACGTCGCTGATCCCAAAGACGTCGCCGGAATGGTGAAATTCGCAGTTGCTCAGTTTGGGCACCTCGACTATGCTTATAACGATGCTGGGATTCAAAGTCCAGTCACCGATACCGCCGATCTATCGGTTGAAGAATATGATCATGTCATGGATACTAACTTAAAAGGCATGTTTCTCAGTATGAAGTACGAATTACGACAGATGCGTGCTCAGGGAACACCAGCCGCAATCGTAAACTGTTCTTCAATGGGTGGTCTCGTTGGTATTGCTGATCGAACTGCCTACCACGCTTCAAAGCACGGCGTCTTAGGCCTGACAAAGAGTAGCGCCTTAGAATACGCTGACCGGAATGTTCGGATCAACGCCGTGTGTCCAGGAATCATTGATACACCAATGGTTGCCCGAATGGATGATACTGAACGACAGGAGATGGACGACCTAGTCCGCGAAATTCCCATGGGGCGTTTAGCTAAACCAGAAGAAGTCGCTCAAGTCGTACTCTTTCTTTGCAGTGATGCTGCCAGTTACATGGTTGGTCAAGCCGTCGCTGTTGACGGTGGTTACACTATTCACTAATACGAGGAGGATCAGAATGACCAAGGTTTTAATTTTAGGGGCTAACGGTCGAATTGCGCGGATTGTGGAACAACGACTCCTAGCCGAAACTGACGTCCAGTTGACACTAGTCTTAAGAAATGCAGGGCGCCTACTAGTCACTTCACCAGAACGAGAAACGGTTATTCAAGGTGATGTCAGTGATTCACAGCTACTAGACACTGTTATGCCTAATCAGGATATCGTCTATGCAAATCTAGCCGGGAATATGGCATTATTGGCACAGACCATTATCACGTCAATGAATCGCAATCCTGTGCCCCATCTTATTTGGGTCACAGGATCCGGACTCTACCACGAAACCCCTAATCCATTTGGCGCTTGGGTCGAACAGGTAGTCGGTCACGCTGCTAAAAACGATACGCGACATGCGGCCAGAATAATTGAATCATCGGATATTCCTGCTACAATTATTCGTGCGGCCTATATGACCGACGATACCAAAATTGACTATGAACTGACTTACAAAGGTGAACGCTTCAAAGGAACCATGATTTCACGCGCTAGTATTGCTGATTTAATCATGAAGATTATTGCTGAGCCAACAGCATACGAAAATACCAGCCTTGGTATTTCTCAACCGGGCACTGATAACATGTTGCCACAAGTCAAATTGATGGCTCAGCATCGCTAAATGTGAACATTTAAAAGTAATCAATTACACCTAACCCGCTTCAACAATCATCCATAATTAATAAAACTGGCTGCTAGACACTTTAAACCGTGTCTAGCAGCCAGTTTTATCTGATTCAATTATTATTAATATACTCAGCCACCGTTTCAAAACAACGTGGCACTTATTGCCCTGCCGTACTTTCCTGCTCCAACTTAATCGTCAACAATTCCGGGTCTTCATTGACTAACGCTTGTAGACGTGAAAATAGCATCAGCAACCAGCCAAACGAAATCGCAAAGGCTTGAATCTCAAATGCCGTCAGCGATGGATACCCAAACCAGCGAAAACCAAAGTTGAGTAGTAATAGCACCACGCCAACGCCGTATGAGAGCCACAGAAAATCTTTCGTCACGGCTGGTAATAGCCACCGCACCCCCACAATCAACAAGACTAACAACGTGACCAAGCCACCAGCAACTAAGTCATGTAACCAGTGAAACGTCAGGTTGTTAGGAAATAGCCCGACCGCCCCGAAATCGACAGCGGTCAACGTCAACAATATCCGCAAGGTTGACGTTCGCCAAGTACGCGGATAAATTCGACTAAGTGAAACAAATAGATAGTCAATCAGAACGACCATCAATAACGCCGAAAAAATCAGTGTCAAGTTGAATTGCCAGGCATTTTCAGCGGCATGCGTCCCTAAAAAGCTTAAATTATGCTGCCACCATCGCCGTTGACCATTGGCGGCCATTGAGATAACACAGCCACTGACAATCACCACCGTTAAAATCGTTGATAACGACCGCGCATTTATCGTCAACGCAGCGCTAATCATGAACGCATCCGCAAAATACGTAAACAAGACCAGTAGCAACATAGATGTAAAGCGATCGAAGATGACATCTGGAAATAATAATTCTAATACCCAGAAAGCCCCGACCAGCGCAAAGGCTAAGATCATAATAAACGCAATCGTAATAACTGGAAAGTTCCGCCAATAAATATGGCGCGAAAATCGATTTTCTGGATCATTACGCGTTTTTAAGAAAAAGCCGACAAATAGCACTGCGCCGGTAACCACACCGGCCACAATCGTCAAACTCCCGATTGATTGCGCACCTGTCAGTGGAACTGGTCGCACTTTTTGAAACCACCAGTACCCGTAACTGGCTAACCCCGATAGGATTGCAACCAACAGCGGCCAGATTATCAAGTATTGCTGCCACTGTGGTTGACGTGGCTTAATCTTCTCTAAGACTAGTGCGTCATTGCGCACCTTTAACTGTAACTGATCATCGCGATCAATCCCGGCTCGTTTTAATGCTGAGACTGGGATTGAAACCCGCACTTGTTGCTCTTGCCCTGCCATGTCCGACTCCTTATACTTTCATTACTCAAAGACCATCTGATTACGATACAGTTCCGCATAGAAGCCGTTTGCCGCTAATAAATCATGGTGGTTCCCCTGTTCAATAATTTGACCATCCTTCAATACAACGATTTTATCGGCATTCAGGATTGTTTTCAAGCGGTGAGCAATGACAAAGCTGGTTCGCCCTTGGATGACGTTGTCCATTGCGGCTTGAATATTGGCTTCCGTCACCGTATCAACGTTCGAAGTCGCTTCATCCAAAATCAGCAACTTGGGATTTGTTAAAATCGTCCGGGCAATTGATATCAACTGCTTTTGACCGGCAGAAAAAATACTCTGTTCGTCGGAAACGCGCGTCTGATAGCCATCTGGCAGGCTCATCACAAAGTCATGAATATTAGCCTGCTTCGCCGCATCGATGACCCGATCCATACTAGCCGTTGGGTCCCCGTAACGAATATTATCCGCAATCGTGCCCGTAAACAACTGGGGTTCCTGTAAGACAATCCCGACATTTTGCCGTAGCACCTGGAGATCAAAGTCTTGAATATTCACCCCATCAAACGTAATCGCACCACTATCAACATCATAGAAGCGATTCAACAAATTCATGACCGTCGTTTTCCCCGAACCAGTTGGGCCAACGAGTGCCACCATCTCACCGCGGTGCACATGGATCGACACGCCATGCAAGATTTCTTTACCTGGTAAGTAACTAAAGCGCACATTATCAATCAGTAATTCATCATGAATCCCGTCGAGCGCTTTACCGTTAGCGGGGCTCACTTCATCCGGTTGATTACGGACTTCATCGACCCGCCGTGCACCAGTAATCGCTAACTGAATCATACTATATAAACTAGTCAATGACATAATTGGCTGGTAGTACTGTTGGGCGTAGTTAACGAACACCACGACCAGCGCCAAAGCTGCTCCAGTCGACATACTCCCATTCAGCGCTAACCATGAGCCAAAGAAGATGACAATTGCCGTGTTAAGCAGTGACATCCCTTGCATCAGTGGATTCAAAATACCTGACCAGATTTGACCCGTCAACGCTGACTGGCGAACCTTACCATTATACTGATGAAAGCCTTTCAAGGAGTCCTGCTGTAAGCCGTTGGTAATCAAGACTTTTTGACCGGTAATTTGTTCATTGATATAACCATTCAGTTGACCGATATCATCCTGTTGTTGGTTCACCGCGACGCCAGCCTTGTGCATGACAAACGCCGCGATAATTAATGCAACCGGCGTAGAAGCCATCGTCACCCACGCCATCGTAGTATTTTGATTAAACATCACAATTAGCAGGCCAACAAACTGAGCCACGGCTAATAAAATTTCTAGCAAGGCTTGATTCATGGCATTAAAAATATTATCTAGGTCAGAGGTGAACCGAGCCAGAATATCCCCGTCACTATGCGTATCAAAGTATTGAACCTTCATCCGTTGCATCTTCCGAAATAGGCCTACCCGCATTGTCCCGGTCGAAAAGGCCGTCACGCGTGCTAAGATCAAGCTCGCAATAAAAATCGTGCTAGCATCACCGACATACAACAAGACGTAGATGATCAGGGTCCGGTTGAACGGTTGCAAGCTTGCTTGTGCCCGAGTCGCTTGATTCGTCCACTGCTGCAAGTACTGCGTCAGCTCCTCCACGGCTCGTCCCAGATAAGTCGGTGCGACCACAATGCACCAAGTCGAAAAGGCAATCAGAATCACACTTAGTAAGAAGCCTAACCAGTAGCGTTTTAAATAGTGCCAGTAATATTTACCAGCATTGCGTAAATCACTCATGTAAGCCCTCCTCCCGTGCTTTTTGCGTTTGGTAAATAGCGCGATAAATCGCACTATCTTGAAGCAATTCGTGGTGAGTCCCCTGGCCCGAAATGCGACCATTATCTAACACTAAGATTTGATCCGCACGAATAATTGAAGCAATTTTTTCGGCAATGACCACGGTCGTCGTTGACTTCAACTCGCGATCCAAAGCTTCTTGAACAAGTTTTTCTGAACGCGCATCGAGTGCCGAAGTCGCATCATCTAAAATCAAGATTTCTGGATTGGCAATTACGCCACGCGTAACCGCTAGTCGCTGCTTCTGACCACCCGAAAAGTTCTGTGACCGTTCTTCCACGGGGGCATCGTACGTCTGTGGCAACCGTTCAATGAATTCCGCAGACTGCGCAATATTAGCCGCCCATTGCATGTGACTAGGCTGGGCGTCCGGCTTAACTTGCCGTAAGTTACCCGCAATCGTGCCAGAAAATAACGTGGACCGTTGTAAGACATAGGCCACCGTGGATCGAAGGGCTTTTTCTGGTAAGGCCCGCACATCAATTCCACCGATGGAGACCGTCCCACTATCCGGATCATACAAGCGCGCAATCAGCTGGGCCAACGTCGTCTTACCAGATCCAGTGGCCCCAACGATCCCCAGCATGGACCCTGCTTTTACCGTAAAGGTCACATCTTTTAGCGTTGGCTGCGCATCTCCCGGATAAGTGAAGGTTACGTGGTCAAAGTGAATATCACCAGCTACGGGCGCCGCGTCGCCATCAACGTAGGTCATACTTGCTTCGGTAGTCATCACTTCGCCGATTCGACCAAGTGAGATGACGGCCCGCGACGCAAAAGTCATGAGAAATCCCCCGTTGATCACGGCAAATAAAATCTGCATTAAATAAGAAATAAAACTCGTAATAGCTGCTAAATAGGCCGGGTGCGTCGTAATCGTTTGACCGACCAAGTAAACGGCGACCCCGACCGCCACGTTGGCCGTCAAAAAGAACGCTGGCATTAGAATAGCGAACCAGTACCCAATTTTAGCGGTCACAGCGGTTAATTCATCGGATGCGGCCGAAAACTTTTTGATCTCGTTTGGTTCTTGAACAAACGATTTAACAACCCGAATCCCCATTAAGTTTTCGCGGGCAACCGTATTAACGTTTTCAATATCTTGTTGCGTTTGTGCAAAGTATTTAGTCATTCGCCGCACCGCAATCAGTGCGACCCCTAAGATTACCGCCATCATGACAACAATGACCCACCACTGCTCAGGCATCGTCATCACAGCGAGAATCAGTGCCCCGATGAATAGTAATGGAATCCGGGTAATTTGCTGAAAGCCAGCCATCACAATCTGTTGGACTTGATTAATATCGTTCGTCATTCGTACCACTAAGTTGGACGGTGAAAATTTTTCCACGTCAGCGTAGGCTAATGACTGGACCTTAGCGTATAGGTCAGCTCGCAAGTCGGTCGCCACACCAAGGGCCACCCGGGCTGCGTATATCGTATTCACGATCCCACCAATGATTCCCAGTACGGCCAAACCAAGCAACATCAGCCCTTCACGGAATACCGTAGCCTGATCATTCTTGATAATGGCTTCCATAATGACTTGCAATAATCGCGGTTGCCATAACGTCGCAAACACTAAGACGATGACCGACAGCATCGCAATCCAGACGTCTAGTCGATACCGCTTAAAATATGGCATCAAAATCTTCATCAATCGTTCCTCCTCATAATTGTGGTCTCCTGTTTAGGGTACCTGAAATTAACAGTCAGGACAATCAATATATCATATCTTTTGCAAAAACAGATTACGATGATAATAATTCAGTATGTGTGGGAGAAATAATGAATACGATGTGCAGATATAACAGGCCCTTTAAGGCCATTCAACACTCACACACAGTTACAACGGCCGTTACCATAGAATAAGGACCACATTTACATCATGTGATATTTTCCCACATCACTAAATTAATTATTTAGATAACCAACTAATTATCGACAATCTTTTACTGGCAAACTGCTTCCCTGCTATAATCCAACTAAGCTATGGGGGCTAACCGTATCCATGTCATTGCATTTAACCACCACATCGACAGCACTAATCCAATCAGCCAAGACACCGAACGCCTTGTTAGAAAGGAGTACTCGCCATGCGTGTTAACAAAGGTTTGCTTTCAGTTATTGCAGTTACCACAGTCGCTAGCTTAGGAGGACTCACGACAACAGCCACGGCCGCGACTAAGAAGGTCACGACTACTTACAGTTCCCAATCCCATACTTTGATCATTCGGGGCCAAACAAGTCGTCACGCCAAACTCGTCTTAAACTATCAGGGTAAACCGGTCGCAACTTCGACCGTTAAAGCCGGTAAATTCACGATTACTCAGCCGTTTCAAGGTTACGGAACCTTTAAGCTCGTCGACGGCTCACAAGTACTAGCAACCATTCCAGCCAAGCGCTACGCGGCGCCGCGAGTAAGAGTCATCAGTGCTGAACAAACGGCTAAGGGCATCCATTATACGGTTGCCAATGCCAGTCACACGACACTCACGATTACGCAAAATGGTCGTTACCTCAAGACCATTAAAGCAACCCGCCCAAGAACTAACCTTTTCCTTTCGAACGCCCAACTAAAACACGGCAGTCATGGGCTACGTATTACTCAACGCGTCCCGAATAAGAAAACTAGCCCAGCTGTTAAATTACCCGTATTAAAAGCAAACATTAAACAAGTCACTAATTTTTAATCCAGATTACGACTAAATTCAAAAATGGACCGGTAGCGATACGATCAACTACCGGTCCATTTTGACATCCACATCATCGTCAGTTGGCGCATTTACCATCTCGTGCTAATACTATCATCTCACACATGGTCACGCTGCCCACTATGCCACAGTATGTCTAATGACTGTCTGCCATAGCATGATCAACACCAAGCTTCTCGTTTGATGCTACACTAATGATAGCGCCTGACTAACGATCAGAAAGGAAGATTCTAATGACCCTTCAAGCACAACTCATGCAACAACTCACGGCGGCGGAACCGGAAATGATCAAGATTCGTCGCCACTTACACGCCCACCCCGAGATTTCATTTCATGAAGAACAAACTGCAGCTTACATCAAAGCGTTCTATCGTGAACTGGGCGTCTCAACCACCGCTTATGGTGATGGGTACGGCTTCGTCGTCGACATCGATAGCGGTCAACCTGGACCTCAATTAGCATTACGCGCTGATTTTGACGCCCTCGCGATTCAAGAAGACAACCACTTATCATTTAAATCGCAAAACGCCAATGTCATGCACGCCTGTGGTCACGATGGTCATACTGCTTATCTCATGGTACTGGCGAAGACCTTACTCGGGCTGAAAAATCAGCTACGTGGTCGCGTCCGCATTATCCACCAACCCGCTGAAGAAGTGTCACCGGGTGGTGCTAAGGGTATGTTGGCTGCTGGTGTCCTAGACGGCATCGATAACGTCATTGGGCTGCATGTGATGAGTACCATGCCGACGGGCTCGATTGCCTATCACTTAAATGCGACGCAGACCGGGCGGGCTAATTTTACGGTCACCTTCACGGGTAAGGGTGGGCACGCCTCGATGCCCCACCTCTCAAACGATGCAATTGTTGCTGGAAGTTACTTTGTAACCGCCTTACAAACCGTTATTTCCCGCCGGATTGACCCATTTGATACCGGCAGTGTCACCATCGGCTCATTCGACGGCGTCGGTTCCTTCAATGCGATCAAAGCGCAATTCACCCTCAAGGGCGATGTACGGATTATGGACGAAACCACGCGCCAGACAATCCGTGACCAGATTATTAAAATTGCGAACGGTGTCGGGGCGACTTTCGGTGTCCAAGCTGCGCTTGATTACGATGATAATTATCCGGTACTCATGAATGATGCAACCCTGACACAGCGCGTCATCACCAGTATTCAAGCTGCTCAGATTCCAGAAATTACTAAAATATTCGACTGCGGCCCCCAAGACCCCTCGGAGGACTTCGCCTATTTTGCACAAGCCAAACCCAGCACCTTTATCTATGCCGGCTGTCAACCAGCTCCGGGTGAGACCCACCCACACCACAGCCCTGATTTTATGATGAATGAAGACTGTTTACTAATTGCAGCCAAAGCGTTGGGAACGGCAGCGCTGGATTACTTAATGAACGCCTCATCAGATCATTAAACACACTAAAGTGGCTACCTTGAATGTATCCATCCAAGGTAGCCACTTATGATTTATTCAAGCCAATCAGGAATTAACTTGCAGTGAACACCTAATTAATCACGCCGCCACCAGTCACGCCATAAATTTGCGCGGTCACATAGCTCGCGTCGTTAGAAGCTAAAAAGACGTACACTGGTGCCAGTTCTGCGGGTTGTCCCGCTCGTTTGAGCAAGGTGTCTTGGCCAAATTTCGGCAGCGCCTCGATTGGCTGGCCTTGATCTAGTTGTAAGGGCGTCCAGATTGGCCCGGGAGCAACGCCATTGACCCGAATCCCCTTTTCGGCCGCTTCGGCTGCTAAATTAATCGTAAAGTTCTTGATGGCCGCCTTAGTCGCAGCATAATCTAATAGATGACCACTCGGCGCATAGGCTTGAATCGAAGTCGTGGTGACGATGCTACCGCCAGCGGGCATCTTTGGCAAGGCCGCCTGAGCCAACGCAAACATCGCGACGATATTCACTTCGAAGGTCGCACGCACCTGTTCGATCGGCAGCTTAGCCAGTGAAGGTTGTGAAATCTGTTGCCCCGCATTTAGGACAAGGGTGTCGATACCACCAAATTCAGCGATTGTCCGGTCCACGAGGTCGGTCACAACGTCAACATCCTTGAAATCACAAGGTAATAATAACGCTTGACGGCCCGCAGCGCGCACTAGTTCGGCAACCGCCTCAGCATCCGGCTCCTCTCCCGGCAAGTACTGAATCGCAACATCAGCGCCTTCCCGTGCAAAAGCAATCGCGGTAGCCCGGCCAATTCCCGAATCACCACCCGTGATCAAAACGCGTCGATTCAACAACTTATCATGTCCTTGGTAACTCTTCTCACCACAATCGGGTTCAGGACGCATCTTAGCTTGTAGTGCGGGCGTCTCCTGATCCTGCTTATCAAAGCCATCAGTCTTATATAAATAGCGTGGGTCACGTAATTCTGGTTGATTCATGAGATTTCCTCCTTCAAAAGAATACCCATAGAATACCGGAATTAGTTTTCGGATGATAGTTAAACGCACACTAAATAATAATAGTTACGATTAGATATTAGGCATAAAAGCTGTCATCGTCTTAACTCACTTAAATTGACGCTGCTTCAAAAAACGATAGGCAATTATTCCAACAACGCCGACCAAAGTGGCCCGTAATAACCAACTGACAGACCACCACGTCACTAACACTTTTATTAACGTCATCCCATCATTAATCGTCATTCGGCTGTTCCTCCGCTAATGTTGTCAATTGACCCAACTTCCGCTGAAAGTCCCGTTGCATGACGGGCTTCACTAGTGGCAACGGCAGCCAGCTCGGCGGTGTGGTCGTAAGGGAGACCTCTTCCTGGACCGCAGTTTGCTCGGCCAATGGCGTCATGGTGAACACAATTTCATACCCCAATTGGCCACCCTCACTGTGATAAATGACCTGGTCAGTGCCGACTGTAACCTGCAACTGTTCCGGCTGATCAAAAACCGAACCGGACCGCTGTAACACGTACCCCGTCGCGGTTGGCTTGACCGTGGTAATGGCAGTCGCCCATGCTGGTAAGTTCAGCGGATCTGCTAGCAATGCTCGCACCGTTGCTGGAGTTGCCTGTGTTAATACTTGATTGGTAAATAATGCTGTTGTCATTTTATAACCCCCAATGTTCATCCTGACCCGGTCATCGTTATTACGCCCAACCACTCCAAATCAATAACGGGCCGTTAGATCAAGTGCACATGTATTTAGTTGGTGCTTATAAAATACACGGTGGGGACGCCAACATAAAATCAGAATACTGATAATTTACAGGCGGTCGTTAATTTGTTCTTTAAACAGGTCTTTGAAAACTTGTGACCGTTGGCTGGCAACCTGCGCCGTGGCAGTCTCCCCCGCCGCCATTGCGAGTTGCGCCATCAACTGATAAATATTGGCCAGCATGTAGTGTGAATCGTGTGTAGTCGCAAAGGCCAACCCCTGCGTCAAACGGGCCACCGCCAACTGGGAATCATGTTGTTCATAGGCCACCAACCCAGCAAGGTAAAAAACAATGTTGGCATTTTCTTCATATGCACTCGCATCAATGTCAGCGAGTGCCCGGGTGACTAAGGCCGCGACTGGGGCTTGAGGATGGTGGTGCGCCTTAACGACGGCTAACGAAATCAAGGCCAAGCGTGTCAACGTTGTCGGCGGCGAGCTGGGAGCAGCCATACCAATTGCCAGCCGTAAATTTTGTTGTGCAGCATCCGATGTGTGATCAACCTGCCAACAGGCGACACCCAGATAATAATAGTAAGCCTGAGTCTGCTCATCCGTTTGAACATGTTCCAAAGTGGTTGGCTGTAATAGCCAATCCTTCAATTGCTGATACTGATGGGCATTGCACATCTGCCGAACGCGGTCATTAAACGCTTGCTCGGCACTGATCTCAAAATCGTCGGCTAGGCTCAACGTACTAACCGCGACCCCTAATCGCTGACACAGCGCCAGTAATAGCCGGGCATTCGGCACGTAGCGATCATTTTCAATTGCTGACAGCATCGATTGTGCACAAATTCCCCGGGCAGCTTGCTTTTGATTGAGTTGCTGGGCTTTGCGTGCCTGCTTTAACGCAGTTCCCAATGTCATGACCATTCCCCCCTAGATAGCTTTTGCTAATGAGTGTACTAAATTTCCCATATTAAGGCACTTAAAAAATACCATTCAATGCTGTTTTATCAGTCAGCAATCGAATGGTATTTTGAAATTGGTTATTTAATTGACATGCCGTTCTCGAACTTGATACCAAATAATCCCGGCCACACCGAAGACAATTGGTCCAACTAGCATCCAAATCGTATTTTGAATCTGCCCAGTTTCCAAGATTGGCTGGATCAACGTGAAGACATTCGCGCCTAAGACGACAATGAACACGACCCAACTAATAATTTTCGTCCAAGCCAATGACTTGTACACTTCAAAAGGCTTAACAATGTTCTGGTTTTCCTTAAACTTTGGAAACGCGTATAGCAAGAAGAGGTATGGTAACGTCATCGAAACGTTCGCCATTAAGGTCAACACATTGTAAAAGGCTGACGCGTCTGCCGTTGCAAAGGACGCCACCAAGATGATCACAATCACGATGGCACATTGAACCATCATGGCATAACTTGGCATACCAGCTTTGTTGAGCTTCGTAAATTTCTTCGGCCACAGTTCCTTAGGTGTTCCCAAGATAAGCGTCTTCAATGGTGAATAAGTTAAGGTGAAGAACGCCCCACTGTAAGCGAGGAACATCCCTAAGCCGGTGTACCGTGCAAACCACAGTCCCATTGTCTTAGCGGCCGCTGTACTCAAACCAAGCGCTTGCCCTAAAACATAGCCCAAGTTTTGCATCATGACATAACTAATATTACCGAGGTTAGTCGTTGGATTCGACAAAACGGCTTGCCAGTTCGTACTAATCCCCCAGCAGAAGATTCCCAGGCCATAGCCTAAGGTAATGACGATGGCAGAAATAATAATTCCGCGTGGGAAGGTCTTTTCGGGGTTCTTGGTCTTATCAACCATCCCACCGAGAACTTCTAGCCCACCGTAAGCAAAAATGGCGAAAACGGCAAACCCGAGTAACCCGACTGGATGCTGATAACTTGGATTTGGTGACGTCATCACATGTTGTAACGGTTGTGCGAATTGTCCGTGATTCAAGGCTAAAACGACCCCCGAAACCACTAACAGGATTGCCGTCAAACTGGTCACCGCCAGGCCGCCTAAACTCGTGACCCGCACAATGCCTTTCATCCCTTTGATGGAAACGAACGTCACTAGCACCATCCATAGACAGGACAAAAGCCCAATCATCTGCGTCGCATTCAGACCAAACATCGCAAAGCGCTGCGTTTGATCGCTCCCAAAGAAGATGGTCGTAAACGGAATCCAGACTTTAGCTGACGTTGAGACTAACCAAATAATGTACGACGCAAACCACATGAACGTGCCCACGAACGCAAATTTCGCATTCACACTCACTTCCAGCCACTTGTACATCCCGCTACTATCAGACTTAACCGCTGCCCCGAACTCCGCCATCATTAGCGCGAACGGGATGAAGAACAGTACGGCTGCGACTAGGTAAAATAGAATCGAGCTGTAACCCATTAAATAATAGGCCACCGTACTATTGGCAAATCCGAAAACGGTCGTAAAGATCATCATGACTAGCGCCATCAATGTAATCTTTTCATTATCTTTTGTTGCCATTATTGCACTCCCTCACTTACTCCTTTAATACTTTTGTAAAGCTATTCCAATTTAAGATTACCGAACGAAGGCAATAAAGCGCTTTAGTTTTCCTAACAATATTATGATTTTTTCATGTGATAGTCAGCGCAATTATTCATCTAAACAATTGCCGCAACAGTTATTGACAACAACTATTTCATAACGGAAACGTTCATTTAATAACATAGTAACTTTTCTTTAACATAGCTGACACATAATTGGCGTATTCTACACTTATCAGCTTAGGGAAAATATAAAACGGGGTTATACATATCATGAAAAAATTTAACTTTAAAACCATGTTGCTATTAGTTTTGGCTAGTTGTGTCTTCGGGGTCGTCGTTAACGTGACTACTAGTCTTGGACCACAAACCACAATCACCGCCCAGGCCTCCAAGAAGCTTAGCCAAGCCCAGCAAATTGCCAAGATCAACGCCAAGCTTTCGAAAGCCAACCGCGCTGCCAAAAATTGGATCGCCTATCGTGAATCTGGATACAGTTATACGGCTCGTAATGGCCGCTGCTACGGTCGCTATCAATTGTTGCGCTCATACTTACACGGCAACTTGTCACCCGTCAATCAGGAAAAACGTGCTAATACCTACGTCGCCTCGCGCTACGGCTCCTGGGTCAAGGCCAAACGGTTCTGGCAACATCATCACTGGTACTAACCCAATTTTTCTATTGGATCACACTAAAAAGACGACTAATTACTAAGATTGTGAATCTTTGTAATTAGTCGTCTTTTTGTAGGCAGTAATATAAAATAGCATGAGGACTATAGTTCACCGTCATTTAACACTTGGTTACAACAGGTGTGCCGTGATCGCCGCACCTTTTCTAAACGATATTGTGAAAAACATAATTAATTAGCCAAAAAGTATTGCAAATTGTAATTATTACGACTATAATTTGATTCGTAAATTAGTAATGATAGCGATTACAATATAAAAAGAGGTTATTAATATGACTGAACGTAATTTTGATTTCTTAATGCCTAGCGTTAACTTTTTCGGTCCTGGTGTCATTAGTAAAATCGGCGAGCGTGCCAAAACTCTTGGTATGCACAAGCCAGTCATCGTCACCGACAAATTTCTTGAAAGTCTGCCAGACGGCGCCGTTGCTCAGGTGCGGCGGTCACTGGATGCTGCCGGGATTGACTACGTAATTTATAATCAAGTTGAACCCAACCCTAAAATTCATAACATTTAAGCTGTTAAAGCCTTATATCAAGCTAATCAAGCGGACTCCCTGATTACCATTGGCGGTGGTTCTGCCCACGATACCGGAAAAGGTGCCGGCATCATCATGACTAACGGCGACGACATCACTAAGTTAGCGGGGATTGAAACGCTCAAGAACGCCCTACCACCACTGATTGCGGTCAACACTACCGCTGGGACTGGTTCTGAATTGACCCGTCACTGTGTCATTACGAATGAAGAAACGCATTATAAGTTCGTCGTTGCTTCATGGCGTAACATGCCACTCGTGTCCTTTAACGATCCCACTCTCATGCTAGATGTTCCTAAGGGACTCACGGCCGCAACTGGCATGGATGCCTTTGTCCAGGCTATCGAACCCTTTGTTTCTGTCGATCACAATCCGATTACCGATTCACAGTGCATCCAGGCCATCAAATTAATCGAAACATCATTACGTGAAGCCGTCGCCAATGGGCATAACCTAGAAGCCCGGACACACATGGTCGAAGCTGAAATGTTAGCCGGCATGGCCTTTAACAACGCCAATCTAGGTTACGTGCACGCCATGGCCCACCAGCTCGGCGGCCAATATGACGCACCCCACGGCGTCTGCTGCGCGCTGCTCTTACCCTACGTTGAAGAATATAATCTAATCGCGTGCCCCGAACGTTTCGCCGAGCTCGCCAAAATTATGGGCGAAAACACTGATGGCTTATCGACTCGTGATGCTGCCGAATTAGCTATCAAAGCGATGAAACAACTCAGCGAAGACGTTGGCATTCCGCATTCCATCAAGGAAATTGGCGCCAAGATCGAGGACTTCGAACACATGGCGACTAATGCGCTTAAAGACGGTAACGCCTTCTCTAACCCACGCAAAGGTACTAAAGAAGACATCATCAAGATTTTCCAAGCCGCATATGATGCCAAGTAATCCCCCATTCAAAGTTAACTAAATCATTCACAGCAAATAATCGGTTCAAGAATTCATAGTAAATTCTTGAACCGATTATTTGATTGGGACCTCTCTACAACTCGAATCGTTACTCGGCAATGCCATGCACCCCACGTTTGGACGCGCTATTCAAAATAAACACCGCAACAATAAACCGACAAACACAGATAAGAATATCTATCAGAACACGCATTGTGCAAATTAATTTGTCCTGATTTGTGATTAAAACGTGCCGGTTCTTAAATTCAAAAACAGCCAGCTATGGACCGCTGGGAAAAAAGTTCGACTCAGCGTAAACTTGTTTAGTTAGTTCGTCCTACACCGACCTCCAGGCATTTCTGCCAATTGCCGGAACGTGGTGGGCACAGATTTAAGCCGAAGCCCACGTCTCAAATACTGGCCTTTCACTAACCAAGCCAAGGACGCTTGCTAAGTGAAATTTCACCACTGGGCATTGGCCGAAACCCCTTCCAGTCGGGACAGTGTTCGAATGGCGGACATGTGCGTACCCAACTTTTGGTGAATTCGTCATTGTTTTTCATAAACCATAATTTTGTCAATCAACTGTCAGGGTGAAAATGATATTGAGATAGCTCACTAATCCTGAATTGGTGTAGTAAGATTTAAGCTCTTGACAGAGGGCTTAATACACCTAACGCTTTGTTTAAAGTTCCAGTATCAAATAGCGAACAACAAATTGTACCGAGTTCGGGGCCACTAAAGCCTGTGCTTGCTACGCCAACGGACTAATGCCAAAACCGCATTAATCCGTTGGCTAGGCAATGCTCGGCTTCAACTCGTGGCCCCTCACACTCTTGAGACCGGAGGGGCTGGGTGACAATGCTTAGTAGCCAAATTATTCTTAGTCGGAAGTGGGGTACTTCCGGCTTAGAATAAGACTCGTATTTGAGATGACGCGGGTTGGGCGTTAGCTCAAATCGACGTCGGCTACGTTCCAGCAATTGTCACCCAGCCCCGGAGGTCGGAATAGGACGCGCACCGGCTGACGAACAGGAATCTACCTAACCGGCACATTTTAATCACAAATTATGCAAGCCGTCCAAGCGGCTTGTGTTTAACGCAAAAAACAGCGATGTCAAAATCAACTTTTGACATCGCTGTTTTAGAAGTTATTCATCATAACTGATGGCACCCAGCCGGCAGCTATTTCCCCGATTGATAATCTTCATCAATGATCAAGACAGGTTTGATGGTCTTGCCGCTACCTGAATCAGCATTAGCTTGATTAATATCCTCAAACTTATAGAACTTTTCGGTCTTTTCAAATGGGAACATGCCATGTTGATAGAAATCGATTAACCGTGGAATATCAACACCAGGGATGGCATCACCCATGTTAACACCGATGACTTTCTTATCATCAACACACAAATCGTTCCATGAGCTAATGGTGATATTTTTGGCCGTAACGGCAATCAAAGCAGCCGTCCCACCTTGAGCAAGTGCGTGGATTGCAGAAACCATAACTGGTTCTACCCCAGTCGTATCAACGGCAAAGTCGACCCCGTAACCATGCGTCAACTTCTTGATTGCTTCAACTGGATCTTCCTCCTTACTGTTAATGGCGTGAGTAGCACCTAATTCTTTGGCGAGTTCTAGCCGTGAATCAACAATGTCGACCGCAATCACTTCGGTACAGCCGGAAATCTTACCAGCCATCATTGCCGCTAAACCAACCGCACCAGTCCCAAAGACTGCAATTGTTTGTCCTGGGCGCGGCTGTAAACTGTTCAAAACAGTGCCACTCCCGGTGACATAGCCGCAGCCTAAAGGTCCCAAGCGACGTAAATCTAGTTCTTTTGGTACTTTAACCGCATTACGTTGGTCAACTACCGTATGAGTCGTGAAGGAAGATTGGTCGAACATATCACTGATATGGTGCCCGTTTTCTTGGAAATGGTCGGAACCATCGGGACGAGTCCCACTCAAGTTATAGTCGGCATAATTCCGACATTTAATTGGCATGCCTTTCAGACAGTTATCACATGTTCCGTCAGCGTAAAATGATAGAATAACATGGTCGCCCACTTCAAAATTAGTTACTTCTGAACCGACCTTTTCGACGATTCCAGAACCTTCGTGTCCTAAAATTACTGGATAACCTAACGACGCATCACCCCGCCGAATTGCTTCATCAGAATGGCAAATTCCAGTCGCAACCATTTTGATTTGTAAATCAGTTGCTTTCATTTCAGCTAATTCAATATCATCTTTAATGACAAATGGATCGTTTACTTTATCAACCACTGCTGCTTTAATTTTCATGTTCAAACCCTCGTTTCAAATAGTATGTAAACCGCTTACAATTAATATTGTTACACAATACACAATTTGATTCAAGCGCTTACAAAAGCATCTAACACCACACTTATCTCCGTTAAATGGGCATTCTTCTAATTTTACACTAACGATATGATACTTAATTAGTGTAAATCTAATACTCTTTTTTACTGATTGTGAGGAATTTATAGCCAGTTTTCTTCCTTAAATTTTCGACTCAAAAAGCGGGTGTCGCCTCCAGCTCAACAACGTGAACTGGCGTTAGACACCCGCATATTTTGTACCATTAACACACATTTCTGCTTGTTTAACAAGCACGATTTCATCCGACGCTATCTGCTCATCGTCTACGCAGGTTGGGCGTTCGAACTGATCTTAGCTTTATTTAGCAATACCGAACTCGTGACTACGGACAATGAACTAAAGGCCATTGCTAATCCGGCCAATTCGGGGCTAAGCGTCAGACCAATGGCAAAGAAGAGGCCCGCCGCGACTGGAATTCCGAGCACGTTGTACACGAAAGCCCAGAACAGATTAAGTTTAATACGATTAAACGTCTTCTTACTCAATGCCAACGCCCGGTCAACGTCGCGCAGATCGTTCTTAACGAGCACTATGCCACCAGCATCGATTGCAATATCAGTTCCGGAACCCATGGCAATCCCAACATCCGCCGTCGTCAACGCGGGGGCGTCATTAATACCATCGCCGACAAAGGCCACCTTGCCAGCCTTCTGGAACGCGTGAACGTGCTCAGCCTTATCACCTGGCAGCACATCAGCAATCACTTCATCAATACCGACTTGATCCGCCACAGCTTGTGCGACCCGTTCGTTATCGCCGGTTAACATGACCGTCTTCAAGCCACGTGCTTTCAAACTCGCAATGGCTACCTCAGACGTCGATTTGGCGACGTCTTGAATGGCAATCAATCCAATGATTTCGTGATTTAAGCCCACGTACACGACCGTTTTCGCCGCGTCCTGAAGCTCAGTGGCTTGGCGTTGTAATTCAGCACTAATCGGCTCATCAGTTAATAATTTATGATTACCGACCACCGCTAATTGGCCCTCAACTTGAGCAGTCACACCTTTACCCTCGATGGCTTGGAAGTTCGTGGCGGTTGGTGCTTGAATACCACGGGCCGTGCCGCGTTTTAATATTGCCGCAGCTAAAGGATGTTCCGAAGCCGCCTCTAAGCTAGTGGCAACGCGCAGTACTTGGGCTTCGTCGCCGATAACATCGGTCACTTGTGGGTGACCAACCGTAATCGTTCCCGTCTTATCAAAGATCACCGTTTTAACGTCATTGACAGCTTCCAAGACCTCACCATTTTTAATCAGGATCCCCATCTTGGCACCACGGCCGGTACCGACCATTAGTGCGGTCGGCGTAGCTAAACCTAGCGCACACGGGCAGGCAATCACGACCACAGCGACCGCAAAAATCAAGGCATTCGCGAGACTAGCATTCAAGAAAACATACCAGGTCAAGAAGGTAACGATAGCAATAATTAGCACAATCGGCACAAAGATATCAGAAACTTTATCGGTCAGCTTTTGAATCGGTGCGTGACTGTTTTGTGCTTTTTTAACGAGCTCAACGATTTGAGCCAGCATTGTCTGGTCACCGACCTTGCTAGCTTTGAACTGAAAGGTCCCATTACTATTAATCGTTGAACCAATGACAGCGTCCGCCACCGTTTTTTGAACCGGCATACTTTCTCCCGTCACCATTGACTCATCAACCGTTGAGCGGCCAGTTGTAATTACACCATCAACGGGAATTTTTTCCCCTGGCTTGACCCGAATAATGTCGCCGACCACTACTTGATCCAACGGCACTTTTACAAATTCTTGATCGCGTAACACTTCCGCTTCCTTGGCTTGTAAGCCCACTAGCTTTGCGACCGCGCTGGACGCGTTGTGTCGCATCCGTTCTTCAAAGACTTGGCCGAGCAAAACGAAAGTGGTCACAAGTGCGGCACTTTCAAAGAAGACTGCTTGCCCCGTTACCATTGCATATAAGCTGTAAAAATAAGCCGTCGCGGTGCCAATCGCCACCAAAGTATCCATATTGGCATGGTGCTTAGTAAAGGACGCCCACGCACTTTGCAAGAACGGCCGAGCCGAAACAGCCATAATGATGGTCGTCAGAACCAACTGCGTCCAATCACCACCCGGAAGCATCCAGCCAAAGGGCATCAAAATCATATTAGCCAGTAGTGGCAGGGAAAATATTAATGAAATCCAAAACCGTTTCGTCGTGCTCATCACGCAATCACCACCTTGCCACTCACCATGTCCATCCCACAACTAAAGTGAAATTCACCGGCTCGATCAGTTGGTATCGTCACCGTTTGCGGTTGGTCAAGGGGTAACTCAGTCGCAAAGTGCAAGTCGGTTGAATGTACTTGCGCTAAGCACCCCTGCGTACTCGTGCGCGTAAATGTTAATTGGGCCGGTACACCTTGTTGTAACGCTACTTCTGCTGGATCATAATGGCCGTCTACTGTAATATTGATTTGTTGTCGTGCGCTCATTTGATTTTCCTCCCACTATTTAATGATTAATTTCCCATGAAACATGTCCATCCCACAGGCCCATTGATATTCACCAGACTTACTCGTATCAATCGTAATTGCTTCAACTTGATTTTGTGGCAATTCCTGATTGATACCAAAATCACTGAACACCACGTGGTCCAGACAACCAGAGGCATCTTTGCGCGTAAAATTAAGTACCGCCGGAACCCCTTTTTTCAACACGATTTGTTCTGGCGAATAGCCACCCTTAACCTCCACATCAACCTGCTGTAGATCATCAACTGCACTCGCGGTGACCGTTGTCGTAGCATGCTTCCCGAAGAACCACCACAGAATAAACCCAATTGCTAACCCACCAATTAATAAGACTAATACTTTAATCATCATTTTATTCGTCCCTTTCTCATTATCGTTTACACTTGTAATCTATATGTGTATATTAATCCCTTCGTTTACAATTGTCAACGATAAATGTTATTTTTAGGCATAACCCTTAATTTTTTAAACGCCCCACCCAGTTGCTACTATCATATGTCTGACATTTAGTGTCACTACGAAAAGTGCCGCGTGTGTTCCTTTGCTCAGTTATTAGTCGCCATTTTGACCGGTCAACTGACCGCATCAAAAGTACCAACGACGATACCATAAAAGGCAATCACTACCGTTTAATAAGAAACGTCAGTGATTGCCTATATTAATCATTCAAAACTAGCTGTCCCTCAAAGGAACATTAACCCCGTCAATCCCGGTTCCTAAAGATCCGCAACTCACAACGGGTATCATCTCACAACTGTTAATCGCGGGACTTAATCTTCAGCCAACCTAAAATTGAACTCAATGCTAATCCAATCATCCCCAAGAGTGATAATTGCGTATTCTGCTCGTCTGTCTGGGGAAGGGTCGTCATCCGATGGTGCTTAGTGGTACGTTTTGATACCGCCTGTGCACTAACCCAACCAATACCTGAAACGGACGCAGCTGTTTTCTGCTGATTCGTCTGCACAACGCTTTGATCTGACTCTGCTTGTGATGGCTGTGACGTCCGTGATTGTTCAGCCTGATTACGACTCAAATTGGCTTGATCACTTAATCCATCTGGTTGCTCAGAATCAGCTGGCTGACTCGGTTTTTGCAGTTCCCCTGGTTTTTCGGATTGACCCGGTTCTTCTGGTTGACTTGGTTGCTCAGGGTGCCCCGATTCTTCCGGTTGACTTGGTTGCTCAGGGTGCCCCGGTTCTTCCGGTTGACTTGGTTGCTCAGGATGCCCCGGTTCTTCCGGTTGACTTGGTTGTTCAGGATGCCCCGGTTCTTCCGGTTGACTTGGTTGTTCAGGGTGCCCCGGTTCTTCCGGTTGACTTGGTTGCTCAGGTTGACCCGGTTCTTCCGGTTTGATTGCCGATTTCTTGTAAGTAACCACTACAACCTGATCGGCAGTTGTGACACTCACCTGCTGGGCTGCCACTTCTGTTAATGTGGTCGTGGCACCCGCTACAATTGGTGAAATAACGCCCGCCATTTCCGTTACCGAGACTGGTACCCATTCTTGGTATGTCACTTCGCCCGTCACTAAATCAATCATCGCATTGCGTTGAAATTGGACGGTTTGTAGGACCGAGGCTGCGGCTGTCGTGCCATCCTCATAAACATAGTGAATGATTCTAGTAACGGTGTGCGTTAAATCGGTGTCGCCACCCTCATCTGGAAACAAGATATTCGGATTGTCAGGATCAACTGGCTGTCCTGGTCGAGCAGGATTGCCTGGTGTTACCGTAATAATACGATGGTCATAAGTCACGATTGTCGTCATCAGGTCCGGATCAGTAATCGCGACCGTTTGAGCCGCTACAGTCCTTATGTCCGGATCAGTATAGCCTTGGACGACTAGCGTTGGTGACGTTACCGCGGCAAATTGACCACTGCCAACTAAAATCCACGCATAATCAGCTTGACTCGTATCAACTAATCCATCACCGTTTAAATCATAGCCTAAACATTTGCCAGTCTTTTTTTCAATAATTGCTGTTCGTTGGTAAATAACCAATTGCTGGACGGTCGTGGCAATCGATTGATGGGTCTGTCGATCAATATAGCTGATAACGCGCCGTTTATTTTGATACACCGTAACGGCCTGAGTTGCTAGTCGGTAATAAACATTGATCGTAACATCTTTATCATCGACCCCAGCAACCATCTGCTCCGGCACTACTTTTAGGTCCGGCGCTGCGTAGCCCTCATGGCTCAGATCTGGCGACTTAACCGCGCCAAACCACGGCCCTGAACCAACAATCAACCATGCTTCATCTGCCAATTGTGTCTCAATCTGTCCGTCTCCGTTGGTATCGTAGCCAAGTATCGTTCCGTCATGAGCAACCACAGCTAATAATTGATACTTAACCGTTTGAACAACAGCATGTAGTGACGCGATGGGTTGCAGTGTTCCACCATCGATATAGTTAATCGTCCGGGTAACCGTTCGCTGCGTCGTTGCAATATGCGTTTGTTGCTGATACTTGACAATTACATTTGTATTCATCGTTCTATCACCACCATTAATGATCACTGTTTGCCCCGCAACTACCGGAATATCAGGAGCTTGATAACCCTGCGCAGATAAGTCTGGTGAGACAACCTGTACCCAATCTTGATCCGTTGGCGGTACTAACAGCCATGCAATTGTCCCATCACTAGTATCAACAATTCCGTCGCCGTTTGTATCATAGCCGAGCAATTCATGAGTTTTAGCATTAAAAATGGCAAATCGCACGACCCGTACATTTTGTATAACTGGGCCAGCAAGCACCGCCCCAGTTCGCTCATCTTGGTAATTGATCGTCCGCGTTATCGCTGAATATTCCGGTATCCGGCTGATAGGTATTATGGGCTCATGCGATGGTTGGACGTTCAACCAAGTCGTTGCAGTCTGATCGCCAAATTGGTAAGTAATTAGATAGCGATGCTGGCCCGCAATATGTGTATCAACTGCATTCAACCCTGATAAACGTGTCCCAGCCGCATCTGTAATCGTGATCTTCAGTTGCCCGGTTGCTAGTAGATGGCGAAAACCAGCTAAAGTATCAATGCTCGTACCATCCGACTTAATCACTGCAATTAAGTAATCCAACGGGTCATCAGTAACCACTTGACCAAAACCATAATTATGCTCGTTTTGGCTCGTAATCGTCTCTCGAATAGCACTGTCAACATCGCCATATCCATATTGTAAAACGGCCGCTGAATCAACATTTTGATTAGTTGTAAAGACAGCATGTGGTGCCACGATTTTACCAGTTATCATCGTGGTATTCTGAATACGCATGGCATGATTGAAGTTCCAGACTAGATTCGGTGTACTACTAGAAAAACCGCCACCAATGGTTAACGCAGGTGCTGCCGTGACGACGTTATAAATAACCACATCATCATTATTAAAACCAGTGGTCCGAATACCACTGTGCCAGTCATTCAAATCAATATTCACGGCATAATAATGGTGTCCTTGATAAGAGCCCAAATCAGCAGTTCCAGACTCACCAATCAGCATCTTACTCAACGTGCCACCATTAGTTGCCGATAAAATGGTCCCTGCAGTAACTAGTTGATCATAAAAGTCACTAATATTGATCTGAGCTTGACTAAATTCTTGCGCATTGATTAACGAAGAATCAACCGTAACGCTCGGTAAACCTTTGATTGCACCATTTCCTGTTGGCCGAGGCTTCGTAAAATCCATATCCTGATTAGCTACGGGACGGTCCACCAATCCATTGGTAGTTGTAAACGTGATTGTATTGTTTGTCACTGACAAACCACCGTTTATGATGGTCTCCCATTCATCATCCTGACCAGAACGAATTGTCGCCCCCGTATTGATAACGTGCAAGCCACCACTAATCGTAGCCACACTACCATCAAACGAACTATTCACAATCGTAATTCCTGTAAGTGCAATAATTCGATACGTGGACAACCAATCTTGGATCAAAGCAATCAAAGCCGCTTGCCCATGCTGTTTGGCATACTGATCAAGATAGTTCTTATCGGCTAAGTTCTTTGCTGTTGTCAAAAACGACGAAGCGGTGACTGTCCGTTGCTTGCTCGGCTGCTTTGTTGCAACTGGTATGTTTATTGACTTAGTGACATTTGTTTTATTCAATGCCCTTTTCTCAACCCTGCTGCTCATTTGATCAGTTGCCGCTACAGCTCGGCTTGAATTTGAGTTCACAGGGGTAGCTGTCGTCACGGTACTCACTGATGACTGTGAATGAACAGTCCCCGATAAATCTGAATCGATCGTCTTACCTTGACCACCTGAGCGTTGCGCCTCAGATAAACTTTCAGAATGGGCCCCACTGTCAGCACCTAGTGCGCTAGCTGAACTGGCCATATCAATCGCATGATGAGTGCCAGTTGAGTTGGCTGCTGGCGCCTGATCAGAACTTGTTGCGGCTGACGCCTGATTAGTACTGGCACCCGCAGAAGCTGCTGTTGAGTCACTTGCCTGTTGTTCAACAGCTGTTTTATCTTGCTGTGTTGACCGCTGTTGGGCTTCACTAGTCGTTGGACTGACCGCCTCAACAGTGCCAGTCGTAGCAGATTGCTCCGAACTAGTCCTGTCAGCTGACTTGCTGGACTGGGCGGTCACACTGTGGCGGTCACGAGTTACCGCAGTTTTTGAAATCCGTGCTACTTCTGTTAATTGGTCTTGACTATCCGTTTCTAACTGCACCGAATGACTCGACATGGTAACCGTCTCAGCTTCACTTGCTTGAGCCACTGTCGGCACAATTCTCCAACCTAAAATTAAAACACTAGAAAACAACCAAACCTTGGGATTGGTTACGCGCCATTTGCCCCGTGTATATCGCATAGTAATTTGCCTCTGTTAATTTTAGTCAAATATCGACATATTTTGAATTTTGAGACATAGTATACCTGCTTTTATGCGAGTAAAACGGGGGTTTGTATTTACGCGAAAAAGGTTATCTTTAAAAATACAAGTACTAATCAGTTCGTGTATTAAGTTGTCGAAATTCTAAGGGCGTTTGACCGGTCTCCTTCTTGAATCGTTTTGAAAAATCGGCGGCATCGTAGAAACAGAGTTCAGCAGCAATGGCTCGAATGGTTAAATCCGTTGCCAACAACATATGCTCAGCTTCCTGAATTTTCTTGGCATTGATGTAATCACGAATCGACATATGCATCTCTTGACTAAACGACCGCCGCACTGACTCAGGATTGCACCGCGCATTGACGTGGGCCAATACCTTTTTCACCGATAATTGATCATGCAGGTGAGCATTGGTATAGTACATCACATCGAGCGTTGACTCTAAATGTGCGTTATAAGCTAATGCGTTCGGTTTGGCAATTGCGGCAAAATCACGAATAATCTGCACAACTAGTGGCTGGTAACGTTCCGTCGTCACGGGTAATTTAACTAACCAACGGTGATAATCATTACGTAGCTTAACAAATTCATAAATCTCAGCACGATTTTGGATTCCCTCAAAAGCTAAGACATCAACCAGCGCACTGAGTTGCAGCTGTTTTTCCTCACTCGATAATTTATTTAATAAATCGCGCGAACGGGTCAGATTTTTCTTAGCAAATTGAATGCCTTCTTCAATCTTACCGGCCCGGTAAAATCGAATAAAATCTCGTTCTAAGTAACCTAATAAGATCAGCCCCTTGGTGGTTGGGTGCTGATCATTATAATCACGCATTTGATGTAAATATTGTACAAATTGTAGTTCTGTCCCCATAATCTGTAACTCCTTTACGTTATTGGTCAAAATTTGTTAACCCAAAAATAATGCTCATTTTAACAGATGTCTAGCAGTAATACTATTTACATTTGCCATCTGATAATTTACAATGCTAACTAATCCCGCTGTACACTAATGATTCTAACAAATATTTTTTATTTAACAATCAATACACAAAAGCGGTTATCCCTCGTAATCTGGGATAACCGCTTTAAAGCAATCATTTTTATGTTAACCAATTCACATAAAGTGAAAAAAGTATGGTCTTAATTATCTAAAAGCTTATCGTTAAATTCTCCGACCAGCGCTCACATTGCCATTCATGAGTTATAGCAATGATCTAAAAAATTGTTTTAAATCTTCGCGAGTTGCCGGTGATAACTGTGGGTAAGCGCAATTCTCAATTGCGCCTTGTAACGAATACAATAATTGAATACAAGCGTGGGGGTTGGCCTTTTTTATGGCAGTAAAAGCGACTTTGCTACCCGTTGACTTTAGCTGTTCGGGTGTCGTAATCGCAACGGCTTGCAATTGTTTGGCTAATGTTGGCCCAATATTAGGTAATGTTGTTAGTAATGCCACCAAATTCAGATCCTTTCGATTCATAATCATAGTTTAATGTTTGATAATGAGCTCTGCAATAAAGTTGCCCTCTTCAATACAATAATTAACAACTAATTGATCTGTAGTTAATTGTTCAATACTACTCAATCCATAACCCAAATGTCCTGGTTTAGTTGTAAATCGACTTTTCTTGATAACTGATAAATCTACCGCTTCATGCGTTGGAATTTGATTTGTAATCGAAAATACCGTTGTGTGAGCATCCCGATTTTTAACAGTTAGCGCCACTTGATGATTCGCTCGGGCAGCAGCATCCGTCGCATTATCCAGCAAATTACCCAAAATCCGCACTACTTTTATCTGTGGAATATCCGCTAACGTGACTTTCTCTAAGATTGTCACCACTAAATGAACGTTCTGACCGTTGGCTGCCTCATATTTTGCATAAATTAGACCACTGACCGTCGGCATATCCAAGCGACTCAAATCACTCAGTCCCGACTGACGATTAAGGGTTACTCTGGCAGGCATTACTTCCGTTGTAAAATAACGCTTTAAGCCGGCCATATCATTGTTCTGAATAAATGCCGACATGCTCAAAAGAATATTCTCATAATCATGTTTAAACAAATGTAAATCACGGTTATGGTGGCTTAATAATTCGTTGTAATTTGAGACTTGTAGCAATAGCTGCGCATCATTCAAGTGACTGTTTTTATTACTAATTAAATACGACCCGATAATGCCAAACGTCACGATAGCCGCAATTGCCATATACGTTTGCGCATTGACTGACCATTCCATCGCAAAAACATACGCAATAATGTAAATAGCAAAAAACAAAATAACTAATAAGTAATCGCTAATATTAACACGCGCCCGTTGCAAGAAATCGGCGGCCGACACTTGTACTAACCAGCGATGCGCTAACATCCCTAAAATAATAATGACCGGCAGCATCATAATCGACGCTAAAAAGAGATTAATATCCGCTGTCGAATGTAGACCTATCGCTTGCCGTAATAACATTGGCGATGCAGATTGGGCTACAGCCTTGGCAATGACACCCATGATCGCCCCTACTAATCGCTTAAGCGCATTCAAAAAGATTGCCACCGGTAACATTAAAATCCACTGGGTGTACAACAACCGAGAACTCATAAAGGTGGTCACACAAACAATCGGGATGATCCAAAAATAAGCCAGAGGGACTTGGGGCCATAAGTTTGAAGCCACTTCCCCCAGGCTCATCGTAATGATAACCAGACTTAGCCAAATGATGGCAATCCGCCAAGTGACATATTCTCTAAAACCAATCATTAAAAACAACATTTCATAACCGCCAGAAATCAACGACAGCGCTAAAAGTACTGCTGACACGCCAACCACCTCATCATATTAATACATTTGTTAGTTCACTTTACTATATCAGAAATACGGCTTCATTAAACCCTTTACTCTATATTGTAAACATAAATTTGCATTAAACTATAATAAAGCCTTTAAAATCTTATTATTAATTATTCATAAAAAAAGACATTGCAAATCGACATACTTTTGCAATATCTTTTAACCACTTATATTAATTTTTAAGGTGTATCCTGTAAGGTCCAATTAATCGTCCCACTGTAACTGTCAATTTGCACACTAGGTTGGACATCCAATAAAATACCCTGACTGCTCGACCAACCACTTGCAGCATTAGTGCTCGTCGTACCCGCGATTTTCTTGCCAGAACTGACTGTTACCGAAGTATTCGTCAGCACCTGTTTGTTCCCCGCGTTCAGATAAATCAGGTTGCCACTCATGGTCCGCGTACTGGATTTCATGGCAGTTGCTGTCGCCCGTAAGTACCACTGTGAACCGGTCTTCCGTGTGTCATTAACAGTGATGTTCCAAGCATTTGTCGGCTGATATAGTGTTTCTTTAAACGGAATCGTCAGGGTGCCAAACGTCAAACTTGCTGGTAATGTGCCCAGACTCAACGTTCCATCCCGCATCGTCACAGTAATTGCCTTAGCATCCGACTTCAGCCCAGAACTGCCTTTCCCATAAATATTGATTGTGGTGCTGCTACCAACGGCTAAACTACTCAACTTGCTCACTAAACTAGTCTCGTTGGCCGCGTAAGTAATTGTGTCAGTCGCACTATCCGGATTTGTCGCAACGATGCCAGCTTGCTTAACTAACCAGGCGACGACCGCGCTATCACTTGTCAGTGAATCTAAGTCACCAGGATATAGATCGACTGCCGTCTTTGAACTGGTAATATTTAGTTTTTTGAGGGTCACCGCTGCGGTCGCCGTCCCCTTATCACCGGTAATCTCATCGACCTCAGTGACGGTGACGTTACTTAAAGTACCGAGTGCAGTCCCAAGATTCAGCGTGTACGTTCCATCGCTTCCGACCGTCGTCGTCACACCATTAACATTACTACTGATCGTATTGCCGGGTGTCCCGGTTCCTTTGATCGTCGTATCAGTCGAATAAAGTGTCCCCGTAATTTTAGGAGATAATGTCTGCGCGTTGAAACGCCCCAGCTGATAGGTACCTTCCTCACCATTCACTGTGATTCGGAAGCCAATATAGATTGGCAACTCACTTTTAATATTTTGAAAATTGACCGATAACGTCTGCGTCTGTTTTGAAGAACTAATCATAATCGAATTGCCACTGCCAAGACTAGTAGGTGTAGCCGTAACTAATGTCGCCCCGGTGTAGCTCCCACTTGCCGGACCAGCCATAATATCAAAATAAGCTTTTGACATCGAGTTACTAGATTTTAAGGTAATCGAACCTGTCATCGTCATTGTAATTTGGGTCGTCTGCCTCGTAATTCGACCATTATCCGCATAGTTAGCGGACACATTGCCTAATGCTGGATACGCTTGCAAACCGTTATCAACATTACTACCAACCGAATTACCACCCGGTACGGCCTGAAAAGTAGCATTAGCTTTCACGTCCGTCATCTTGCTCGTCAAAGTCGCGGCGTTACCCTCTAAGGGCAGCAAATTCAGCAAGCCGAGTATACCGAATACAAGAATTAGTAACCATTTTACTCGTCTGTTACGCATTCCGTTCACCCCCATCTTGCCGTTTTAATATTCGGTACAACGCGCCTGCTAAAACACTAGCTAACAACCCCATCCCACCAAGGATACTGCCAATGACAAGCCGCTCACTCGTTTGGGGCAATTGTTGACCATTGCGTGATTGCCCACGCAACCAGCCATCGATAATTAGTTGTCGGCGGATTGGCTTGCGCTCTGACTGATTTCTCTGACCCTGGGTACCCGGGTCAGCTGGTCTAATAACGTACGGGTGACCACCATCAGGAATCACACGGGCGGGAATAATCCGGTCAGCACTATACTTAGTCTCATAAAACCCCACACTGATCTCAGTGCGACCGTGTGTTGCCGCCCGCACTGGTATTGCCCAGCTCAGCACGAGCATTACCCCTAATATTAATCGCCACCATTTATTCGGCATGGTCCTTCCCCCATTTCACTGACCGAACTAAGCACGCCGCCGCTTTTTGATCCAGAAAAAGATTAATAGACCGATTAATCCAATAATTAACATGCCTAACGCTCCGAATAGAATAAACCAGCCAACGCTCATTCCCGAATTATCAACGGAAGCCTGATTATACTTATCTGCCGCGGCCGTACTGATGACAAAATCTTTATCAAACACCCATCGATGATCGGTATTTTTAGCAACTAGCCGGACATGATACGAACCAGCCTGCAAACGATTGGTCCCTGTCAAAATTGGTACTTTATAAACTGAGTTAGGTGCTAATTGCACATTCTTCTGTGTAAAGTTCTTGATGACCTTGCCACTATTCTTACTCGTTAACCTAGCCGTAATCGTTAGTTTGGGGACGATCACCGCAGTAACGTTGCGTAATTGTGGAAACACCCCTCGCCGATAATTCTGCATGCCCGCCGTAATCGTATCGAGCTTCAATTGTGGTTGTGGCACTATACCAGCAGTATATTTCAGTCCAATCACATACGAATACTGATTGGCAATATTCATGGAACCCTTAACACTTCCGGTGACTTTATTGGCGACCCGTTTAAAATACCAACCGCCTAAAATCACACCGTTCACCGCTTGCTTAGGCATCGTGACCGTCGCCGTTACCACTTTTGACCCGTTTGCGGGTATCGTGATGGTCGTTGGTCCCTGTATTTTAGTGATTTGGTCCATTCGATACTTCAAAGAAGGATCATAACTTTTAGTTGGTGTCACGTACTCGATAATGCCATTGCCGTTCGTATAAGCCGTATGAATCGCCGTTCGAACCTTGATGTCAGCGTTGGTGACGTTATAAATCGTCGTCTGAATCTGTTGCTGTCGGCCACGCGTCATTTTTAAATCAAAATAGGAATTATGTTGATCAATCTGATTATTCGGAATCTTCGCGGCCACGCTAAACCCGATGTCATTGCTTTGCGTGGTTTTACCGCTACTGCTACTTGCGCTACTGGCTGCCAATCCACTAACGCTGCTAACTTGCAGGCCTAAAATTAACGTTCCCACAATGACCATGATTCGCTTCAATAATTGCATCTTCTCGCCCCCATTACTCACATATGTACTTGGGGCGCCGTTCGCCCCGATGACGCTTAATTTGTTGGTAAATCACTCAATGTCCAATTCAGGTTAGCACTATAGGCCTGCGCCTTAACCGTATTAGCCTTAATATTCAGTGTCAACGCCTTTGGATCTAAGCGACTAACAGTTACCCCAGAACCACCGCCCTTATCGGCATTTAAGACGGCACTTGATCCCACCGTACCATTTAAAGCAACTTCGGAAGCCGTGGCAACCGCACCATTGGCCTCCGAGCCGCTGTTGACCACGTCACCTTTTGGTAAACTGAGCGTTGCGCCCTTTGCAGCCGTACCATCCGTTCCTGTTAAATTGGAGCCGGTAACCGTTAATTTCCAGCCGGCATTGGTTCCCCGAACATCAGAAACTTCTACAACCATCTTATCCTGCCATAGCAAAGTATATGAACTAGTTGGGTCAACCTTATATTGTTGATCATTTAAAACGTCCAGCTCATGCGTCCCGTATCCTAACGATTTAGACACAAAAATCAGCGACAGGTCGCCACCTGCTGCCGCCCCGTTGTCACCATCGCCATCAGTACTTGGCACATCAGGATTTGATGGATCAACTGGCGTCACCGTGGACGTACTCTTCGTAAATTCCGCTTTGATATCCGTATTCCCACTACGATTTTCTGCAGCATTGGCAACAATCGGTGTACTACCCGCTAATAATAAAGTTCCTGCCATTAATAAGTGTCCTAACATTGGCTTCATGGTATAAATCCCCCTTTTTCATTTACCAGCGCTTGTTTAGCTTTCATCAACTAAGAACGGTGGTCATTATCAACAATGATTGCTCTCATAACAATTCATAAATTACTGGCACTAAATCACTTGTGACCTCCCCCAATAACCTTGTACGATTGATTAATTAATTTAAATGCCGACTCCTTTGACCACATTTTCATTATATTGGTTGGTCAGTAACAGCGCTAATAATGTATAACGTTAACTATATTTACAAACCCGGATTGTTCGTGTAACCGCTATCAAGCGTGGGTTGCTTGAGATAATTAGGCGAACTTCCTTTAAAGCCGTTCACCAACAATCGATGGCTATCCGAATAAATAAATTCATATCAACAATCTAGTATACGTAGTAAATTAATTATTTTTCTGCCATTGCTTCTGGTGCTGCACCACAAAAAGTCCAACCCTTGCTGACAAGTGTTGGACTTTCGTCATCGATATTCTTTTCAAGCCTGCGTATTACCACAAAGGAATGCCATTAACATTAGTAAAGGTCGCCGTATCGATCACCTTTCGGATTGTTAGCACGCCGGTCCTTTCACAGATAACATTGGTCGCAACTTTAGAAGCACGGGAGCCGACTGTCCAGTCCCCCTGCCAAGTAATCACTTTAAATCACCAAAATTACAATACTATTGTTGACATAGTATTACTGGTTAATTAATCAGGCTTTCAATCGTTATGCTGAATCAACTCGGTAATAACACAAAGCGCTGGTGATGATCCGTGCCTGCTTCCAATTGAGCGTGACACTGAGCGGCATCCTTAAAATATCGCTGGCTGACCTGATCATCCAATAGCAGTCCGGCGCTAAAAGATCGGTTTAAACGACTGGCCGCTTGTGCTAACTGGTCAACCGTTGCATGGCTAATCACAAAACCAGTGATTCGCTGTTGAGACATATAAAACTGGCGAACAGGGAACTCAAATTGGTTATCCTGCGGTGCCGTAATCAATGTCACCTGACCACCCAATCGTAATAACGCCAAATTAATCGCCAGTGGTACGCGTCCCGAGGTATCGATCACATGGTCAAAAGTCCACTGATCCGTCGTTAACTGGTCCACAAACCCCGCGTGATAATCATAACAGGCGGTACTGCCTAACTGCTGACACCGTGCAAAATCTCGTGGTGATGCGGTTATCACAACCGTCACGCCCATTTGATGCGCAAGTTGAATCAGCTTGCGGCCAACGTTGCCCGCGGCACCTTCAATTAGGAGTGTCTGGCCGCGACGAATTTCCATGACGTCGTTAAGTACGATGGCGGCTGTTGCAGCTGAATGGACCGCCGCGACGAGTGGCATGGGCGCCACGCCATCAGGAACGTGATACAAGCGATCAGTTGGCACCGCCACATACTCGGCCGTTGCGCCCATTCGGCCTTCATAGCCCATTGAGTTCGTCCAGACTTGGTCGCCGATTTGAAAGTCCGGTTGCGAACTGGCTACGACCTCACCGACTAAATCACGTCCCGCCACGTGTGGTGCTGCCAGGGCCGTCTTAAACGCCCCACTCCGAACAAACGTATCAACATGATTAACGGCCACCGCCATGACCTTCACTAAGACGGTCGCAGTTGTCGCCACCGGCCGTTGCACGTCAGCAATGCGCAATACATCGGGACTACCAAAATCGTCAAAAATAACTGCCTTCATTATTATGCCTTCTTCATATCGCAATTAACAAGTTAGGTTATCGGCTGGGACGCCCTGTTCAAAAGCAGCTAAAACTTCCGCTCCTTTAGCGATTTGAACGGCATTGTCCAGCATATGAGCATTGTCCTTAATAGCGATCCGCCCCTGATCGTAATCCATCTTAATACCATCGTTAAAGAAAATGAGATCGTATGTGGAGGTCCAAAGCGCGAGGCCTTGATCATTCACCACCGTTACGTTGTATTCGGGGTCCGGCTGGTCAAGTACGATTATCGTAAATTTAGTTCCAATACTGCAAGCACCCCCGTGCAAAGAGTACTTGCCACCACCATCATCCGTCACCAAAACCAATTGCTTCTTATCAAAGCCCTTCGCAACCAATAAAGCTTTCAGCCGATCACTAATCTCTATTTGCGTCATACTATCAGCACCCCTTAATTATAATTTTATATGAGTTAAAATATAATTAAATTATATTCGTGCTTCACGCCCAATGCCAGTCAAAAGTTTTCGCATTAATTCGACGCCACTCGATATCGGAGAATGGTTTTCAGTTTATCAGGTGTCACCCGCCGTGCATCGGATAAATAAATTTCTCGATGAATCTTGCTAGTACGATGCATCCCCTGATTGGCGACCAGTTCATCTATCTTGGCAAAACTCGCGGGTTCATCGTCATAAGCACCCAGGTGCAGAATCTGTGCCACTTGCATTGCGTCGAACTGCTGCACGTTAATTTGTTCAGTTGGCAGTTGTTTCTTAGCTTTAACCGCTGCCAAAGCCGGTGCAATCAGTTCATTGGGAACAAAGTCTGGGACCCGAATCATAATGTCATAACTGAACTCATCTTTGTCAAGATGGTCAAGTTGCTGTCCCTTAATCGTCAATGACCAGACCCCTTCAAGCGGAAAAACAACGTAATCATCAAATTCACACGCCTGTGTTTGCGCATACTGCTTATACGCATGCTTGAGCCCATAAGCAGCTGGATATAACGTTTGCAGGTGCGTCTGAAACTCTGGGCCATTGGGATTCCCTGTTCCATGGATACTCATAAAAGTTTGGGCTGGAATCGTCAACAGTTGGGGTTGCTTCTTAGTAGCATAGGTTGTTTTTTCTTGTTTACGCCATTCATACTTCATCTTCATTCACATCCTTTAAGTTAACTACACTTTCATTATACTTAGAAACAAGCCGCTGCGCATTGCCTGCAAAAAGATAATGAGTAAGTTAGCAAAGGTAAATTTGTATTCATTGCCACCGAACCCACAAAAAAGACTCGGCCAACCTGACCGAGTCCGTTTATAACAGTACTAATGGCTATGAATTTATGATTTATCTTTAAGCCGTTCTTCTAATCGCTTGATCTTTAGCTGCTTGCGATGAATGTACCAAGCAATCAGTAACAACAAGATGACTAGCAGACCGAGGCTGATCCACAACCCCCAGTTAGTATGATGTTCAATCACGGCGGTTTTGTTGAGTTGGTTCGCACGATCACGCGTGATTTCAAAATCTTTGGTGAACGTCCAATGTTGCTTTTTGGACTTCACGGCCAACTTAGCGGTATATTGGCCGGGTTTCAACGCATCCCGGCCAACCCGTAACGGTAAGGCATAAACTGAATTAGGTGCCATCTGACCATGTTCATTGACCTGCTTGTAGCGCACTTTGTTACTACCACGACGATAGATTTGGACATCAGTTTTGACTTGATTCAAGAAAGCGGCCGTTCGATTTTGTAGGGGTAAACTAATTTGGTTATACCCGTTATTTTGCGTCGCATCAATCTTACCCAATGTCAACTTGTTCTTGGTGAGCGCGTGGTCACCATGCAATACGACCGCCACTGAGTAAGCGTATTGATTCTTAATCGCCATTGCGCTCTTACTCTGTTGTTTGGCGGCCTTTTTTAAGAAACTCAGTCCACCAACGACAACACCATCATACTTCTGAGCCGGCATTTTCACCTTAAAAGTCACGATCTTACTGGTTCCCTTAGCAAGGGTAATCTTATTCGCCGCCGTCGTAATCAGTTGACTAGCATCAGCTGGCAAATCAATGTTCTTGCCATCAGCCGTTGCCTGATACTCAACCACCCCATTGGGATTAGTTGTCGCCGGTACAATTGCCGTATGCACGGTGATTTCCTGGGTACTTGTGTTCGTCACTTTCACTGCCAAAGTGGTTGTTTGGCTAGACTTTAGTTTCAAATCATAGTATGAAACAGCCTTATCGATTTGATATTTGGAAGCCACCGGTGCGACCTCAAAACCGACTGTGTTAGCCGAACCCGTTCGTCCCCAGCTTAGACTAACTAATCCGACTAGCAAACCAATTCCTAACTGCCACCATCTCTTTGTTAACATCATTTCTCCCCCTAATCATGATTCGGAAAAATGACATTACCCCCTACTAGCCATTATTTTTCCGATCAATACTTATTAGCTATTCGCTGGTGCAGTATTCAAGCTCCAAGTTAACGTTGTACTATAACTTCCCGTAGCTCGTGCCGTAGTCTTAGGAACCATTAGTTGTGACTTAGCAATATCAGCCACGTTCTTACCATTCCCCTTACCCACAGCGGCGGTCATCAAAACCTTGTCACTATTGAGTGTATCTAGCGCAACACCGGTATTGGCCGTTGCGTCCGCACCAGTCGTCGATGCATTTGAATCCAAAACACCATTCAATGTTAGAATCGCACCCGTCAATTCTTTATTAGCAACCGCTTTGTCGTTTTTAAAAACGTCATTTTGCTTCACACGTAAATCCCAACCAGCAGCCGTTCCCCGTAAGTCCACAACGGATACCGCCGCTGACTTATTCGTGTTGTCATAGTTATCGTCTTTGTTAGCTGCGGTGATTTGGTTGGTACCAAAGTCAAGACTAGCACCAGCTAAGTCCGTATCACCATTATCAATAGTGATGTCGCCCCCAGTGAAACCAACTGTCCCATTAGACGTTTGTGGCGTATCGGCCGCACTCGCGGTCAAACCTGATGTTGCAATCAATGCTGCTGAGAATAAAAGTCCTAATAATGTTTTTTTCATGATAATGAACTCCTTTTTTTTAGATAGTTAACCAATTGCCAACCAATTAAAACGACCAATAACCCAATACCACCAATGAAAGCACTCAGCCACCATTGTTCACTCGTTTGTGGTAACCACCCCGGGTTCTGATGATGAACAGCTTGACTAGCATTCGGCTGATGCACAATCGAATGACTCGACTTTGACGCTTCAGTCACCTGTAACTGATTAGCGCCAGTGTCTGAGTTCGATGACTCAGCCTGGCCGTCGAAACGAATCGTTGCTGGGCTCTCAGCCGTACTAGCCACACCAATAATCGGTGCTGACAACCACCCCCAACAAAGTAGGGTACTAATGGCAATTGTGATGAACCCCAAACGCTTCATCAACACCACTCCTCCTCTATATCATTATTTGCGGCATAACTAAAACCAACCCTGGCCGAAACCAATCATTAAGCTAGAATAGTTATTGTGGTACATTGTAAATATACATAACTAACTTACTAACAACAATCAAGCAGTCTTACAAATTTTATGTTACCTAACCATTATTTTTTTCATCATCGATTAGGAACCCCTTGATTAAGCGTCCAAGTGACCGTCGCCTGATACGTATCCGTCAAGGCACGATCGGTTGGCACTTGTAACGATAGTGCCCCAAGTGCCGTTTTCTGACCAAGGATATTGACGCCTTGGTTCGAAACAGTTTGATGGTTATTGACGATCAACCGTGCCACACCTGGCGTAAGAATTGACTCGCCACCCGTTTGTTGATCCTTATAACTGAGCACAGCCGCTAATGGTCGTGCCGACTGCTTACTAGTGAAGCCTGATGCTGAGAGCGTTGCATTGAGCGACCACGTTGAACCTATTGACCGGCCATCTTGAATAACTAGCCCAGTATCATAGGAGGCACCGTAACTTTCTGATTTACCAGTAATCGGATTCTGACCAAAATTAATGGTCTGCGGTGCTGAGGCAAACATTAGTCCTCCAGGACTGTACATTAATGTAATCGTTTCATCTTTGTCGGTAAAATTCCCTTGAACCCCATCTGGTTGATCTGGCACGTACCCTTCAATCTCAATTGGTTTAATATGATAGGCATCACCAGTTGCACCACTGATTTTCGTGTCGGGTGCCAAGGACTTGCCAGCAGCGTCCACATACTTTACTGTAATCGTGTTGCCAGTGGCCCATTCGAATTCTCCAACAATGGTTTTACCATCGTATTTAGTCATCAAATCAGCCGAAGTATAAACTTTTTTATTATTTAAACTACGCCATTTCCCAATATAAGGTGCCTCACTACTAGGATTTGGCAAGTGCCAACTTTCACTCTTAAAAAAGTTAAAACTGGGGCCCAACAATAGACGTTTAAGCGGCAACTTCGAACTGAAAGCGTTGGTATAAGTTTGCGCACTGTTGGTATTCCAGCCAGTCAAATCTAATTTGTCTAGACTGGTATTTTGGAAAACTGATTCAAAGTTAGTCACTTTGGTCGTATTCCAAGCACCTAGACTCAAGGTTTGTAAACCCGAATCTTCCGCAAATAGCTGTGAAAAATCCGTGGCTGAACTTGTATTCCAGTTTTCAATGGGCAGACTAGTTAACTGGGGGTTGCCGTAAAATACTTGTCCCATGTCAACGACCTTCGCCGTATTCCACTTACCAACTGGCAAATTCTTAACTTGGCTAACTTTGGTAAAGATGCCCCTCATTGTCGTCACATTACCAGTCTGCCAATTATCTACTGATAATGCCGTGACACTACTCATTTCAGAAAAAGTCCCCGCCATATTTTGTACATTCTTCGTATTCCACTTACTAATCGGGAGACTCTTTAACTGACTAACTCTAGAAAAAGTTCCGGCCATATTCGTGACAGTACCAGTCTGCCAATTATCTACTGGTAACGAGGTGAGACTAGTCATGCCCTCAAAAGTATAACCAAGATTGGTGGCACTCTGGGTGTTCCAATTCGCAACCGGTGCAGTTGTTAAACTGGCACAGCCACTGAAGGTTGAATTAAAATCAAAGACTTTGCCGACATTCCAGTTGTCAATCGGCAGCTGGGTCAAGTTAGTATCGCCATAAAATGTGCTCCGTATCGTTTGAACGTTACTTGTATTCCAGTTGTCGAGTGGCAGGGACTTGATATTAGGAAGCTTAGCAAAAGTCCCATCCAACGCAGTGGCCCGACTCGTATCCCAATTAGCGACGTTAATACTTTCCAAGCTAGTATCACCTGAAAAGACTAACTGCATATTAACCACGCGTCCCGTTTGCCACTTATCAATGGGTAAACTCTTAACCTTCGACATTCCTCTAAAAATCGCGGACATGTTCGTTACGACACGGGTGTCCCAATTAGCGATGTCTAATGACGTCAGCGAAGAACAATCCGTAAATGTTCGCATCATCGTCGCCACTTTACTGGTATTCCACTTGCCAACTGGTAACGACGTTAATGAACTGTCACCATTGAAAGTGTCAATTAGATACTGTAATGAATCCGTGTTCCAATTGGCAACATTCAACGTAACTAACTTGGCACAATTTTGAAACGTTCCCTCCATTCTGATGACGCTGCTGACATCCCAACTATTCAAGTCCAACGCGCCTAACTGTGAACAGTTCAAAAATAGCCACGAGATATCCGTTACGCCAGTTAAATTAAGGTTGGCTAGCCCATCAATCGCCGTAACATTAGGTAAGTTAGCAAACAGATATGAATAATTAGTCATAGCAGTTGCCGTTATCTTACCGTCGATGACGATCTTTGAAACTTGGGTCGGTTGATAGCCGTTAGCCGTCAAGGTTTTTACAATCCAACTCCCCGTGGCTGACCCTAGCGATGCACCAAATGACCCACCACTCAAATGCAATGTGCCATTAGTATCTAAGGTCATTTTAACCGTCCCATTGACCATTTCTGCCGCTTTGGTCGTCGCCGTTTCTGATGTTTGATTATTTTTAGCGTTTTCCAGTATTGTACTGCCACTGCTATTGCCACTACTGATACCACTGCTACTGGTACTACTGCCTGATGTTAAATCCGACTGCTTGTCAGGTCCCGAACTTTCCTGGGCCTCAGGTGACACTTGTGGTGCCGAGTTGTTTGCCTCATCTTGCAACGTCAATTTCGAAGCAGAAAAAACACTGCTAGTCGATGGCATTTTTTGATCAACACTCAATTGTGCGCGGGGAACCGCCCGAATAACTGTCCGTGATCCACGATATCCAACCACAACTAGCGCTAGTGCCAGTCCCAGGCCGCCCCGATACCATAATTGCCGGTGTTGCATGCCTATCGCTCCCTTCACATAGATAGTATTTTAACATCTCTTGACGTTAATTATCTTACATTATTTTCAGTTTGTGACGTTCAGAAAAAGACTTACAATTTTACAGATATCCGAATATTAAATTTTTATCACCGTGATATTATTTGTGTTAATAACCGTAATTAAATGATAAGTATCAGCTAACGAACACCCATTTTCATTTACTTGTTTATTCAGTATTCTTCATGGATACAACTGCACGATGGTCATTTTTGAAGTGACTCACGACCAAGTCATTTTTCGAGCGAACTAGATGACTTACCAACGCTGTAGTGCCTTTTCCATCATGGTCACTATGAACAGCCCAAATTGGCCAATTTATATGCGCTCACCTAACCTGCTAATGACGATAAGCTATCTGCGTTTTTTCAATTATTTTAATATTCACTAGGCCACGTTCAATCTAATTGATCAGCAAGCAACAAAAAAACAATTCCCCAAAATACCGAGGAATTGTTCGCACTTAAGATATTTAACGACCCGTCACTTCTTGGTAAACGTCCAAACAGCTGCTGGGGCATTGCCAACCTTAACTTTAACGATCTGATTTTTAGCATTAACGACCGTAAACTTATTAGTTGCTGTATAGCGTAAATATAGGGTCTTAGTAGTCGAGCCTGACTTATAGCTGACTTTCCAGAACGTTGGCGTCTTGGCAGTCATGCTATAACTCGCATACGAGACCAGCTTTTTAACTTGTTTGCCATTCTTATAAAGCGTCTGATTAAATCCATTCTTAGCGCTAAACGTTAAGATTTGGGAGTACTTGTTAGTCGTATTCGACTTCCAAGTACCCGCTGGCGCGTTGACTTTAAACGATTTAGTCGTCTTCTTGGATGACGAAGTGGCCGCCGTCGATTTAGTTGCCACTTTCTTAGTCGTGGTTGTCTTGTTAGTCGTCTTCTTAGTTGAAGAGGCAGTAGTTTTGGCAGTCTGAACACGGATGACGCGGTAGAAATAAGCCTTAGTCGTTGGATTCGTGGCGTACACATAAACATTGCTTTGCGCCTTCAATGTCTTGGCTAATTTAACCGTGTACTTTCCCGTCGTTTTAGAGGCCGTTGCAGTTCCAAGATTTTTCTTGGCGTTGGCCGTACTTTTTACGGTGATCTTAGCGCCCTTGGTTGCCGTACCTGTAATTTGCGTCGTATTATTGTAAATTGCATTGACCTTCAAACTTGGTGCGACATTCTTCGTAGCCGTTGTCTTCTTAGTCGCCGCATTCGCTGTAATCCCTGTAACGGGTACCGCTGCTCCCAGCGTTGCCACCATGGCTAAACCAGTTACAGCAATCATCAATTTCTTCATTGATCAAGACTCCTTCGTTCCACTGGCTAACTTGTCAGCGATTTATTTACGCCTCGTAGTATAGCAGTTTTTCTATCGGACAACCGCTCCTTATTAATAATTTAATAATCTTTATGCTTTAATTACAACTGAATCTTATCGAACTGATTTTAAATGCGTTATCACATCCGTTAACGACGGTACAATCGCAGTCGCCTGATCAGCATAGGGCTGGTTAGGCCGTTTCATATCCGGCACACAAATTACCGGAATCTTCGCGGACGTCGCCGCTTGAATGCCAGCTTCACTGTCTTCCAGAACCAAACAATCTGCAGGTTGTTGTTGGAGTTTGGCGCATGCCATCAAAAATATATCTGGATATGGCTTACCACGATCGACATCCGGTCCGAAGGTAAACTGGTCGAAATATTGCGCCACATCATGGGACGTCAAAATGTCTAATGCCCGCGACTTGATACTAGATGAAGCTAAGGCCACTGAATAATGATTCCGGTGTAAAAACTGTAACAACACCCGTGCTCCCGGTTTGAGCTCAACGCCATCCTGCATAAACGTCTTTTCCAACGTTAACGCCCGCTTTAATCCAGTATCAACATTAAACGGCAAGTCAAAACGTTCAATCAAGTGTTGCATATTCGTCACCGCCGACTTACCACTGTATTCCTGTGCATAAGTCGCCATGGAAAGCGTCTGCCCATAATCCTGTACGATTCGTTGATACATCTTTAATGAAATAACCTCGCTATCAATCAATAATCCATCTAAATCAAAAATAACTGCCTTCGTCATACTCACCAACTCCAGTCTATTTATCGTCAATAATCTAAGCTTATCATAACCATTTAAAAATGTAAGCGGAGTCATTGCTACTAATATTAAGTTTCAAAATCTGGTTAGTACAGAATTTGTGCGAATTTCTATATATTTAGTAAGTATAGTAAAATACCCCCGCAGTTCTTTAGTAACAACCCAGTGAGTTTCGCAGATGAACTCCTAGCCAAATCACTGCACAATAGCTAGTAGCAATAAGTTAACTCCACTGATTTGTTGTTTATTTAGTCGTCAACCGACCCAACATTAACTCCCCCTAATCAAAAATGGTGCGCCAGAATATTTTCATTCTTGACGCACCATTTTTAATTTAAACTCATTGTCTATAAATCGTCTCGATGTAACAAGGCAATCTCTTCACCCGCAGCTCGGCGGCGATCAATATTATCCTCACCCCACACGCACAGCTCATGTAAGACAACGGACAAACTCCGGCCATAATCACTTAGTCCGTATTCCACGCGCGGTGGCACTTGTTGGTACACTTTGCGCGTCACAATATTAGCGGCTTCCAACTCTCTAAGTTGTTGTACTAACATTTTCTGCGAGATTTGTGGAATCGCGCGTTCCAATTCGCTCGTCCGCATCGTCTGAGTACGCAGATGGCACAGAATAATTGATTTCCACTTACCCCCAATAATTTCCATTGTGGCCTCGACCCCAATATGATACGTTTTGGTTTCCAATAATTGTCCCTCCATTCCATACTTACTTTTTAGTGGGTATCCCACTTTAAAGTCGGTACTTGTCTAAAAGTCACTTGCTAGTATAATCATTATTTATCAACTTAGCAATAGCAGGAGGCTTATCTTATGACAAAACAGTTTAATCCCAGTTGGACACTTTTTGCACTCGCAATCAGTGCCTTCGCCATTGGGTCAACGGAATTTATTAGTGTTGGTTTAATGCCACTACTCGTTAGCAACTTTCACATCAACTTGGCGCAAGCTGGGCTGACCGTCTCGATCTATGCCATTGGTATCATGATTGGCGCGCCCGTCATGACATTACTCACCGGTCGGCTTAACCGTCACCGCTTGATGATGTTAATTATGATTTTATTTATTATTGGTAACTTACTCGCAGCAAGTGCCCCAACCTTTGGTGTCTTACTTGCAGGCCGGGTCGTGGCCGCTTTGGCTCACGGTATTTTTATGACCGTCGCCTCAGTAATTGCCGCTGACGTGGTCGCACCTGCCAAACGGGCCTCGGCGATTGCCATCATGTTTACAGGACTGACTGTCGCAACGGTTACTGGTGTTCCGTTGGGAACGATGATTGGTCAATTAGGCGGTTGGCGCTGGTCCTTTATCTTTATTAGCATGATTGGTGTCATTGGTTTGTTAGCTGATTACTGGTTAATTCCACGTAATCTGCCGTTACCCAGTAAAGCCACGGTCCGGGGGATTATCCGCGTACTCACTAATCCACAACTACTGTTCGCCTTACTCGTCACGGCGCTGGGATACGGTGGTACCTTCGTAGTTTACACCTACCTATCACCACTACTAGAACAGCAGATGCATTGGTCAGCGAGCGCTGTCGTTTTGATTCTAGTCGTTTACGGCTTAATGGTCGCCCTTGGTAATACACTGGGTGGTCGTTGGGCCAATGCACGGCCCTTAATTGCACTATTCAAGATGTTCAGTGGGTTACTCATCACCTTACTCATTCTAAGCGTCACCGGGTACAGTCACTGGCTAGGGCTATTGACCGTCCTACTGATGGGAATCTTTGCCTTCATGAACGTCCCTGGGCTCCAACTCTATATTGTTCAGTTAGCTGAACAGAATACACCACACGATATTACGATGGCCTCAGCGTTAAATATTTCCGCTTTTAACGTCGGTATCGCACTCGGCTCCGGTATTGGTGGTCAAGTCACGACCAACCTTGGCTTAGGCTGGACACCGATCTTTGGTGCCATCATGGTTGCTGTTAGCTTAGTCCTATTGTTAGGTCTAATTTGGTTAGCGCGGCCCGCAAAAAGCACCGACCGGCATTGCGTTCAAAATTAATAACTAAATGACCCGTAGTCGTCTTAAACGGTCATCGAAAACACTAAGCTTAGCGGCTTAACAATGACCACCAATTCGGTTGTCCTATCGCTAGGCTGAGTGTTTTTCTTTATGTCACTATCTTTTAAATCCACTTAACCGTCACTAGTTCAGGAACCTCATTAATAGGCGACTCAGAGTGCTAGCAATGAATCGTCCCGATTTTCACCGGCGGCCTTCCTACTTTTAGTTGGAATTTATTGTTTATTTTCAGTGTTATTTGAAGACCAATTATTGTCATTTTAGGCTGTGTTAATTGACTTAAAGCCCGAATATGCCCGCTTTACACTATCGCGACCCCGATTTGTTCGTAAAACCGACTTACCCAGCATTCGACTGGGTTGCATTTTCACTTTCAGAAAGCTATAACGGTAATATACGATTGGTTTCCACTTTTACTGAGAAGGTCTTGATTGAATGGTCAGTATTGACTATTACCACTAACTATCAAGTCAGAGCCAGACAGAACCAACCAACTATGGGGGCGCAACATGCAACGCAAATCAACATTAATTTTATTAACTAGCATCACTTTAGTTATCGGCTTACTGGCGGTCGGCACTGTCAAAGTTGTTGGTGATGCCCACAGACCTAGCCAATCAACGGTAACCACAAAAAAAGTCGTGTCAAAGACGAAAGCCAAAACCACGGCTAAATCAACGGTCATGCGCACACCAATCAACTGGCGTCAATCATCCGAAACAGTCGCGTATCCCAATGTCAACCGCTATCCGGACTTATGGATTCACGTATCGTTGGCTAAACAACGGCTATACTTGATGAACCATCACCACGTTCTCTATACAATGTATGCATCCAGTGGCGTGCCAACTGCTGACCGCAAAACACCCCGTGGCACCTATCATGTGCAAGCCGAACGGGGAAAATATTTTTATAGCGCTAGTGTTGATGAAGGTGCCTATTACTGGGTCTCATGGCTCAACCATGGTGAATATTTGTTCCACTCCACACCCGTAGATGCCCAAGGTCACTTTATCAAATCAGACGCTGCTGATCTTGGCAAGCGACCGTCTTCACACGGTTGCATTCATCTGAGCGTTGCAGATTCCAAGTGGGTCTATAACAACATCAAGTATGGCACTAAAGTCGTCATCGACTAACGAAACAACTACAAAACCACCAAAATAAATCATCCAGCAACCTATTTGTATTAAGACAATCAGGTCGCTGGATGATTTTTATTCTCATTGGCACGTTGAACGAGTTCTTATTTAGCTTTAATATGAACAGCTTAACCGATTTCGACTTGCTCAGCAAGATGATTGGCCGTTACACTATCCATTAACATATCAGCTTCCACGTATAACTTATGCCACATCATGAAGGTCAGCACGGTCCACAATTGACGCGAATTATCACGAATACCCGCTCGATGGTCATCCAATAGTTTTAAGAAATATGTCTTGTCAAAATACTGATCGGTTTGCGACGTCACAATAATATTTTTAGCCCAATCGTACATCTCATCTTTGAGCCACAACCGAATCGGTACTGGGAAACCAAGCTTTTTGCGATATAACACGTGCGCGGGTACAATATCTTCAACCGCTTTTCGTAAAATGTACTTCGTCGTACCGTGGCTAATTCGCAAGTTGGCTGGAATTTCCGCTGCCAGATTGAACACCTCCCGATCAACAAAGGGTGTCCGCAATTCAAGGCTGTGGGCTAACGCTGTCCGGTCCGCATTATGCAACAAATCCCCATTTAACCACGTGTGCATATCGATAAATTGCATCTTAGAGATTAAATCATAATGCTTGGCTTCATCGTAAAATACCCGGGTTGTCTGTTGGAACGAATGGTCACGATTGTAGTGCTTCATGAACTGTTGCTTCTCAGTTTCATTGAAGATAAACGCATTGCCAACGTATCGCTTCTCTAACGGTGTCGTCCCCCGCATAAGCAACGAACGACCCCGCATTCCTGCTGGTATCATCGCGGCTATCCGTTGAAGGGCCCCGTTGATTGGCTTCGTATACCGAAAGGCTTTCAAGGATTCGGGTTCATGATAAATCGTATACCCGCCAAAAAGTTCATCAGCCCCTTCACCGGTGAGACAAACTTTAACGTGCTTGACGGCTTCCTTAGTCAAGAAATACTGCGGGACAGCGGCCGGATCAGCTAACGGATCATCCATGCTCCAGACAAAATGTGGAAAGGCTGCCATGAATGCTTCCGGCGTGATGGTCATTTGGACGTTATCGACATTCAACTTAGCAGCCGTTTCCTGTGCGACGTCTAATTCACTATAGCCAGGTCGTTCAAAGCCCACCGAGATCGTCTTGAGATTTGGATTGAACTGCTTGGCAATCGCCACCACAATTGACGAATCAATCCCGCCCGATAAGAACGCCCCAACTGGGACATCGGAACGCATATGGATCTTAACCGAATCAATCAACGTCTCCTTAAGCCGTGTCGCGTAGTCCTGTTCAGAACGGACGACTGGATGAAACTCCCGATGATAATAACGCTTGATTTGCGGCGCGTGTCCCAACTGTTTTGTTAATGAACAGCCCGGCGCCAGCATCTTGATTTCCTTTGTCAGGGTCTCAGTTTCCGGCACATATTGGAACGTCAAATAATCTTGTAACGCCTCTTGATCAAAATGCTTATCTTTTAAAATCTTATAAATCGCCTTACTCTCAGACGCATAGTAAAAATCATCCCCGGCAATCGCATAATAAAACGGTTTGATTCCAAATTGGTCACGCGCCGCGAATAACGTTTTTTCCTGCTTATCCCAGATCACAAAGGCAAACATTCCCCGCAGATAGGTCGTCAACTTGGCCTGGTATTTTGCGTACATCCCTAAGATCACTTCCGAATCGGAATCCGTCTTAAACGTGTAGCCTTCTTGAATTAACTGTTCACGTAGCTCAACATAGTTATAAATCTCACCGTTAAACGTTAGCCAATAACGTTCATTATCATATGACAGCGGTTGATGACCACCTGCCAAATCAATAATACTTAATCGGCGAAACCCCATCGTGATATTATCATCCGCAAAGTACCCCTCATCATCCGGACCCCGATGCACAATCATTTTAGTCATTTCCCGCACAACCTGATCATACGCGGCATTATCAACTTTTCGCCGATCCGTTAAGCACCCAACCAATCCACACATTCTATTCACTCCCACACTTAAGTTATTACGACTAATCACCAATATTATCGTTAGTGACCAATCACAAGTCACGCTCAAATCACAGACAACCCATGTCCAGTACGACGATTTGACCTGCGAAATAATGGCAAGCCAACCTTGATCATAATTAACAGCCGTACTTGTGGCGAACATAACCCACTTGATTCAAACTGGTTGCCTCTAATTATAATTTAGTGTAGCCCGTCGCAACGGCCGTTTTAAGACAGGCGGACTAACCATTACACTACATTAAGACCTTATTTGGCCCATTGAAGATAAGTTCAAAATAAACGCAAGCGAATTGATTGGAACGGCCCAGCTCAGGTTCATAATTCAATACACCTGAATAAAGCGTAAAAAAATAACCGTTTCAGGGAAATCAAATTGCTGAAAAGATTATTTTACTAGTTAGCAAACCGAATCTTGCCAATCTGAATTTTACTGCCGTCAATATAAATCGACTAAGATTTCAATCAGCGATTGTTTTTGCCAATCTGCCTTACTAAGTAGCGACTGGCCGCTGCGGAACACAGGACGGTTTCACCGTTAGCCATCGTTAGTCGCCGATACCGTTTATCCAATGACCGAATGCGGGTCAGATTAACAACATATGACTTATGACAACGATAAAAATCAGAATTCAAATCCGGCACATCCTTTAATAAACCGTAATATTCAAGTTCACCATCATCTAAATGAACGATAATCTTATGTGGGCTCATTGAACTTTCAAAAAATAACACGTGTTGCACGTCCAACGATCGAATCGTCTCGCCAATTTTGATCTGGATATAACTATTTTGATCATTGTCTTCAGCTTTGAAACGCTCCTGTGCCACGCGTAAGACGGTATTTAATCGCTCGTATAAGCGACCCGGAAAATCCTTCAAGATAAAATCCAGGGCTTCCACTTGATACTGAAACACCGTCAATGATAGCTCCGTATGCGTCGTCACAAAGATAATCTTACTTCGGATGCCTAAATCACGAATTTGACTGGCAAGCTGAATGCCATTAATATCCGAATTCAACGCAATATCTAAAAGAAAGACGGCTTGAGTTGGTTGCTGACTTTTGACATGCGCTAATATTTCATGCGGATCGGCACTCGTTAGGCCAAATCCCATATCCAATTGACGATCAATAATCACTTTACTGACCAGTTGCTGCAAGGTTTGTAACTGTTTAGTATCATCTTCACAAATATATACTTTGATCATTTTATCATTCCCGCTTTACCGTTAAACGCTGAACAAAGGCTGAGGCCAATAACCGCGTTTCCAATATCATATTTTCATTTCGATTAACAATGGCGCTGAGCTGACTCAAGCCTAAGCCCCGCTCTTGTCCCTTAGTCGAATACCCCGCTTCCTTTAGCTGCCATAAAGGTGGCAAGGAATCAAAAACGTTATTTTGAACTAAGAACACCGTACTGTGGGCCGTAACAAAAATGGCGCTCATCAGCTCACCATGATAGTGACCGGCCGTGGCTTCAATCGCGTTATCTAAAATAATACCTAGCGCAATTGCCAAGTCTAATTCATTCGTCGTTACCCCATTAAGCACTTGCTTCAAGTCAAATTGAACTTTAACTCCCTGTGATTGCGCATAGCTGAGTTTGCTAAATAGAATACTCTTGACCGATTTGACCTGAACACGACTTAAATCTTCGAGATTATACTGCTCATCCGAAACGCGCTTGGTCACTGGAGCAATATTTTGTTGGTAATATTGCTGTAAGCCTGCCAAATCATCCGTTTTCAAATACTCATTAATCGACAACATTATATTCTGATAATCATGACGAAACCGGCGCAATTCATTATAATGCGTTTCGATTTCATGCATGTACCGTGTATCATTTTTGATTTGCAGGCGTTGTTGTTGAACCTGGTACTTGGCCCGAATCGTAACCCGATACTCATCATAGATGGCAATCGCGAGCCCCATAACGACCAACAACACAACTAAGTTACTGACGACCATTCTCAATTCACTGTCGAGGCCCTCGCTGACAATAATGTATAAATAGATGGCGAGTAGCAGCAAGGCCGTAACCCGGTTCAGTCTGGGACGATTGAACGTCGTCTGGATATGCGTATTCATTAAAATCAGATTCAATGTGATTAAACCAACCAGCTGTAATCCCATAAAAATCAAAAGATACCCGTCATCTAATTTCAACATATACGTTAAAAGTGAACTGATATGATCGACGACAATTGACCAGATAATCACCTGTAGGCTAACAAATAATGACTCACTGAAGCTATGTGTATGCCACCAAGTAAACAGCACCACCAGTCCCAATAATGGCAATGCTGCATATTGCCCGATTACTGAAAAAATCCAGCCGCTCACTAGGCTACTGACCACCGCATAACTGATATCCCAAATACTAAGTACCCGCCAATCACGCAAAAGCACCTTAACAAACAAGAATAGGAACAGCGTTTGCACAAAAATAATCTTCATCAGCTACCCCACAACTCCAGCCTACTCATCATTAACACCACTATTTTGCCGGCACACCTATTTTGATTATGACTAATCAATACAACCGGTTCCTTCGTTTCACTGAATCGTTTTGCCCACTGTACCATCAAAGTCCCCCTTACATATTGGTTGCTCAAACTGGTACCTACAGTTTAAAACACTCACCGACACTTGAAAAGAATACACAATGAACCGAATTATTCAACCAGCCTTTAAGATACTAAACCGTCATTTCAAGACGACTAATCGCTACATGAACGCAAAAAAAAGACGCGACCTAATTGATATCCACTCGTGCCTATCAATTAAGTCGCGTCTTTTGTCATTAAACCTCCTAATCTTGTTTCATCGCGTCCCAAATCATTTGGAAAATATCACCAAATGTATATTGGTCCTGAGCATACCGTCCCTTACTGATATTCGTCGTATGCGTATGAATAGTTGAAAACACGACCCCCATATGCAAACTAACCGGTAACTGCTTAATCACCTTAGCATCGATACCCGCCGTTAATAAGTTAGCGACAATATTATTCGGATCGGCATCCGCCGCCGAAATCGTCATCCCCTGTCCATTCAATGCCTTGATCTGTTGAATGATCGTCAAGCTATCTGGATTGGCTAACGAATAGTCATACACCTGCTGTACATATAATCGAATCCGAGTCGTCACATCGATTGTTGAATCACTTAATCGGTCTAAGTCGGTAGTACTAAGAATTCGGTTCGTCTCACGCGCATAGACACTATCGATCAGAGCCTGTTTATTCTTAAAGTAGAGATAAACATTGGATTGTGCAATGCCGACGCGCTTAGCCACCTTAGTCGTTGAAACCCCGGCTGGACCCTCAGCGAGAATGATTGCCGCAACCGCATCTTGAATCTTAACTTGTTTGTTCATATCTTTTTTCTTCATGTCTTCAGTATAAAAGATAAAAATATCTTTTTCAAGCTTGACAAAGATAGAATTATCTTTTATGATGGCAAACGTTGAAAGATAGATTTATCTTTTAAAAAGCAAAAATCAAACTTTAAAGAGGTTATATAATTATGAAAATTGCAATGTTAGGTTCATTAGGAAACATTAATCGGATCGTTGTTCCTAAGCTCGTCCAAGCCGGTCATGACGTCACCATTATCTCAACTAGTCCTAAGCGCCAAGCTTCAATTGAAGCTGTCGGCGCCCATGCCGCCATTGGTACAATGACTGATGTTGATTTCTTATCCACCACTTTTACTGACAAAGATGTGGTTTATCTCATGCTTTCTGGTGGTATCGGTGATGATCCCTTCGAAGGGGCCGTGGCTCAGGCTAAAATTTGGAAACAGGCAATTGAAAATGCCGGCGTCACCAACGTCGTCAACCTCAGTAGCATCGGCGCAGATGCCGATGAAGTGGCTGGCTCGCTGCATGCTTACAACTTAATTGAACATGAATTACGACAACTTGACGGGGTTAACCTGGCTTTTGTCCGTCCAACCGGATTTTATGCTAACTTGTTCGGTAACTTAGCAACAATCAAGGCTGAACATAAAATTTATTCCAGCACGCCTGCTGCTTCAGCACAAAAATACGTTGCGCCCGAGGACATTGCCAGTGTCGTTTATCCCCTAATTGATCACACGCCAGCCGGTATCACCGTCAAGTATGCCTTCAGTGATACGTTCACCGGTGACCAATTCGTTGCTGATCTGCGCGACGTCTTAAACATGCCCGATCTACAATGGGTACAAATCTCAGATGAACAATATCAAGCTAACTTGACGAACCACGGTGTTCCCGTTAAAATTGCCGCTTCATTAGTCCAAACTAGTCGCTATCAGCGCGAACCTGAAGGACTTTATGGAGATCTAAATGCTTCTGACACTAGCGCTGGTCAAGTCAAATTAGCTGACTTTGTCCGTACTTTTGTGGTAGCGTACAATAGTGAAGGCGGTTACCAGTCCCATACAATCGCAGATTAACCGTTTACAATACCTGAACATTTATAGGAGGAGTTTACTATGGCTTATCAAACAATTAATCCATATACCAATGAAGTTGTTAAAACTTACGACAACGCAACCACTGACCAAATCGAACAGGCCTTAACTACCGGCGACGCCCTTTATCACCAATGGCGTCATGAACCCGTTAGTTCCCGTGCAGCCAGCCTCCATAAGATTGCCGCACTGTTACGTGAACATAAAGATGAATTAGCTAAAATTGCAACAATCGACATGGGTAAATTACTGAGTGAATCTCAAGGTGAAGTCGAACTATGCGCCATGATTGCTGATTACTATGCTGATCACGGTGCTGAATTATTGGCACCGACCCCAATCAGCACTCAAGCAACGGGCGATGCCGAAATTGAAAAACAAGCAACCGGTGTCCTGATGTTGGTCGAACCTTGGAACTTCCCATACTACCAAATCATGCGGGTCTTCGCACCGAACTACATGGTCGGCAATCCAATGATTTTAAAGCACGCCTCTAATACACCGGGATCGGCTGCGGCCTTCGCCAAGATTGTCGAAGAAGCTGGTGCTCCCGCTGGTAGTCTAACGAACCTCTTCTTAAACTATGATCAAGTTAGCGATATTATTGCCGACCCCCGCATCCAAGGCGTCGCACTGACTGGTTCTAAGCGTGGTGGACAAGCGGTTGCCAAAGCGGCCGGTGCAAACTTGAAGAAGAGTTCTATGGAATTAGGTGGTTCGGACGCTTTCGTCGTCTTAGCGGATGCTGATATTGACGAAGCAGTCAACTTAGCATGGCGGGTCCGGTTATACAACGCTGGGCAAGTCTGCACCTCATCAAAACGCTTTATTGTCGCTGCGGATGTGTACGATGATTTCTTAGCAAAGTTGAAGGAACGTTTTGCCAAATTAGTCCCTGGCGATCCTATGGACCCACAAACTACCCTGGCACCGATGAATTCCAAACGCGCTAAGGAAAAGCTACAAGACCAAGTTGACCGGGCCATTGCCGGTGGTGCAACCGTTGCTTATGGCAACGAACCAATCGACTTACCTGGCCAATTCTTCCAACCAACCATCTTAACGGACATTGATCAAGACAACCCCCTCTTTTACGAAGAAATGTTCGGTCCAGTTGCCCAAGTCTTCAAAGTTGATTCTGAACAAGCAGCTATCGATTTAGCCAACAACTCTGAACTGGGCTTAGGTGGCATCGTCTTCGCCGGAACTGCGGCGCATGGCAAAGCGGTTGCCCAACAAATTGAAACTGGGATGGTCTTCGTTAACACCTTCCTCAGCTCCTTACCAGAACTACCATTTGGTGGCGTCAAGGGCTCCGGCTATGGTCGCGAGTTAAGCAGCCTGGGCTTAATGGCCTTTGTTAACGAAAAACTGGTTGTCACTGCTCAGAAACCTGACTACGACAACGGTGCTGGTGGCTTAGTTGTTTTATAAACATTATCCCCTCACTACAGCACCGATTACACGTGCTTGAATACGAAGCATGCTTCAAACTTTTAGTGTCAAAAGCTACCAGCTTAGGCCCGCTGAAAGAAGTTCGAATCAGTGTAAACTTTTTGTTAAGTGCGTCTATGCCGACTTTTGTCAAAATAAGATGAACAGGCCACTAACTCAATCACACAACAAAACAGGCTTTGAAATCGCGTCGCTTGACGTGATCTCAAAGCCTGTTTTGTTATTGCACTAGTAATTGGTAACTAATTGTTAGCCAATCTTAGCAACGTAATGGTAAGCACCAGAGTTAGATAAGTACTTCAGCCATTGATAGCCATCCGCAGAAACCGTTCCAATATAATAAACGGATTCGCCCGCGGAGTATTGGCCAACAACTGAGGCATTTAGACTAGCAGCGGTCCGAATATTCGTTGTGGTCTTAAATATGTACGTACCAGCAGCCGCCGTCGTCTTACTTGCTGAAGATGACGTGGTCGTTGCGGCACCGCCACTGACCTTAACGTAGTGTTGCGCACCACTGTAACTCGTGTAACGTAACCAAGTTTGACCGTTAGTCGTTACCTTGGCGTTGTAGTTGACCGTATTGCCTTTGTAGTAAGTCCCAACAGTTGAAGCGGCATCACTTGCTGAAGACTTGATGGCAGTCGTCTTAGCAAACTTGTAAGTCCCGCTTTGCGCAACTGTCTTAGCACTAGCCGTAGCCGTTGACTTGCTTGACGTCGTCGTTGTTGTGGCTGCACCACTAATCTTAACGTAGTGTTGCGCACCACTGTAACTCAGGTAACGAAGCCAAGTTTGGCCGTTCTTAGTGACTTTGGCGTTGTAATAAACCGTATCACCCTTGTAGTAAGTCCCTAAAGTCTTGGCTGAATCATTAACTGAACCCTTGATGGCCGTGGTGCCAGTAAACTTGTAAGTCCCAGTTTCAGCCTTAGTGACCGTCTTGCTAGAACTAGTGGCTGGCTTGGTGGTAGTCGTTGACGTAGCTGCACCACTGATCTTAACGTAGTGTTGCGCACCACTGTAACTCAGGTAACGGAGCCAAGTTTCACCATTCTTAGTAACCTTGGCATTGTAATAAACCGTGTCACCTTTGTAGTAAGTCCCTAAAGTCTTAGCTGAGTCACTAACTGAACCCTTGATAGCTGTCGTTTTAGTAAACTTGTAAGTGCCAGTTTCATTCTTGGTAACCGTCTTGCTAGTGCTTGCGGCTGGCTTAGTCGTGGTCGTTTTAGCTGCGGCAATCTTAACAAAATGTTCGCTACCACTGTAACTTAAGTAACGTAACCAAGTTTCACCATTAGTTGTAATTTCAGCATTATAGTAAACGCGGTTACCCTTGCTATAAGTTCCAACTGTTTTAGCACTGTCACTGGCAGCGCTCTTGATGGCTGTGTTCTTGGTAAAGGTATACCAACCAGAGGCCTTCTTAGTCGTTGAACTAGTTGACGTATTGGTCGTAGCACTAGTGTCAGTCGTTACTTCACTAGTCGTCGTATCATTGCTACTAGTTGTCGTTACGAATGTATTGGTCCCGGCACTATCTTCAGTTAAACCATTGTAATCGATGCTGACATCAATGTAACCGGTATAATCTGAACCAGATGGTAAGAGTGCCGTATCGGAGAATTGCCATGCACCATCATTGGTGTTCCAAAGGTTATTAGCAGAAGGCGTGTATGGGTATTGGGCCCGCCATACACGTGATTGGCCAACTGTCTTAACAACAGCATCCCGATATAAGTATGAGTTGGACGTATAAACGCCGTGATTCTTGTAACCAAAGGAATCTAACGTTGACCAGAACGCGTTCAAGTTCGCCGTTGCGTTAACTGAGTATGAAGATGAATCTTCCATGTCAGCGAACAAGAGAACTTTGGTTGAAACATTGTTCTTAACTAAGAAACCAGCCATGTTAGTCGCTTCAGATTTAGCCGCATCAGCCGTGCTAAACGTTGCATAGTGGTAGAAATCAACGTTCAAGCCAGCTTTGTTAGCCATCTTTGCTTGGTTCAGTGCAGCTGGGTTCGTGTAATCAGTGCCTTCAGTCGACTTAACGATGACCGTCTTAACACCCGCAGCCTTTAACTTATTGAAATCAGATTGCGTCATGGTACTTTGATATGACGCCACGTCAACAACATCAACGCGTGGCCGAGTCGTATCCCCAATCGTCCAGACATCCGTTGAAGACGTCGTTGCTGCGGTATAAGCAACGGCAGCAACTTTAGCTGTGGCTTTAGTAGCGGTCGTCGCCGCACTACTTACCGTACTTGAAGCGGCCTTAACAGCCTTGACCGTTGCAGTACTTGAAGCAGCACTGGCAGCAGTACTGCTTGCGGTATGACTTACTTGAGTAGTGGTTGCCGTACTAGAAGCGACACTGGTTGCTTGGCTTGTAGCCGTTGCAGAAGTACTAGTGGCTGCACTCGAAGCCGTCTTAGTTGCTTGACTAGTCGAGCTAGATGCTGTACTGGTCGATTGGCTAGTGGCCGCACTCGACGATGCCGTCGCTGCTTGACTGGTCGTCTTAGTTGTTGCCGCACTCGTTACTTGAGTCGCAGCACTTGACGAAACTGAGGTCGCTTTAGTCGTCGCATCGCTAGCAGCAGAGCTCGTTGCAACACTTGCACTAGAGGCCGTGCTTGCAGCTGAAGACGATGTTGTCGTTGCATTTGTAGCATCAGCGTGCACGTTTGTATTGTTAAGAACGGAACCTCCTAAAAATGAGAAGAAAGTTAATCCAGCAACCAGCCAAAGTTTCCCCGACTTATAAAGCTTGAATCTTTCCGACTGACTTGCATCAATTGGATTTTGTGATTTAAAATTCATGTAAACACCCTTTTTTAATTTACTTAAAGTAGTTTAATTATAAGCGGTTGATTGCCCCGCTCGCAAGGGGATTTAGTATAATAATTGTACTTTTCGATAAATATTTTTGATACCAACGATATACCCGGTTAATATTTCACGCAAATAGCGGTTCACCTTAATTATAATTAGTTGTGAGTGACCACTTAGTTCACCAACAATTGCTAATTTGCTATGATAATATGGAAATCTGATTATAAAAATGAAGCCGTTCCATAATTACGCTTAGGCGGAGGTCATATAATAATGAAGACTTATCAATTTGACGCACCGATTCAAGCCGCAACAATTGGCAAAGGTGGGGCTTACGTGGCCTGTCCCTTCGATATTCGCGACCTTTTCGGTAAGGGGCGCGTCAAAGTCCATGCCACTTTCGATGAGGTCCCTTACAACGGTTCTATCGTTAATATGGGTGTTAAAAACCTTGATGGTAGTATTTGTTATATCTTAGGTATTCGTAAGGATATTCGTGCAAAACTCCACAAAAGCATTGGCGATGTCGTCGCTGTCAACGTAACGGCAATCGATTAATTCAAATCATCGATTCCGCGTTGTACTCGTCTATGATAACGACCCACCCCCATCCCGGCGGCAATAGTTGGTTCATCTTATAAAACAGCCCGTATAGCTGGCTGTCAGCTTTCAAACAGCACGAGTTAGTTGAATAACAAATAATCGCTTCAAGAATGTCATTAGAAATTCTTGAAGCGATTATTTAGTAATGGTCATCAAAACAGCGCCGCTAGTTGCTTTTGACTGACAACGTACTTTTCCCATGGCGCCGTACAAAGCCCACGCTCCCGTTTAGACTAGCCTATTCGTCACACAGTGAACGTTCAATCAAAGCTGGATCAACATGTTGATCACCCCAGGTACAAATCGCATCTAGGATGGGAATCAAGCTCTGCCCCTTAGCGGTCAACCGGTATTCGACATGCGGCTGAGCGGTCTTAAAATCATGCCGTTCGATCAACTCATCTTGTTCCAATTCCTTCAATTGACTCGCCAATGTTTTATGCGATACCGCTTGAATATGGTGTTGCAAGTCAGCAAAACGGCTGACTTTAACCTCGGCCAGTTCAAACAAAATCATGATTTTCCACTTACCACGAATCAACTGCATCGTGGCATCAAATTCATTTCGGTAGCGTGGTTGCGCAGTTACCCGTTCTTTTAACATTATTAACTCCCTGCTCTCAATTGGTGGTTACCTAAAAGTGCGTACTTGTCGCGTTTAATCTAGCCAAGTATACTGTAAATCGTTGAAAATTCAAACGAAAACCATTATCCAAAATTACGGAGGAATTACAAAATGAAACCATTAGTCGTCATTACTGGAGCCAGTTCTGGCTTTGGTGCCGAGATTGCCAAGTTATTCGCCGCTGACAACTACCCACTGTTACTATTAGGGCGTCGCCAAGCAAAGTTAGCCGCCTTATCTGCGAACTTTGAAAATGCCATGATCGACACAGTCGATGTGACCAACTATCACCAATTCGAAACTGCCGTTCGCAAGGCCGAAGCCAAGTATGGCAAGACCGACTTACTAGTTAATAATGCGGGATTAATGTTACTAGGAAATGTTCAAAATCAGGACCCACAAGAGTGGCAAACCATGCTTAATACGAACGTGATGGGTGTTTTAAACGGCACTCAAATTGTCCTAAATGACATGCGTGACCGGGAACATGGAACGATTCTCAATATGTCATCGTTAGCTGGCAAGAAAACGTTCGTCAATCACGCCGCTTACGTTGCATCCAAGTTTGGCGTCCACGGGCTATCCGAGACACTCCGTGAAGAAAATGCGCCGAAGAACGTGCGCGTCATGCTGGTAGCCCCCGGTGCAGCCGAAACTGAGCTGTTAACCCACGTTACTAGCAAGTCGGCACTGTCCGATTACGAAGCATGGAAAGCTTCCATGGGTGGCCTGACTTTGGACCCCAAGCACGTAGCTGCCACGGTCAAGTTCATGTATGACATGCCGCAAAATGTCAATATCCGTGAAGTTGACATTGCTGCCACGGCCCAAGATGCTTAATCTCAGCTCATTTGATTAAAAAAGCCACCTAACCGCACCGAGCTCTGCCGGTGCATGGCTAGGTGGCTTTTACAATTGCTCATAAGTACCCAATCAACACGCTAAAATCGGCGTTTCGACCTCCTCACACCGCTAATTTAGGATCATTCTTCCACTGCTCATTTTTGAGCCTGAGTCAGCGCCTGCATCGTTGCTGTCTGCAAAGTTGCTAGTATTTCATGAATCGTTGTTAAGGACTCCAACTGTCCGCCAAGTAGCCATTCGCGCCAAATTGCGTATACCCCGGCACTCATGAATCTTGTCCAATACTTAAGCTGCACCGCCGTGAGCATTCCATTAGTCATCGTTGCTTGGTAATAATTAGTCATATTAGCGTTAAAAAGTTGTTGAATAATGTTTTCAAAACCACGTTGCTCAGCCAGTCGTAACGTCGGCGCAAAATCACTAAAAAATTGACCCATCGCTAATAACTTCCGATTGGCCGGTACATGCTGCAAGACGTCCTGAAACCGCGCTGCAATCGCCGGGGCGAAGTACGCTGTCAAAAGATCTTCGAGTGTCGTAAAGTTACGGTAAAAGGCCATCCGGCTGACCCCAGCTCGCTTGACAACTTGGGTCACCGTAATCGTATCTAAATCATGAGTCCTTAATAATTGTAATAAGGCCGTAGTTAAATAAGTTTGTGAATCCTTTTTGATTGCTTGCGCGTGATTGGTCGCTGCCATAACAATTCCTCCATTCTGTCACAGATGCTCGTGATTACCTTGTATTCGTCGTGACCCCATTGTAAGATACTGGCACAGACGTTACAAGTGTAACAGCAATTCATAAATTCATTTGGAGGTAGTCCCATGCAAAAACAATTAGTCGTCGTCACTGGTGGTAGCGGTTTTATCGCCATTCATATCATTCGTCAATTATTACAACAAGGCTACGCCGTCCGCACAACGGTCCGCTCATTAGCCAAAGCACCCGTTATTAAAGAAATGCTGACCAATGGTGGTATCACCGACTTATCAGCTCTCGAAATTGTTGTGGCCGACCTGGCGCATGATGAACACTGGTCGGAAGCGATGGCCGGAGCCACTTATGCGATCGACGTCGCTTCCCCAACCCCAAAGCTCAACTTCAAAAACAAAGCTGAAATGATCCGACCAGCCGTTGACGGTGTTCGGCGGGTTCTAACTGCTAGTCGTGATGCGGGCGTTAAACGAGTCGTGTTAACGTCTGCGTACGGGGCCATCTTTGCTGGTCACAAAAATCGTACGACCCCCTACACTGAAGCTGACTGGTCTGATCTCAACTGGAAAGCGATCCATCCTTATCAAGAATCCAAGACACGTGCTGAATTAGCAGCTTGGGACTTTATTAACCATGAGGGCCGCGGGTTAGAATTAACAACGGTCAATCCCGTTGCCGTCATGGGTCCGGTGTTGTCCGCCAAATATTCACATTCCAATATTCAAATCCAACAATTCTTAGAAGGCCAAGTTAAAGCCGTTCCAAACGTTGATTCCGGTTATGTTGATGTTCGTGACGTGGCTAGTCTGCACTTGCTTGCCATGACCGCACCGCAAGCTAACGGCGAACGTTTTCTAGCCACAACGGGTGAGACGCTATCCATGCTTGACGTTGCAAATGTCTTAAGACAGGCCTTTCCAGCTTTTGCCAGTCAGCTACCAACCAAAACCATTCCCAATGCAGCAGTTAAGCTAGCCGCTAAGGCCCGACCAGAATTGCGAATGGTCGCCTCACTAGTTGGCACCTACGCGGAAACGAGCAATCATAAAGCCCAAACATTGTTGGATTGGCATCCCCGTCCCGCTGCGGAATCGATTATTGCAACCGCCCAATCTATGATTGACCTAGGAATCGTCACCAAACCATAAGCATACTCCTACTAACACCAACTAAATACTAACCGGCAACGCCCGCAAGATTGGACTCAGTATTCAACCTTGCGGGCGTTGTCGTTCGTTATCATTGCGATACTAGCCTAAACCAGATATGAGCCTACTTTTTAATTTCATCTTTATATTAAAAATACTTGCGTAAATGCCACTTACGTTTAGTCGCCAAAATAACACTAGCAAATGCGTGAACGGGGATTAGGAACAAGCCCACATCGGGATTAATTAACGCGACTGTTAGAACCACTAAAAAGCCACCAAAAACAACACTTAATGCCGGACTACTCATACGATGAATGTGTGGATTTAATCTTCTAACGGCGGCTACTAGTAACTGATAAGCCAACATCCAAACAAAACCCGTAAGAATATAAAATACTGCGGGCCATTTTGAATGCGGAAATTTAGTAATCCATGAGGCCATGAATGGAATAAAAGACTGACATAGCAACCAGAAACTATTCGCCCAAAAAACAACCCGATCGATTTTTTTGACCTGCACGAATAAATCGTGATGATTAAGCCAAATTGAAATCAATAGTGTAAATGTAATGATATAAACATAAATACTTTGCCATTCCGCAAAGAGTGCCCGCACTGAAGGAGTTTGAGGCCGCGGTAAGTCTAATACTAATAACGTTAAAACAATCGCGATAATCGCATCTGTAAACGACTCTAATCTTGCCTTGTTCAAATAATCGTTCCTCCTTATAATCTATCATTACTCAATTTTATGATTAATACCACTTAACTACCAATAAAGTCAATTCTGACTTTATTCAGCAATTGATCAATACACCAAGTTATAACAACCACAATTGCACCACACAAAAAAGTTCTTTCGAGACTAGTAACCGTTTCGAAAGAACCTAAACCTATTATGATTAATTAATCATCACAAGGACTATTCAAATTAAGGTAAATCATTGCCCGCTGCAAAGTAAACGTCATACCATTCCTGGCGTGTCAACGTCACATCGGTCCCCGCAATGCTCTCATCAAGGTGTTGCGGATTCATTGAACCTAAAATGACCTGCATATTGGCCGGGTGACGTAAAATCCAAGCCGTCGCAATCGCATTTTTAGTCACATGATATTGATCAGCCAATTCCTGTAATTTCGCATTCAATTCTGGAAACTTCGGATTATCAATAAAGGTCCCAGCAAACATGCCGTATTGATAGGGTGACCAAGCTTGAATCGTCATGTGGTGTAGCCGCGAATATTCGATAATTTCGCCATCATGATTAAGGCTAGCCGTATCCTGCATATTCGTGTGCAACCCAAACTGAATTGGACCGGTGTGCATGACACCAAATTGTAATTGGTTGATCATCAATTTCTGGCTGACTGCCGCTTGTAACATCTCGACTTGCATCGGGTTAAAGTTGGAAACACCGAAGTGACGCACCTTACCAGTAGCTTGCAATTCATCAAACGCCGCGGCGACTTCGGCGGGATCCATCAGCGGATCGGGCCGGTGTAATAGAAACGAATCTAGGTAGTCCAGCTGCATCCGTTGCAAGATCTTATCGACCGTTGCAATCAAATGCTGCTTAGAAAAGTCATAGCGTTGACCAAAGACTAGTTCACCAGAACTCTTCTCGGGATCGAGTACAATACCACCTTTAGATTGAATAAAAAAGTCTTCACGCTTTAAACTCGACTGTTTTAATGCCTGCCCGAAAATCCGTTCCGAATCACCGTTACCATAAATATCCGCTGAATCAATAAAGTTAACGCCCCGGTCATGAACGGTCTCTAAGACGTTCGCTGCCGCATCGGTATCTAAACGAACCATCCGCATAATACCCAGCGCAACCGCAGACGCTTTGAGCTGACTAGCGCCAATTTGAATTGTCTTCATAATTGTTATCCCCTTTTTGATGAATTATAGTTAAAAACATCTGCCAACGAGACTAATAATAGTTGTTAGAGCCGACTATAAGTCAAGCGGATTTAATTATTTTTTCTCCTAGCTTGTTACTTCGCCGCCTTCAATTTGTTAGTCAGCAATAAGGTTGGCAAAATAATAACTATTGCGGCAATTGCAATCACTAGAAAGCCTTGTTGAAACGCTGCTAAGCGAATTGCTTGCAAATGGCTTGTTGTAAAGACTTGTAAGTGAGCTGCGTCGACGTGATACGTTTCTGCTTTTAGGTGTCGTTCAAACACATTCACTTGGTGTGTGGAATACGCCGTTACAATCGTCGTAATCAAAGCGGATCCAAACGCACTCCCAATATTTTGGATAATTCTGGTCCCAATTGTTGCAGCTGGCACTTGTCCAGGTTGCATTCCTGTATAAGCATCGGCCATTAACGGCATTAAAATACCACCAGCACCAATTCCCCGCACAAATAAAATAAGTGCCAAAATCCAGTAAGACGTCTGTTGACCAAACCAATAAAACGGTAAGGTACCGACAAACGTGATGACGACACTTCCCAGAACCACGTACTTAGCGCCTATTTGATCTGTTAGCCTTCCCGTTAACGTCCGCGAAACTAGCATTCCCGCTCCCTGAGGTAATAGCGCTAGAGCGGCGTTAATCACGCTCATTCCCCGAACGTTTTGAAAATAGAGTGGTAGTAACAACATTGCGCCGTTCAATACCGTCCCAGCGATAAACAATCCTAAGCCAGCACCATCAAATGATGCAAACTTAAATAAGTGCAGTGGCACTACCGCCCGTTCTTTTTGCCAAGCGGCCCATACGACATAACTAATCAACGCTATCGCCCCTAGAATTAACATCTCAATACTTGTCGCGTTATTAAAACGGTCAGTATGCGCGGCATTAACCAAACTATAAATGATAGCACTTGAGGACACAATTAGTAGCAAGATACCAATAAAGTCCATTTTCGCTGTTCGATTTTGTGCCGGATAATTCGGCATCTTCCACAAAATCAAAGCGATTGAAATCAAGACTACTGGGACATTGATCCAAAAAATCCAATGCCACGATGCAAATTTGATAATGATTCCACCAATGACCGGTCCGATTAATGGTCCTAAAATCATGGGTAGCCCAACTGTTGCCATCATCTGGCCCATCACTGCTGCACCCGCAGTTTGCACAAGCAAGGTCGTCAAGAGTGGCATAATCAAGCCACCCGCAAAACCTTGAACTAACCGAGCGATAATCAATAATTGAATATTCGGTGCTACGGCTGCAAATATCGAGCCAAGACCAAACAAAATCTCACCAGCCACAAAGACCGCTTTACCATCAAAACGATTGAGTAACCAACTGGAAAATGGCACCGCGACCCCCGTTGCCAGTAAATAACCTGTAACTGCCCACTGGACCGTCGTCACGCTACTATGAAAACTAGTCACTAAGTTGTTAATGGCAATGTTGATCATGGTTGAATCTAATAATGGTGCCATCGCACCAAACACTACGACCCAGGCAATCGTCATAGTTGCTTTTGAAATTTTTGCTTTTGCTTGCATATTATCCTCCTAATTAAGAAACTCAAAGTGTCTTATTCGCATAACTGGTATAATACGCTATATAAAGAAAAAGTCAATAAGAAACTTAAAGTATCTTATTTAAAAAAGAGGGATTACATGACTAAAACACGTCGTCGTGGCGCTGAACTCGAAAACGCCATCTATCAAGCCGCCCGTGACATCTTAAATCAAGATGGTCTTGAACAATTGACGTTCGCTAACGTCGCGGAACAGGCCGGCACCAGTAAGCCTGTCATTTACCGACGCTGGCGTTCACCACTAGAGCTTGCAATTGCGGCTATCCAGGACCAAATCATTACGGAAAACCATGGTCAACTAGACGAAGTGAGCTTGACCGGTCAGACACTTTCTGAAGATTTATTCCAAGTACTCAAGCGCTTCACTGTCAGTATTAATACATTCAATCAAGCTTTAGTTATCACTTGGTTTCACCACCTAGATCAACAAGCAAATCCAGAAGTTAAGGACTTGCTCAATGCTGTGAAAAAGATTGACGCCCATGCGATTGAACGCGTGTGTCAGCGTGCACAGCAACGTGGGGAACTGCGTACGGGGACTTTATCGTGCGACTTACAACTGATGCCATTCGACTGGCTTCGCTACCGTGCTTTTGCTAATGAACCGATTACTGATGCCACCCTTCATCTACTTGTCGATGATTTATTAGTCCCCGCCTATCAACACGCGTTGGGATGATGATTACCGCTGTCTATAGACAATAAAACGCGTAAATTACTTATTTTACTGTGAGTAATTTACGCGTTTTAAATTTTTATCTCAATCCTATTATTTTTCGTTATAATGATTGACTAACTATTATTTCAACAAGTCTGTCTTCACCATATCAATCATTTGTGAATAAGCAATTGGTCCCGAATACTGCCAACTGCTACTGTCACCATACTGGTACAGATGGTTGTTCTTCACGGCCTTGATATTTTTCCACAGCGGGTCCTTAAATAGCGACGCACTCTTTTGACTATTCACTAAGAAAATATCATCTGCATCTAACTTAGCGAGCTTTTCTAACGAGACCGCCGACCAATCCGCCGTGGCCGACTTAGACACTTGTTTAACTAAACTTGGTTCACCCAATTGTAAATCTTGATACAGCAAGGCCCCACTGGCTGAATTGTCATTGACCATGTAGGCGGTATTATTGGTGACCCACAACACCGCCACTTTATGCTGACCCGACTTTTTCAACGCTTGCCGCGTCGTTTGGACCTGTTTGTCATACTTAGCAAGGACTTTTTTGGCCTTAGCCTGGCGATTAACCACCTTAGCCACATCAAGGAAAGTTTGGCGCCACGTTACCGTAGTCCCATTTTTGACCACGTAGGTCGGGGCGATTTTATTATATTGCGCATACTTGCCATTGGCGACTGTACTACTCGTCCCAATCAGAATCAAGTCCGGTTTGGCCTTGGTCACCGCTTCATATGGTAACGAATAGTCAATTAGCGGCACCCCTTTCAACTGCTCTTTCAAGTAAGCCTGCGTACCACTACCATTTTTGACCGACCACTGCACGACCGGTTTAATGCCTAAAGCCACTAAATCATCTTCCAAATAACTCGCCACGATCCGTTTCGGATGCTTCGGCACCTTGACCTTATGCTTCAAATAATCGGTTCGTGTAACTGTCGTACTTGTCGGCTGCTTCGCACCGCACGCCCCTAATAGTAGGCTTCCCATTAACCCCAATACTAATCCCAATTTTACAATTTGCCACCGTTTTGTCACAACTGTCTCCACCTTTCAAGCGCTACCAAAATTATTAGTGAAAACACTATCAATTGTCAATAAAAACATTTAAGATAAGACTATCAATTTAACACTAATTATTAGTTAGCAGTTGTTTTAATCACGTTTTCCAACAAACAAGCTGGCAAAATAAGATTGTGCACAACTAAACAAAATTAGTTAACTTATTAAGCGAACCTCCTTGAACGCTTAACTTTAAGAAAGGAATCCTATTTGTGAATACCATTGAAGCCCAAAATATTAGTATTGGTTATGGCGACAAGGTTATCGTCGATCAGCTATCAATTACGATTCCGCATGGTCAGATCACTACGCTGATTGGCCCGAATGGTAGCGGTAAATCGACCCTCATTCGTGCCATCGCCCACCTATTGCCACCAACAACCGGCGTTATTCTACTGGATCATCAAAACATTCAACAAATCAAAAGCAAAACTTTTGCGAAAAAGATTGCAGTCTTACCACAGACGAACCAAACGGCTAACGATCTCACCGTAGAAGAACTGGTGAGTTTTGGCCGCTTACCTTATCGGCGGCCGTTAAGTGGGCTCACCACAACTGACCATCAAAAAATCGAATGGGCGCTCACTCAGGCCAGCCTCCAAGATTTACGCCAACGGCCCCTAAGCACCCTTTCTGGCGGACAACGTCAACGGGCATGGATCGCCATGGCCGTTGCTCAAGATACTGACACGATTATTCTGGATGAACCCACCACCTACTTAGATTTGACTCACCAATTAGAAGTGATGCAACTCGTCAAAAAGCTCAACGAACAGGCCCACCGAACTATCATTATGGCATTACACGACTTGAACCACGCGGCTCGCATCTCTGACCAATTAATCGCGCTCAAGGACGGTCACGTTTTGGCCCACGGTCCCGTGTCCACCGTCATGACGGCCGCTAATTTAAAAACAATTTTCAATATTGATGCCACCCTCGTTGACTACCACGGTACCCCACTGATTTTGACCTATAACGGCTGTCAGGAAGTGGCCCCCGCATGAAGTCAACGTCCAGATATTGGGGGTGGCTGGCACTTAGTACCGGCGTGCTCATTCTCGTCATGGGGCTCAGTTTGCGATTTGGCGCTGACCAGATGCGTACGGCCACCGTCTGGCACGCCCTGACGACCACACACACTGGCAATCTTGATCAACAAATTATCCGGCACATTCGTGTGCCCCGCGTCCTTGGAGCGGCGTTGATTGGGGCAGCTCTTGCTGGTAGCGGCGCCCTAATGCAAGCAGTGACGCGTAACCCGTTAGCGGATTCAGGCTTACTGGGGATTAACGCGGGAGCGGGCTTAATGCTAACACTGTGTTTAGCCTTTTTTCCAAAGTTATCAACTTTACAAACGACTGGTTGGGCCATTATTGGTGCGGCAGCCAGTGCCGGACTGATTTTCAGTATCAGCACCGCCCGCCATGTTCAACTCGATCCCACGATTCTGGTACTCGCTGGGATTGCAATCAGCAGCCTATTAACAGCTCTGAGCGAAGGGCTGGCCCTTGTGTTGCAGCTCAAACAGGACCTCGCGTTCTGGTATTTCGGTGGCCTGGGTGCCGTCAGCTGGACACAATTAAAGTTTCTCGGTCCAGGATTAGTCTTGGGATTGCTACTGACCCTACTACTCGCACCGCAACTAAACTTAGCCTATCTTACTGACGACAATGCACAGAGTTTAGGGAAAAGTCTCCCATTACTGCGAGGCCTAGCTCTCATCTGTGCCGTCATTTTATCCGGGATCTCAGTGGCATTAGTTGGCACGATTACTTTTGTTGGCCTGATGATTCCCCACATGGCGCGTTGGTTAGTGGGCGCTAATTACCGCAATAGCATGCCATTAACGTTGATCCTTGGTGCAACACTGACGGTCGGTGCGGATTTGATTGCACGGCTAGTTAATCCGCCACATGAAACGCCCTTTGGCATCATTATCTCCTTAATCGGGGTACCGTGCTTCATCTACCTTGCACGAAAGGAGCCGATGAAAGCATGAGCCCTAATCGTCGCTTAATTATTTGGTCACTGCTCTTAACTGCTAGCATGCTCGGACTAGCGATTCTCAACCTTAGTACGGGTACAATGACCATCAGCTGGCCCGCTCTGCTGGGAATTTTAACTGGTCGCGGTAATGCGACCGACATGCTAGTCTTAGTCAACTTTCGCTTACCACGGATCGTGCTCGCTATCATGGTTGGCTGGGCCCTGGCATTATCCGGTAACGTCTTACAAACGGTCACCAACAATCCAATGGCCGACCCTAGTCTACTCGGAATTAATAACGGCGCTGGACTAGCCGTTATGTTACTCATTATTGGTGCAGGCACCAACGCTTCGTTAACGCTGAGTTTACCTATCGTTGCGTTAGCTGGGGCATGGTTAAGTACGGCCCTGATTTTTTTATTAGCGAATCAGCGTCAACGAGGGATCTCGTCTAAGCGCCTGTTACTGGTCGGCGTCGCCTTGTCCGGCTGTTTTTCAGCCTTAATGGTGTTGATGACGTTAAAATTATCACCTGATAATTATCAATTTGTCATGAATTGGTTGGCCGGTAGTTTGTGGGGCACTGATTGGTCTTATATCGGCTGGGCGCTTCCATGGTTGGCAGTCTGTAGTGGTATTCTATTCATTCAATTACCCGTTCTCGACGCCTTTACACTCGGTACGACCACTGCCCAAACATTGGGAATCAACTTGAAACGCCAACAATTGGGATTGATTAGCGTGGCCGCCATGTTAGCCGGCGTCAGTGTCGCCATTAGTGGCGGTATCAGTTTCATTGGCCTGATTACCCCCAACCTGGCACGACGAATCGTGGGATCCCGACAACGCTATCAGCTTCCGTTAGCTGGTCTGTTAGGGAGTACGTTATTACTAGCTGCCGATACCTTAGGAAAACTAATCACCACGACCACTGAACTGCCAGCCGGCGTGCTCGTCGCATTGATTGGAGCGCCATATTTTATTTACCTGTTAGTGCGGGGATAAATAAACCTTAAAACGAGTGCAATCGTGTCGTATGCATGAACATACCAACTATTGCACTCGTTTTTTTCGATTAATCATTAAAATATTTGGTTGGCTTACCAATTCTAGTCCCTTGACTATACCGCCGCAGGGCACATGCTTATAAGCGCTCTGAATTTCAAATGCTTACACCACATCTTTGTATCGGCACACCGGACAGGTTATACTAATCGTATTCTATTAAATTTCGAGGAGGTATTCGTAATGGCTAATCAAAGAAATCAACGGATGCAGGCCACGATTCTACTGGCATATGAAAACCTGCTGAGTGACAAGCCCTTTCGAAAAATCACCGTTCAAGATATTTCGGATGCAGCGTTAGTCCATCGGTCAACTTTTTACAAGCACTTTCAAGATCAGTACGATTTATTGGAAGCCCTATTTGAACAAAAGCGGCAGCAATCGAAGCTAACTATTGACCAGATCTTCACACATCCTTTTGAAACGCTCAACTCATTCGGCAATGCGCGTTTCCAAGAAACATTGCGTCATCAATTTAACGATGACGCCTTTCGCGATGCATTCCTGAATTATCTAATCCATCTGTGTAAAGATACTGTTGACGATGATCAACGACTAGTCCGGTTTCTAGCTGTTGGACGTATCAAGGGACTCACCTTATGGATAACCGTGGGCAATGCGCCTTATAATATATTCACGGATACGGCTACCTTGGACAATATTTTTAGTAACCCACTTAATACCGTGAACTACTAATATCAGTTAATAAATCTGGTTGTACTGGAACCCAACCTAATATTTGTCGTGTAAGCTGACTGGAGGTCGGACAATTGATTAGGTAAAGCATCGCTGTGTCGCCAAAACTCAGTGGATTATACTTAGCCTTTAATGGAACATTTAACTTACGACTAATCGTACGCGCAATGGCCGCGGTTGTGATCGATTCCTCGGCAACTGCGTTGAAAACACGCTCGTTAGTTGTTGGATGCTCAAGGCCATACATCGTGACTAAATAAAACAAGTGCGCCGCATCTAACCGATGAACAGCACTCCAAGCATGTGTTCCTAAGCCAAAGTACTCGGCACGGTGGCTTTTTTTAGCACGCTCAATCACTGTTCTAGTAAAGCCCATATCACCCGCACCATGAACAGCCGGTGATAAGCGTACGACAAACGCATTGATGTTTTGAGCCATTAACTGACGTGCAACGATCTCAGATTTTCTCGGTGTGAGCCATTTGAGTAGCCCAGTATCCGCGACTTCATGCTCCGTCTCGACATGCTTTCTAATACCCGTCGTCCCATACGTAACGACCAACGGCTTATTAGTCCCACTAATGGCACGCCCCATAGTTTCAATGGCCCGCCGATCCATTGCACCAGCCTGAAAAAAATGCCGAAAATCATTGTTAAAGCCCAAATGAATAATGGCATCTGCCTGAGCAGCAGCCGTCGCCAACGTTGACAAACTAGTCAAACTTCCGCGTACAGGCTGAGCCCCCCAACTAATGAGTTTTTGAGCGCTCGTCTCAGAACGAGCTAGTCCGACGACCTCAAAACCATTAGCGACTAATTCTTGTACAACCGCACTACCTACAAATCCCGTACCACCTGTTATAAATACTTTCATCAATAACCATCTCCGCTCATCTACACTATTTTAATTAATCCTCAATATTCAATACTTGTGACACACCTAATTCGAGGCTTTCGTTGCCTTCTATCTTAACGATGATCACAACGCAAAGACAGCAACAAAATATCCATATTATTCACGATAACGACACTTGTCTAAAAATGTCGTTGTATCTAACGTTATTATCCACTCAACATGTGGGCTTATCTAATCAGTAGCACCTATCAAAATAGTCGCGACCTATCTTACAGATAAGCCGCGACTATTTAAAGCACTTGATTTAATGATTAAACTTCCTGTTGTGCTGGCCGTACTAACACTTCACTAATGGCGACGTGTTTAGGCTGATCGATCGCAAATAATACCGCGTTAGCAATATCTTCCGGATTTAAAGCCAATCCTTGACGATCGTCCGCATTCATCAGCTCGCTGATACCGGCCTGAATTTGCGTATTGCCGATTGTATTGACCAACTCCGTCCGAACTGCACCTGGCGACACGATGGTTGAACGAATTCCGTGTTCCTTTTCTTCCTGCCGCAAGCCTTCCATAATGGCCCGGACCGCATACTTAGTCCCGTTATACACCGCTGATGCGGGATAAACAACGTGTCCGGCAACTGAATCCGTTGCGATAATCAAACCATCATGTTGCTTTTGCATGATTGGCAATACTTCACCAATTCCATTCAAAACCCCCATAATATTCACGTTCAACATCATCTGCCACTTATCGTATTCACGGTCACTCAGATTACCCTGGGGCATCGTACCGGCATTATTATATAGCACATCGACACGCCCAAACTTGGAAACGGCCAAGTCAATCAAAGCGCGAACTTGTTGCCGATCTGTTACATCAGTTACTTGATAGACCGCGTTGTCACCAATCGCTTGACTCAAGGCCTGTAACCGCTCTTCTCGACGCGCCCCCAATACAACTTTAGCGCCTTTAGCCGCTAATAACTTGGCCGTGGCGGCACCAATACCGCTGGACGCACCCGTAATAACAACCACTTTACCTTTAATACTCATCTTTATAAAACCTCCGTTAATCTACTTGCTCAATTGTTTTAATCACTTTAGCAGGGACGCCGGCCACCACCGTATTTGCTGGCACTGATTTTGTCACAACTGCGCCGGCACCCACAACAGCATTTTCACCAACTGTGACGCCAGCTAATACCTTGGCACCAGCACCAATCCAGGCATTTCGTTCAATGTGAATTGGCTGAACTTCAACCGCATGCCGCTTAGCAGGATCTAACGGGTGATTAACGGATAGTAACATCGCACCCGGACCAATCAGCACGTCATCCGCTAATTCAATCCCGCCTAAATCAGTGATCTGAACATTATCATTAATAAAAACACGTTTGCCGATTTTTAAATTCCGCCCATAGTCTGTCCACAGTGGCACGCGAATCTCGACTGAAATATCGATAGTTTGACCCGTTATCTCCGCAAGACGTTCACGAATTTCACTTGGTTCCCGGGTTACATTCAACGCTTGAATGCGGCGCTGATTAGCATCGACAATTGGCTGAATTGTTTGCAGATAATCTTGATCTAAATACTTTGCTTTGATGATGCGTCCCTCCCTTATTAAGTTAAATTCAGTATACGAGCGTTCACTATATATGTGAAATGCTTATGTTAAATACACATTCATAGGTTTAAAGCATAGAAGGACTCTGCTGATTATGTTCTAAATCGCCAATAACTACTGCACGTCATAATTAATTTAATGCTTGCTATCGGGTCGACCCCATAGTTTATACTTGCGCATAATCATCGAATTGAAGGAGTGACTGACATGCAATCAAAATTAGCTGTTATTATTGGTGGGACTTCTGGCGTTGGTAAACACACCGCAATTGACCTTGCCAACCAAAACTATCATGTGATTATCGTTGGCAGTCGGGCTGACAAAGGACGACAGGCTCAAGCCGATATTAGTCAAGCAACTGGCAATCAGGCTGTCCAATTGGCTTTGGCCGATCTGAGTACCAAAACTGGTGTTCAACAATTTGCTCATCAGCTTGCAGCCATGACGGATCACATCGATATTCTACTCAATAGTATTGGTGTGATGCTACCTGAGCGACATTTATCGGCAGATGGTTATGATTTGAACCTAGTTTTAAATTACCTCACCCATTTTTGGACCATTCAAGCCTTGTTACCGTTGCTAAAGCACAGTGACCAAGCGCGCATTCTATTGGTTGGTGCCCTGCCATTCGTGATTAACCATGCTAAAGTGAGTCTTCCAGACTTTGACGCCCCGGCCACATCCAAGTACAATGCCATGACCGTCACAGCCCAGGCCACTGCTGCGCGCGTACTACTCACGTTAGCTCTCAGTGAACGCTTAACAGCAACCAACGTGACAATCAACATTTTCCACCCCGGCTATGTCCCAGATTCTAACTTTGGTGCTGGCGGTAGTTGGGTGAGTCGTTTGGCTGGTCGGATACTGGGTGAAAGTTTCTCTCGCAAAAATTCCCCGATTGGTGCATGGTTAGCTACTGCTCCCGAACTCACTCACACAAGTGGACACTTCTACGATGACCGCCTACGTCAAGTTCGGTTATCTAAGCAGTACACTCGCTCTAAGGCCAACGACTTATGGCGACTCAGTTCTCAATATTAAGGAGACGCTCGTGTTAACGTTTAAAATTCCTGAGCAACAGCATTACTTCACTACGAAGGAAGTCACCGCGATGACTGGAATGACTAAGGATGCGTTACGATATTACGAGCACCTTGGCATTCTGCCTGATGTTCAGCGAAACCAATACAATTACCGTCAATATTCCCACAAAAACTTGGAAACACTCCAACTCATTAAAATATTTCGGGACTTAGATCTCGATTTAAGTCTATTGACACCAGCCCATCTAGCACTAGATGGTCAAGCAAAAGTAGTCGCTTTCAAGCAGTACCAACAAGTCATTCGGGATCGCATCCGGCATCTGGAAGCAATCGATCAGTTATTGGCAACTAAAATCGACTACTTTGAACATCAATCCATTGATACTTAAACACAACAAAAAACACTTAACAAACCCTATTCCCATTGACTTTTCGCCAATGCTAGGATGTTAAGCGTTTTTTGTTATGCACAGTTAAAAAAATTCATTACTTTTCATGCCGCTTACGCTTCAAGCCACCAAAGCCCAGCAATAATGTTGCTAGTGTGAGCCCTAGTGTTTCAGCAGCTGCTTCAGACCGCCGCGTTTCACCGGTCTGTGGCAATCGACTCGTTGTATCTGCTTGAGCCTTGTGAGCCGGCTCCGTTACTTTACTTCCCGGCTTGATGATCGCTGATGCAGGAGCTGTTTTGACAGCCTTAATGCGACTCGATACCAACGTCCTTGTCGATTTAGCTGGCGTCTGGTTGCCAGTTGTGGCTTGAAAATCCTTCACAACCGTTGCTGGCTCAGTGAGTTGCGTTGGTTTAGCAGCCGTGATTGGTTTCGTCGTTGGCTTGATTAAATCGTCCGATGTTGTCGGCTTAGTCGGTTTGGCTGGCTTAGTCGGTTTGACCGGTTTCGTCGGTGTTGGGACGTCCAGCGCATATGTTAGCGTTTGGACATCATCAGCACTAGCAGCCGTGATTGCCACGGCCTGAGTGGTCGCCGTCAACGCATGGTATTTCGCAATCGTTGGCGCAGACACGGCTGTAAAGTTCAACCCGGTCGGTGCCCAATCACGATACGTTGCCACACCAGTCACCGCATCTTTCATCCCAGAACGCGTGAACGTCAGCGCCCGGATCGTATCAGCTTGAAGCGTGTGCCCAGCCTGATCCTGATAGTGAACCGTTTGCGTGATCGTTTTGGTGAGCTGATCTGGTGCCGTAATCACGATTTTGTTATGAGCCAAGTACACCGTATACTTCTGAACGACGCCCGCCTGATTAAAAGTAACACCCGTTGCCGGATAATCACTCCCCATCAAGACATAGCCTGCCTGGGTATACTGCGCAATCATTGTCGTTGGTTGATAATCCGCTTGCGTACCGAATCGTCCGGTTAACGTCACGCTTGTACCCAGTCGGTGGCCCGTCGTGGCATCGACATAAGTCACCGTCGCCGTTTCCAGATTTGCTTGGTAAGTAACCGTTTGTCGCGACTCAGTATCTTTGGCACTGACAGTTACACTAGCCACACGGGTTGCGTTCGGGGTGTAGCCAGCAATTATTGGCGATTCAACGACTGCGTATGCCTCCGTCAACGCTGATTCAGGTGTACGCCAATCCATATACGTCACCACCTTTGTCACTTGGTCAAAGGTCGCCTTGCGCTCAAAACTGACCGTTTGCGTGACGGTTGGCGCCGCAGTTTGACCATCATTGTAAACATAGGTAATGACTCGCTGAACACTAGTTGTTAAATCTTTAAGCCCAGTACCAGCTGGGTACTTGGGCCCTTCTGGATGAGCGGAATCAACTGGTTGACCTGGTTGACCAGGCTTAGTTGGCGTGACCGTCGTCATTTGATGCGCTAGCTTGACCGTGTATGACTTAATGACGTTATCTTGATCAAAAATGATGCCAGTCGTCGGAACATTATTCGAAACTAATCGATAGCCCAGTTTTTCATACGCAGTAATCTGTGAAACGGGTGAATAATCATTCGTAGTGCCATAAGCACCAGTTACTACCGTCGTAGGTAGTGTTTTACCACTCGTTACATCCACAAACGCAACGGTTGCGGTCTGTGATTTGGCCGTGTACGTGATTGCAATCAAGTGCGGCTTATCGTGACTAGTGACCGACGCTGCTTCGACTTCTGTAACACTGGCTTGATAACCTGTAATCGTTGGTGACGTGACCGCGGCCAATAGTGCTGACTGACCAGGTGCCACTGTCCAGTCACCGTAAGTCAGCTGCTTACCCGTTGCCATGTCGAAAGTTGCCGTGCGATTGAACGTGACCGACTGGTTAACCGTTTCAGCCGCTGATTCACCTGACGCATATTGATACGTAATCGTCCGAGTCACTGTTTGTTCCAACGAATCACGACCAGTTCCTGCCGGATATTTAGGACCGGCTGGATAATCAGCATCGATGGCCTGACCAGGTTGGCCCGGATGATCAACGCTGACCGTCATGTGACGATGCGCTAGTATAACCGTATAAACTTGGGCATTCTGATTATAAATCAGCTGATTAGGCAAATCCGAGCGAACTGGTTCATAGCCTAATTTTGCATACTTCGCAATGTCAGCAGTGACCGTATAGTCGGCAGCATCACCGTATTTCCCATTCAAATCAATATAACCTAAGACCTGGTTATCCGTAGTCCCATCGACAAATTGAACCCGGATTGTTTCAGAATTAACGCTGTATCGGACCGTTGTTTCCGTAGTCTCGCCCATGCTAGCGGGTACAGCCGCCGCGATAGTCGTTTGATCCGCCGTGTAACCAGTAATGGTCGGCGACTCAATGGCCGGATAGCTATTCACAGTGGTCGTCCAATTACCGTACGAAAGGACCGTTCTATCCACCGCATCCACCGTTGCCGTGCGCGTATACGTGACCGTTTGAAGCACATCCGCTAAGTCCGTGGGTGTGTTATCAGCATAAACGTAATGAATCGTTCGCTGACTGGTCTTCATCAAATCACTAACGGCCACGTTACCTGGCTGATCAACCGTCGCCGTGATGGTGCCATGTTTCAGGTATACGTAGTAGGTCTGTTCAGTATCCTGATCAAACTCAAGCTGCGCTGGGACCTCATCCGAAGCTAGCACGTAGCCTAATTTTTCATACGCCGCAATGTCCTGCACCGTCGTATAATTCGTGTGTGTGCCAAAGCTCCCACTGAGGGGGACCTGATATAAAATCACGTTGTTCTTATCTTGATCGACGTAAACGACCGCAATCTTTTCTGTGTTCGCTAAATAGGTGTACACGACCTGACCACCAATGTCCGCTAAAGTACCATCGGCTTGGTAGCCAGTACTTTCTGGTTGTAACGTATAACCAGTTTTGGCATGCGTAGCAGTCGTATCACTCGTGGTGTAGCTCAAATAGTCCTTAGCGGTAACATCAGTCCCGTGCGTCGCCGTTCCATTAGCCGTTGTTACCACGTGTAGCGTCCCCGCTTTGTCGCGGTACCCATACTGATAGACAACCGTTACGGCGCCCACCGTCAACTGACCACTAGGTGAATTCGTCAATTTATAATTACTATTAGCAGCGGCATTCGTCAGCGTGGCCGTAATGGTTGTCGTGTCCGGATCAGTTAACCCTGACGTTAACGTGTAATCCAAACTTTGCACCGCAACAACACCAGTAATGACCGGCGTAATATTTTGTTCCTGACCATTGGCCCACAGAATCGTATCCGGCAAAGTAATCGTCACTGGACGTTGAGTAATCGTCAGAGTCCCACCAACATTCACATCGCCTGCAATCAAGAAATCTGGATTAGCAGCGGATAAGGCTGCCATCCCGGCGCTATTCAGCGTGACAGCGTAAGTGCCCACGTTTTGATCGATTGCAGTGGTGTTAAGGTAGTCGGTACTGACTTGGTACGCCGTCGTCCCATCCACAGCCGTCGCCGCGCTATCAGCAGTCCAATCGCTTGGGGCCGTATATTCAGTCGGCAAGTATACCGTATAGCGACTTGGATCAGTCGTGACGTTGTTATCATAGACTTTTGAAGCTAGTGCAATCGTTATCTTGGCCGCAGTATCAGTCGTCGTTGTGACGTAGCGCTGGTAAGTAACTGTGTAATTTGAATTACTATCACCAGAATATGTCTGAGTTAACGAAACTGCACTAGTGTTCAAATAATACGTCACGCCATTTTGTGTAATTGTCATGGGTAATTTAGTCATCGGTACATACGTCTTACCACTGTCGCCCGTAAAAGTTACTTCGCCTAATGACGTGCCATCGTTTCCTACTAAACTATAAGTATCGGTAATCGTTTTGGCCGATAGCGTGTAATGATATAGGTAACTTGTGAAACCACTACCAATCGTGACAGCATCCGCAATTCCTAATGCATCAGCGACACTGTCAATATTAGTATAATTTTGCAAATTCAACGAATAACTACCATTATTTTCATTAGAATCATCAGTAACATAAACCACCGCCGAATCCGGGCTTGAAACTTGATTACCAATTAAACCACTAGTCACCCCAGTGTTTTGAACAGCAATGACCGGTAATAATGCATATTTTAGCGTTGCAAATGCACCACCGTCATAAACAGTGGTTTTATCAAAATGAATTTTAAATGTTTGGCGACCCCTGTAGTCTGTCAGTTGGGTCACCTTTAACCCCTGATAGGTCACATCATTTTTCGTCATCATTGCTTCAATAGCAGACGTTAACACACTACTTGGATCAGTCGCTATGTTAATAGCTCCTTCACTATTAGTAGCAACCTTAAAACCAGATGGAATAATAACATAATCAGTAAGATTAGCCACAGTCATTCCTGATGGATTCATATTAATAAGCGGCAAGATCAAATACAGCGCCTGACCATATGCTAAATCAATTCCCTTTGTTCGGGCATGTGAAATTGTCAGCCCTGTTACCGGAGTTTCGGCACTAGCCTGCGCGCCATAGTTTGCAGGTGAGATGGCAACTGCGGCACTAGCCTTGACAAGCACTACTCCCTTACCAACCGTCGTACTATTAAAAGTCGTACTGCTGTTAAGGTTAGCTAATGTTTCTATCGTATCATCAGTCAATGTAATGGTGTATTTATCAACCACAGCAGTATTAACCGCTTCCGAATATGTCGTATCGGAAACGGGGACGTCATACACAATCGCATCAGTCTGAATATCATCGTAACGAATTGTCCAACCTGTTGGAACCACAATAGTACGACTATTGACCGTCACCGGAACCGTACTAGTCGTTTTATTAACGACAATTGTCGTCGCACCCATCGTAATAATGTCATGTGCCGCAATAACTAAACTACCAGCAATAATCGTATCAGCAGTAATAGCAGCATTAGGATTAGCCTGTTGTAAAGCTGTCAAGCCTTGATCTGACAACACAAGCTGATACGTTCCAGATTGGGTTGCTGTGGGAACCATAACATCGCCACTAGAACTTGCAATCGTATAAGTATTAGTCGTTCCATCAGTAGCCGAACTAGCTAACGTCCAGGTGCTGGGGACTGCATACTGACTCGGCACCGTAATTGTATACGTACTTGGTTTAGCATCCCCATAGTCAATACTGGCTGAACCAATGGTAATTATCGCAGTCGGTACCGGAGCTTGCTTGATTGTTAGTGTTCCTGTCGCCACGTTAGCAGCCGTTATATCCGCGCTACTATTAGCTTCAGCTAGCTTAGTAATTCCAGCCGTTGAGAGTGCCAATATGTATGTTCCAACACTCGATCCAAACTTGGACGTATCAACGTCCGTTAAGTCAGTAACCGTATAAACATTCGCAGTACTCGTTACAGCCCAATCTGAAGGCGCCTTAGTTCCGTCAGTTAGCGTAATCGTATAGCGATTTGGTGTATCTATCTTACCATCATACGTCTTAGTCGCTGAATTTACTGTCGCAACAGTGGCCACAGTAGCTCGTGCTAGCTTCTGCGCACCGCGAATGGTATTCGTACTAATATCCGCGGTTGCATAACTGGCAGTTGTAGTTGTTTTCGTAGCTACTGTAGCCGTATTTATCTTGCCATCAGTGGTTGCTCTGTTGGCGGCCTTAGCTTGATCCTCAATAGTTGCGGTACTTGCCGTACTGTCTGTTGTACCACCTACTGCTTGATTCTGTTCTGTGTTGTTAGACGTCGTATCGACTATGGACATTTTGCTGGTTTGATTAGTAGCACCGTTTGCACGTGTTGTTTCAGTAGCCGTACTAGTCACGGTGGAATCAACCACAGTCTGAGTCGTTGATTCCGTTGACTTAGCTTCAGTCGATGCAGTAACATTACTAGCTTCACTACTCGTCTCTACCTGACTGTTATTAGTTTTTTCTTCGCCATCATTAGCCATCGAACTACTACCAACCGACTTACTAGCCAATGTAACTTGGTTGCCAGTTGTCTCTGTCCCCGTCCCCTGTTGCTCAGCAGTCGTACTAGTCGTGTCTGCCCGCCCCATCATCGGTAGCAGACTAGCACCCAAAGTGAAAGTACTCAACCCTGCAATTAACCACAGGCGTCCTTTTTTATACATTTTATAAGTTCGTTTTTCTGTTAATTGTGCTCGTTGTAAGCGTCGTCTTTGCATTCTATCTACCCCGAAACATTTTCAATTAGTTATAACAGTATTAATACCCTATATATCTCATATTATCAATCAGTATACACCTCTTACTAACAGTAGACCTAATAATTAACGGCCACCAAAGTTTTGATATAACAACACTTTACTGAGAACTCAACTTCAATTTAGCACCTATAGTCATGATATATACTATAACTATTTTAGATAAACATAGAACCATATTCTCCAACAACATTTATACATTAATTATAAATATCGTCAAAACATCTAATCCTTGCAACATTACTTTAATAGTATGCCGGTATTTTCCAGGTGGTTATTAGTCATTCAATGTTCGTTAATTTCTGTTTTATATCAAACAATTCAAAAAGAGCATCTTCAGAATATTACATTCCCAAAACGCCCTTGATATCCACTATTCATGTTAATTGTTAATCTGTGCTAATCGATTAAATTGCACTTGCGTCTTGATTATGATTCACTATCTTGACGGTTCTTTTCAGCTAACTGTTCTTCAAGCGACCTGATTTTCTTCTGCTTGCGCCGAATATACCAAATTACCAGGATAATCAATAATAACAGTAATAAGCCAATCCCGATATATAACCACCAGTTAGGCCCTTGCTTCAAGACCGCCGTCTTATTCAAGGTATCCGCTTGGCCCTTTGTAATCACAAAATTCTGCTTAAATTGCCAGTGTTGCTTTTTGGAAGTAACTTTCACGACGGCCGTGTATTTACCAGCTGCTAGCGCTTTTTCTCCTGTCTGCAATGGCAATTTATAGATTGAATTAGGTGCCATCTGGCCGTTCGCTAACTTTTGATGGTAGACAACTTGACTGCCACCCCGATGATAAATCTTGATGTTAGTTTGTACTTTATTTAAGTAAGCCGCCGTATGGTTGACTAACGGAAAATTAATAGCATTGCGCCCATTGAGCTGTTTGACCGTAATCTTATTCATCGTCAGCTGATTGGTCGTTAGGTCTTTACTACCATGCAAAATTACAGCTTCAGTATAAGCGTATTGATTATTGACTGCCACGGCCTTTTTAGTATCAGTTGCCGTGGCCTTTTTCAGGAAAGTTATCCCACCTGCTAAAATGCCTTGATAACTTTGGGCCGGCATCTTAATTTGAAACTTGACCGTCTTGACTTGCCCCTTAGCCAGCTTGACTTGTGGTTCATCAGTTGTCACTAATTTGCTAATATCATACGGCAAATTCGCACTGCGATTATTCGTATGTTTGTATTCCACAACCCCATTAATATTTGTCGTGGCCTTAGCGATACCTATATTGATCGTAATGGGCTCACTAGCCGTATTATGAATTTTGACCGCAACGGTTTGTGTTTGTCGCGGTTTTAACTTCAAATCAAAGTAAGAGAGACGCTTATCGACCTGACTGCTAGACTGGACTGGCGTGATTTCAAAACCAACGCCCTGATCAGCAGAGGCTACTTGTCCCATCATTAATAGACTAGCGACAACCGCCAATAACATTCCCAAAGATAATCGCAATCGTTTCTGCACTTTAACCCCGCCTTTTTCTCAGATTATGTATCGACATTGGCCGTAGCCAACATCGGCTAATTGTTCACCCGGATTAGTTACCTGGTGTGTCGTTTAAATTCCAAGTTAACGTGATTGTGTACCCCGTAGCTAATTTAGTCGTTTTCCCAGGAACAGCCAGCTTAGAATCACTAAATGTCACCGTTGATGCCCCGTTACCAGTCCCATTCTTAGCAGAAGCGACGGTCCCAGCTGCACCCGCGGCAGAAGTTGTCCCCGGCGTTAACGTAGTACTGCCATTTGTCACTGCCGAATCACTCTCAGTACCCGCAACTGTCAAAGCAGCATTAATCAGCGATGAACCAGTCCCATTAAGAGCTGTATTGAATTGTTGCCCCTGAGCAACCGTTAAGGTCCAGCCTGCACTGGTCCCACGTAAGTCACTTACCGTAACGGTTGGTGTCGATGAAGTGGCTAAGGTGGCATCACTGGAGCTAATCGTGTTGCTACCGAAAGCTAAATGAGTAGCGTCAACACTCATTGACAATGTTCCCCCAGTAAATGTTACATCACCGGTCGAAGAACCAGTCGTATCAGCATTAGCCACAACCGTTGTGGCTCCCAAAAGTCCTGCAGAAATCATTAATCCCAAAACGAATTTCTTCATTACAATACGCTTCCTTTCAAACTAAGCTGTGTTTTTAACTATGAATCACTAATTAATTATTGGCCACGGTATTATTCAAACGCCATGAAATCGTGCCTTGGTATGTGTCAGCCATGGCAGCCCCATTTGGGACTTCTAGTAGCAATCCTAAGTTGCTGGACCAATGTTCCGAAATATCAACACTTTTATGATCAGTCGTTGTCTGTGAGTAGACTTGTACGGCTACCCCAGGTGACAAGGTCATTTTTCCATCATCGGTCTGGTAATATAATGTAGCCAACAACATTTTTCCAGTGTCCGCTCCCACAAAGCCTGAACTATCGAGTTCTGCAGTCAAATTCCAGGTTGAACTTATTTGCCCATTGTTCTGAACCGCAAGTGTCTTATCCAGAGTAGGCACATAAGTTTCAGTTGTTCCCGATATTGTATGACTGCCAAAATCGAGCATTGTTGGTGACGAATTGAAGAATAAGTTACCATCGTACACATAGGTTACTGTAATCGTCGAAGCGTCATACGTTCCAGTTGCATTAGTTGGCGTTGCATGAAGCGTATAACCATCAATCGTTTTGGCCGTTGTTTGGTAAGCATCACCCGATGTCCCGGATGACGTCTCTTCATCCGCAATTTCAACACCATCGCCGTCTACGTATTTGACAAGCACCGTTCCACTTGTCTTAACCCAGTTATAGGTCCCCGCCATGGTTGCGCCATCATAATTAGTCATTAGTTCCGCCGACGTATAGGTTGGATCATCATTGTTCCTTTGCCACGTCCCATTGTATGGTAGTTGTTTGCTTGGCTCCGGCAAGTACATCGTCTTATCATTATGAAACGTAAAATTAGGACCTAGTGTCAAATGCTGTAATTTTTTTGAACCATTAAAAAAATTCCCGTAACTGGCGGTAGCAGATTGAAGATCCCAGCTACGAAGATTGAGAGTTGTTAATGATGAGCAACCACCAAACGTCCAAAAACAATTTGTAACTTTACTAGTATCCCAAGTATCAACCAGCAAACTAGTCAACCCAGAACAGTTATAAAAGGTGGAATAAAGAGTTGTTACAGAACCAGTATCCCATTTTTCAAGATTTAAAGTCGTTAAAGAACTGCAGCCTCCAAATAAAAATGACATATCCGTTACCTTACTAGTATCCCAAGTACCAACATCCAGCGTTACTACTTTAGAACAGTTTTGAAACATACTCCCCAGTGAAGTTACTTGGGAAGTGATCCATCCAGAAACGTCTAGTTGGATGACATTTTCACAATAAAAAAACATTCGAGACATGCTAGTTACCTTCGCTGTATCCCAACCACTAACATTAAGTTCAGTTGCCAAAGTACAGTTCATAAAAGTAGCAGTCATATCGGTTACTCGTGCCGTATCCCAACCACTTGCGTTTATTATCTTTACTGAAGAACAACTATAAAATGTAGACGCTAGTGTTGTCACATTAGCAGTATTCCAGCGACTGACATCTAACTCAGGCAGTGAAGAACAGCCAGAAAATGTACTGTCTAAATTAGTTACTTGTGTTACATCCCAGTTACTCACATCAAGCATAGTGAGTTTTCCACACATGTAAAATGTTCTCTTAAAACTCTTTACATGACTGACATTCCAGTTCGTAGTATTTACTTTAGTTAACACGCTACACCCTTCAAACATTGATTCCATAGTAGTCACTGTTGAAAAATCGGTCTGTCCAAAATCGACTGAAGTTAACTTGCTATCACGATAAAACATAGACTGGGTACTAGTTACACCACTCATCGAAAGCTTATTTAAACCTGTGACTGTTGCTACGTTAGCGAGGCTAGCAAACAAGTATCCATAATTCGAAGCCGTTGTGACCGTAATTTCATCCGTAATCTTTATATTCGTAATCGATGAAGCATAATCATACCAAGGCGAACGTTTACCAGTTAAATCAGCAAAGCTACCACCACTAAGCGTTAACACCCCTGCGTCGTCAATGGTCCATGCTACCGTCCCAACAGTTCCAGATTCCACTGCCGTGTCTGCCGTCTCAGTGGTATCATTACCCGTCGTGGTACTAGTCGCCGACGTACTGTCAGAGCTACTCGTATCAGACGTGTCTGTTGTACTCGTCACATCCGCACTCACGGCCATCACATTGGTATCAGTAACTTTGCTAATTGCGCTGCTACTCATCGTCGAAGAACTACTAGTGTCCGGCGCGGCCAGCGCCAATAACGGTGGTATTGCCATATTCAATGGCGCACTACTTCCTAAAATAATACTGATAATTACCATTAATACTTTACATATTCGCCGCACCCGACCATCCCCTTTTAATCAGCAATTCTATGTGACAGCGTAATCTTTCAACTTCAGTCATTGATAGCGCTCACATTTATAGTTACCCTAACTAGCAATCAATAACAGTCCCAGTAGTAGAACACCTAATGCAACTAGTAACCATTGGCACACTTGCTCACTAGTCGGTGGTAACCGGCCTTGCCAACGATTAGCCTGCACGGTAGTTACAATATAACGCAGACTATTTTGGACTTCTGATCCGTACTGGCGTCTTTTTGCACCGTTTCTTAATCATTATCGCCCTTTATTAGAGACTAACGGCTCAGCCGTTAACCTTTCATCCACAGTTTGATTATAAAAATAAATTTAATATCGCGCTGATACCCTTATTATCAACAATAGATAACAGACAGTATTGTTTCCCCTGTTTACCGTATAATTATAACATTATTATTTTATAATGGTTAAAAATTTTAACGTATTTATTGCATTTATCCACCCCTGTTAATCCAGAAGGCTTACGTGACAGTTAGACCGAATAAACCGGATGGACACCATTAATATTCGGCCTGATTATCACTTTCCAAAATATCCGCAAACTACACATAGCGCTTTTAATCACCCAACCTGCCTAGTTATCTAATCATTGCCAGTTGTAATGATAAATCCCACTAAATAATGCAGCTCTGCTCTCCCTTTAACTCCGAACCTATTCCAATAGAAACTATAATTAATACCATATATTTAATAATTAAATATTAAAAGGAATGACCTTTTGTTAGTTTACGACCAAAGAAGACTCGTTCATGACGCTCTTATTGGAAGACTATCAGCGGTACTTTACACAACTCAAGACCGACTTAGCCCAGCACTCACCACTTCAATCTTGACCCGTGGTTATTTTTGGCGTATTCTGGTTCAAAGATAACCACCGGTCATTTTTAAATTAGGAGGATCCGACATGGCTAATATCTATACGCCCAGTCAAAAAGCAGCCAAGCGTCAAGCCATCATGACGGCTGCCATTAATTTATTTGCCCATAGGAGCTATCCCGAAATCACCATGCAGCAAATTGCGGAAGCCGTCGGTAGCTCTAAGGGGGCGACTTTTCGCTATTTCACGACCAAAGAAGACTTGTTCATGACGATTTTATTGGAAGACTATCAACAATACTTTATCCAACTCACGACCGACTTAGCCCAGCAACCACCACTATCAGCTGACGACTTTATCGCGTGGATGACCACCCAAACTCGCCAATTAATTGAAGAACATAGCGTTCTGATTCGATTGAATGCCATTCGTGGGCCAATCCTAGAAGGCAAAGCTAACATGCAGGAAACCATCACACAACGTGAGGCCCTGTATCGCGCCAGTCAACGCTTAGGACAACAACTCGTTATCCAAACAGACCACTTATTAGACCAGTCCCAATTTAGCCACCTGTTCATTATTCAAAGTGGCATTATCAGTGGGCTCATGAATATGGCGGCTTTGACCAGCTTTAATCATCATAAATTATCCGTTGATTATCCCGACTTCGAAATTCGACTCATACCGGAGGCCCAACAACAAATTCGTTACTACTTGACCCAATATTTGAAGGAGTTTTCGCACAAATGAAACAATCCCATATCCGTAACTTCGCCATCATCGCCCACATTGATCATGGTAAATCAACGTTGGCGGATCAAATCATGGCGCTGACCCAGACCGTCAGTGCGCGTGAACAACACGCCCAATTATTAGACGATATGACCGTTGAACAGGCTCATGGTGTGACTGTCAAAGCACGCACAGTTCGGAATTACTATCAGGCCGATGATGGTCAAGAATATGAATATAACTTAATTGACACCCCTGGTCACGTTGATTTCAATTACGAAGTGGCTAAAAGCTTGGCTGCTACCGAGGGTGCCATCCTATTAGTAGACGCCACTCAGGGCGTTCAAGCGCAGACCATTGCCAATTACCGAATTGCCAAACAACGTCAATTAACCTTGATACCAGTTCTCAATAAAGTTGATCTGCCCTCTGCGGATATTGACGCTGCGTTGGCCCAATTGAACGACCTCGACTCAGCTTTCACACCCGAGCAAGTCTTGCAAATCTCCGCTAAAACCGGGCAAGGCGTGCCGGCCGTCTTGGAAGCCATCAAGCAGCGGTTGCCAGCTCCCCAAGGCGACTTACACCAGCCGCTGAAAGCTTTAGTCTTTGATTCGTTGTATGACCCATATCAAGGTGTCATTGCCTATGTCCGACTGATTGATGGTCAGCTCAAATCACAACAAGCACTGTGCTTAATGCAAGGACAACAGGATTTTAACGGCAAGGCCATTGGTGTCTTCGCGCCTCAAATGCACCCCCAAGAATCGCTAAGCGCTGGTGACGTCGGTTACGTGGTCACTGGTATTAAAGATCCACGAAAAGTCCGTGTTGGTGATACGCTGACGTCCGTCGCCACCCCCACGCAGTGGCCGCTAGCCGGCTACCAACCAGCCAAATCAATGGTCTTCGCGGGCTTATATCCTAAGAATAATGACTATCCGGCACTTAAGGAAGCCGTTCAAAAATTGAACTTGAACGACCCGTCATTTACCTATGTTGAAGAACGATCCGAGGCGCTTGGCGTTGGCTTCCGTTGCGGATTTCTAGGGACCTTTCACCTCCAAATCATTCGTGAACGACTCCACGATGAGTACGGGGTCGACGTGCTAACAACGGCTCCCAATGTGACTTACCACGTTACACTCACCAATGGTCAGCAAATGATCGTCAATAATCCCGTTCAGTTTCCGGCATTCAGTCTCATTAAAGAAGTGACTGAACCCTTTATGAAAGCCGAGATCACGATGCCTGCTGACAATCTAAATGCCGTCTTAAAGCTTGCGGAACAGCATAAAGGGACCTTGATCGACTTGGCAAACAGCGGGGACTTGATTGTTGCAAGTCTCAAGATACCCTTGTCAGAAATCGCCTACCACTTTTTCTCAGAACTAAAATCAGTCTCACATGGCTTTGCGAGTTTAAGCACCGCCTTTATGGCTAATGAAGTCAGTGATCTAGTCAAAGTTGAAGTTGATATCAACTATGCGCCCGTAGATGCGTTGACCTTCATCGTCCATCGTGAAGACGCCCCCAACATGACGCAGCAATTGGTCGCCAATCTGAAGACGACGGTTCCACGGCAACTATATCCCACACCCGTCCAAGCACGTGTTGAAGGTAAGGTTATCGCCCGCGTCGATGTCCCACCATTGCGTAAAAATGCAGCAGTGAACGGCGAACAACACAGTACTTCCAAAAAAGCGGCCCTACTACGGCGGCAAAGCGCTAATAAACGCCGCGCGTCCAAAAATACGATTAAGCTGCCACAAAGTGTTTTTAATGCAATTTTAAGCCTTTAATCAAGTTAGACCATCCGTTGATCTCTGGGTTTCAATCAATCGGGTGAAACTAGCCCTTGCAATGCAGCCAATCAGACGTTGGTTTTCACGTTTAAACAACCCAGCATTAATTTTTATTATGGCACTCGCCGGCGAGTCATTGTTTTGACTGCCATCCTAATGACCATATTTGACATCATGCACCATATCAGTCCCCGGATGAATCAAGTGGTGGCATTGCCGAACTTTCCAAACAACTAATCACACTCGCTTGCAATATCCCCATCAAGTTCTGGCAATCAACAAAAATTCCCCCCTATTGATTTAAACACTGACAGCCAACTTAATATTTATTACCAACTATTTAATTGCAGGTTTCTAGTCAGTCTTAAAAAGGCACCCCAATACTTATTCACAGTGAATAAGTATTGGGGTGCCTTTACATTTGAGACGATCACCAATCAATATTTCGACTTGCCACACCAATCTTGGCTTATCCCGCTTACTTCACACCATACTCCAGAACAACCATCTCAGCCATCGTAATTTCATGATACAAGCGGTTAAACAAGTCTTCGCTAATGGCATGTGTCGCATCGTATTGTCGCTGCAAGTAATCGCGTTCCGTTTGAAATACTTGTCGATAAATAACCATTAGTTCACGCATTTCATCAGCAGTATATTCAGGATGTTGGACCATCCGACGCCATTCCGAAATAAACTGTCGAACTGTCGTGTGTCCATTCTGTGAACGTAGGTCAAACGTCACCGCAGCTTTAAATTCTTGTGAAATCGGCATTTGCCACAAATCATGAACTCCAGCTTCAATCATCTGTTCTCTAATCACCGCCATTTTGGCCGCACCATCCGTATCAGTCTTAATTTTCGGCAATAGCCAGCGAAAAACAATCGTTGGTACTAATAAGCTCAAAATAATCAATAAGCTTTCAGACATCAAGACTAAATTGAAATCAGTCGTTTTAACTTGAGTTTCCGCAACGGTAAAGGCCAACGCAAACGTCACAGCACCATGAATGCCCCCCAAAGCAAATACCCACGCTTCTCGATTAGAGACATGATGAATAAGTCGAACGTAACCATAACGTGCTAACAGATTGGCCACGTATAAAATAACACCAATTACAATCCAGATCAGTGATCCATTATAAGAGACGGAATGATCCAACGCGGTCCGCAATAACATAATTCCCAATACAATAAAGACCACACTATTTAAAATATCGCTCAATAGACCAATTAATTGATAAATATCACTGGCGAGCTGAGGATTGGCTAATGCACTCCGCTCTCCTTCAGCATTATGAACTAATCCCGCAAATACAACAGCAATGATACCGGAAACACCAAGTGCTTCAGCACCAAAGTACAACACAAATGGTGTCATTAAATAAATCACTTTTAACGGAGTACCATTATTATACGTGTTATTAATAAAATTAAGTTTAGAGCGCAACATTAATTGTCGAATATAAACAATTAAGCCGCTTACAAGGCCACCAAAAGCAATCCCTCCACCAGCCGCATAGACGAAATCCCATAAGGTCTGCGAATAATTAATATAACCGTTAACATACCACAGAATAGCCATGTTTAGCAGAATGATTCCCGAAGCATCATTAAACAATGATTCTAATTTCAAACTAGTCTGTTCACGCTGCGGTAGCACCCGGCCCATCGTCACCGACTCAGTAGCCGTTGCGTCAGTTGGTGTACTGATAGCAGCCAAGATAAAGGCTAATGGTAGTCCAACACCCGCTAGCAGGCTAGTGCCGAGTCCAGCCATGACTGCACATAAAATCACCATGCCAACTGTAAGACTCACAATTTCTCGTACGTGACGACCAACTAAATTCAGCCGCGTATTCTGGCCTTCAAAATATAATAATGGTGCTACAATCAGTCCAATAAAAATATCTGAATTGAACTTTTCGATAAGGCCATTTAAGAACGGGATAACCGCAATCCCCGCCCCAATAAACATGCTCACATAGTTGACCGATAGTCGTGGGAGCCAACGACGGTTAATTACAATACTAACCATTGCCGCAACCACTAACACACCAGTCGAAATAAGTAGTGCCATTCTGCTTCACCCTTTTTTAATTAATATAACTAATATTGATTATTATCAGTTTAGTCCATCTTGTAAAGTAACCACACTTTATGACACTATCATTAATTGACTTCAAGCTATGATCTCATAGCCCACTAAATAACTGCTTGTATCGTCACTACCATCGTTTTAAATAATGGTTGTTTGTAGGAAAGTCGCCTTAGACTCGACCATCACATCAAAATAGCGTACCAAGAATTTAGCTTTCAATTCTCAGTACGCTATCTTATTAAAAACTTCCGTTTAATTTTCGGTATAATGTAGCATAATTCTACTTCTCCTGATGATGCCGAAATGCTTCAATCATCGTCCATGTCAGGCTCGTGTTCGTATCATTATGAGGAATTTGGTCACGCTGGAACCATTGGGCTTTCGATAGTTCGTCCGTCTCTAGCTCAATTGCCACGTTCTCATTAAGGTCCGCAAAATAGCCGGCCAGTAAGGAGTGCGATGGTGCCCACGGTTGGCTACCGAAGTACCGAATATTATGAACTTCAAGGCCGACTTCTTCAAAGACTTCCCGGCGAACGGTATCTTCAAAGGTCTCACCGATTTCGGTATAACCTGAAATCAGTGAAAAATGATTGTAGCCGGATAAAAACTTGGTCATCAAAATCTTATCACCATTCGTCACGCCAACAATAATCGCAGGCATAATCGTCGGATAAATCGTCTGACCACACGCTGCACACACCAGTGACCGTTCCGTAGCGCCTGGATGTAATGGTTGGCCGCAATGCCCGCAGAACCGCTTCGTATCATACCACCAAGCCAAATGGGCAGCCGTCGCACTACTGAAAGCCAACCAGGCCGGTGTCAGGTTTCGGAACCCCCGAGTGGTGCCAACGGTATAGTTATCATTCGCAACCGCATCAACATCGACCCAGAAAAAGGCCGCCTGATCGACAGCCAGCAAGTACTGATACTGGTCAGGACTAAACGCGTAATCCGCATCGACATCTTCGTACTTGGGCAAGGTTCCATTCATTAAAAGCACCTGTTGTTGACGACCAATTAAGATATAATCGCCCGACCGGGGTGCCCGCTGCTGATCATTCTGATTTTTTAAAACGTGTGGTTGAATATCTTGAAACATGTTGGGCCCACTTTCCTGTATAAATTCATTAGTTTGAGAACAATGGTTTTATTATAACGGAGTCACTGAATTTTTACAGGCCTGCAATCTCAGCCGGTCCTTTTACTTAAGCAAGCTCACCGTATCAGTACCTTCTCACTGTGAGGTTAATCTTCTACTCGTCAGATTTCGCGTTCGCCTTTAACCGCTGTACCAATTTGGCTATCAACGGCCGGGACCGGTTTGATTTTAATAACGCCACGATGTCATAGCCTTGTTGCGCAGCATCCGTAATCGGCAAATACGCGACTTGTTCATCATGCTTAGTTGGCACTAACCCCGCAGGATAGAATGCCAAAGCTTGGTTCAACGCAACTAACAAGTGCATCTGCTCTGCACTAGATACTCGCCGAATCTGCTCATAGTCTTGAATAAACGGGGCACTAGCCAAAAAACTTTCTAATAAAAATGTTGAGCTTTCTGGACTGTAATATAAAATGGGCAAAGTCACCAACGCACTCGGTGGCAATTGTGACAACCGACTCAGTGGATTTAGCCGGCTCACCCCAATCACCATTTGATTATGATAAATTGGGACAGCGGTTAACTGTGATTCTGGAGTAACGGCGGGACGGCCATAATTAATCGATAGTGCTAAATCAAGTGAACCATCAGCTACTTGCTGCGCCAGATGCTCGTTACTACCTTGGCGAACAACGAGTTGCAGCTCCGAATGCTGTTGCTTTAAATCGTATAAGGCCGGTAATAGGAGCCGCTGCTCAAAGGCTGAGAAATAACCGACTCGTAAGATTTGATCAGTAGGAACATTAAATTGACGTAACTCCGTCAAGGCCGTCGTATAGTTGTTCACAATATCCTGAGCAGATGCCCAAAATAACCGCCCCTGAGGAGTCAATTGAATTCTGTTCTGTCCACGGTCAAATAACGTCACTTTCAATTCATTTTCTAACTGGGTCATTTGCTTTGATACCGTCCGCTGTGAACGGTATTCACGGGCAGCCACTTGCTGAAAACTACCATACTGAACAACTTTTAAGAACGTCTGTAGCCGGTCAAGATCCATTTTTTCAACTCCATCCGCACGATTGATTCGCCTGCCGAACCAAATTGTCTGTTTGCTAACCACCATACCCCCGTTATGATGAGGGTGTGATAGCGGTTACTTCATTATAGTAATGGTGAATTTAACCGTCAAATGCTCATTAGATAACAAATCAGTTTGGAGGAATTGACATGACGTTAGCAAAACATGATTCATACGATATTGTCGTCGTTGGTACCGGAGCAGCAGGAACAGCGGCAGCCTTAGAAGCCGCACAATACGGCGCGTCCGTGTTATTACTCGAAAAAGGACGCCATACTGGCGGTAGCAGCAATTACACTGAGGGTCTCTTTGCCGTCGACTCATACTTACAAAAGGCCCAAAACATCAACGTTTCCGCCACTGACGTTTTAAAAGAAGAAGTCGAATATTCTAAATATCGCGCTGATTCTCGAATCTGGCGTCGTTACTTGGACGATAGCGCCAACACGGTGCAATGGCTTAAAGATCAAGGTGTCGAATACGAAGGCGTACAAGCAATGGGTGCCGGCGAAGCCACGTGGCATATTTATAAAGGAATGGGCCAAGCCGTCTTACATGACGCTTTACAACCACAAGCACAAAAGCTGGGTGTCGAACTACTGACTTCCACGACCGCCACCACGCTACATCAAGCCACTGACGGTGCAATTACCGGTGTAACGATTCAAAGTGCCGCCACTAATGAGACCCAAGTCATCAATACGGCCGCAGTCATTCTTGCTACCGGTGGTTACCTCAATAATCCCGACATGATGCAGAAACTGACCCACTATGACACGCGCCGCTTAATTCCAGTTAGTTCAGGTAAAGGAACTGGTGACGGTCTTCGGCTAGCGTGGCAAGCCGGTGCACAACAATATGGCACGGGAATGGCGATGCTCTTTGGCGGTTATCTCAAAGATCCGAGCGAACCTTCCTTTAAGTACATGGCCTCCCAGATGGAAACAGCGGCCGGTCAGCAACCGTTGCTCTGGCTAAACGAACATGGGGAACGATTTGTCGATGAAGCTGTCGTTTATAACTTCTCATACGCCGGCAACGCGCTCTACACCCAAAACCAAGTATTCAGCATTCTCGACCAAGGTGCGATCAACAAAATGGCTCAGGACGGGAACTTCATGGGCTTAGGTGTTTACGTTCGGCGGGGCGAAAAAATGACGAAACTCCAGGCTGAAATCGATGTAGCCGTGGCCGCCAATAAACCATTTATTTTTAAAGCCGATACGATTGAAGCACTGGCGACCAAAATGCACCTACCCGTTGATCAAGTCACCCACTCCATTCAAACTTACAACCAATATTGTGATAATGGTCAAGACGATGATTTCGGCAAGAATCCTGAATATCTCGTTAAGGTTGCCCAAGGTCCATTTTACGGCTTTGAACTCAATGTCGGCGCCTTTTGTACCATGGGCGGTCTCAAAGTAACCACTAATAATGAAGTTTTAGACACTGCTGGTCAACCGATCACCGGTCTATATGCTGCTGGCAACGACGCCGCTGGACTAACTGGTGATACGTATGGTCCTAACATGCCTGGAACCTGTGTTGGCTACGCCTTCTACTCTGGACGCAATTCCGGTCGGCACGCGGCGCAATACACGCACCAGCAGTCAATCGTTAGTCATTAATTTCTTATTTATAAACCTATAACGACCTTCCCAGAATTTATCCGGAAAGGTCGTTTTACGCTGTCTTCACATTGATACGCCGATGGGCAGTTTAGTGACTACCAATTTCGCCGCAATCTCGCGAGTTAATCGGTAGCTCTGGCTTGAGGGCCATTCTTAGGCAAGTTTACCAACTTGCCTTTGCGAGCCACCAAACTTTAAAAAAACAAGCATTTCAGCGCTAAAAGCGTGCACTTCTTAATGTCCATCCGTTCTAACTCAGCTCAACATCGGCGTTAAGTACCGTCAAATAACGGTTTGTTTCATGATTTTGAAAAGCACCGGCATCCAGCCATTCACAACTAAGTGACAAGACGTCCACCAAACTGGCTAGACCCGCCAAAATAATGGTGCTACACTTTAACTAATTTAGTGTGCTTATGACTAAATCAATCATCAAAAGGAGTATGATTATTTTGAACAAGCGAAAAATTATCACTAATAACCCACCAAAGTGGCACTTAATTACTGGGATTGCGGCCACGATTTTGGCCGGCATTATTTTGACCAATCAAGACGCCTTTGCGGCCACTGATTCGACAACAGCACCCACTACCACTGCGCCGACTGTCCATCAAACAGCGCCGACTAACCCGCTATCCGGCAGTCAAGTTACCTTAACATCGACAACTGGTAGTAGCGCAACTGGCAGTGCTACAACCAGTAGTCCTGTAGCAACTAGTACCGCAGCAATGCCCGTGAAATCAACGGCTACTAGTGGCTCATTGATGTCAGCAATGGCCAGCTCTTCAGCGACAAGTGGTCACGCCGCCGAACCTAGTTCAAGTGTGACCGAGGCAGCAAGCACCAATAACCTGATTCCAACTTCGGCGGCCATGGCCAGCTCTGCGACCACTAAGTATCCAACAGACACAACTGCAACGCCTAATGCTAGTTCCAGTCCAACTAGTGCTGAAAGTAGTACACCTAACAAAACTATGAATACAATCCAGCAAATTGACGGTTCTAGTGTAACTCATTCAACGACCCCTGCTAGCTCTGCAAGTATACTCATACCAACTTCAGTCGCCAGTATGACAACCACCAAGACGGCTAGTGCCGCTGCGCCAGACGTCACTAATAGTACGGCAGCTAACAGCACGGCTCCTACTAGTGTGACGACAACTGATAGTGCTGCCGAGTCAGTGCCGCTTTCGACTTCCAGTGAGACTAGCTCAGAAAAATTAGCCGCAGCAAGCACTACAAGTACAATCCAGATATCTGACGGTTCAGAGGTTATTCATCCAATGACGAGTGCTATTTCGAGCAGCTCGTCTGCGCCCACTAGTGGTGCTAAGATGGCAGCTAGTGCGGCAAGCGCTGCCTCGGCTAGCGTGATAACCAGCGCCGTCAATAGTATCGCTGCCAGCACGTATTCCGCCGACGCTAGTGCTGCTAGTGTCGAAAGCGCCGCAACACCTGACACTTCGCATGCGACTGTTCCCGCTAGCACCGCGACTTCGGCAGCGACTACTTTTCAAATTACCAGTGTTATTAATAGCTTAGCTTCCAGTACCTATTCCGAATATGCCGAACAAGCTAACGCAGAAGCTGCTTCAGCGGCAACGACAGCTGAAAAGCCCGCGACTAGTGTTGGTACAGTCGTGCCGACCGCAGCGACGACGCCAAATGAATCTATTGATACTTGGATGCCGAACAAGCACCTTCAAGAAGCCGTTTTACGCGAGTTACAAGCGTTGAAGCTCCCCGACCATCAGTTTAAATCTGTTAACGATATTACTAAAGATGATATGCAATTATTAACCCAATTCTATGGGGAAAACACTTATATTGATGGTCACACACCATACTCCTTGGAAGGGCTGCAATACGCGACGAACCTGAAAACCATTTGGCTCAATAACGGTCTCAACGCACTTGGCGGTTATTATAACGGCGACGTGACTGACATTTCACCATTGGCCGGTCTGACCAAATTAACTGTGCTGAATATTCAGCATAACCGTGTCAGTGATTTATCGCCGATTGCGCATTTGACAAACCTACAAGAACTGGACGTCGCTTACAACCATATTGCTGATTTGTCAGTCTTTAAAGACTTACCGAACCTCAAGACAACTACTTATCTTGGGCAGACAATTCTAGAACCGCTCGTTTATGTCGATCAAGACACGACCAGTGCAACCTTAAAGAACCGCTTTTATTTACCAAACGGGCAGCAAGCTGTCCTTAAATCGCAAGCCGCCATTTTGAAACCAGTTCAACTAACTCCTAACGGCCAATTCTACTACCGGTTCTACTTCAACGGCGCGGGAAAAGCCGTGAATGGTGACCTGAGTAACGTGGTACCCGACGGTCAAGGTGGGTTGACATTCAATCAGTTAGTACCACAGATTCCAGGCTTCACTGGTGATGCCAACGGTCAGTTCGTCACTAACGGCGTCAGCATCAACGTTGTCCCAAATGATAAAAACTTTTATTTGGTTGCTCAAGGCTCAGATGGCAGTTCACCGGTGTTCCATGTCTTTCAGCCTTATGTATTAGCAGCCAAAGCGGCCCCAGTAACCATTCACCATGTCGATCGTAACGGTGCCGCTCTGCGTGACTCGGAAGAATTGACCGGCCTCGTTGGTGAAGATTATCAAAGCACCCCGGCTGATATTACGAACTACACCCACGTCGAGACCCAAGGCGCCCCACAAGGTACTTTCAGTGCGGAACCGCAAGCGGTCACTTACGTTTATGATAAAACAGCTGGAGCCCCTGTGACGGTCAGCTATCAGGATGAACAAGGAAAGACCCTGCAGCCAGACACGACTTGCAACGGTTTGGCTGGTGATCCATACACGACCAAGCCGCTCGAAATCGCGGGCTACGATCTCACAAAAACACCTGACAACGCGGCCGGTACGTTTACAGCTGAACCACAGCACATTATCTACATTTATACAAAACAAGTCCCACAGCCGGTGACTGCCAGCTATCAAGACGAAGATGGCAAAGCCTTACAACCTGATATCACCCACACTGGTGAAATCGGCGCAGCATATGAGACTAAGGCGCTAGAGATTCCAGACTACGACTTAGTTAAGACTATCGGCAACGCAACTGGTACCTTTACCAAGGAACCGCAACAAGTCACCTACATCTATACCAAGCAGATTCCACAGCCGGTGACTGCCAGTTATCAAGACGAAGATGGTAAAACCTTACAACCTGATATCACCCACACTGGTGAAATCGGCGCAGCGTATGAGACTAAAGCGCTAGAGATTCCAGGCTATCAACTCATCAAGACACCAACTAACGCGACCGGTAGCTTTACCAAGGAACCGCAGCATGTCCTTTACGTCTATGAAAAACAAGCAGTGCTTCCCGTCACCGTTAGTTATCAAGATGCGGATGGAAAGCCACTTCACGCGGATATTGTTTTAAGTGGTGACTTTGGTCAAAATTATCAAACTGAACAGTTGTCAATTCCAGGCTACGTCTTCAACAAAGTTGTCGGTCCAACGATCGGGACCTTTGGCACCACCGCCCAGCACGTCGTTTACACTTACACGCCGGAGCCGAGTGGGCCTGAACAACCGACGCCGGGTCCGGAACCAGAACCTGTGCCCGAACCACAGCCGACACCAGCACCTCAGCCTGAACCAACGCCGCAACCGAGCCCTACACCTCAACCGAGCCCGGCACCACAACCAAACCCGGCACCACAACCGAGCCCGGTGCCGCAGCCAAACCCGGCACCACAGCCAGAGAGTTCATTGCTGGCAAAAGCGCCCGTGTCACAAGGCACTACGACTTCACAATCGTCGCCAACGACTAGTCCACAGCCAACACCAATTGCACCAGTCAGTGCCCTGGCTCAACCAGGAAAACAGCAAGCACCAGCAACGGCTGCTACGCACAATTTGGGTCAATTACCGCAAACCAGTGAGCAATCTGAACACGCCGCAACACTGGGTGGTATCCTGGCCGCTTTATTTACTGGATTAGGTTGGCTAGGACTGGCAGCTAAGTTCAAGAAACGGGAATAGGTCTAATTCGACACTGATTAAGATACCCAAACGGCTACCCATACGGTGGCCGTTTTTGTTAGCACTAATTACCACCATATAACGTCTCCATCTTTTCAAAACGACTTAATTCTACGGGCTATAAATAACTTAATTTGCCAGTGTATAACGTTTCAGATTAAGCTACCACTAAGTTATAATAACCATATCGAAAGGAGATCAATCTAATGAAATATACGAAAACCAAAGCAGTATTAAATCAACTCGTTGCCGATTTGAGCCAGATGTCAATGATTATCCATCAGACGCATTGGTACATGCGTGGACCCAACTTTTTGAAGTTGCACCCCTTGATGGATGAGTTCATGGAAGAAATTGACAGCCAACTCGATGTCATTTCTGAACGGCTGATTGCGCTTGATGGCAGTCCTTACTCGACCTTAAAAGAAATGGCCGAAAACACTAAGATTCAAGACTGGCCTGGTGAATGGGACAAAACAACCCCAGAACGCCTCGCACACTTAGTTGATGGCTATCGTTACTTGGAAGACCTTTACCAACACGGCATTGAAGTATCCGATGTTGAAAAAGACTTCAGTACCCAAGATATTTTCATTGGTCTCAAAACCGCAATTGAAAAGAAAATCTGGATGATTCAGGCAGAGCTTGGGTCGGCGCCGGAAATTGATGAATAAAATCATATTATCGTAACCATCAAATCATATTTTTAATTCAAAACACCATAAACAAAGTGCACTACGATTATCCGCAGTGCACTTTGTTTATGGTGTTTTTAGTAATCCCAACAAATATTAGTTAAATCAACCCAAAGCCCGCAGCTATGCCAACGAAAATAAAAATCAAGCCAATTACAAAGGCGCTCCACAAAGCCAGCGGTGCAAAAGCGGACGTTTCAGCGTTTCCGTGCAGTTTTAACTGGCGAAAATACCGTCTCACAGCAAAAATTTGAAAACAGCCTAAGCAAGTAAACAGCAAGCCAAGCACAACCCGTAAAATGATATCTGTCTTCATCATTATTCCCCCTTGCATTACCATAATGATTTTTCCTATATCGATTTAGCATAAACTGCCCTATTCAGATTGAAGTACAAATATTAAATAACCGTTAAATAATATCTACTAGCGTATTATACTGGAAACCAATTTAGTTCTGGAACTAACGGCACTTTAAAACAAGCTAACTTAGCTTAAATACTTAGTTTGAAACATTGAAAGTATTACTAACTAACTACAACTGCTACTTCACATGAAATTAATCCATATTGAGATGTATTGAAGATAATTACGATAGTTATATTAAGTCTAAAATAGCTCTTCTCAATTAGCTTCGGAATAAATTACTGCTAATGTATCACCTTTAGTTTGATTAGTCTCAAATGCTGTATACGCTGGTGACATTTGAAACACTTTACCGCCATCATTTGACAACGCAATCGAGAATCGATTGACAGCCGTATTAGTACCATCCTCAAGTGACTTTCCAGTCTGCCAATTTTGTGTAATTTTCTGATCACGGGGTGCAAATAAGACACTCAGGTGAACCAATCTATACCGTTCACCCTTACCATCATAAGCATTATAATGATAATTGCCATGCATGTTGATGACTAGACTTTTATCAGGATGCAACATGACTTTATCAAAATAAAAAACTTGTTGTTTTTGTGGTCCAGTGGTCATTAGCTCACCCGTTGCAAAATCAAGTGAACAGGTTTGTGTTTCACTTCCATATTCGCCAGAATAAGCTGAATATCTTTGATAATCACTAATCGTTACTGTTTTTTGCACATTATCTATTGTTTTAGTTTGCTCGTTAGAAACCGATTGTTTGGTAGAATCTTTAATTGAGTCTTCCCCACTAGCATTTTTCACTGTAGTTACTTGAGATGTTGTTTCTGACCCATTCAACAATGTCACTACTCGATTTCTATATCCAATAACCCCAATTAATATTAAGACTAAGATAATAATAAGACTGATCAAAATATGACGTTGTCGGCATACCCGAGCCGCCAGGTAATCAGCCCGCCAATTAGGATCATTCCGACGCTGACGATAAAAAGAATAGGTATGAGTTGCACGTGTACGCTGACTAATATATTTTTTCTTTCTCATTATTTAGATTCCCCGTTCAATACACATTTACTTCTATACTAACAATCTAGGTTACAAATCTCCATAGAGTGTCCATGCAAACTAGTTACACCGTTAATAAATATTTTTATAATTAAAATTCTTCTAACAAAAAACAAGTTATAAATTGTCAATCACGAATCATTTATAACTTGTTATATAGCCAGACTTATTCACAAAAATACATACCACCTCACCCCTCATTCGAAATGGTATGTATTCTAATATAATAATTTAGTTAGTATGCCAGACTAACCTATGGCAATAATCTTTGAATCTGCATAGCCATTAGCATCACTTCTTCATCTGGCAGTGGCATCTTAAACTTCATACTCATGTATGCAGCTACCTTTCCAGCAATTGCAAAAGCACGTGAATTTTGACTTTTGACTATAGCTACCATTGCCGGATCTGCATCATCCAATAATTCTCCCGCAATAGTCCGTTCAACTAAAAATTTTACATGTACCACGCACCGCTGATAATTTAAATCATGTTCATTGACTATTCCACCAGCCTGATACTTGATGATGTTAATGATCCGTCCAATCAATTGACCAGCCTTTAATGCATCCTTACGCTCATCAGTTCCGTTTTCGGCATTAATAATGTGTGCAGCAATATTTGCAGCCTCTTGCTCCGAAAAGTCAGTTTTAAACGCCCGATTAACTAATCTAACTGCTAACTGGCCAATCTCAAATTCATGGCTATAGTATGTCTTAATTTCCCAATAAACTCGATTGGTTATAACAATCCCTTTAGCAGCACGTTCAAGAGCAAATTTCAAATGATCAAGCAAAGCAACATACAACGTATCACTCAACTTACTCTGAAGCTGCTCAGTCGCCTCACTAACAATTGTCTGGGTAATCTCAATCAATTGCGGCGACGATGACGCAATTGTTGCCAGTAATTGTTCTACGTTTGGATCTGGTGATGCCACGAAAACCTGATTAAAATCGCCATCCATAATCACAGCACCTGGTTTTTTCCCATAACCAATCCCCTTACCTAACAAGATAAACTCCTGGTCATGTTCATCGGTAACCAAAACGACGCTGGAGTTTAGCACCTTTTTAATCCGTAGCATTTGATCACCACACCTTCACTAATCTAGACTAGTTCCATTTGTCTGAATTACCTTTTGATACCATGTAAAAGAATCTTTGCGATAACGCTTAAGCGAACCATTACCTAAGTCATCTTCGTCTACATAAATAAAACCATACCGCTTAGACATTTGCGAAGTTGAAGCACTTACTAAATCAATCGGGGCCCAGCTAGTGTAACCTAATAAATCAACACCGGCGTCCACTGCCTTAATCATTTCATTGAAATGCGCACGGAAATATTTGATGCGATAGTCATCATGAATTTTCTGATCCGCTGTTAATTCGTCTTTAGCACCCATTCCGTTTTCAACAATCATTAACGGCTTGTGATAGCGATCATATAACTGTAACAACGAAATTCTTAAGCCAACCGGATCAACTGTCCATCCCCATTCCGTAACCGGCAAATGTGGATTCTTACCACCAACAATCGTATTACCAGTCGTCAACGTCAAATTATTTTCATCATATGATGATACTAGTGACATATAGTAACTAAACGTTACAAAGTCTACAGTATTTTCCTTCAAAATTTCCAGGTCTGATGCAGTCATATCAATGTGAATTTTCTGTTTTTTGAAGTAGTTCAATACTAGGGGTGGATATTCACCAAATACTTGAACATCTGCTGGAAAATAATTCATTGTATTTTTATTGAATGATGCTAACACATCACGCGGATCAGATGAATTCGGGTAATCTGTCAATTTTGTTAGCATACATCCCACCTGACTACCAGGGATAACTTCGTGACAAGATTTTGTTACCAGCGCAGACGCCACGAATTGATGATGGAATGCCTGATACTCTGCTTGTAACAAATTATCAGTCTGATCAGGAATAATACCGGCTGAAGTAAATGGATGACGCGTAACGCTATCAATTTCATTGAATGTCAGCCAATATTTAACATCATTCTTGTAAGTTTCAAAACAAACTTTACAAAAACGAACAAATAAATCAATGACTTTGCGATTTTCCCAACCATTATATTTAGACGCTAATGCAAGTGGCATTTCATAATGTGATAATGTCACAATTGGTTCAATTCCTAACTCATGCATCTTATTAAACATTGCTTTATAGTAGTCTAAACCAGCTTGGTTGGGCTCAAATTCCTCACCTGTTGGAAATATCCGTGTCCAGGCAATGGATAAACGCAATGCTTTAAATCCCATTTCATGAAATAATTCCAAGTCTTCGGGGTAACGGTGATAAAAATCAATACCACGTCGTTTAGGATAGTACTTAGTATCTGTATCTTGGATTGCTTTCTCAATATCAGACTTTGTAACACCAACCTGTTTGCGATAATCTTTAACATCCACATTGGGCTTATACGTCGCAACATCCGCAACTGATAACCCTTTTCCATCGATATTCCATGCACCTTCTACTTGATTGGCAGCTATCGCGCCACCCCATAAGAAATCTTTTCGTAATCCCATTAGCTAAACTCCTAACTTTGCAATATTCATAACAGATTGATTATCAAGTGTTTCATTACTCTCATCAACAGCAACGGTATAACTATCTTGGTTAGTCACAACCATCATAGTAATAGGGTTGTATCCGGCCGCTTTGATCTTAGCCACATCAAAAGTCTCAAGTAACTCACCCGCTTGGACATGTTGTCCAACTTGCACGTGAGATTCAAAATACTTTCCATTTAACTGGACAGTATCCAGGCCAATGTGAAACAGTAGCTCTGCCCCATTATCCGTACGCATGCCTAATGCGTGTTTGGTCTCATAAACCATCTCAATGGTACCATCTGTGGGTGCAATTAAGCTTCCTTCACTTGGTTCAACGGCGATCCCTTGACCGATTAGTCCTTGTGAAAAAACATCATCAGGAACATCAGCTAACGATAAAATCTTTCCGGCAACTGGTGCCATCAAATCTTCAGCAACTACAGTTGTCGTTGCTTCGCCAGTATCGCTTGCAGAACTAATCTCCTCATCATTCTTCCAGATAATTAGACCGATAACAAATGAAACAACGAATGAGATTCCAAATCCTATCAGAGCATGAATTAAATTAGCTGGATTACTTTTATCTACAAACATCGGTAGACTCGCTAATCCAGGTCCCACAATCGTAAAGCCAGATAAACCGGCAATTCCAACGTAGGCACCCCCAATCACGCCACCAGTAATAACACTGATGAGTGCTCGTTTGTGTTGTAAGGTAACCCCGTACAGTGCAGGTTCAGTGATACCAAACAGCGCCGAAATTCCAGCAGAAAGCGCAACCGCTCGTAGTTTGGTATCCTTGGTACGAAGTGCAATTGCAAAACATGTTCCGCTTTCTGAAATGTTGTGTGCCAATGATGCAGGTAAATACAATGATTCTTTGCCAACTGTACTAAACGTCGACACAACGTATGGAATCATCGGTTTGTGCATGCCAGTTGCGACCATGAATGGTAGAACACCGGCTAATAATGCTGTCGCTACCCAGCCTAGATGCGTATTTAGGAATAAAATAACACTGACAAAACCTTCCCCAACAACATAACCCAATGGTCCAAGGAATAGTAGCGTAATTGGTGCCGTAATCAGCATTGACATCATGGGCACAAAGAAAATTCGGATTGGTTTAGGTGAATACTTTGTAAAGAAACGTTCCATTAATGCATAAAACAAAACGCATAAAATTGCGGGAAATACTTGCGAACTATAAGTAACATTCGTAACGTGTAATCCAAACAAAGTAGTTCCTTTAGTCAGCATTGCTACTAAGTCTGGTAATATCAGCACACCGACTGTTGACACTGCCACAAGCGAGTTTACTTTAAGTTTCTGAGCCGTTGTAATTGCTACTAGAATTGGCAGTAGGTACAAAGGCGCTCCACCAACTAGGTTCAGGATTTGATAAGTTTGGCTCTTATCACTGATCCAACCAAACATGGCCAACAGCATTAACACGGCCTTTAAAATCCCACCACCAGCAATTGCTGGTACTAACGGTTGAAAGACACCAATGATAAAATCAAGGACAACTTTTCCCCATGATTGCTTGGGTCCCCTGGCAGTATTTTGCTGTGTACTGTTGCCTAACAATGCCTGAACTGCATCGAACATCTCAACAACATCATTACCAATAATTACCTGACATTGACCACCGGCAATAACAGCGCCAAGAACGCCATCAACCGTTTTCAATTTTTCCAAATCTGCCTTAGCAAAATCATTCAATGTAAAACGCAACCTAGTCGAACAATGAATCAGCGAGTTAATATTCTTTTCTCCACCGACGTTTAAAATAATTGCCTGTGCACTATCATTAAAATCCATCTTAATCACTCCTAACGACAAAAAACAGGACCTAAAAAGTTATCCGGACTAAGCCCGTTACTTTTTTAGATCCTGCCTGCATTACCAGTTACATGTCTAATTTATTTATCTACAAGTAACAATGTAAGCCTTTACATTAAAAATGTCAAATTTTTTTATTCCACTGTCTATCGAATAGTCTTAGCTTTCCAACAAGCTACCATCCGAATGATTGGCTTATTTTTAATTTTTTATTTAATTACTTGTTTTTCGTTTAGCATTGCATAAACTGCTATCCACCGTTTTCTATACCTCTTATGATTAATATCAGATTTAAATTAATCATTTGGAGGGATTATTAATGAAAAAAGCGGGAATTTTGGGACTAATCATCACTATTATCGTATTAGTACCAGTTGGTCTCGGTTTCAACTGGTACCACTCAAATTACGGAACAAAAACATACTATACTCAAATCACGACTAAAGGTGAACGTAAAACCGGGAAAGATGATTCCGGCAAGCCCTATGTCTACTACCATTACTCACAACCTGGATACAGCGACAATGGTTTTAAGAAAGAGCTCGATTTTGATAGCGTCCTACCACGCTCACTCAAGATGCACGCTTATCTCAAAGTCGGTTATAATGACAAACGCCAACAAGTGATTAACTGGGAAAAAGTTAATCAAAAAGACATTCCCCAAGCAGCACTGAATAGAATCCAAAAGTAATGACATAGGTCAGATGATCACCTATTATTTCACACAAAAATTTAAAATGGCATAGTATCCTATACGGACTCCATGCCATTTTAAAAATTACATGCTTAATATTATATCATTCAACTTCGAATTGAATATAACTATCCACGAAAATGTTGTAAATAAGTTTGAGCAATATTCTCTGAGGAAAACCCAAATCTTTGAATAATTTCATCAACCGGCCCACTAGCCCCAAAGTGGTCCAAACCGATATTGACACCATCAAGACCAGTGAATCGATACCAAGATTGAGTAGAGCCCATCTCTACCGACATGCGATTTCTAACGGTCGGATCAAGCACCTTATCTCGATATGATTTAGGTTGTTGTAAAAACAGCTCAGTACTTGGCATGGAAACTACTTCTACATTGATATTTTGCCTTTTCAATTTGGTTTGAGCCTCTATTGAAATACTTACTTCTGAACCCGTTGCAATTATTATCCCATCTGAATTGCTTACACCAGACGGTGATACAATATAACCACCCCTTTTAACACACTCTTTTGCATACTTTAATGAACCTTCAAGTACTGGAAGTGCTTGGCGTGACATTGCAATCACCACTGGTCCATGATTTTTATTTAATGCATAGTCCCATACTGACTGTGTTTCAATCGCATCTGCTGGCCGAAATACAGTCAACCCTGGCATCGCACGTAATCCATCCAATTGTTCAACTGGTTGATGCGTAGGCCCATCTTGCCCTAGCGCAATTGAATCATGACTAAACGCGAAGATTGCAGGAATTCTTTGCAAAGCTGCCATACGAATCGCATTTTTCATATAATCACTAAAGACAAAGAATGTACTCCCAAACGTTCTACTTCCCCCAAATAACGTTATTCCGTTTACAGCTGCTGCTTGTGCAAATTCTCGTACACCATAAAACACATTTTTATTTTGATACTGACCTGGTTCAAAACCATCATCATTCTCAAAATAAGTTTTATTACTACTGGACAAATCTGCCGAGCCGCCCCAAAAATTCAATGGCGTATGAGCTGATTTCTGAATGAGTTTATGCACCGTCATTCGCACAGCCTCTGTATCACCAGCATTGTATTGTAAACTGATATCTCCCGTAGCGGCTTGATTAGAAAAATTAACTTCAAAATTTTGTGCCAGCTCTTCGTTTACCTTTTTAAGCTTATGCAATTCGTTTTGCCATGATACATATCGTTGTTGTCCTTCTTGCAAAATTTCGGCATAACGTTGATGAACTTCATCAGGAACTTCAAATGGTTCATAATCCCAGCCCAAATCATGCATTGTCTGTCGACATTCACCAGCTGTAAGTGGATTTCCATGAACAGTGTTTTCACCTGCATGTGGCGATCCATACCCCAAAACCGTTTTAACTTCAATAATCGTCGGTCGTTCCTGTTCAGCCTCAGCTAGTTTTAGAGCATTGTCAATCTCATCTAGATTATTGCCATCTTCAACCCGCAAATAATTCCAGCCATATGCCTTAAATCGTTCTCCTGCATCATCGCCCAACGTTTTACTTGCCTGTGCGTCTAACGTTACGTCATTTGAATCATACATAACAATCAAATTATTCAGTTTCAAATGGCCTGCCAAACTTGCCGATTCATGACTGATTCCTTCCATTAAGTCCCCATCACTAGCAATTACATAGACACGGCTATTTAAAATTTTGATGTCATCAACATTATACTTAGTTCCTAAATGTTTGCTGGCCATTGCCATCCCAACAGCCATACCAAGGCCTTGTCCAAGCGGTCCAGTGGCCGCATCAACACCAGGTGTAATCAATTCTGGATGTCCTGGTGTCAAACTATCAAGACGCCTGAAGTTTTTCAAATCATCTACGGTTATACCATAACCTGCCAAATATAGCATCGCGTACAACATCGACGAACTGTGCCCAGCAGATAATACAAATCGATCGCGATTTGGCCAATTTGGATGTTTAGGATCAATCCGTAAATGCTTTTTATACGTGACATAAGCCATCGGCGCGGCATCAAGCGGCATACCGGGGTGCCCGGATTCAGCATGTTCAATCATATCAATACTAAGTGCTCGAATCGCATTGACTGCTTTTGTATCCATTTCATCAAAACTCATTTTTCTACCACCTTATTAATAAGAATACTCAGAAGAAAAGAATTATTATCTAGGCATTAGCCTTATTTTGCCCGGTCTTATCAGCGCTATGTTTACTTGCAATAATCGAAGCAACAATAAATAAGATTAGCGAAATAACAATCGCGGCAATAATCATTACAACGCCACCGTTAACACCCGACCAGCCAATCAAAGAACCAATCACACCAAAGTCAGCATCTGAGAAGGTTGCACCACCTAAACCAATTTTTCCAAGAACCGGTAGTAAGGCTAATGGAAGAAAGCTGATTAAAATACCTTGAGAAAATGCGCCAATAATTGCGCCACGCCGTCCCCCAACAGCATTGCCAATGACACCAGAAGTAGCACCGCACATAAAGTGTGCAACAACACCCGGAATGACAATAACTGTGTGTAAGCCAATCATAATGAACATACTAACAACTCCGCCAATAAAGCTAGCAAAAAAGCCAACAATCGTTGCGTTTGGCGCATATGGGAAAATAATTGGGCAATCTAGTGCTGGTACAGAGTTAGGCACCAGATTTTCCGAAATCCCCTTAAATGCAGGAATAATTTCATTTAAAATTAACCGCACACCTGCAAGAATAACGTAAACACCACCTGCAAAAGTTCCGGCCTGAATTAAGGCAAATACAATATAATTCATCCCTGAACTCATTTTTCCAACAAATTCTGGCCCGGCAAACAAAGCCAAAATAATGTAAATAACGGCCATTGTAATGGTAATTGCAACCGTTGAATCACGTAGAAACGATACACTCTTTGGAATATTTAAGTCTTCAGTTGACTTACTCTTGTCACCAGTAAACTTAGCGATTAATCCAGCAAACGCATAACCAAAATCACCGGTATGTGCTAACGCCACTGTATTGCCACCTGTTACTTCACGTAGAAACGGTTGTACCAAAGCAGGGCTAACTGTATCCCAAATTCCTAAAATAAGACCTCCGAATAACACTTCTGTAGCGAATCCAAAACCTGCTACTTGCATAATAACTGCAAGCATTGCAGCCATATACAACATTACGTGGCCTGAAAGGTAGATGTATTTAAAATGACTAAATCGTGCCAAGATTACATTAACAATCATACTTACCAACATAATTAAAGCCGTTGCTGTCCCATATTCGACTAAAACGGTTGCCACGACGGCTTCATTATTAGGAACAACTCCCTGAACACCAAAAGCATGCATAAACATCTTGCTCATCGGCGCTAATGAAGTGCTGACAATACCAGCACCACCGCTCAAAACTAAGAAACCAATGAAGGTCTTAATTCCACTGCTAACTGTGTCAGAAAAGGACTTCTTTTGTAATGCCTGTCCTAGAATAGCAATTAATCCAACCAAAATAGCTGGCGTACGAACAATACTAATAATGGCATTTAATGTAGCTTGCATCGTAAACAATACCTCCTATTTATTTTCAATACCTGCATCTTTTAAATATGTCGTAACCTTAGTCTTCAATTCCTCTTTATCAATAATACTGTCTAGAACAGTCACTTTATCAATTCCAAGACGATCCTTAGCCGCATCCGCTAAATCCTTACCAACAAAGAAATGATCAGCAGAATTTTCATTGGCACTCCCCATATCCATATGGGTCGTTTTAACACGGTCTTCTAGACCTAATCCCTTAACAATATCTGCCATGTTCATATCAACCATAAAACTTGAACCAAGTCCGGTGCTACATACAGCTGCTAATGTTTTCATAACTGTTTTTCTCCTTCCGCAATAACGCTCTCAACTTCACTAACCTTTCTAGCATCTAATAACTGCTTTAAACGGTTCTTATCTCCAAGCATACTGGCCAATTCTGCCAACGCTTTTAAGTGTGAGCGATCATCTGATGCTGCTAAAACAAAAATTAACTGAATCCGGTGCTGATTATCCAATAATTCAATTGGTTCATCTAAGCATAACAATGCCATTCCGAGTTTATTGACACCCTCTTCTGGTCTTGCGTGTGCGAATGCAATTCGATCACCAATATTAATGTAAGGTCCATTGCTATAAACGTTTTGAATCATCGCATCAATATAGCTTTGTTCAACATTGCCACTGCTGAGAAGTGGTAATGTTGCTAATGCAATTGCTTGCTGCCAATCTAAATGACTGGCAGTTGCAAACTGGATTGTATTTTTATTAATCAGTTCACTTAACAACGGTTGATACCCCCTCTCATATTTAGAATATGGTTTAACAGAAAAGCTAAGCACTTCTTTAATACTTGTAATTAAACCAGTCTGATTTATAATCTTCGCATTATCAGAAATTACATCTAACAAGGCTGAAATTTTATTAGGCGGCAAAGTCGGCATTACAATCCCTTGAACAGCAAGTTGTTTTGTTAATTCATTTATTTCCCGATCATTCATGATAGGATGTAGCACTAGTACTTCTCTATTTTTCTTATCAAGTGGTATTGTGGAAAGCACAACACTCTCAGATATTTGAGTCATGCTATTATAATTGCGTTTCGTAATTGGTCCTACAAATTTTAAACCTTTGAACGCCGATTCAAGTTGTACCTTCAGCATTCTTGAAGTTCCAAGTCCTGTTGAACAAACCAGTAAAGCTGATCCCAAGTGCGATTCATCTTGATACATTTGCGACCCAAAATAGATAGCAATCAATGACAACTCATTTTCATTCAATGGATAATTGTTTAATTTCTCAAATGGGCGAATTGATAACTCAGTATAGGTATAAATATCTGGATAATTCTCTTCAATTGCTTTCACCATGCCGTCTCGATATTGTCGATGATATTTCACTCGATAATAAGTAGAGAGTAAATGAACATATAGCTCACTTGTTAATTGACGACGATCATAAAATGAAAAACCTGTAATTTGCTGGAAACTCTCAACGACCTCAATTGCAGCCTTATAAACTTTAGTCTTAACATTGTCTCGCTCATCCGGCTCAACAGAATGTAATTGTCCACTCAATAACAAGCTTTCAAGATATAAAGCCTCTGAATCATGGCTTCCAACTTCAACGCCCACTTGAGCTAACAAATTACTAGCTAGTCCAAATTCTTTTTTGTTTCGTAGCTCTCTTCGATCATCTATATTGCTTGGAAATGTATCTTGTGGGATAAAACATCCTGACAGAATACGCTTTAAGACAAACGCATAATAAAACTCAATCATTCTGATGGCATCATCGGAAAATGCCCGCTCGCTTTGCCGCTCAACCAGATGTATCCAGTCATTTAACATCGTATTAAGTCCAACCGTATCTTTGCCCGCAAAGAATGAATTATCCGCTTGATATTTCTGGACCCAATCATAGCCATCAATTAAAGCGGTAAAATGAACTTGAAAATAGTTACGGATCGTAAGCTCTTGTCCCCTTAGTGAGTGTCCATCCTTCGTGCCAACTAATTCAATCCGGTTTTCGCCAAGTTCTTTTCGAACTCTCGACAAGTCTGAAATCACAGTATTACGAGCGACACCTGTAATATTCATAAGTTGCGAGATTGTAATATCACGTTCTCCAACAAATAGTGCTAATAATAAAATATTTCGTCGATCTGTGAACTGCACACGATGCACTCGCTTATCAGGTTCACCATCTTTTCCATTTATTAAATCTTTAACATATAATTTACTGTCACGTGTTAAGTAGTACCCTGATCCATTAACATTTCGTGGTGGTTCAATACCGACACTAATTAATTTTCTTGAAACATTATTCAAGTAGTTATAGACCGAGCGTCGTGAAACCTGTAACGATGCCGCTAAACTTTCAGTAGATAAATAGTGTGATCCTTCTGCTAACACTTGTAGAAGTCGTCTTTCTTGATTAGTAAGTTTGTCAGCCATGGCTTAATCCCTCCTACACTGCTCATTATTGCAAACGCTATCATTTTTAAAAAGTGCAATATTTTCAGTCATACTTTGTGCAAATTTGCTTGTTAGGTAGAAATGTATGATTCAAAGAAAGATAAACATTCTATATTTCACCTACTATGTTCAAAAAACAAATGTAAAATACTCACATCTCGTTCTTTTAGACTACTAATCTAAGCAGCAAATAACAATATAGATACATCGTTTGAACACCATGAATAGCAAAAACAAAAAGCACACCATATTAATTGGCATGCCTTCAGGAGTCTTATAGTTTTCAAACTATTACTTAATCACGGATGATACCGTTGAGTGATAACTCAATTAATCAGCTTTGTTCATAATGGCCGTCCGGAAGTAGACCATTTCTACTTTTGAACTCAGGACCGATAGTTCAACGTTGCTCCCGTTCAAAGTTAATCTCTATTTCATTGTTATTTTACTGAGGCTTAGAGTTACCGCTTTTAGTTTTCAACAAAGCAAATAAATAACTATTTAAGTCTATTATTGAACAAAATATGAATTTAGTATTAATATTTTGTTAATACTTTTAACTAGTTATGATATGCTTGTTTTCGGCTGCCATAATCATTCACTCGGCCATATAATAAAATTCTACTTATATTCATAACATTTCGCCTAGTATAAGTACTCCAGGAGGAACATCGATGTCAGAAACAAAGTATTGTATTAACTGTGGAAAAGCGATTCCTACTAACGCGACCTTTTGCCCTTTTTGTGGCGCAACTCAGGACAAAGTCGCTTCCACTGAAGATCAGAACACCATTACTTCCGAGCAGCACAACACACCTAATCAACCAGAACATGTCAATATGTGGACCGCACTAAAGCTAGGAATGCGTCAAACCTTTACTTGGTCACAACGGATTACGCGGCCTCAATATTGGTGGCTTTACTTAGATTTGGTCCTAATTTCCCTAGTTTTAACCATCGTACTTGGTATCAGAGCATACAGTTATCCAGCTTTTATCCTCAGCCCATTACACGTTAATGTTTTACAAACCGTGCTGTTATTGATTTTTTCAGCGCTCATGGTTTGGACTTCAGTGATGCAATTCACAGCCAGTGCGCGGCGACTCCACGACTCTAATCGGTCAGCGCATTATTTATGGTTCTATCTGCTTCCACTTGTCGGCCCCATTTTAATCATTGTTTTCCTATGCCAACGCTCTGAACCAGCTGGAAAACGTTTCGACCGTTTAGCTAGCCAACCAAAACCTTGGACACACAAATGGTGGACTTGGTGCCTACTAGTCTTATTGACATTGGGATACGCCGCTCTCATTAACATAACGGCCCGTGATACTGCCATGGACGCTGCTCTAACGACAACTTCCAAGTCAGCTGCAACTAACTCTGACGACAGTTACAGCGATAGCGACAGTGAAGAATCTAGTGATAGCACGGACTCTGACTCAGATTCAGAATCAGATTCAGACTCTGACAGTATCACGATTGGCGATGACGACATCGATATCGCCGATCAAAAAGCTTACAGTACCTCATTTACCGACAGTAGCTGGGCGAAATCCACATTTAAAATCGATAAAGTCACGGTCTACAAAACGGACGGCACTTATACTAGCGGTAGCGGTAATGACAAGAAAGATTTTAACGGCGTCGTAAAAGTTCACATGAGTATCCATGCTGGGCAAGATATTTCAGCCTATCCGACCCAGGCCAAACTCAGCACGAACGACGGTCAACAAGTCGAAGCCGACATGGATAGCGATGATTTTGACGGTGATTTAAACAGTGGTACCGATTCTGACGGTAACGTATACTTTGTTTTATCAAAATTATCCAGCGTTAAAGACATCACTAGTATTCGCCTAAAATGGGATGCTAGTTATGATACTGACGATTATGACGACGATAACGCTTATAAGACATTTGACACAACGCTTAATTTAAACTAGTTATCAATTAATACTGGTTTATAAGCTGTTTAATCCGTCAAATCGGTGACGGCTCGTAATTAAATCACGTCCAAATATATACACACAATAAATTCCCCCATCAGCTAGATTTCCATACTAGCCTGATAGGGGGATTTATTGCTTTTAAAGTGTGCTACACTCCTGTAATTATTCTCAACTAACATTAATTAACTTTTTAAGTATTTCGCTTTATTTCGTAAGAAGCACTTCACTGCATCATCCAAGTAAAACCCATTTTCCATTGCCAAAATACTCAACCACCACACGGATTCACTAATATTTTTATTACTTTTAGCTGTTTTATTGATTAAAAGCCGTCGACTTCTGTGTATTTACTAGCTGTAATTAAGCGATAATTACCAGCATTGACTGTTAGTTCTACCCGCGCTTTACGACTTCGGATATAATAATTTTTCCCACACCTTTTGATTTCATCTGGTTGTATCAGAATATGATTGACTAAATCTTTAATTTCAACTTCGCTTAAATTAACGGCTAATTTCTTATTAATACGTTGAAAGACCCGTGGTGTATAGCAAATATGTGTTCTAATTAACTCAAGAATTACGGATTGTTTGCTCATTTACTGCCCTCCAACATTTAATCATGCACTTGTTTTTTAGAACGTACGTTCCTATAATTAAGGATAACATATTCGGTTCTGAAAATATATTTTCCTCTGGAGGTCAACATGAAAACTGCATTATTTCTAATGCTAGATCAATACGCAGATTGGGAAGCTTCTTATCTAGCTAGTCAATTAAATCAAAGCACTGACTGGCAAGTTAAAACGACTTCAACAACACCATTGGTTACGTCAATTGGTGGCTTCACCACTAAAGTTGACTATCAACTGGATTGTTTACCAACTATTGACTTATTAATCCTAATTGGTGGTAACTCTTGGAATATCAATAATTCATTATTATATTCACTAGTTCAGCAACACCTCAATGCCTCAAAACCAGTTGGCGCAATCTGTGGTGCGGTAGATTACTTAGCCCAAAACGGTTTTTTAACTGGTTATCAGCATACCGGCAATTCACTGGCGATGTGGCACAATTATCCTAACTATCAAAACTCAGCCGACTTTCATGAACAGCAAGTCATTAGCGACAAGAATCTAGTCACAGCTAACGGCACAGCGGCACTGGCATTTACTGCCGCCGTTTTACAACTAATTCATTTTCAATCTAGTGAAGAACTAACCCGAACTATCGATCTATACCGCTTAGGATTTTACCAATACTGTCAAAAATATGGTAATCCGTTCGGCTAAGTTTTTCCAAAAACTAATCTTGTCAGTTAAAACAACGTCAACACTCGCGCCAAATTCTGCCGCATAATGCAGACACCTTCTTGGATAGATAAATCATGCGTATTAAATAAAACAATATTCCCAATAAAAGTTTCAAAGAAGAGTTGTTCATTAGCTTTCAGAATTTAAAAGCAATATTATCATTTTAGTTATGCGGTTCAAGGGCAAGTGACATCGCCATTCGACCCAACTCTGGGCTCGATAGTCACTTAGTTCTACCTAAAAACGAGATCCAAGCACGTATGAAGACGTCGCTGGATCTCGTTTTTTAATTTTTATGACGACAATTAGTGCCGTGAATAAACCGGAGCATGCTCGTTCTTAACCGATTTCACTTAATTAAGCTTGGTAATCCTGATAGTCTACCGCAAAGTTCTCCAAAGCCTTCAAAACAGGCAAGAACTTCTCTCCTAATGGGGTGAGTGAATATTCAACCTTTGGTGACACCGGTGGATAAACCTTGCGATTGAGTTCACCAAAACGCAAGACCCGCTGACTAAGGAAATACAGAATAACCATGCTCCATTTTCCGCGAACGACTTTTTGAACACTGGCAAATGGACAATCCAAAAAGTTTTCATCCGATACCGATTCATTCATAATATTTACTATCCCTGTTCATAATTAATCAATCGTACGACGTTAACTGATAACCACTATTATACTAAAGATTGTCCGGCCACCGTCGTTCATGATACCGTATTTGTCTAGATAGCTATTTTATTTCTTTACTAATACTAGTTTAGAACAGATTAGTGCTCGGGTAAGCGCGTCCGCTCACGATAAAACCAGCTAAACATTGGTCGTTTCCTGGTCAAAGACAATTACCCGTTTACCTTGATTACCACCCTGTTCAAAATCAAGATGGGCCTGTTTGACCGTGGCGAGCGTAAATGGGTAGCTTTATACGACTACTACGCCAAGGTTGCCATATAGCTGTTGAAAATAAATCAGCAAATTATTGTCTACCCGTTTCAGCCCTCTCCAAGTGAGCAAAAACTTCTTTCCATGCAACCATCGTCAACGTTACCCATGTCAGCATTGAAACACCCATCGGTAGCCCAAAGGCCGACATTAAACTGATTTGTATCCTAACTTGCGTATGCCATGCAAGCATCAGCAATGCACCATACAAAGTAAGATTCGTAATCATCGCCGTTATTAACAGCGGTACAATTTGAAAACAGCACTCCAAGCTACGTTCCTGCAACAGCATCCTAGCACTGAATCCTAATTGCTCTAATTGTTGGAAGTTTTGCTCTTGTTGGCGTCCGCTTAACATCGCAACAGAAATTATATTAGCAATAACTAGTAGTCCCGGTGCCCCTACATAAACAATAAACGAAACAATGACATTCTTAATATCTTGACCACCAGTCCCACCAAGTCCGTAAAGTAACACTATTAACCCATAACTGAGGGATTGCAATGCTAGTATTGGCACATTAACATTGGCATTAATCATCACTTGGCAACTTGCTAATTTGAATAGTCCAGATGGTGTTAACTTCGTTATCCGTCCAGAAAGCCACATCAGTAATTGTCTGCCAATTTGAGTCTGGACTAGAATTAACCAAAATAATAGTACAAGGAAAACACCTCCACTATCTTCTTGTGTATTGGTCACTAACACTTGGTAATTCGCTATGCTCAATCCCACTAGCGATATAGCGAATAAGAGCATGTTGAAAATTCGTCTATGGTGTTGTCGCAATAATCGGTATGTGTTAATTAGACCAGATAAAACTGCAACCCCCGCTACAATTAAACTAGTCATCAGGCCAACCTTGACAGATGGTCTAAAGACCAAGTTCGGCAACCATGTGCGGCCAATGTAAAATTGCAATAATCCGTATAGCGGCTTTATACTTAGCATTGATAAACTATAACCAACCCAACTACTTAAGAAAGCTGTCAACCCCATCTGCACAGCGATTAAAAGTGCCAATTGATGCTGATTAGCACCTAAAACCACCCATAACTGGTATTCATTAGCCAACTCCTGCATAATCAGTCGAATAACTTCACCTAAAACAAATAATAGTGTTATTCCACCAAAAACCATTGGCATGATAAACAATGGTAATGGATCAATGTGTGAAGAAAACGTTACACGGCTCAACGTATCGATACCAGTTAAGCAAAAGCCAATAAGCCAGCCAGAAATAATAAAAATAAAATTTCCCGTCATCCAAGACTTCCAAGAATATTGAAATTGATGAATACTTAATGACACCATAGTCATTACCCCCGTATACTATCCATTTGAGTAAAGAGTTGATCAACTGACGGGCGTTCGATCTCAGAAACAATGTGACCATCGCTTAGGATTAATGCACGATCAGTACGGGCTGCCTGTTCAATATCATGAGTTACCATGATGATGCAGACACCATTATTAGCCAACTCTCGTAATTGTTGAAATATTACCTCCCGGGACATTGAGTCTAGAGCACCTGTTGGTTCATCTGCAAAGATAATTTTGGCATGCATAACTAGGGTTCTAGCAATCGCAACCTTTTGCTGTTCTCCACCTGATAATTGGCTAGGAAACTGACTTAAACTAGCCTTAAAATTTAAATCACCTAATAACGTCTCAACGTTAACTTTGCTTATTCGTTGATGGTTCAAACGTAAGGGTAGTATCACGTTGTCTAAAACATTTAACGCTGGCAATAAATTATACGATTGAAAAATCGTACTAATCGTTGTGCGCCGTAATTGCGCCAATTTTTGTGCAGATAAGCTTTGGATACACTGTCCATCAATGTAAACCTCACCAGAGGTTGGTTTTACTAATCCTGATAGACAGTTCAATAAAGTCGTTTTTCCTGAGCCAGAAGGACCAATAACACTTAAAAACTCGCCAGTTTTAGCGTGAATCGTTGTTTCATGCAATATCTCAACATCATGATCCGCAAGTTGAATTTGCTTGCTAATCTTATTTGCGATAATCATCATTAGCCTCCCTCGGTATTACCTCATACACAATTGAATTTACATTATACCGATAATAGGCTTTTAAAATGCAACCGATATAACATGTAATTTTCCAAGCAATTGGAATAACAACCAACGACATGAGCAACATACCACAACTAATCATCAAACGACCAATGTCAAAAATATGAGCAGCAGTGATGAACTGCCAAATAATCACAACTGGTGCAGCCAAACCGGCACCTAGCATACCCCACACTGTTAATAAAACTGTTAATAATACAATCGCAATTAGCCAAAATAAGATAAAGTTAACAAAAACACTACCAACAAATGCAAAAAAATTAAATCGACGCATAATAATTTGATCTTCACCAAAAAAACAAGCTGTTGGTACATCAAATAGTTCACTCAAATCCTGAACAGCTTTTACTGGTAATGTATGCTTTCCATTTTCCCACCTAGCAACAGTCTGCTGTGTAACAAATAATTTTTCCGCAACTTGATTTTGCGTTAACTTCAATTCTAATCGCTTTGCTTTAATACGTTGTCCAATTGAATCTCCCATTTATTCTTCCCCCTCCGACTACACTTATTTACCCATTTTATGAGCTAAATAGCTAACAATTTATTTGATAGGTGCTCAAAATCATTGATATATCAGAATTTCAAATCAATATAGACGCAACAATTCTAATTGAGCCAGTGCCTAAACTAAAGAATTTCATTGAATCAGATTACAAAAAGTTATTACTAACCACGTAATCCCCATCTATTAATTTCACATCATATCTAATAAATCTGTTGATAACTTCTACATCATAAAAGTTATGCACTGTGGATGGCTGGATTCACCACAATTATCCTCATTTTCCTTACTTATCCCCAGATACTCATGCACTTACCCACAAATAAGTCATGTTATTAACATTTACAGTCATTAGTCCCAACTAATTACCGATTTGTCATCTAATTCCTTTAACTTATCCACAAGCACGCGTGCAACAACTGCAACCATTCGCAACTAATTCAACTTACCATTCTAGTCTGCACATTGACCAGCAATACCTAAACCGCAATTTCGCGGTCTCAGCGCTAGCATCAGCCAACGTCGCAGCCGCAATTTATTTCGTCCAATTCATCACCAGCTACTAATGAGGGCCACCCTAAACAGGCCATCAGTTAACGGCACACTTTATTGATGACCCCTTTAGTTATACCTAATTTATGATTGGTCCGTGCCATATGACCCGGCATTAGCTTTGAGTTAGTCTGACCTCAATTCCATGCGCTTTGAAGACTCAGGTTGACCTGTTATATGATGACACTTTTAATTAGTTTACGATTAACGGATTATTAAAATTTAATTGACATTCAAAGTCCTTATTATTATCATATTATAATATACAGGGCTGTCACTTAAGTCTATTTCAAATAACGTGGTGAATGTAATGGTAAAACGATACAATAGCAAAAAAATTGAACAACTGATTTACAATATTTACAAAGGTTACGGCTTTACCGAAGAAGAAAGCCAAGAAGTCGCCCACATGTTGATCTACACCGATTTGATTGGCATTGAATCCCATGGCGTCCAGCGAATGATCATGTATGACGACTTCATTCGTAACGGTAAGATTCGCGTACATAATCGGCCAGAAGTTGTTAAAGAAACCGATGTTAGTGCGGTCGTTGACGCGCACTTTGGCTTGGGTCAATTGAACGGTATCTATAGCATGCGCCTAGCCATTGAAAAAGCAAAACAACACGGTATCGGTATCGTTACGACTCGTAACTCCGGTCACTATGGTATTGCAGGTTACTATGCCAACATGGCTGCCGAAGAAGGTCTGATTGGCCTGTCGTCGTGCAATTCACGTTCAGCGATGTTACCCACTCATGCTACCAAAGCATTGGTCGGCACCAACCCAATTGCCTTTGCCATGCCAGCCAACCCGAACACATTTATCTTCGACGCGGCCACAACGACGGTGCCACAAGGTAAAATTGAAGTTTATCGTAAATTAGGTAAAGATATGCCCGCATTATGGGTCGCTAAGGATGGCGAAACGCCCGTTAATAGCCATAACGATACCAAAGACTTGGATGCCCTCCGTGATTTAGATTCCAATGTTGGTTTAGCTCCATTAGGTGGCGTTACCGAAGACACCGGTAGCCACAAAGGGTTCGGTCTCGGTGTCATCGTCGAGGTTTTCACAGCAATCCTTTCAATGGGCAACACCTCCAACGAAATTACTCCGGACGACCTTTCCGTGGGCCCTTGTCAGAGCTTTGTCGCCATCGATCCTTCAATCTTTGGTGATAAGGATGCCATTATTGCTAAGTTTTCAGCTTACTTGCAAGCCATTCGCGACCTACCATCCGTTCCCGGCAAACCAGTCATCGTTGCCGGCGATAAGGAAGCTGCCGCGTATCAAGACCGGTCAGCTAACGGCATCGAGATTGATGACAAGACACTCGCAGAAGTTACCGGAATCGCCAAGCGACTAGGGATCGACTACGCGCAATATGTTGATTAACTAATTTTGTTATTCACCTAATTTAAAAACCAGCAAATACCGATGTCCTGAATAATCAGGGACATTGGTATTTGCTGGTTTATTTGTGTTTGGCTTATAACGTAAACATTCGCCAATCAGCAAGTCCGCGTTGAGCAACCTCTAATAACCGTTGTTTTTATCGCCATCGCCACAAAACATTGGTACTTTCAGTAGTCACGCGTTAAAGGTGCAAGCAATGGTCGTTAGTCTTATTATACCTACACGGCTACCACTTTACTGCCAACAATCACATCACTACCACTTAGCGCCCACCCTAAAAGACTGCGACCCTAAATTAATTTGGAAACTTTCCTGACTATGATTTTTCCACACCGTATCAGTCTCAAAAAATCCACAGTTACCCAAGCAGGTCAGTTTACACCCGCTATAATCATCAAGACGAACCTTACTTACAACTATTCATTTAATTTGACGTTTCCATCCGAATAACCAGGTGCTAGGATTCAACTCGTGGAAATAATCACGTGGCTGTTGTGATTTTTTCATTTATCGCACAGAAACTGGAGGAATATTCTATAAAAAAATGGAGTACGTATAACAAGAACACTAGTCATAAGATTGTCGAACTCAGTTCTATTGTCGTAATGAGCAGTGTTTTAGGAATTATATTAGCAAAGCCTGTACAAGGGAAAGCTGATCAAACATCAAGTCCTAGTACCACTAAAGTTAAAGCCGCAACTTCAGGTGCTACCTCAGAAGTATCATCAATTAGTACAATTACGGCTAACAGTGCTACTAACGTGTCTTCAGCAATCCATCAATTTTCAACAGCAACTACTACTAGCCAGCAGGCCAGTTCAACCACTAGTAATATTTCCACAACTACAGCAAGCAAACAAATATCTAAATCCACTACTGGTAAGCTAAATTCAAATGAGACAGCAACTACAAGTAATAGCGCGGCTACCTCCGTAGCCAGTACGGCACCATATATACCAGCAAAATCTAATGTCAGTTTCACCGACAACATCAAGTCAACTATTGCAAATACTCCGACAACGGTAGCAGCACCAGCTATTCCTAGTCATAGCACGCAATTTATTGATGATTCAGCCCCTATCACATCCCCGACACCCGTTACAACTAATTCTATCCATGTTCGACCATTTACAGTACATAGTTCATTTTCGTTTAAACCAGGTCAATTTTTACGCTTCACACTTCCTAATGTTGCTTTACTTCGCGATGACGTTGAACAAGGTGTTCCAAATTACGTAAAAAACTTTTTCATTGCAATTAAACCTGGTGCAATGATTGGGTGGTCACAATATCATATTCTACCATCCATTTCTGGAGCACAAGCATTACTCGAAAGTGGTTGGGGAAAATCCACATTATCAGTTCAAGGTCATAATTTATTTGGAATCAAAGGCTCATATCATGGTCATTCTATTGAAATGCCAACAACAGAATATTTAAATGGCGAAGACGTAACGATTGAGGCTACCTTTCGAAAATACCCAGACTGGGCAACTAGTATTGTTGATCATGGCGCATTCCTTAATCAAAATTCTCGTTACCGTAATTTGCTTGGAGTAAAAAATTATTCGACCGTTGCATGGGATTTGCAAAACGATGGCTACGCAACGGCACCTAACTATGCCACTTCATTAATTAATGCCATTCAAGATTACGATCTGCAGGAATGGGATCAAGAAGCCTTTACAGGCAATACTGGTTCGACAACTACAACCACCGGTAACCACAGGTCCGGCACTTATACCTTTATTCAGAATTCGAATATCCGGACAGAACCATCCTTATCTGCACCTATCATTGGTGTTTATTATCTTGGGGACGTGGTTAATTACACAGGTCAGATTAAAGCTGAAGGATATACTTGGTTACAATATCTTGCTAGTACCGGTGCAATCCATTACGTTGCTTTGCCAAGTACGGTAAGTATTCCGTCAACATCGACATATACGCCAACCAATCCTATGAGAAATGTATCTGGCACTTATACATTTACTGAGAACACAAACATTCGGACTGCACCTTCACTATCGGCACCCGTTGTCGGTACTTACTATCCTGGTGATTCAGTTACTTACACAGGTCAAGTTAACGCTGAGGGATATATCTGGTTACAGTATCTTTCCGGCTCTGGCAATACGCGTTACGTTGCAATGAGTGGCACCTCAGCACAATACAATACCAACAATATTTCGGGTACTTTTACCTTTACTCAACAAACCAACATCCGAACTGCACCATCAACGTCAGCGTCAATAGTTGGGGTCTACTACCCCGGTGACTCTGTTATTTATAACGCCCAGATTACTGCTGACGGTTACAATACATTTCTGGCTCTGGCACCCTCCGCTATGCAGTAATGTAAAATTAAGGAGTATGATTACATGAAACTAACAACAAAGTTTATTCTATATCTAACCTTATCTTTTTCCGGAATAGTGCTACTATTTGGGATTAGAAGTATGGTTAGAAATAGTTTCGCTTTCGAAGCAACTAGGGCTCAAGCTGCCAGTACAAGTCACTCTAATTCAAGCCATGCTAAATCTAAAACGCGTAAAAGTAGTGTCAGCCATAAAACAGCCGCTGCAACGGCAACCCCGGTTGATTGGCACGGCCCTTCTGAATCCAACCATCCTTATCCGAATGTGCAAAATTATCCCAACTTGAGGATTGATGTCTCCGTTGCAAAACAGCGGGTCTACCTGAAAGCTGGCAATAAGCTCCTGTACACAATGCTTGCCACTACCGGTAAACCCGGTGCAAATGCAACTCCCAAAGGCGATTTCGTTATCCAACCTGAACGCGGCCTGCATTTTTACAATGCTAGCTTGAACGAAGGTGCCAATTACTGGGTCTCATTTAAGGATCACGGCGTCTACCTCTTTCACTCGGTTCCAGTAGACGCATCCGATCACTATATTGCCAGCAAGGCAGCCTTACTCGGCAAAAGGTCCGATTCACATGGTTGCGTCCGCTTGTCCATTTCGGATGCTAAGTGGATGTACGAGCATATCCCAGTAAACACACCTGTTCATATCCAGTAATAATACGAAGCCTGCCAAACGCGTAACGATTAGCTGAAAAGTTGATAGTTACGCGTTTTACAGTAAAAAGCACAATGACTAGAATCAGTAATCGTGCTCACTATCAATCATTAATTTGAACTTATCACGTGCTCCTCAGCCAATACAGATTTAAACGCTACTTCACCAGTCAACAAGTTGGTCTTAAGCAGTTTTTGATTTCTTACGTATCACCGCCAATTAATAGTCAAACTTAAAGCCACCCAATTGCGCTACCGTTTCAGGATCATGCATGTTGCCAAATAGGCTCGTGCCCTCGTCTAATTTTGTCATTTGTTGCATCTCGTCTTGAGTTAACTCAAAATCAAATATTTGAGAATTCTCAACAATGCGGGCTGCATGCACGGATTTAGGAATCACCACAATATTACGCTGGTTCAACCATTTCAAAATAATCTGACCGTTCGTCTTCCCATGTGCTTCAGCAATTTCTTGAATGGCTGAGTTTGTGAAAATTCCCTTCTTGCCTTCTGCAAATGGGCCCCAGGCTTCCGGTACGATGTCATGATTCAATAACCACTGAACCCGTTGTGGTTGTTGATAAAATGGGTGAAGTTCAATCTGATCGACTGTGGGTTTGACTTCATTATGCATAATCAAATCTTGTAACCGGTCATTTTCAAAGTTGGCCACTCCCAGTGCCTTTAATTGACCATCGTGGTAAGCAGCTTCCATTGCTCGCCATGAACCATAAACATCGCCTAACGGTTGGTGGATCAAGTATAAATCAATATAATCAAGTCCAAGACGTGTAAGTGAGGCCTGGATAGCGGCTTGTGTTTGCTCATAACCCGCATCTTGGACCCATAACTTAGTCGTTACAAAAATTTCTTCACGGGCGATGCCACTCTCACGAATGGCGGCGCCGACCGCTCGTTCATTGCCATACGCAGCTGCCGTATCGATCAACCGGTAACCTTGTTTTAAAGCAGTCAAGACTGCTTGCTTACATTCTTCAAAATCGGGGATTTGGAAGACTCCGAATCCTAATACTGGCATTTTCAAACCATTATTTAATGTGATTTCTTTTTTCATATTAGCTGCTCCTATTCTGGGGTATTGATTCCAACGCTAGCTCGGTTGTCGAGCGCTGGTTCCGTAATTAGTTTCATGACGTAATCGGCAATGCTATCGCGTGAAACGTCATGACCACCGAATGATTCGCCCTTTTGCGTAATTTCATAATTGATTGGCCCGTTATTGTACCAACCAGGACGAATAATTGTGTAGTTTAAATCTGATTGTTCAATACGGTCAGCTGCCTGCCGAAACGATTTTAAAATCGGATTGTGGTAAGGTTCAGGCGAATCACCTAACCACGCTGGAATTTCCTGATAAATTCCCATCGTTGTAATAAAAATTAATCGTTGAATGCCATTGCGTTCCATCGCTGAGATAATATGAGCTGCAAAGCTATCCATATCACCACTTAATGCGACAAAAACAAAGTCCTGTCCTTTAATCGCTTGATCTAGTTGATCATCATCAGTGACACTCCCTGCCACCGCCGTTTCACGATCAACTATCAACTTTAACCGGTCTGCACGGCGCGAATATAAAGTCAACTGTACGTCCGTTTTTGCTAACAATATTTTACGTACGGCACTACCAATTGATCCGGTTGCACCAATAATTAAACCTTTTTTCATTTATTTCACGTCCTCCGTATGCCAAATGAAGTTAGAATTCCGTTCTTCAATATACCACTGACCATCGACTTTTTCGTACTTATCTTGATAACGGACCCCTTCATTAGTCGTCACCGTTTGACCTTGCTCATTGGTTTTAACCAGCGTAACGTAATTATAAGCAATGCCATCCGCATGGGTTGCGTCCGTGAAACTAACGGTTTGTTGTCCACTCATATGAAAGACAGCTGAGTAATCGTCCATTGAAGAACTGAAAGCGTTCAGAATTTCCTGACGCCCATTCAGCGTAAACGTAACTTTACCATCATTAATAATATTTACTTTACCGTTTGGTAAAAAGAGTTGAACCTGCTTCTCATTTTCTTTAGTGTCTGAGTAATTTGAAAATAAATCAACAACCTGCTTTAAAGCTAACCGATCTGAAACTTCTTGAATATCCATCATATTTGGGACTTCCTTTCTTGATTACACCTTGATTATCGCGTGAATTGGCTTATATAAAAATGGTCAATGTTTTAAAAATTGAGACATATGCCACGCTTAACTCATAACCGACGCTTAAAATATTTTACCGTGGTTGCTTGGCAGGTCCTTTGCGAGTCAGATTAATTACAAACGCAATGACCACCAAAATCAAACCAATCACCATAATTAAATGCATACCATTAAATAAAATGGTGCGGAGCTGTGGTAACAAGTTCTGTGGTAACGAGCGTGCCGAACTTGCATCCGTTAACTTATTGATCATCTGCGTCGTAATTTTCCCACCAATCTGGCTAGCAGTACTAATGCTCAAAATCGCACCAAAAATTGAAGACATAAACGTTTGACCAAGTGTTCTGAATAACAACCCGAAAGTTGTTGAAACACTAATTAGATCTCGTCGAACGCCATCCTGTAGTGAAACTTGCATTGGTGTAAACGATAAGCCCATTCCCAAACCATTAAAGCCACCACTAACTAATAACCACCAATAAGGCGCAAATTGGGTCGCCATCACCATCGATAATGCTGATAGTAAAACACTAAGGATTCCAAACATAACGATTCGTTTATACGGCATTTTTACCATCAAATGAGCAGTATACCTTGTCCCCACCAATAATAGGATCGAACCAGCAATCTGGGTCAAACCACCTAACGTGGCACTAGTACCTAACAGTCCCTGTGACCACATTGGTGCGTAGACACTATAACCGATGAAGAAACCGTTAATCAGAAACATGATGACATTTTGCGATTGGATACGCCAATTTTTCAGTAATTCAGTGGGTACCAATGCATTTTTTTGCCGTTTTTCAACTTGGTAAAAAATAACCATTAAGATCAAACCAATTACCAGTAAAACCAACGCTTGAGTTAAATTTGAAGCGATTGCGTCACTAGCAAACAGTAAAACAATCAGGGTTACAATCAACAGTCCTGATCCTAAATAATCAAATCGTTTTTGAGTAGCTTCATGCTCACTCTCACGGTAAGAGAATTGCAATAACAGGAGTGAGATAATTCCAATGGGTAAGTTAATAAAGAATACCCAATGCCAAGACAATGTGTCTACGAGCCAGCCACCAATCAAGGGACCGACAACGGTGGATAACGTATAAAACGCCGTGACCCATCCCAAGGCTCGTGCTCGTTCAGCAGGATTTTCATATAAGTCCGCATAAATGATAAATGGGATGGAAACCATTCCACCAGCGCCAATTCCCATAAAGGCTCGGGCAATAATTAACATGACCATATTAGTAGACAAACCACCAACTACCGAACTAATGATAAATAGCACAACCGAAATTTGGAAGGTGAGCTTATTACCAATCAATTCACCCACTCGGCCCCATAAAACCGTCGTAACTGCTGTCCCTAATAAAAAGATTGAGCTGATCCAGCCAATCAGGCGAATCCCATTTAAATCACTGGTAATTGCCGGTAATGCAGTATTAACAATGGTAGCATCTAAGCCACCCATAAAATTCGCAATTAACAACGCAATCGTTGCGATTGCCATTCTTCTTTTTGTCATCATTTCTCCTTCTAATACATCGACGCGTGTGAGGCAATAATTTGCCAGCCGTGTGGTCCCTTAACTAACTCGACCTTGGATTGCAAAGGCCACGTATTCCGGAATCCATAGATGCGTGCATCCAACTCGTTACGCATGACTACTTGCGCCTGCTTCCCTTTTACAACCACTTGAAACAAAACCTCATGACTACTAAAGTAGTGCATGCGTCCAAGTCTAATCTGTTGTAGCCATTCAGCCTTGCTTTGAACAGTTCCTGTGATGTGCACTAACTTAGCATTTGGTGCGATTACCTGATCAAGCAATTCAAGATTTTTTTCTAACATTCCCTGAACTTGTTGGTGAACAACACGAGCAACTGCCCGTTCTTCATTAATTTTAACTGTCATTTAATAGCCTCCGTTATTTCGTTGCTGATGGATTCATTATGCGATGGATTCCGTCACTAAAAAATGGGCAGTATTTTTAAAAGCGGGACTTATGCCACACTTTTTCTGAATTTGGCGCATAAAATATATCAATTTGATTATTTTTTCGTCCATTAAAACGTGAATCAAGTAATAAACATCCTTAGAGTACACATTAATCGCTAGTAGGCTTCCAAAATCGTCAAAATTCTTTCAATATACAAAATAAGGGCCGAGACTGTATTTTTAACAATCTCGACCCTTATACTCATACTCAAACTGAAAATTGACTCACTGCTCTAATTTTAAATACTGTTCTACACCGCCTTGCATTAATTCGGTAGCAGCGCTAATAACTGCTTCAAGGGGTTCTTTCTTACCAGTTGCAACCCAAGTTGTATAAACCTTCAGTCCCGTCTGCTCCACAAAATCTAGTAAAATTCTTTGTTTCCAATCCGCAAGCTGATTAAACTCCTGGGACTGGCCCCAAGTTTTAGTCATGACTTCGTTGATCATTTGTTGCCGAATGCCAACGTAAGACCCCACTGAGCACGTCGTAATTCGATCATATGCCTCACCCTGAGTAGCGGAATAGGTGAAAAAAGCTTCCACACTTTTTGCTAGATCTCGTGGATATTGTAAATTACCAATCTCTTTTAGATAGGCTTGAGAGTATCGCGTCTGTAATTCAATCAGTAAATCATCTAAAGTCGGATAATACCGATAAAATGTTTTTTTGTTGATCTGGGCCATCTTAGCCAATTCGGTCACTGTAATTTTTGAATATTCTTTTTCGCAAATTAACCGTTTAAAAGCATCGTAAATACTATTGATTGTTCGCTGAACACGTAAATCTTGATATTGACTCACTTGCATGCCATCAACCTCCAAGTTAACCTGATAAGTCAATTATACTCACAAATAAGATCAAGTGTGCTAGTTTCTTATCTGGTATTTCAAGAGCCTTTATTAAGAAATTGTAGTTTTCCGCAGATATTGAGCTTAAATTCTTGTTAAAAATCTCGATTCAATTAGTCGGCTGAATACCGCTCTAACTTCGTTTTTTCAGTAACCTTATATAAAAAACACAACTGAAGTGAACCCCATAAATTGGAGTGAATTTCTAAGCTGCTAATTGTGAACCGTGCCAACTTTAAGAATGTGAAAGATACTTTCAGCTACCACATTATCTAGGCATGTGGCCTTGCAGCTCATGCTTTGGAAAACGCGAGCTTGTCGCAAAATATTCACGTACCGACAGTTCTGATACTGAAACCCCTGATCATAATGAATTGCATACGGTATGGTAAGCCCGAACGTCGTGCCACTAATCGTTCAAGGGGGCGTGTGATGAAGGCTACCGTTGGTCTACGACCAATGGCCCATTCAAGAATTTCTCCGTTATAAAGGTCAATATAAGCTGTAAAGTATGCACGTTCGTTGATTGTTTGATTCCCCTAACGGAATTCCGTTACATCAGTAACGATTTTTTGAAATGGACAATCCGTTTTAAAACGACGGTTTAAACGGTTATGGTCAACTGTACCAACAGTTCCTTTATAAGAGTTATATTTCTTCGTTCGACGATTGAATGCCTGACAAAGGAGATTATTTTCACGCATAATACAAAGTACTGCCTTGTGATTAACGTTGATGATCCTGATTGATATTTACGGTGAAGTGCATCGTGGTAACTACTATTCGGCATGTATACTGCTTTTAAAACCACAACTAATTTAACATTGAATTCACGCCTTAGCTCAGTGATTAGCTGGCTTTTTCTTGGTTTGAGATTTTTTCTGTGCCAAGGCTTCGAGTTTTTCCAAGTATGCTAACCGGATTCGTAAAAGCTCGTTTTCTTCCTGAAGTTGTTTCAATGTCTTAGATTGTTTAGATTTATCTGTCATTTTTAAAGACCATCCTTTGGATGGCTTAAGACGTCCCTCAATCAGTCTTCGTTCCCAGTCCCAAGCCATCATCGGTTGCTTCAATCTGAAATGGGTTACCGTTACTGGATATGAGGCATGATGTTCTTGTCACCATTTGATAACCTTGATTTTAAAGGAATAGTCATAAAATGTCTTCCTACGACAATTCTCTAATCCTTGAATGCCAAAAATTTCAAATTGAGTGAGCCACTGATAAATCGTCGCACTTCCTTTGATACCATATTCTTTCATAAGTAACAGGGACGAATTTCCCTGGAGATATTTACTTAAAACTTGTTGCTTTATTTTAGCTGAAAACATAATACCCCCCTGAGTCTGGATTTACTTCAACTCAAGGGGGTACTTTATATAATAGAAATTATGATACAAATCATCCAGAAGTGCTGATAAATAGTAAGCATAGAAGAACATTAAAAAATGGCGACTTAACTTCAAAGAAAATTTATTTTGCTGTTTGAAATCTTTAACAACTAACTGTCACTGTGAAGATTCGTTAACCATCTCTTTAAACATTAATGATTGGACTAATATCTCCATCAGCATTAGTGTATGGTAAAACATTTTGGAGGCAATAAAAATGAAATTTAAATTTCAAAAAAATTTTTATCGTAGCTTTAGATTCTGGATTTCTTTACTTCTCTTTATTCCTGTCCTGATGCATTACAGTCATGGATTTGAATCCACTACCGATATATTTTGGGCCATCTTTATTCTTGGTACCTGCCTTTACGGCATGTTATCAGAACTATTCTTACAGAAAAAGAATAGCTGACATTAGGTACAATCAGATAGTTGAGTTAAAAAAATCCAAAGATGAAAATCTCTGGCTGGCACTAAAGTGAACCCCGCACCAAGCTTCATATTTCAAGCTTATCTAACCTTATCTCAGCTTATCTTTTTCGCTTGTTTTGTCCAGCTCAGTAATTCTGTTAATTACACTGTGCAACCCGCACCAAGCTCATATTTCAAGCTTGTCTGAACTTATCTTTTTTACTTATTTTATGGTTAAATACAGCTTCATAAAACATAGCTATACGATAACGTAGTGCACATCCATTTCAACCTAATTATTATACGTAAGTATACCAGTTTTTAAATTAACATTCATAAAACTCGATACACAAAAAAGAGGCTACGACAGATATAGCCTCTTTCATCATGAAAATTAACGATTACGCTTTTATACTAATTATCCGGTATCTATTTACTTACCACATGGTCCTCATCCAACATGTACTGGAACGCCACGTCACCAGTCAATAAGTTAGCTTTGAACAAGCCCTGGTTACCATTGTTTTCGTCACCCATGACCACGAAGTACGCGGCACCTTCATCAGCCACATGTTGAAAACTCAGGTAGTTCCCCTTGAAACCTTGCTTGCGGAACAAACCAATAATCCGGATCATTTCACGTTGTGTCACTTCATCTGCTGCTACTTTTTCACTCATATTTAGCTTTAACTCCAATTCTCTGCTTTATTCTCATTCTGCCGTTTTGGGAGCTGGTCTTATTTCCAGAAATTACTCTTATCGGCCCTCAGCGCCCAAAAAAGCACTCCCCTGAGACAGCGGAGTGCTCCAAAAAACTAGTAAATAACTATTAAATTATTTGCCTAACTTTTCCTTACCAAGAACCTTTAACTTTTCATCAAAGTCATAGACAACTGGTTCGCCAGTAGCCATTTCAAGGTCCATGATATCATCATCACTGATTTGTTCGATGTACTTGCTTAAGGCACGTAATGAGTTACCGTGGGCAGCAATGATTACATTCTTGCCGTCTAATAACTTAGGTGCGATTTGGTCTTCCCAGAAAGGCACGTTAGACACCACCTGTAACTACTGATGCATTAACATTCCTAAGTGTTTTCAGAAAATGTTACAGTGTCCACTTTACGTCAACTCCACCTAATGAAATCTTAAGTTAACGGCATTTCTGACTAAAATTTAAATATCCAAAACCGTCGAAGAATACCTGCTGGGACTAAATTTAACCTAAATATTAGTTTACCCAAAATAGATGATTTCAACTCATTATTGTATTTAAATGCTTAAGAATGTTTAAACATTAATGTAAAATATTTAAATCAGCATTAATGAACATATATTTTCAAATTAATGCTTCAAGATACTTGGAAAACCATTCACCATTTTTGCGTTCAAGATCATTAAATATTGCAATATCCGCATTTTCCTTGTTAGGAATGAAGTTTTCGTTATTGTCCATGCGTCCCAATGTACTATTTTGTCCAACTTTAGTAGATGGATATACTATTCCAACATCATCACTATTCTGTAAATACTCTAATACTGTATTGGTGGTAATGTAAATACCTTTGCTCACTCTATCCTTATTTTCAACATGATCAAAATAAGCATTCGTGCTTTTTAAAGTCAACACAAGATTATTAAACTTTCTCAACCGTTCGGTAAAAAAAAGATCGGCTTTAGACGCACTTGGCAACATACCCGGTGTTATTTTTAGTTTAATATCCTTACGTAATCGGTATCTAACTAATTGTGTACTATTACTTCCCTCAACTTCTTTTTTTGCAACTTCTTTTTTATATGCTAAATAAATTACGCTATGATTGATTATACTATTTGGATCAGTAAATCTGCCATAGGCTACTGGGTGAGGGTTTGCATATAAATGATTATCCTTATCATCTGTATATCTGTAAAGTATTGTCCCCTTCTTTAAGATGACTGTTTTTGTAGAAAGGATTGCCCTTGAACCAGGTGTATAGCTGCTATCAATAGTATTCACAATTATTTCTTGATCTACAGTCTCCATCTTATGAACAACGTTATCTATCTTTTGTTTAAATTCACTTTCTGCAAAAGTGTTGTCCTTTGAAAACCTAATTATTTCATTAATAATATCTCTAAAAAGTTCTTTCCAATTATAAACATTAATTACGTGCTCCCTTTTAGTCCTATCTGTAATTCCGGCGGTAAGTTCACCATTCCCATTTGAAGCATGTACTTCAATATTTCCACTTGTCCACAAGCTTTCCCTCACAATTTGCATTATCAAATTGTCGTTCAAACCACTCATTGTCACACACTCCATATGTCTTTTTAAGACCACATAAGTCTTGTTTTTTTAATCCACAATTGCAAAGCGTTATCTCCTCAAATGTATATTATGTAAATTATATTTTTAATAATAACACCTTTTTTCCAATTGTCTAATTCGATCGGAATATCCTTGAAATTCATCGTTAGACCCAATCGTATTAATTGCAGCTATGCAACCACGGGCTTGCTGAACAATTTTTTTGGCATCTGCTTTGTTTAATCTAGAATTTGACTGTTTCAACGCTGAATCTATATTTTTCATCGCCACATGCAATTTTTTGTAAAGTTTCTTAGGAACAAGTGTTTCATCTTTTTGAAGAAGTAAACCAGTAATTTTAATTCTCGAACTATTTTTTGAAATTTTCACTAATTTTGTTTTTTGGGGATGAGCTTGAAATCCATATTTTTTTAATATATGAATAATCACTCGTAAATGGCTTCTACCAATAAAACGTTTCGAAGAAATGGTTATATCGTCATAATATGCTGTAAACGTAAAACCATTTTTTACAGCATAAGTATTAATCTCTTCAAACATGTTTAAATACGAAAACAAACTCAAAATTGGACTTGTTGGGTACCCCTGAGGGAGGGACCTATAATTTTGATTACAACGGTATGTTGTTAACTTTGCCATAATAGTGGCACAATCAACTGACATATTCATTATTTCATGAAAAAAAACGTACACATCCCCGTAATGCGTGTTCGGAAAAAAATGTCGGATATCTGTCCGGAGCACAAACCCATGTCCCACGTGCATCTCTACATTAGTGACAAAACTACGGTCTTTTATCCCACCAAATTCGTACTCAGGTATACCGATTGTGAATAAATACTTTGTAATTCGCTGCAGTATTACTTTGAGTTCTTCAGATGGATTTGTTAAAAGACGATTCTGTTGATAAAAATTTTTTGATTGAAAGGATAGATCAACATTTTTTAATGACGCCAGTGAAGTCTTTAATATGTATGACAATTTTCTCTTTGATTGAATCCCATAAAGTTTACATGTCGTAAATTGCATTGTGTCTTCTCCATATAATTTTGGACAAAATAAAAAAGAGACACAATTAGGTAAAGAAAGTTTGCTATAAAAAACAATACAACAGCTATAGTTTTTAATAGCACAGCGGCTGCTTGCAATATAAAGGCTAATACTTTCAGGAGTAGAGGTACCTTCTCAAACACCTCCATAACTTCTAATAAAAACAATGTAGCCTTTATAAACCGCCCTTTCCTTAGAGCACTCCAGACTGCTGAAAAACTCAACTTTCTCCTATGGATAATTCGTCTTAAGAATCGTTTCATCTTTAAGACCCCTTTCAATGATTATTTTAGCTATTAATGGTAATAGCCAACCCGCTCTAATCACTGATCATGAAGGAAAAAGCCCAATTAAAATATCATGTCTCTTCTTAAAAAACCCGCTTGATGCCAATTGTGACAAATTTTATACTGTTACGATTAGTGTCTTGTAACCTACGTGTAGAGGCAATCCAACTACATTTAGTAAAGTTTCACGACTTACTGCAACGCTACCTGGAATAAGTTCCTATCGACAATCTACCTTGGCGTAGATAATTTCTACTATCGATACGAATCCAGAGTCTCGACACTCATAACTTTTGCGCTACTGAAAAGTTGCCATCTTTGTAGCTGGGAGCTCGCACATATTTGCAGTCGCATGCGCGGGGAATAAATCAAGCACCACTATATGTGGCCCAAAAACGCGGATAAAACCATTGGGTATACTATCCATAAATATAGAATCTCATTAATTATAAGTTATGTCAAAATAAATGTCTTCTTTCTATAAAAAAAGATAGGCCAGCGACCATTACTGGCCTATCTTCTTAATTATCCTTCAATCACCTTCAATACTTTCCCAGCCTCAACTTCCACTTGTTCAGGTAACAAACCAATATAGTACTTCTCAGTAATCATCACACTTGCATGTCCTAGATACCTTGAAACGTACACCATTGAGATATTTTCATCCGCTACCATCAAGCTTGCCAACGTGTGCCTAAAAGTATGAGTACTAAACTTGGGTTCCATGCCTAGCTTGATTTGAATCTGATGATACGCGGCGTTAATGCTACCAGCTCTTGGTAACCGACCACGTTTATTCATGAGTATGAACTGATCTGGATTGGCAACACCCTCCCTAAACAAGTAACGCCGCTGGTAACTCATCCATTTTTCCAAGATATGCACCACTTGTTCTGGTAAAGGAATGGTCCTTCTGGCATGTTTGGTCTTCGGTTCTTTTAAAATATTATGCTTACTGTCCCACGATTCATCTACGGTGATGGTATTATGCAAACAATCGATGTCTTCATATTTTAGTGCCAAGCACTCCCCAACCCGTAAACCCGATTGCGAAATGATCAACAAAGCCAACCGGTCAACGTCGTTAATTCTGTAATGATAGCTTAGCAGAAAGTTTCGAACCCGTTTAAAGTCATGGATCGACATAAACTTCTGGTCATCACCTTTCGTTCGGCTAGGGTTGGCCACAATCCTTAAAGTACCTGCTGCTGGATTATGAGTCAGCACACCATCACTAACCGCATCACGCAAGCAGCTTCGTAGTTGCATGAGATCCTTTCGAATACTTTCATGACTTAAGTCCAAACCATTTAAGTACTTCTGAATTCGATTACGAGTCAAATCCTCCAGCCGAACATCACCTAAACCCTGTGAAAAATGTTGATAACTGGTCCAGTAAGTGTGCATAGTGTTAGCCGAAACGACTGGTTTCTTATACAGTTGCACCCACTGCCAATAATAATCAATAAAGAGCCAACGTGATTTTTCAAAGTCAGTTCCACGGTCAGCCATAATTTCCATTTGATGAATCCAGATTCTGGCTTCAGTCATATCATTAAAAGTCTTAGATTTTCTTTTACGCGTAGATCCAGATCCAACACTGACTTCTGCTTTATATTTACGTCCTTTAAGTGGATTGCGATAAACCCTACTCATTCTTAACCACCTTCATCTTTCCATCATTAGTAACCGCTTTCAATTCAGGCTTTACAGGTGACTTTTCTGACTTAGTTGTATCTTCATCAATAGTATTCACCTGACCGAACTCCCATGGCGCATCTCTCAATGCCAATGGATGGACCTTCTTGCCACCATCATTTAGCAACCAAAACAGTTTCTGCTGTTGTTTTTCAGATTTACATTGATCAATATAATCAGCTAATCGGACTGTTGCTGCTTCATACTTTGTGGATAACGAACCAGTAGCAAGGATTACTTTATCCACATCTTTAGTTACAGCCATTAATTCTTCAATACCATCCGGTGCAGAAGCTTCATCTAAACGTTTATTACAGGGCCACTTAACTTGCGCATTAAATAGGTTTGCAATCACAACACCACCAAAAGTTCCACGATCCACAATCGCATTTCGAATCAAGATACCAGTCAAACTATCCTTCATTACAGAACCGGTCACTGGGTAATTAGCTAATACCATAACTAGTGGTTCATCCTTGTTCCAGACCCACTTCTTCCAGTAGGTGAACTCACCCTTGATCTTTTGTTCCACAGTAACGTTTAGTTTCTCCATATGCTTACGGTTCACTTCGGCCATTATTTAATCCCTCCAACTTCATCTAATAACTTAGTGACTGCAACGACTATTACTTCCAAAGCAACTTTTATCCACATGTTCATTACTTTTCCTCCGATTTTTTTGCACAAAAAATACCAAATAGCTTGTAAACTGTTTGGTATTACATTTGAATATTATTATTTAAGCTATTTCCAACTACCAGTTTCTCCTTCAATACCACGGAAGGTTTTATCAGCGATTTTCCCATCATTATTTACTACGAGAACACCACCTGTGCTACCACCAACAAAGCTATAAGTAAATTCCCAACCATCTGACGTTTGCTCCTGTCCGGTCAGTTCAATGTGAGATTTATTTTTAATATAAAATTCAAACGAATTGAGTTTATTCTTAGCCTCACTGGCTGATAATCCATTGGCCGAGCCATCCATATCAGAATCTGATGAACCGTTTTTCTTAATATTAGGATACTGCTCAGCAATCATATTAGCCGTGGTGCCAGGATCGCCACCCATATCGTTAGACTTCTTGGTAGCCGCGACAATGACCGAGTCTGGAACCTGTGCTAAAGCCGCACTATCCCAACTATCAGGATCAGATTGAACAATATTAGTCCGCATCTGTTCGGCTTCCTTCTTATCCGCGGCACTTACTGTTTTGGTCGTTGTTGAACTACTGCTACTCGAAGTAGCTGTCGAACTACTAGAATTACTGGTGCTACTTAGCTGACCAGCTTGCTTCAATAATTTATCAACATCTGGTTTCAGTTTCTTAAGATACGGCTTCTTACACCAATTAATATCCTGGCATTGCTAACAACGCCAGTGTCATAACTGCCGTCCGTTACCTTTAATTGGTCAGCAACATCTTGTTTTAATTGCCGATACTCAGCCAGGTCAGCCTTAGCAGTCTTCTTCAAATTGCTCAGCTTAGTATTGAGACTCTTTGCACCATTAGTAACTTTTGTCCCGGCAGTCACTGTTTTCACAGCTTTTTGAACCTCACCATCTTTAAGCTCAGATTGTGTATCTAAATAGGCCTGAGTCTGGTCACGATAAGCCTTAGCCTTGCTGTCCTTTGGTTTTTGCGTCAATGCATTATCAAAATAAGTTAGTGCCTTATCAAACTTATTTTCAGCAACTGCATTAAGCCCTTTGCTGATAGAGCTATTGTATCCTGAATCCTTATTATCAGCTGACTGTTGGTTACCACATGCTGCCAGCCCAATCATCATTAATCCAAGTAAACTGATAACTCCAACCCTTTTCAAGATTTTCTTCATATTAAGCTTCCCCTTATAGTTAATCATCTGAAGTCAAAGTCAGATCGATTGTCTCACCATCACCTGCAGCCCAAATCCAATAATCACCTTGCGTATCACCTGATTGTACATCAAAAGTATACTTGCCAGGAAAAAATCCACTGCTTAGCTGTTGCTTAGACACACGTTGATTATCGGCATCCTTCAACTTAATCGTTACCGGACCGCCACTACCGGTGTAGTCTAAAACTCGGACAGGTGTCCGTCTAGTTGTTAAGTAATAACTGGTAAACATTCCCATTACTTTTTTGCTTTCAACACTGAAATCATACTTAACTTTAGTTCCAGCAACCCGTTGACCATCAACGATAATCCGTCCCGTCTCACCTAACGAATCCCGAGAATGGTTATGAATATCTTTGACAACACTTTTGGCACCGATATCACTAAACTTCAGGTTTTGGTCATCCTTGGAGAATTGCTTCAAGAACAACTTTCCATCCTGGTTCTGTACGGCCTTCGTGATGTTACTTGCAAGTTGGTCGCGTGAGACAACTACTCGCTTTTTCATGAATAAAAATCCGGCCAACACAACCAAAACCAGTAATGCAGCTATGACAATCGTATTATTTCGCGATTTATCTTGTGAACGAGCAGGAGCACGCGGCGTTGCTTGCTCTTCTGAATGGGCCTTTTCTTCTGTATCAGTTTGGTGATTGACGACTTTCTCCACCTTATGATCAGTTTCACCCTCGTTGTCCGCATTTACCGCATGTCCACAACTCGGGCAAAATTTAACCCCCGCTTTCAATTCGTATCCACAATTTGTACAATGTTTCATTTTTTCAAACAACTCCTAAACTTCTTTTGACCCCCGCCAGACCTTTTCAATCCACTGGTCAGAAAAATGATATTGTTGCGCCAACTGATGAATATTGTGACCATCACATTCTCGTTGAACAAGCTCTTTAACCAACTTAACTCCATATAAACGTTTTGGCGCCCACATTTGGCCGCCCCGATATTGATGATAAATCAACAACATCTTTTCAGTACCAATCAATTTATCAAGCTCTTGATAAACAGGATTAAGTACTGACACATCAACATTTCCTTTCAATGGCACACACCTCAACCTCTAATGACGACATCAGAAAAAGTGGTCACTGCTGAAATAGTAATCTCCACTTATCCCATCTATTCAAAATCGTGTTGTCCAGTATCACTCTCTACCTGGGCCTTGTTATCAATATGATAACCATTAGCTAGCAATTGATTCTTGAACCAAGTATCAAACATGGAGCCATACCAAATAGCACCTGCAAGATTGATAATCACTGCCAATCCTCTGCCAACGATAAGGCTTGCAATAATGTTGACTAAAAGCAGTGCAACAAAAGGAACTGCTGCCTTTTTGAGAAAATCTTTGGTCTTATATTTTTGACTAAACAATGCATAAAAGAACGTGAAAATAAAACCTAGCCAATTAAATGACCCCTTTACTTGTTTAGTGACTGTTCGGCCATCCACTTCTTTCACTAATGTCATATTTTGCTTTACCCGATTATTAAAATCAAACCAATCTGAAAAATCCATGTTTACATTCCTCCAAAATATTTTTTCAAAATCATCTACTGCTTTTCTTTTAAGACCTTCACCACCCAGCGCTGAGAATAACCATATTTATTCGCTAATTCATAGGTGTTTTGACCGTTATACTGCTGCAACACATGGTCAGCGGCTAAATGTCGGTCATACAAGTGAATTGGAATCGTAACCTGCATACCTCGATATTGTTCAAAGACTTTTAACATACCCTCAACGCCAATTAGCTCGCTGATGCCACGATAGAACGAATGCAGTGCTTCCACGTCTACATTTTCATTCATGAATAACCTCCCTTGTTCTACCCAGTTACTCAAATTCTAATGGTGCATGCTCATGATCTTCTTGATATCCATTCTTGATCAGTTGATTGTAATACCAAGTATTGAACATTAGCCCAACATAAATGGCTTCAACGAAATTCCATAACCAATCTGAATTATCAAAAAGATACGATAGCCCACAGTTGATCAAAATCAATATCAAAACGTTGACAAACACCTTGGTAACAAATCCTTTAGTCTTATACTTCTTACTGAACATTGCATAAAACACTGTAAAGAAGAACGCCCACCAACAGAAACCACTAAGGACTGTTTTCTCAATTGCCTTGCCATTAACTTGTTTTGACATGATTTTTGTGCCAATAATACGTTTATTAACGGCAAATAAATCTGATAAATCCACTCCAAACTCCCCCCTATGACATCGCTACCAATTATAATTAATTCATTAACATTGCCACAGTCACACTTATCATGACAAAGTACATGTCATTCCTACTTATACTTAACACTAGAGATCTCGTTTGCACTGAACTTAATAGCAAATGTACACTTTTCCTCAATGTTCCATATTTCGTAGTATGGCGCGGGTCCCTCTCTCTGAATAACCATATAGCCGGGTTAATTCGGCTTGATTTGTACCATCATATCGTTTAACAATTTGCTGCTTTGCGGCCTCACGATTATATAAATACAATGGTAAAATTACTTGTACACCTCGATAATACTCAAAAATTTTTACCATGTTCTTGCTGCCTACCAACTCATCCAATTGCCGATAGATTGGCTGAAGCGCTTCAATATCCATTGGTTCTACCATTCCACTACCCCCTAGAAGAATCATTGAGACAAAATGTCCCAAGCCCATAAAGACTTTTTTGCTTCAAATCAACTACTGCATAGCCTGACCAATCTTCAAAAATAAACATGTGCACAATAACCCACTCAGGTAACGTTTCTGGCTCAATGCCTGGATAATCAATTTCATCCTTGGATAGTCGGATACTCTCAATCCCGACTTGATCAGGTGTCACTGGTTCGCCAACATTGTCGCTAAACAACTCACAAATCCGACCCAGAATTTCATCAAAAGACACCATTGCTTTGACACCTTTCCTTCCGCTTTTGTACATCATCACCAATTACTATCCGAATACAAAACATTATCATCACCTCACGAATACATAAAAATAGAGATAGCGTTCGACAACAATTGCCATTACACTATCTCCTCAAGATAATAATATATATTTATAAATCCGGTTAAATCGACTGCATAAATCTACAGAAACAGTATTTACACCCCCATGCCCCCCTAATCCCCCTAAAACAGCAAAAAAGGCACGCCCTCAATGCTATAGTCCCCTTAAGGTTGACAGATGAAAAAGTATAATTCTTCTGTCAACCTTAAGGGGATTTTATTATGCCTAGAACTAGGTTTACGGCCACAGAAAAGTTAGATATTCTTCTGGGGCTAGCAAAAACTAATTTAACTCAATCAGCATACTTTAAATCATACGGCATTGCTCGAGACACCTTTATCAGGTGGCAAAGACTTATACGCAAGGTGGTTTGGACGGGCTAAGGGAATCAAACAGCTGGACTAGATATGACTCAGAGCTTAAGCAACAAGCCGTGATAGCATACCTGAACAAGGAAGGTAGTTTGATTGATATTCAAAATCGTTTTGGACTTAGAAGTACCAAGCAACTTCAAGACTGGGTTAAAAAATTCCAGTATAATGGGACCAATAATTCATTGACGGCGACGCCGTCAAGAAAGCAGGTCGGCATTATGAGTCGGAAAACAACTTTTGAAGAATAGCCAGCAGACTTCCTCTAATCCTCTGAAACGGCAATTTTGACGAGCCTTCTCGTAACGAATTTGGCTAGTATCCGCAAAGTATTTAGTGAAAAATAGATAGTCAGAATTACGCTGTTGAACAGTACCACGTTTGATTTCGCGTGAGATAGTGCTGCGACTGCGGTTGATCAGGCGCGCAATATCAGCTTGGGATTTTCCAGCATTCAAATACGCTTCGATCTCGCCTCTTTCTTCTGGGGTAAGTTGTTGATAATGTTTGGTAGTGCTATTCTTGAATTGGGTCATGGAGATGTCCTTTCTTTAGAGCTTAGGTACTTTAAGTTTAGGTCTCCATGGCCTATTTGTATAATTTGAGCTTGTTGCACTTAGATTTTAAATTCGGGATTTTAATAATTTTCGAGTATCAATTTTATTCATATTATTTCGCCCGATGTGTCAATTCTAGGAGGAACACCGATGAACGAAACAAAGTTCTGTATTAATTGTGGGAAGGAAATTCCTGCAAACGCAACGTTCTGCTCATTTTGTGGTACGGATCAAAAAACGGCCGCAACCGCTGAAACGCAAACTGATGCGACCGCGACAACCGGCAAACAGCCAACCCCACCAGAACATACCAACATGTGGACAGCACTCAAGCTGGGAATGAAGCAAACCTTTACCTGGTCACAGCGTATCACCCGGCCACAATATTGGTGGCTCTACTTGGATTTAGTGCTCATCGCCTTGATTTTGACGTTCACACTCGGCCTCAAAGTCTATAGTTTTCCAGCATTTGCAGCGCACGTGAATGTGCTTCAAGCGGTGTTGCTTCTCATCTATTCAGCGCTCATGTCCTGGATTTCAGTGATGCAGTTCACTGCAGGTGCTCGGCGGCTACACGACTCCAATCGTTCAGCTCATTACTTATGGTTCTCACTGATTCCAATCGTCGGACCAATCTTGATCATCGTTTTCATGTGCCAACGGTCAAAACCAGCTGGCGAACGGTTCGATCGTTTGGCTAGTCAGCCCAAGCCATGGACGCACAAATGGTGGACTTGGTGCCTACTCGTCTTATTCACACTCCTGTACGCCGGTTCAGTAAATATCGTCGCACGTGAAAATGCCGTTGATTCTGCGCTGACAACGACGTCCAACTCTGATTCGACGAGTGATTCTGACGACAGCTATACGGATAGTGACAGTTATGACGATAGTGATAGTACAGACACCGATTCGGAATCAGACTCGAGCTCTGACACTGACAGTATTACCGTTGGCGATGACGACATTGATATTTCTGATCAAAAAACTTATAACACTTCATACAGCGATAGTAGTTGGACGGGTTCTACCTTCAAAATCGATAAAGTTACAGTTTATAAAACTGATGGGGCTTACACCATCGGTAGCGGCAGTGACAAACGTGACTTTAACGGTGTTGTTAAAGTTCACATGAGTATCCACGCTGGTCGCGACATTTCAGCCTACCCCACCCAGGCCAAGCTCAGCACCAACGATGGCCAACAGGTCGACGCTGATATGGATAGTGACGACTTCGACGGCGACTTAAACAGCGGCACGGATACTGACGGTAATTTATACTTTGAATTATCAAAATTATCCAGCGTCAAAGATATTACCAGCATCCGCCTCAAATGGGACGCCAGCTACGATACGGATGATTACGATGATGACAACGACTTTAAGACCTACGATGCGACACTTAATTTGAATTAATTTTTAGTACCTAGATGCGTTGCGGATTGCGATGTGAGTTGTGATTTACTGGCATTGTGTTGGTACTGAGAGCATTAAAAATCCCCTGAGTTGGAAATTCGACTCGGGGGATTTTTTATCAGTTACCTTTCGCATCTAAAACAATTTCAAATTGCCAAAAAGTAGAAGAGGCAACTTTCAAGCTGTGCTAAATAATCATGGACTAGCTTAAACGTGATGCTAAATCATCAATTTTCACAACGTTCACTTGTTTAGCTAAGTCGCCTTTTTCAACTAATCCTGGTCCGCTGACGACACACTGACCTTTCTTCAAAGTTGTCAATTCTTGTTCAAATTTATTCTGCTCAACTCGATCGGAGCTTAGGATTTTTGCAACTGCTTTAGTTTGACTCTCGGGAGGCAAGAAATGAACCTGCTCTGCAGCGTTATAAATTGCATCCACTTCGCCTTTAATACTACTCAAAGACTGTGTCGCAAATAATCCTGAGAACCCAAATTTCCGACCTTCTCGTAGGATCTTAACAGTTGGAGAATCCTTATCAAAGTTTAAATTCTGAACCTCGTCTAAAAAGATTGGATAAATTAACTTTTTGTCAGAATTAAGCTTGGCATAATTAATAAGATCCCATAATAGAAATTCAATCATTGCATTTTGTAATGAAGCTGGATAACCACTTAGTTGAATAATATTAGTTTTCCCTGTCGTTCCAAAATAATTTGACCAGTCAAAATTCTCTTTGTATGTGAACGGATCTCTCATCAGTAACGCTTGCAGTCTTCCATACAACTTAGTATCAATTGATTCGCCGCTATCCAGAAGCGTCTTTTTCAACGTTGCAAACGTATAGTTAGGATTGCCCTCAAGGCCACTAGTCATGACAGTGACTAATCGACTTTTTTGCTGAATGCCTAGACTAAAGACAAAATCCAAAACCTCAGCAACTCGTTGTGCAATGCCAGATGCGTCCTCCAATTTGTGATAAGTGCCAATATCAAATCGCTGTGGCGCAAATGGGTTAATCGGTAACCCGTCAGCAAGCACAATATGCTGGTTAATTTGATTGACGTTTTCTTTAAATGTCGGGTCTAGTTGATCAGGCATGTAACTATCTGTATAATCAATAACCACTGTATCGATTTTTGCCTTTGAAAACTCTAGCAACAGTGTCTGAATGAAATATGTCTTTCCTTGACCTGATTTACCAGTAATCAGCATATGTCGATTTGCTAGCTTATCACTTCCATACTCCCAGTACACTTTACTAGTAGAACCATCAATTGTTCCAATACGAATACGACGAGTTGCCTCAATTTCTTCTTTCTCATCCAACATATCATTTTCCTCGTCCAATTTATTATATGTGTCTTCGTCCTTAGCAGAAACATGTGATTGATTTTCATTTGGTGACACCTCATTACCCTCAGGTTCGAAGACATCACCAACAGTTTGAAGCGTAGTGTGCTTGCCGGGATAACTAAGCGCTTCTGCTTCTGTCATTTCATTTGCTTCCACTTCTCCATTGTCGGAATCTGGTACTGCTTCATCATTTTCCGTATGCACTTCAGCCTGCTCGGCTTGTATACTTTTAGTTTCAATATCATTAATTAGCATTTCATTTGTTAATAACCGATGTTGATCAAAACCGAAGTGATTATTTTGAATCTCATCAATTATCCATTGCGTCTCTTGACCAGCAAATGAAAAGGCATCATCTTCCGGTACTTCAACCGAAGTATAATCGTCCATAATTCGAATTTGCCGGTTCGTATAACCTGTCTTCAATGAGAAGATGAATTTGTTATGGTAGCAACTCAACATTGATTGGTTTACTTCAATGTCTCCTTGGACAATCCGCTGTTTGGCATACATCAGTCCATTAAAACTAGTCAAGTCCATCTCACCGTTGGAGTATAACTTTGCAGCATTTGCAAAGTATAGTTTCATGAAAAAGTCTAAGTAGAACTTTGCTTTAAAATTCTGTTGTTTTACTAATGTCTCATTCAAGACTGCAGCGGTATGCTGAACTTGCTCAATTGCTTTATCAATAACTGTACTGGAATTCACACCAACCTTAACTTCGGTCGGCAAGAACATCACATCATAATGAGCTCCATCTTCCTTTAATCCCATGAATAACAAGTCATCAGATATTTTACCTTTAGCTCCGAGGCTTTTTGCACTAAAGATTGCATCAGAACGACTTTCACCGACAAATGATCCAGAAACACGTAATATTTCTTCTAAGGACAATGGTACCCAGATTACATCATCCCGCTGAAGGATTCCCAACATTTCTTTTGAAACTGCCAGAATGCTCAGTTTTTCTTTGACTGTCGTTTTCTGCTGCCTATGACTGACTAAACGCAATAGCCACTCACCATTGATCATATTAAATGTCTTAATAACATTATCAATATACGAACTACTATTACGTTGCTTGATATTCTGTGGCAAATTCTCAGATAAAATTGTGCGATACTGATCGACTTGCTTTGTTAATGTGATTGACTCATAATTTACTGAATTCGTGTAGTCTGTATAATGAATGACATAAATATCTTGGCTTAACTTATTAAAATAATCCAATTTTACTTCTGGATTTAATACTGTTACCCAATTACTTTTATCAAATTGAGCTTGAAAATCACGACTATCCACTTCTTCAATACTATTCGTCAACGTCATACCATGGGTCATCGCAACATGCTTCTGCGCCGTCGCCACTAATAACTCGTTCCAGGATTCTGCAAAATGAACTACTTGAGCACTATCACCATCATTTAGCCCCTTAGTTCCAAATCCATCTTTTAAACTGTCTTGAATACTGGTGTACTCTGTACCACCAATGACACCATTTAAAGAATAGTTCATCTCTAGATTTGACCTATCGGCACCATCTAATGTTAATTCATTTGCAAATTGATAGAAAGTAATGTGAAAGCCTTCGTCTGGTTCAAAATCATAAAAGACATTGATTTTTTCTTTCATCAGCTCAAGAACTTCTTCATCGGAAACTTCTTTATTTTTCTTCAATGGTTCAGTGAAGAAGTCAGCAAATTCATCTCGGTTACTCAATTGATAAAATCCATTAAAGTCGGAATTAACGGCATCGTGGCTAGCGCGTAACATATAAACATTAACTGGATTGATTTCATTGATAGACTGCCGACGTTTAGTTACTTGTTCAATTTCCGAATACAAATAATCAACTAAACTCTTAATTAACGGCTTTTCATCAGTAACATTAACAAACTTGATATTATAAGTACTCTGAGGGTTAATATCAAACAAGTAATTGAAATGCTTCTTAAAATCTTTGAGTCGTTCTGTAATAATCGCTTGCGAAACCCGACTGAACTTTGATCTATTGTTTTCTGAATAGCACAACCACCGTGGCGCATTTTCCGAAGTAAACGCACGATAGTTAAGTTGATTGCGTTTCAAAAACGGTACCAGATGGATTGGGGATAACTTCTGCTCTAAGGTTCTGGAGAGTTTTTCATCATGAACATCGCTTTCCACCTGAAGCTGATAGCTTAATTGCATCGGATTGAGGGGGGAATAACTAACTTCATGGCTACTGTTCCAATGTTCACCGATTCGGCTTATGTTGCGGACTTCTGTCGGTAACTCTACACCGTCTTCAGTATGTGTAATTTCTTGTTCGACTTCAGCCAAAATATCACGTACACTCTCAATGACCTCTTGATCCCAATTAATTAAGCTCATCAATGTCATACGTTTCTTCAAAACACCAAATAAATGCCGATACTTCTCTGTCAATTGCGCTGAAATTTCAGCACCATCTTCAATCAGTGTTTCAGTATTAATTTGTTTCTCTTCTAAATCAAAAAAAGTTTTCTGATTGTTAAAAACACTACTGATTTCACTACCAAAAATGATTCGCTGATTCTGATAATGACCATCATATGAATGTTCGCGACGATAACGTTCAATATCTAGCGCACTTTTAGGCTGAATTTTATTATCATCATTATCAAAGACATTAAAATTGAGTGGAACACTACCTAGTGTTACTGTAAAGCTTTCATTATCATCATCAAGCGATAATTGACTGAGATCGGCCTTTAATTGATCATTTGGACCGAGCATCAGATTATCAAGTTGGCTTGTTTTATCAACATTCAATTTTTTAGATTGAATCCCGGAGCCCAAAATTAGTTCGTCCATATCACTCGGTATCTCTAAGTTAGCCTTTTTCTCCCCTTTAACTTTAACTCTGTAATATGGGCGCAACCCCAATATTTTGTTGTCAGTAAAGGGTAATATCAGTATATTAAAAGTAAAGCCTAGACTACCAATATCATGGTGTCGATATCGTACTTTGACACTTTCAGGTTCATTAGTTTTCAAATCAGAAAAGTCAACCACTAACTGATTCTTATGTGTTCCAACCGTATAGTGCTTATGATTGATTTTGGACTGAGTAATCCATTTATCTTGAACTGTAGCGTCGAAGGGGAATTTAACCGTTAATTTGTTTTGGTGTTTATCATTAAACACGATAATATAACGTGTTCGTTGCCCAGCTTTGCTAGTTCCTTTTGGACGATCCCAAATTAGCATGTCTTCATTGATTCCCTGCATTATTTCTGCATCATACACTAAACTGATTTTCTTATTCTGCTTTAACCGTTCTTTTCCTGCCAAAATTTGCTTATAGTTAACAGATTGCCAATTATTGCCAGATAAATCACTGATGAGCTTCTCACCATCAACAATCTTAGTAATTCGAGAACGTACATCGCCAAAGCCATGTGCCAAGCTAATATTCACGTAATCAGCATGATTTTCCGCTAAGCGTTCTTCCTTAGATGAATATGTGGATAAATCCTGATCTTGAAAATACCCCATTTGAATGTAGTCAGAATCAGACAACTCACCTTTTTCGATGATGCCGTACACATCAGCAAAATCCATTAACGTAAGCTCTTGTTCACCATCATAAATGGTTTTCACCATAAATTTCAGAACATCTTTATCGTCTTTACTGAGTTTTTCACTCTTATCGACAGTAGCTTGCACATTACGTTTAAGCGCGCCCGTATTAAAAGGTCCTCCTTGACGCCCGATGTCCTTAGCACCGCTATTGATACTATCCAAAACTTTATTTGAGACAAACAATAGCGCCGTATTTTCCCAAACACCTTGCTGTTGTCCAATTCTATTTCTCAAATTAACTAAATAATCAGGGGTCACCTCAACTGTGGAAACAACAACTAGTTGCATATGACTATCTGTATCTATGTCAAATGCCAGCGCATTAGGACCAGACTGCTCATCCATTAACTGAAAATTATGAATGTCATTAAATTCAGATAATACGCTCATAAATTGTCTTACTTGATCATCATTCTCAAAGTTTAAGACATATCTGTCTCCGGCCTGTATAGTGATTGTTTGACTCCAATCAATCAGCCGATTGCCTAAAAATTTATAGTATTCCCTTAACATATTGTGCATCCCCACTATCACTCAGTTTTTCCAAAACATTGACACGTTCAAACAATCTAATGACTCTTTCCCTACTTAAGCGATCAAAATAGACACCGCGTTGTTGCAACTCATTGAAAACATCTTTTAACAACATCTTATGGTTTCCAACTATTGCAGCTGTTAACATCAATACAGTCTGATTACTTAATGAAAAAACGCGCCCTAAACGACCATGCTGCCGAATATATCCTTGTTGCGCAATCTCGTCCAATGACTTAGCGTATCGTGAATCTGGAGCACCCTTTTGTTTTTCCAGGATCATTCTCAGTGTATTAATTGCAGACGGCAAACTTGTATAATTAAACTCGATATCATCTAGCTTTCCCTCTGGAACTTGTTCGCGATATGCTTCTATAAATTGCTTCAAATTATCCATTAGTTCCATACGATATTTGAACGTCTCATCTAAAATTTGTGATTTCCAATAAAAACAATCAGCTGGAATTAACGCATTCAAGTAATTTATAACATCCATATCAACTAATAAATCTTGTCCGTGCTGATAGACTAATTGATAACCTTGCTGAATTGAGAGTCGTGATTGCGACACAGGTTCATTTTCCAACGTAAAGTAGAGCGGTATGATTGTTTCTTGCTCTGTTGCGTCACTAATACGGCTGATTAATTGAATAACATACGTGAAATAATAAAATTCTAGTAGTTCATCGATGTGTTGATAAAAATAGTCTTTGTTCGTTAAGAAATGCTGAATATCTCTAGAAAAACATTTACTAAACCATTCATGATCATAAAAAGTAAAGACCATATCAGTTCCCTGAGTATGTTCATCCGAGTTCGCTAACGATTCGTATAGAATCTTTTCATACAAATTAAACGGTTGCTCGGCCTTAAATGCATTCACAAAGTCTTGGTTATCCTGTAGTTTCAACAGTTGAATCAGAAAAAGGCCTAGCCTAATTTCACCTTTGCTTTGTTGATCCGTTGATAGTGGCTGATACTGTAGTAACTTAGCACTTTGCATTTGTTGATAATTGCTCCGATCAAACAGCTCGGCCACTTTTTCAGTATCGACAGTGGTCTCCAAAGAAGTCGACGTCAGTGCGAAAGGTTTCTGAATCATTTCCACGCTTTCACCATTTAGTTGTCGGGCAATTACTCCTACAATGGCCCCAAACCCTTCAGTGAATTTTACTCGCTCCGGATTTCTTGTATAAAACGGTAGCAACCAAGTACTGATATCATGCTTATACTTCAGTGTTTTATCAAAATTCAGTGCACGGCCAAGCTCAGACACCAAGTTATTCATTAATTCATAGCCTCCATTTCGACTTCAAAGCCATCATCCGTCAGACGATAAAATTCCTTAGTTTCAATATTTCCAATCACAGTTTCCTTGACTGCTCGATTGCTCTTAATAATGTTCTCAATGAAATTAGCAACATTAACAAATTGCCGCTTATCCTTATTCTTCAATAAATACCCCTGATTCACTGTTTCAATCAGCTTGAATAAATCATAATCGACGGACAACGAGTAACTTGTGTTAACATCCGAATTTTTAAGACTCAAAACGACATTATTTCCAACTACTGTAACACCTGTAAAGTTCATATCAAATGGAATTGCAATCCCAAACTTTTTCTCTTCGTTAATAAAAGTATAAACAAAATCACTCTTTGGACTGCCGCACCACTGATAGACAAACGCCTTGATAAGCTTGTATAATTGTCGTACTGACTCAGCCCGTTGTCCATTTTCTCTGGCATCTCTTATAAGTTTCAAATAATCTAGGTAATACTGATCATTAAATGCAGCATCCTGATAATCAACCAAATATTTAATCCGGATCAACAATCCAACTTTTTCACTAAAATCGATTTTTCCACTAGGATCTCCACTTTCCTCACTAATGTAACTCCACAACCATTGGATATTCTGAAGATCATCACGATTTAAAACATCGTGCGCTAAATCACTCAGTTGCCGCTGCGAACTATAGACTTTAGTTGTCAGCCGTTCAATCTGATCATTTTGAAAATCAATTGGATCAAATTCGTTGATTTTCTTAATTAACGGGGAGTCGCCAAAACCTGCAAATAACAAGTATGGTAATGATCCTTCATAATTTATCACTTGATGCTCTTCTAATTTAGCCGGAATCAGGATATCATGAATCAATTCCAATAACGCTCGGGTGGAAATGATCACTTTAGATTCTACTTGCACCTTGATTAATAAGTATTTCAAAGCTTTCTGCGTGTTTTTGTTACTAAAGAATTCATAATTATGGTGTGTCAGATGGACAATGTGTTTTTCTTTATCTTCAAGATATGCATTATAGAATGGATTACTTTCAGACTGCACTGTAACTTTGCTGAATAGCTCATCATAAAAAGCACTGTTGACCCCAGTTTCATCAATTTGAAATACAGGATAAGAACGAAACGACAGTAATTCAAAAAAGTCGTTCTTAGTTATATGGAGACTTGACGATTGTTCTGTAATTCCCGTCTCAGCCAAAAATGACAATAGCTTAGTAAATTGTCCAGATGCTTTCATTCGGTTGATTAGGTTCACCAAAATACCCATATTAATGGCAACGACCCAATTTTCACGATTATTCTCCACATAATTATCAGAAAACGGCTGTAATAATTCCATTAGTGTGTCCATCGCTGTCTTTTGAGGGTCAAAGCTTTCAGTTGCATCGTAATGAATATTTATTTTGTTCAGACTAAAAACATCTGGGTACTGTGACTTCATATACCCAATTAAGTGGGATTTTCCGTCACCCACATTTCCAACCAAAAACGCCAGCTTTCCGCGTTGATTATTGAACTGCATCAATACATCATGAAAATCTTGCTCTAAATTGCCACGGTCCACATGTAAATATTCTTGAACGCGATTTAAATGTTTATCATCAACAATCGCCGTACTTGATTGTCCTGATAACATATTTAAGATATTTTCAAGCTTGCTTTTCTGAAAATAATTTTCATATTTTTTCATTAATTCTTGAATGAATTGGACATCTGCCGAAGTTGCCACATAATTGGGTCGGCAGAGTGGCTCCACACGCTTAGCTAATTCATCTGAATCATACCCTTTAATTTTATCTGAACTTCGAACTCGAATTCGTCCAAAGTTTTGTTCTAACGTACCATTACTACGTGGAGCATCAAAGGTACTTAATAATATGGAATATAAAGTTTTCAAAGCTCTGCTTAATTGGTCATTCAATAGTTGTTGCTCTCGAGATGGTTCATCATGGGAACCTGATACAAATTTGTGCTGAACTTTTTTCTCCCCTACAACTGCACGATTATCACTTTCATTTTCTGATTTTGTCGTGCTTACCGTCGTTTCGACAATAGAATTTAATTTTTGTCCACAGTTTGGACAAAAGTTGACCTTATTTGTTATTTTTACACCACAATTTGGACAAAAGTGCATTTTACTTCCCCCGCATTTAATCATTACTAAATATCAATAATTATCGTTCATTATTTACTTATACAAAGTTAATTATATCTTATTTGGAGGTAAAATAACTTAACTAAATCACTCTTATTCAACTATATTTGCCAATATCCAAATCAACATCATAAAAGCAATTATATTTTCATCTTATAACATCACCCTCCCCACACAAAAACAAGGATTACCAGGCTCCCACCTATGTAATCCCCGCAACAGATCAATAGCCACCTCAGCGAATCTTTTTCACCATGAATAACCGGGCGCGTCGATAATCATAATATTGTTTTGAAAATGCCAGCATTTTACCAGTTGTCAGATAAGTTTCATCTTTGACTACCAGACTAGGGGCACCAGCCGGTAGTTCCATGAATTCTCCCGCAATGGCGGGTAGTGGCTCACTCATCAACAATTGATCAATGAAGCCGACGTTGACATCGCGTTGTTGCTCAAAATAGTTAAACAACGAGCTGGATGTAAGCTGATTCCTGAGACAACTTTTAAGAGAGGGTATAATGAATAAATCATCTCTCAAAAGGAAGGAATTTTTACATGCCAACTCGTTACGACAAAGAATTCAAACAAAACATTATCAACCTATATAAGCAAGGCGAATCAGCTGCCCAACTGGCCAGAGAATATGGCATTGGCTATTCAACAGTTCATAAGTGGATCCAGGGCCAGGCCAAAACTCAATCCGGTAAATCGCCAGACGAAATCAAAGCGATGGAAAAGCGACTGGCTTCGCTGTCTGAGGAGAACGAAATCCTAAAAAAAGCCCTGGGCTTCCTTGCGCAGAAGTAACCAATATCTTTGATTACATTCACCAAGAAAGCCATCACCACCAGGTAACCAAGATGTGCCGAATCCTCGGTGTTTCCAGAGCTCAGTATTATCGTTATCGATCCCCCAAACCTTCAAAACGCCGGGCCGAAGATGCGGGCTTGAAACAACGGATTCTGCGGATCTTTGCGGAATTTAAGCAGCGATACGGTGTTATGAAGATCCACCATGAATTGAATCTGGAACTTCAACAACTGCAGCTTCGGTGCAGTCCACGACGGATTTCCTGGCTCATGAAGGAACTGGATATCCACTCCGTTACCGTCAATAAGTGGAAAGCGGCTTCGGCTTCCAAAACCAAGGTTGAACAGCGTCCCAACTTGCTTAAGCAGGATTTCTCGACCACTGGTTTAAATCAAAAATGGACCGCTGATATGACCTATATTCAAACGAAGCGTAATGGCTGGTGTTACTTATCAACCATCATGGACCTGCACTCACGACGGATTATCGGCTATTCGTTCTCAAAAAAGATGGCTACTGATTTAGTCTTAAAGACCCTTGAAAGCGCGGTTAAAAATCGAACCATTACTGGGGACCTGATTATCCATACGGATTTAGGATCACAGTATACCAGCGATGATTACAATCAACGTTTAACTGAGCTACATATCCGCCACTCATACAGCCGTAAGGGTTGTCCGTATGATAATGCGCCAATGGAATCCTTTCACGCTTCCCTCAAAAAGGAATGTGTTTATCCAGTGCCGGTCTTTGAAGATTATGAAACTGCCGCTGCCGTCCTTTTTGAATATGTGCATGCTTTCTACAATAGGAAGAGAATTCATAGTTCACTGGGCTACCAGACCCCCTTACAAGTTGAAATTGCAACACTTACGAGCCAAATGGCCGCCTGATTTAATGCTTTCCAGGGTTCAAATAAGTTATTAATCGCGATTAATGATTTATTTGAGCTGTGGAAGGTAAACGCGGTTCTGAATGTCTCTTAAAATCTGTCTCAAATATTGACTTCAATCCAGAGTGCTCTAAAAATCAGTGAATAACTATTAATTATTTGCCTAACTTTTCTTTGCCTAAAACGTTCAACTTTTCGTCGAAGTCATAAACAACTGGTTCATCAGTAGCCATTCTAAGTCCATGATGTCATCATAGGAGATGCGTTCGATGTACTTCGAAAGGGGCGCGGAGTGAGTTACCGTGGGCAGCAATGATAACGTTCTTACCGTCTAATAATTTAGACGCAATTTTGTCTTCCCAGAAGTCACTAAAATTAGTCTTGTCAAATATGATTATAGCTATATTTTTAACTACATTGCAAAAACAATCAGTTACCAACTAGTAAAAATCTGACCTACCTTAATCTTTATCAAGCTCACGGTTACTCTATTTTATTTAAACCAATAATTTCACTGGAGTATATC